>NZ_JBIBCI010000010.1:0-88832 GCF_042901085.1 Streptomyces sp. NPDC012794
GGGGGGGGGGGGGGGGGGCCCCCCCCGGGGGGGGGGTGGCGGGCGGGGGGGGTGGGGGGGGGGGGGGGGTGGGGGGGGGGGGGGGGGGCGGGGGTGGGGTGTCGTCTGGGGCGGGCTTCGATGTTCGGCGCCTGTTCCGGATCCGGTTGTGCGAGGCACCGCGCGCCGAATTCATCTCGTTTTGGCCCCGGACGACACCCCACCCCGTCCCCGCCCCCTTGCGTCCGTTGTCCGGCCGCCCGCCCGTGTCTTTGCCCGCGCCGGTGTGCTGCTGGCGACTCCAGCCTCGCCGGCGTTTGAGGCGCCGGGTCTGGGGCGGAGCCCCAGGAGGGGGCCGGGCGCAGCGCGGGGAACGGGCGAAGGGTGGGCAGGGGACTTCGCCCCGCGCAGCGGCACGCCGGCCGGACGCCGGGAGGCTACGGGGCGCCCGTGATGACGGCCGTCAGGGTGGTGCCCGGAGGGAAGGCGGCGGACGCCGTCAGGGCGTGCAGGGCCCACAGCAGCTTCGCCACGTAGATCCGTTCCACCGGAACCCCGTGCCGGGACTCGAAGTCGGCGGCGAAGGCGTCCAGCGCGGGCGGGATACGGGCGTAGCCGCCGTGGTCGAAGCCCTCCGCCAGGGTCCAGTCGCCGGCCGGGCCGCCGAAGGCCAGGGTCTGGAGGGAACGTATCTCCGCCCCCAGGAAGCCCCCGGCCAGGACCGGGACGCCCAGCGCCCGCTGGCCCGGAGCCAGCCCCGCCGCGAGGCCGGCCAGCGTGCCGCCCGTACCGCAGGCCACCGCCACCACCTCGGACATCCCGCGCAGCTCGCGGCCCAGTTCCGCGCAGCCCGTGAGGGCGAGGGCGTTGCTGCCGCCCTCGGGGACCACGTACGCGCCCGTGGCCCCCGCGGAGGCCAGGAGGCGGGCCAGGGTGCGCGGCTCGGCCTTGCGGCGGTACTCGGAGCGGGTGACGAAGTGCAGCCGCATGCCGTCCGCCGCGCAGCGGGCGAGGGAGTCGTTGAGGGGGCGGCCGGCCAGTTCGTCGCCGCGGACGATGCCGACCGTCTCCAGGCCGAGCAGCCGTCCGGCCGCCGCCGTGGCCCGGAGGTGGTTGGAGTAGGCGCCGCCGAAGGTGGCGAGCCGGTCGTGGCCGGTTTCCATCGCTGCCCGGAGGTTCGGCGCGAGCTTGCGCCATTTGTTGCCGGGCAGCTCCGGGTGGACCAGGTCGTCCCGTTTGAGGAGGAGCCGTACCCCGTGCGCGCCGAAGCGTTCGTCGGCCGCCTCGACGAGGGGGGACGGCGGGCGGGGTCGCAGTTCGGGGTGGGTCACCAGTTCATTGTCGGGCCTGTCACTTGAGGCGTTCGGCGACGCGTTCGCGCAGCCGGTCCATGGTGAAGCCGCGGGGGTCGATCTTGCCGGGCTGCCATTCGCGGTGGCCCAGGACCGAGCGGGCGCCCCAGCCGTGGACGCGGCAGACGGCGGCCGCCGCGCGGGTGATCGCGTCGAGCTGGACGGCCGGCCAGGGGTCCTCGCCGTCGCCGAGGTTCTCGCACTCGAAGCCGTAGAAGTACCGGTTGCCGTCGGTGTCGGCGTGGTGGTCCGGCGGCAGCCGCCTCTCGGCGATCACGGCGGCCAGTACGTCGGAGTCGCCGGCGCCGGCGTGGTTGGCGCGGCCGAAGCCGACCAGGTGGACCCGGCCGTCCTTGGTGATCACGCCGTGACAGAGGGGTCCGGGCAGGGCGGAGTGGCCGTCACGGCAGAGCTCCACGGTGTACGCGGTGCCGCGCGTGGCGGTGTGGTGGATCATCACCCCGTGCACCGGCCCCCAGGGGCCCCTGTGGTTGCGGTTGTGGGTGCGCCAGGCGCCCACTTCCACGACGGTCAGGCCCTCGGCGCGCAGTGCCTGGATGAAGCGGTCCGCGGACATGGGTGCGGCCATGACCGCCTCCTTTCACCGTGTGTGTTCGTTCCGTTACTTAACGGTGTAGTGGAGGGTGCTCTTCCGCGGCTAGGGCGGTATTCGGCCACTGCCTCGTTCCGTCATGCGGAGATCCGTTCGAGCGCGGGCGGGAGGGTGTGGTGAACCGGCCACCCCGCCGTCGTCCCGCCACGGAGGTGGCCGGAAACGGTGCGGGCGGGAGGGATGGGGGCAAGGGGGCTAAACCTTTCAGCATGCCCATCTCCCGCTGGAGTAGTCCCACCCGTTTGTGTAGTGGTCCGGTCGCGCAGCGCACTGGAAGGCTTCCGTCCCGCACACCCATGGAGTGATCGAAAGGACAGACATGTCGGTCCAGGCAGGTTCCGAAGCCGAATCCCGGACGTCGCAGAGCAGTCTCGGGACCGCGGCCGCCCGGAACTTGGCGTCCACGACCAAGTCCGCGCCGCAGATGCAGGAGATCACCTCGCGGTGGCTGCTGAAGACGCTCCCGTGGGTCTCCGTTCACGGCGGCACCTACCGGGTCAACCGCCGCCTGAGCTACTCCGTCGGCAACGGCGTCGTGGAGTTCGTCAAGACCGGCTCCCAGGTCCAGGTCATCCCGGCGGAGCTCGGGGAGCTGCCGCTGCTGCGCGACTACGAGGACCAGGAGGTCCTCACCGAACTCGCCGCGCGCTGCCGCCAGATCGACTTCGAGGCCGGGCAGGAGCTCACTTCCTTCGGCAGCCCCTCCGACCAGGTCTTCCTGCTCGCGCACGGCCGCGTCGAACAGGTCGGCCCCGGCCCCTACGGGGAGGACGCGGTCCTGCGGACCGTCGCCGACGGCGCGTACTTCGGCGAGGCCTCGCTCACCGACGAGGGGGCCATCTGGGAGTACACCGCCCGCGCCGCCACCGCCGGTACGGCCCTGACGCTGTCCCGGCAGGACTTCCGGCTCCTCGCCGACCGGGCCGGCTCGCTGCGGGCGCACGTGGACCGCGTACTCACCCGGCCCGCGCGGCGCACCAACCCGTACGGCGAGGCCGCGATCGACCTCTCCGCCGGCCATGTCGGCGAGCCCGTCCTGCCCGGGACCTTCGTCGACTACGAAGCCCGGCCGCGCGAGTACGAACTCTCCATTGCACAAACGGTCCTGCGCGTCCACACCCGCGTCGCCGACCTCTACAACCACCCGATGAACCAGACCGAGCAGCAGTTGCGGCTCACGGTCGAGGCGCTGCGGGAGCGCCAGGAGCACGAGATGCTCAACAACCCCGACTTCGGCCTGCTCCACAACGCCGACTACGACCAGCGCATCCAGCCCCACGACGGCGCGCCCACCCCGGACGACTTCGACGCCCTGCTCAGCATGCGGCGCGACTCCAAGCTGTTCCTCGCGCACCCCGAGGCCATCGCCGCCTTCGGGCGCGAGTGCAACAAGCGCGGCCTCTACCCCGAGTCGGTCGACGTCGCCGGCACCCCGGTGACCTCCTGGCGGGGCGTGCCGATCTTCCCGTCCACCAAGATCCCGATCAGCGCCGCCCGGACGACCTCCATCCTGTGCATGCGCACCGGCGAGGACGAGCAGGGCGTGATCGGCCTCCACCAGCCCGGCATCCCCGACGAGATCGAGCCGAGCATGTCGGTGCGCTTCATGGGGATCGACGACCAGGCGATCATGTCCTACCTGGTCACCGCCTACTTCTCCGCCGCCGTCCTGGTGCCGGACGCGCTCGGCGTCCTGGAGAACGTCGAGATCGGCCGCTGGCGCTGATGACCGCGAACGCCGTGGCGACGGGCGAGGGGCAGGAAGCGGCGGCCCTGCTGGAAGACACGAGGGAAACGGTCAACCCGGCCCTCCGCCGGGCCGTCGAGAGCCTGCCCGGCGCGATGCGCCGGGTGGCGATGTACCACTTCGGCTGGGAGCACGAGGACGGCACTCCGGCCGCGGGCGGCGCCGGCAAGGCCATCCGGCCGGCGCTCGTGCTCGCCTCGGCGCAGGCCCTGGGAACGCCGGGGAGCATCGCCGCGGACGCCGTACGGGCGGCGGCGGCCGTGGAGCTCGCGCACAACTTCACGCTGCTGCACGACGACATCATCGACCGGGACGTCCGGCGCCGCGGCCGGCCCACGGCCTGGACCGTCTTCGGGACGCCGGCCGCGATCCTCGCGGGCGACGCCATGATGGCCCTCGCGCTGCGGCTGCTCGCCGAGGACCCCCACCCGGCCTCGGCGGCCGCCTCGGTCCGGCTCGCGGCCTGTGTCGTCGAGCTGTGCGAGGGGCAGCAGTCGGACTGCGCCTTCGAGGAGCGGGCGTACGTCTCCCTCGACGAGTGCCTGACCATGGCGACGGCCAAGACCGGGGCCCTGCTCGGCTGCGCGTGCGCGCTGGGCGCGCTGTACGCCGGCGCCGGGCCGGAGGAGGTCGAGGCGATGGACGCCTTCGGGCGGGAGGCCGGGCTGGCCTTCCAGCTGATCGACGACCTGATCGGCATCTGGGGCGACCCCGGGCACACCGGCAAGCCCGCCGGGGCCGATCTGCTGGCCCGCAAGAAGTCCCTCCCGGTCGTGGCCGCCCTGACCTCGGGCACCGAGGCCGGTGAGGAGCTGGCGCTCCTCTATGCCGGCCCGCTGAAGGAGGACGACGTGGCCCGGGCCGCCCGGGCGGTGGAACGCGCCGGCGGCCGTGACTGGGCGCAGGCCCACGCCGCCGACCGGATGGGCCGCGCGGTGCAGGAGCTGTCCCGGGCGGTGCCCGACCTGGCGGCGGCGGGCGGGCTGCTGGCGCTCGCGGAGTTCGTGACGCGGCGCACCAAGTAGCGGCCGGTTCGTTCCGGTGCCGCGGAGGGTCTGTTCCGGCGCTGCGGGGCGCCGGAACAGGCCTTTTCGGGGGCGTGTGGCGAGAATCGCGCGGGACAACTCTAGGATCACTCGCGGTAGTTGACACGTGAGTGAAGGGTGTGCCCCGTGGTGCTGGAGATACGTCAGGCAGATCAGTCGGACCGGGACGCGGTCGCGCGCCTGCTGGACGAGGCCTTCCGCGGTGACCCGGTGAGCAGCTGGGTCTTCCCGGACCCGGAGCACCGGGCCGCCGTGCACGGCAAGTTCCTCGGGGTCTTCGTGGACGTCGCCCTGGCCGAGGGCCGGATCGACCGCACGGCGGACGGTTCGGCGGCGGCGCTGTGGCTGCGGATCCCGGCGGGCGAGCCGGAGGACGGGGCCGCCGAGGACGACGTCCCGGCGAGGATGCGGGCGGTCGCCGACCCGGACAACGAGCGGTGCGAGCTGGTCGGCCGGCTCACGGGGGAGGTGCATCCGACCGCCGAGGAGCACGAGTACCTGCTGATGATCGCGGTCGCGCCCGGCCGGCAGGGCGAGGGGCTGGGCACCGAGCTGATCCGGCCGGTCCTGGAGCGCTGCGACCGCGAGGGGGTCCCGGCGTACCTGGAGGCGAGCAGCGAGCGGAGCATGCGGCTGTACGAGCGGCTCGGGTGGGAATTCACGGGCGAGGCGGTACGCCTGCCGGACGGCCCGCTGATGTGGCCGATGTGGCGCAAGCCGCAGGGCGAGTCGCGGGGCGTGCGGCGGGGATGAGTGCGGGGTGAGTGGCGGTTCCCGGAATTGGGGGTTGGCAAAGTACTTCAGATGAAGTACTTTCGTCGGCGTGCCCCGGAGCGGCGGCACTCCCGAACGGAAGAGACTCGCTTGCGCAAGCTCACGTACTTCATCGCCACCACCGTCGACGGCTTCATCGGAGCCCCGGACGGCGATGCCGATTTCATCTACGGCTACCTCGACCCCGAGTTCGTCGGCCACCTCGCGGCCGAGTACCCCGAGACGATCTCCGGTCCGGGGCGTAAGCAGCTCGGCATCGCGGACGCCCCGTCCAAGCGCTTCGACACGGTGATCATGGGCCGCAACACCTACGAGCCCGGCCTCAAGGCGGGCGTGGCCAGCCCTTACGGCCACATGCGCGAGCAGTACGTCGTCTCCCGCAGCCTCGCCACGCCGCCGGACCCGCAGGTGCGGCTCATCAGCGGTGACCTCGTCGCCGAGGTGCGGAAGATGAAGGCGCGGGACGGCCTGGGCATCTGGCTGTGCGGCGGTGCCGACCTGGCGGCCCAACTGGTGGACGAGATCGACGAGTACATCGTGAAGACCTACCCGGTCGTGGTCGGGACCGGCATGCCGATGTCCCGCGCCGGGTTCGGGGTGCGCCCCCTGGAGCTCACCGGCTGCACCGCCCTCGGCGGCGGCCAGGTCATCACCTCGTACGACGTCAAGCGCTGACCGCACCGCCCGCTGACCGCACCGCCGCCGACCCCACCGTGCCGAGCCCGTCATGACGCACGGAAACGGCCTACCGTGGAGGTTTGGCCGGTGAACAGCAGCAGAACGAGCGCGGGACGGTCGCCCCGCAGGCCGGACACGAGCAGCGGACGTGTCCGGCCTGCGGGCATGCCGTGGAGACGGTGCTCCGGCGGCGCAAGTCCATGGGGGTCTTCGTACCCGTACCCGAGTGGAGTCCGGGTCCCTGCCGGAACCCGGACCGCGCTCCGTACGTTCCCGAGGACAGGCCCTAGCGGCTAGCGGCCGGTGGCCGGTGGCGGTCGTCAGCCCTTGGAGTCCAGCCCCGAGGCGACCAGGCCGTTGGCCCACAGCTGGTTGACGCGCGTCCGCTCGGCGCTGTTCGGGGTGGCGTTCGTGCACGAGGTGCCCGGGCCGCCGCCCGACATCAGCTCGCTGCACGGACCCGTGTAGTGGTCCGGCAGGCCCAGCACGTGACCGGTCTCGTGGGCCGTCACGCGGGTGGAGTTGTACTGCTGGTTCTGCCGGTAGTCCAGGAAGATGTAACCGCGGCCGTGGCCGTCCGTGCTCGCGTACGAGCCGCGGGAGTCGTTGCCCTCGTAGTACGCGAAGTTCCCGCCCGTGGACACCTCCTGGAGCTTCACGTTGGTGACCGAGCTGTTCCAGATGCGGGTCGAGGTGGCTATCTGGGAGCGGAAGCTCGGGGCGTTGCGCGTGTTGTAGGTGACGGTGACGGCCAGCGCGCCCGGGTTCGCGGCCCGCTGCTCGGCGACCGACCGCTTCACGGCCTCGAAGAAGGCCCGGTTGGCGGCCTCGTTCTCCTGTGAACGCTCGTACGCGGCGTAGCTCGCCGGGCCGCCGGCGGGGGCGGTGGTGGCGGCGCCGGCGGAGGGCACGACACCGCCGAGGGCGGCGGCGACGGCGAGGCCGACGGTGGCGGCGGACAGCATGGTCCTGTGGGAGTGGCGCATGTGGGGGCTCCTACTCGGATGGTGCGGTGGGGGGTGGATGGGTCGTCCGGTACCGGAGTCTGCGGGAGCCGAGCGGGCCGGGGGATGATGTCAGAGCCCGATAGCGCGGAACTATCGGGAGGGTTTCGGGCAGGCCACACCTTGGTCAACCAGCCGCACAATGGCGTGATTTGAGGGGCTATCGGCGGCTGGTGCGGTCCCCGGGGCCCGCCTACCCTCGGGTCATGGAGCTCGAGGTGAGGCACCTGCGCGCGCTGTGTGCCATCGAGGACGCCGGGAGTCTGCACAAGGCCGCCCGGCAACTCGGCGTGAGTCAGCCCTCCCTGACGACGCAACTGCGCCGGATCGAACGGGCCCTGGACGGCGAACTGTTCCTGCGCGAGCGCACCGGCTGCCGGCCGACGCCCTTCGGGCGCACGGTGCTCGGGCGGGCGCGGCCGCTGCTCGCGGAGATGGCCGCGCTGGTGGCGGAGGCGCGGGCGGCGGCGAACGGGCCGCGGCTGCGGATCGGTTCGACCGCGAGCCGGGCCCTGCCGGGGTGGCTGCGGCGGCTGCACCGGCGCGCACCGGAGCGGGAGACGTCGCTGGTGGTCGACGTCTCCGCGAACGCGCTGCTGCGGATGACGGCCGGCGGGCAGCTGGACGTGGCGTTCGTCCACGAGGTGGAGGGCAGCCCGCTGAGGGTGCCGGCCGGGCTGGAGCTGCGGGTCCTCATGGAGCGCGAGCCGCAGTTCGTGTCCATGTCCCGGGACCATCCGGCCGCGCGGTCGCCGGTGGTGGCGTTAGAGGACCTGGCGGGCGACCGCTGGACGGTGGACCCCTCGGTGGACGGCGAATGGGACGGCCTCCGACGGGTCTTCGCGGGCGCGGGGGTCGACCCGCCCGTGCTGCACGCCGACTACCACACCGCGACGTCGCTGATCGTGTCCGGGGAAGCGGTGGCTCCGTGCCAGCCGACGTCCGGGCCGCGCGACGACATGGCCATCCGGCCGCTGTCGGGGGACCCGCTGGCGGTGCGGCTGCTGCTGGCGACGCGGCCGGGGGAACACGCGGAGGTCTTCGAGGACCTCCGCGACGCGTACCGCGAAGCGGCGCTCCGCACCCCGCCGTACCGGGCGTGGCTGCGGCGGAGCGGGAGTCCCTTGCTGGTGGCGTAGGCCGTTGCCCTGGCCGGGCCCTTCGGGGGTGGGCGGGGTTGCCCTGTCGGGCGGTTGCCCTGTGGGACGGTGCCGAGGTGGGTGGTTGCCCTGTCGGCGGGGTTCGGGTGGGGGGCGGTGCCGGGGCGGGGTGTCGTCCGGGGGGGGGCTTCGATGTTCGGTGCCTGTTCCGGGTCTGAGTCGTACGGGGTACCGCGCGCCGAATTCATCTCGTTTTAGCCCCGGACGCCACCCCACCCCGTTCCCGCCCCCTCACGTCCGTCGTCCGGCCGCCCGCCCTTGCCTTCGCCCGGGCAGGTGTGCTGCTGGCACATCCGGTTGTCGGCCGCCTCGCCGGCGTTGAGGCGCGGGTCCGGGTGGAGCCCGGGGAACGGGGGGCGGCCCCGCGCAGCGGCGGCCATGGGGGCGTGCCGGCGAAGGGTGCTTGACTTCGGTCGGCCGCGATATATCGTGTCTAGGGAGACGCGATATGTTGCGTGCGCCAGCCTGAGGAGGAGCAGCACATGCCAGAGCAGATGACGTGGTCGGTCGCCGCACCACAGAAGCTCACCTTCGAGCGGCCCGTGGCCGACCTCCGCGTGCGCGTCGTCGGCGGCACGGTGAACGTGGTCGCCTCCGAGGGCGGCCCGGCCCGGCTGGAGGTCACCGAGGTCGACGGGCCCCCGCTGCACGTGGTCCAGGACGGCGGCACCCTCACGCTCTCCTACGAGGACCTGCCCTGGAACGGCTCCCAGGGCTTCCGGAAGTGGATCGAGGGCAAGCCGTGGAAGGCCTGGGCCGGTTCCTCCGCGGACGGCCGCAAGGCCTGGGAGCGCAGCGTCACCGTCACGCTCACCGTCCCGGCCGGCACCCACGTCCAGCTGGCCACCGTCAGCGCCGCCGCCTTCGTGTCCGGAATCTCCGGTGGTACCGAGGTCAACGGGGTCTCGGGCGACGCCACCCTGGTCGGGCTCTCCGGGCGGGTCGAGGCGCGGACCGTCTCCGGCGGGGTCGAGGCCCAGTCCGTCACCGGTGAGTTCGCCTTCCACTCCGTCTCCGGCGGTCTGACGGTGGTCGACGGCGCGGCCGGCAGCGTACGGGCCGACTCGGTCAGCGGCGACATGCTCATCGACCTCGTCCCCGACCCGGCCGCGCCCGAGCCGGTGGACATCTTCCTGAACTCCGTCTCCGGCCAGGTGGCCATCCGCCTCCCGCATCCCGCCGACGCCCGGGTCGAGGCGAACACCGCCACCGGCAGCGTCTCCAACGGCTTCGCGGACCTGCGGGTCACCGGCCAGTTCGGAGCCAAGCGGATCACCGGCACCCTCGGCACCGGAACCGGCACCCTGCGGGCCACCACGGTCTCCGGGGCCATCGCCCTGCTGAGCCGGCCGCAGGCCGCCGCTCCCCTCCAGCTCGACAAGAAGGTGCTCTGACATGCCGCCCGTCTTCGCCCACGGCCGCCTCCGCCTCTACCTCCTCAAGCTGCTGGACGAGGCGCCCCGTCACGGGTACGAGGTGATCCGCCTGCTGGAGGAGCGGTTCCAGGGGCTGTACGCGCCCTCCGCGGGCACCGTGTACCCGAGGCTGGCGAAGCTGGAGGCCGAGGGGCTGGTCACGTACGCCACCGAAGGCGGGCGCAAGGTGTACTCCATCACCGAGGCGGGCCGCGCCGAGCTGGCCGACCGGGTGGGGGAGCTGGCCGACCTGGAGCTGGAGATCCGCGACTCCGTGTCCGAGCTGGCCGCGGAGATCCGGGACGACGTCCGCGGTGCCGCCGGTGACCTGCGCCGCGAGATGCGGGCCGCGGCCTCCGCCACGACGGCCCATTTCGAGGACGAGTCCTGGAAGGCGGCCAAGGAGGAGTTCCGCAAGGCGAAGCAGGAGTGGAAGGAGCAGGCCCGCCGGGCGAAGGACGAGAGCCGCCGGGCCCGTGAGGAGGCCCAGCAGGCACGGCGCCAGGCCAAGGAGGCGCAGGAGCGGGCCCGCGAGGAGGTCCAGCGCATCGCCGCCCAGCTCCAGGAACAGTTCGCCAGGTCCGGCGGGGTCCTGGGCAGCCTGGCCGGGGCGTGGCTGGGCGGCGGAGGTGCGGCGGAGGCCGGGCCCGCCGGGACGGCGAGCGCCCCGGGGCCCTCGGGATCCGGCTGGGCCGAGGACCTGACGCCCACCGCCGACCCGGCGCGGGACCTGGACCGGCTGCTGGACCGCTTCCGGGACGACGTCCGCGACGCGGCCCGCGACCACGGCGTCACCCCCGCGCAGCTCGCCGAGGCCCGCGCCCACCTGGCGGCGGCCGCCGCCCGCATCGCGGCGGGGCTGCGGCCCGGGGTCTAGTCGGCCAGGGCCGCTTCGGCGGTGGTGTAGGTGATCCCGTGGTCGGCCAGGGCCTCCGAGACCGGGCCGGGGCGGGAGAGCAGGGCCAGCAGCAGGTGGAAGGTGCCGATGTGGCGGTCCCCGCGGCCCAGGGCGATGCGCAGGGACTGTTCCAAAACCTTCTTGGCGCCCCCGGTGAACGGGACGTGCCTCTTGCCGGACTCCGGGCGGCCCAGGGCCGTGCGGAGGGAGGAGCCGAGGGTGCGCCCGCGGGGTGCGGGGGCCGCGAGGGCGCCCGCGCCGTGGGCCTCCTCGATCCGGGCGACGATCTCCGAGAGGTCGATGCCGAGGCCGGCGAGGGCCTCCTCGTCCGCCCTGGACATCCCGCCCCGGCGGCGGGCGGCCCGCAGGCCCGCCGCGACGGCGGCGCGGTCCACGCCCAGGCGGTCCAGGGCGCCGCGCTCCAGCAGGGAGAGCAGCAGGTGTTCCTCGGTGACGGTGGCGGCCCCGGCCGTGCGGGCCTGGGCGGCCGCGCCCGTCACCGTGTCGCGGGCGTCCCGGGTGAAGCGTTCGAACATCAGAGCCTCCCGTGCTTCTTGTGTACGGCCTGCCGGCTGACGCCCAGTTCGGACGCGATCTCCTGCCAGGACCAGCCCTGCGCGCGGGCGCTGCGTACCTGTACGGCCTCCAGCTGCTCCAGCAGCCTGCGGAGGGCGGCCACGGCACGCAGGCCCACGCGGGGGTCCTGGTCCCCGGCCCGTGCGGCGAGGTCGGTCGCTTCGGTCATGCATGTCAATCTAGGTTGACGCGGGAGGGGTGTCAACCCTGATTGACAGGCGGGGTGGTCAGACCGTGAGGACGATCTTTCCGAAGAGGTCTCCCGACGCGAGCTGCTCGAAGCCCTCGCGGGCGCGGTCCAGGGGCAGCACCCGGTCGATGACCGGGCGGACGCCGGTGGCGGCGCAGAAGGACAGCAGGTCCTCCAGCTCGTCCTTGGTACCCATGGTCGAGCCGACCACCTTCAGCTCCAGGAAGAAGATCCGGTGCAGCTCGCCGGCCGGCGGGGTGCCGCCGCTGGTCGCGCCGGAGATCACCAGGGTGCCGCCGGGGCGCAGGCTCTTGACCGAGTGCGACCAGGTGGCCGCGCCCACCGTCTCGATGACGGCGTCCACGCGGTGCGGGAGCCGCGCGCCCGGCTCGTAGGCCTCCGTCGCGCCGAGCTCCACGGCGCGCTTGCGCTTGGCCGAGTCGCGGCTGGTGGCGAAGACGCGCAGGCCGGCCGCCTTGCCCAGGACGATCGCGGCGGTGGCGACGCCGCCGCCCGCGCCCTGGACGAGTACGGAGTCGCCCGGCCGGACCCCGGCGTTGGTGAACAGCATCCGGTACGCCGTCAGCCAGGCCGTCGGCAGGCAGGCGGCCTCCTCGAAGGACAGCTCGGCGGGCTTGGGCAGCACGTTCCAGGCGGGGACGGTCACCTGCTCGGCGAAGGTGCCCTGGTAGCGCTCGGTCAGGATCGAGCGGGGCTCGTCCGGGCCGACTCCGTGGCCGCTCTGGCCGATCACGGAGTGCAGGACGACCTCGTTCCCGTCCTGGTCGGTCCCGGCGGCGTCGCAGCCGAGGATCATGGGCAGTTTGTCCTCGCCGAGGCCGACTCCGCGCAGCGACCACAGGTCGTGGTGGTTGAGGGAGGCGGCCTTGACGTTGACGGTCACCCAGCCGGGGCGGGCCACGGGGGCCGGGCGCTCGCCCAGCTCAAGGCCGGTCAGCGGCTGGTCTCGGTCGATTCGGGCGGCATAGGCAGCGAACATGGCGCCAGACGCTACCGGTCGGTAGGCCCCTCTGGCCAGAGGAGGCCGATCGCCGCCGGGTAGGAGTGGAAGCGCTCGTTCGATCCTCAACTACCGCCCGTACCAGGTGGTTTGTCCATTACCCGGAGCCAATCGGAACGTCAAAGACCGCCCTGGGAGGGGGTAGGATTCCAGCCATGCGGCGCGCTCGCCATGAGCCTGTCATTCTCGTCGCGTTCTCGCTTTGCGTTCCCGCGTTCTCTTGCGCGCCCGGCAACGAGGCGGAGCGACCCCTCCCCGTTCGGGGGCGGGGAGGGTGCATTCCCCGCGAGGGAACGACGCGTACGCGAAGAGGCCCGGCCGGATCGATCCGGCCGGGCCTCGCCCGTAGCGCTGTGCTCAGCCTGGCACCAGGCCGTCTCTTCCGGATCTTGCTCCCCCAGCTACCACTGGAAGGTGCCCCCCAGACCCGCGACGCCTGGTACGGCACCTCGCCGCGTTCTCGGCACAGCCGAGTATGTCCAGTACGCGCGCTGTGCCTCCGCCTTGCGGGGCACCGCACCAGACGCCGCGGGCTTGACCGGCAAGATCCGAAAGAGACGACCTAGGCCAGGCGGGCCACCCCGTCGGCCTTCGCCGCCGCGGCGACCGCGGCCGTGACGGCCTCGGCGACGCGCTCGTCGAACGGCGAGGGGATCACGTAGTCGGCGGCGAGCTCGTCACCCACGACGCCTGCGATGGCGTCGGCGGCGGCGATCTTCATGCCCTCGGTGATCCGGGTCGCGCGCACCTTCAGGGCACCCGCGAAGATGCCCGGGAAGGCCAGCACGTTGTTGATCTGGTTCGGGAAGTCCGAACGGCCGGTCGCCACGACGGCCGCGTACTTGTGCGCGACGTCGGGGTGCACCTCCGGGTTCGGGTTGGCCATGGCGAAGACGAAGGAGTTCTCCGCCATCGTGGCCACCGCCTCCTCGCCGACCGTGCCGCCGGAGACGCCGATGAAGACGTCCGCGCCCGCGAGGGCCTCCTCCAGCGTGCCGTTGAGGCCGCTCTTGTTGGTCAGCCCCGCGATCTCCGCCTTGACGTCCGTCAGGTCGGTGCGGTCCGAGGAGACCACGCCCTTGCGGTCGGTGACACAGACGTCGCCGATGCCCGCGTCGACCAGGATCTTGGCGATGGCGATGCCCGCCGCGCCGGCACCCGCGATGACGGCCCGCAGGTCGCCGAGCGTGCGCCCGGTGAGCTTCGCGGCGTTGCGCAGGGCGGCCAGCGTCACGATGGCCGTGCCGTGCTGGTCGTCGTGGAAGATCGGGATGTCCAGCGCCTCCTGGAGGCGGCGCTCGATCTCGAAGCAGCGGGGGGCGGAGATGTCCTCCAGGTTCACCCCGCCGAAGGACGGCGCCAGACGGATGACCGTCTCGACGATCTCGTCCGTGTCCTTGGTGGCGAGCGCGATCGGAACCGCGTCCACGCCGCCGAACTGCTTGAAAAGAATCGCCTTGCCCTCCATCACGGGGAGGGAGGCCTCGGGACCGATGTCACCGAGTCCGAGCACGGCCGTGCCGTCGGTGACGACCGCGACCACGTTCGACTTCCAGGTGTACTCGTTTACGAGCTCCGGCTGCTCGGCGATGGCGGTGCACACCTTCGCCACGCCGGGGGTGTACGCCAGGGACAGGTCGTCCTTGTCGTTGACCGGCACCGTGGCCTGGATGGCCATCTTGCCGCCGCGGTGCAGTGCGAACACCGCATCGGGGTTGTTGTCCGTCGCACTGTCACTGCGAGGGTTGACGATCTCCGCTGCCACTTCGTGTGACCCCTTAAGTCCTTTGAATCGTTGAGGGTGGCCACTCCTGGTTAAGGGGTGGGCGGGCACCGCGTTCGTACTCCGCGTCGACGGTTGGCCCGTCTCCGCGAAGGGGAGGTTCGTACGCGCGGGCGCGCCGCACGCGCGCCCTGAGCCCCGGATGAGGGGTGTAAGGATCTGTTCTACCCGAAGAACGCTCGGCCAGACGAGTCGATTCCGGACTGATCGTAGGTTGCTTGTCCCGGTTTTGGCTAAAAGTCCAAAGCTTGTTGTCCACCTGGCGAGACGTGCAGCAAATAGTGAGGCGAAAACGCCAGGTCACGGCGGTTTGTGCGGCTCCGAGGCGCCTTGCCCGCAGTCCTGTTGGGTAGTCGGGGGCGCCCGTTATCTGATTTTGACCTGACGAGCAGCCTGAATGCGTCAGTCCGAATGGCAAGATGCCGTAATCACACAAGGTCGCGACACCCGATGGTGCGTGCCCGGCCTTCTCTCGGATGCTTTTCCACCCCTGTCGGAGGAACCAGCTCATGACCGCAAGCACCACCCGTCGTACGACCGCCGCCCGGTCCCGGATCGCCGCGGTCGGCGCGATCGCGGTCGCCGGCGCCCTGATCCTCACCGGCTGTGGCGACCAGACCGAGGGCAACGGCTCCTCGAACTCGGGCAAGACGGACAACAGTGCTCCGCTGTTCTCGAAGCTCCCGAAGAAGATCCAGGACGCCGGCGTCATCAAGGTCGGCTCGGACACGGCCTACGCGCCGATGGAGTTCGTCGACGGCGGGAAGATCGTCGGTGTCGACCCCGACATCGCCGAGGCGCTCGGCAAGCAGCTGGGTGTGAAGTTCCAGTTCACCTCCGGCACCTTCGACGGCCTGATCACCTCCCTGGAGACCGGCCGCCAGGACATCGCGATGTCCTCGATCACGGACAACAAGAAGCGTCAGGAAGGCCTCGACGACAAGGGCCAGAAGATCGGCAAGGGCGTCGACTTCGTCGACTACTTCTCCTCCGGCGTCTCGCTCCTCGTCAAGAAGGGCAACCCGGAGAACATCAAGTCCCTCGACGACCTCTGCGGCAAGACCGTCGCCGTCCAGCGCGGCACCACGTACGAGGACACCTTCAAGGCGCAGGCCGAGAAGTGCGGTGACAAGAAGCTCACCATCGAGGCCTTCGACACCGACGCCGAGGCCCAGACCCGCGTCAAGGCCGGCGGCGCCGTGGCCGACCTGAACGACTACCCGGTCACCGCCTACACGGCGAAGACCTCGGGCGGCGGCAACGACTTCGAGGTCGCCGGCCAGCAGGCCGACGTCGGCCTCTTCGGCATCGCGGTCTCCAAGGAGAACACGCAGCTGCGCGACGCCCTGAAGGAAGCCCTCGACGCCATCATCAAGGACGGCTCCTACGCCAAGGTCCTGGAGAAGTGGAACGTCAAGGACAGCGCCGTGCAGTCCGCCACCATCAACGCGGGCAAGTAAGACCGAGCGCTCCACTGAAGGGCAGTCATTGTGACTGACAAGATCGACAAGGGCCCGGCCGCGACTCCGGCCGGACCCGGCGCCTCGGGCAACCCCTACGAGGCGATCAAGGCCATCCCCGTACGGCACTACGGGCGCTGGATCAGCGCCGTGGTCGTCGCCGTACTGCTCACCTGGCTCGTCTACGCCTTCTCCCAGGGCAAGATCATCTGGGGGACGGTCGGCGACAAGCTGTTCGACCCCGCGGTCATCAGCGGCCTCGGCAACACCATCATCATCAGCATCTCGGCCATGGCGCTGGGCCTGGCGCTCGGCATCCTCTTCGCCGTGATGCGGCTGTCGAAGAACCCGGTCACCAGCTTCGTGGCCTGGCTCTACATCTGGTTCTTCCGCGGCACCCCGGTCTACGTGCAGCTGCTGGTCTGGTTCAGCCTCCCGCTGATCTTCCAGTACATCGACCTGGGCCCGATCTACAAGAACGAGACCGTCGACGTCATGACGCCGTTCATGGTCGCCCTGCTGGGCCTCGGCCTGAACGAGGGCGCCTACATGGCGGAGATCGTCCGCGCGGGCATCCAGTCCGTCGACGAGGGCCAGAGCGAGGCCTCGCACGCGCTCGGCATGACCCAGACGCAGACCATGCGCCGCGTCGTGCTGCCGCAGGCCATGCGCGTGATCATCCCGCCGACCGGCAACGAGTTCATCAACATGCTGAAGACCTCCTCCCTGGTCTCGGCGGTGCAGTACACCGAACTCCTGCGCGCCAGCTCCAACATCGGCAGCACCGCCGGCGCGGTCATCGAGATGTACTTCGTGGCCTCCATCTGGTACCTGGCGCTGACCAGCGTCTTCAGCGTCGGCCAGTACTACCTGGAGCGCCGCTACGCCCGCGGCTCGCTGCGCAGCCTGCCGCCCACCCCGTTCGAGCGGCTCAAGGCCAACCTCAACATGTTCCGCCGTACGGAGGTGGCGAAGTGACCGCCCAGCCGATGGTCAAGGCCGAAGGCGTCCACAAGTCGTACGGCGCCGCCCACATCCTGCGCGGGATCGACCTCGAGGTCGCCCCCCGCGAGGTCTTCTGCCTGGTCGGCCCGTCCGGCTCCGGCAAGTCCACCTTCCTGCGCTGCATCAACCACCTGGAGCGCATCAACGCCGGCCGGCTCTCGGTCGACGGCCAGCTGGTGGGCTACAAGCAGAAGGGCGACAAGCTCTACGAGCTGAGGGACAGCGAGGTCGCGGCCCAGCGCCGGGACATCGGCATGGTCTTCCAGCGCTTCAACCTCTTCCCGCACATGACGGCCATAGAGAACGTCATGGAAGCCCCGGTCATGGTCAAGGGCGAGAGCAAGGCGGTGGCCCGCGAGCGCGCCGTACGCCTCCTCGACCGCGTCGGCCTCGGCGACAAGGGCGGGAACTACCCCACGCAGCTCTCCGGCGGCCAGCAGCAGCGCGTGGCGATCGCCCGCGCGCTGGCCATGGAGCCGAAGCTGATGCTCTTCGACGAGCCCACCTCGGCCCTGGACCCGGAGCTGGTCGGCGACGTCCTCGACGTCATGCGGGACCTGGCCGAGTCGGGCATGACCATGATCGTGGTGACCCACGAGATGGGCTTCGCCCGCGAGGTCGGCGACAACCTCGTCTTCATGGACGGCGGCGTGGTGGTCGAGTCCGGCCACCCGCGCGATGTGCTGGGCAACCCGCAGCACGACCGGACGAAGGCGTTCCTGTCCAAGGTGCTGTAGGCGGCACGCGCTGACGCAGGGGCGGTACGGGTTCCCGTACCGCCCCTGCGGCGTGCGCGGCGAAGTCCCTACCGCAGTCCTAGGACCAGCGCGTCCGAGGGGGAGCGCCAGACCGAGCGTGCCTCCGCGAAGCCCGCCTCGCGCAGGGTGCGGGCGTGCCAGGCCTCGTCCGGGGTGTCGCCGTCGGCATGCTCCCCGTAGATCTCGAACCGGGCCCGGACCGCCTCGGCCAGCACCGGGTCGGAGCCGGCCATCTCCCACCAGTCGCGCCAGTCCAGTACGCCCGCCGCCCGCGCCCGGTCCATCCCGGCGTGACGGTGGGCGTGCTCCGCGGCGTCGATGCGCGGGGTGGTGGGGTCGGGCATGTGGTCGGCGTTCATGAAGACCCCGCCGGGGCGCACCAGCGGCGCGATCTGCCCGTACAGGACGGCCAGCTCCTTGCCGGTGAGCCAGTGCAGGGCGGTCGCGGTCAGCACCGCGTCGTACGAGTCGTACGGGAGGGCCGCGCGCCAGTGCGGGTCCGTGAGGTCGGCGGTGACGAAGGAGACCCGGTCGTCGCCGGCGAAGTGGCCGCGGGCGATCGTGAGCAGAGCGGGGTCGAGATCCAGCCCGGTGCTCGTCGCCTCCGGGAACCGCCGCAGCAGCCGGTCCGTGATACTTCCCGTACCGCACGCGAGGTCCAGCACCCGGGGTGCGGGGCCCACCACGGCCTCCACCATGTCCAGCATCACCCGGAACCGCTCCTCGCGGTCGGGCATGTACCACTCCTGCTGGCGGTCCCAGCTCTCCTGCCAGGCCCGCCAGTCCGTACCGAACGAGCCAGTCACAGCGTCCGCCATCCCGAACTCCTCCACACGTAATACCCTCGAAGGCATAGGAGCCGTTACCCGGCTCATGCAGACACTCATCCGCATCCGTAAGGACTACCAGTGGAACTGGTCCATTACTCGGACTTCGCCGTGCGCCTGGTCAACACCGAGGAACCGGCCCGCAACAATGACGCCCTGACCTCCGTGGAGGACGTCCGCGCCCTCTTCGGACCCAGCGTGCAGATGGCCCGCCGGGTCACCGACACCGACGTCACCCGCTTCCGCAACGTCCGCGGCCGGCTGCGCGCCGTCTTCGAGGCCGCCGACAGCGGCGACCACGCCCTCGCCGTAGACCTGCTCAACTCCCTCCTCATGGAGTTCCCGGTCAGCCCCCAGGTCAGCGGTCACGACACCCTCGGCGAGGACGGCCGCCCCGACTGGCACATCCACCTCGCCGAGCACCCCTCCAACGCCTCCGCGGGCTACGCCGCCATGGCCTCCATGGGCCTCGCCTTCGCCCTCACCGAGCACGGCCCCGACCGCCTCGGCCTGTGCCAGGCACCGCCCTGCCGCAACGCCTACCTCGACACCTCCACCAACCGGTCCCGGCGCTACTGCTCCGACCGCTGCGCCACCCGCGCCAACGTCGCCGCCTACCGCGCCCGCAAGCGGCTGGAGGCCGAGACGTCGGCGCGCAGCGGCCGCACCGCCGACACCGCCCAGGACAGCCGCGCCCTCAGCGAACGCTGACCCGCCGGGCGCGGCCGCAGCCGCAGGAACGCCACCGCCAGCACCAGCTCCTCGGGGACCGGGCCGTAGTCGGTGCTGTCCCCCGTCTCGTTGAACGGGTTGTCCCCGAGCATCCACCAGCCGCCCGCCCGGCGCTCCGCCGCCCGCTTGACCACCAGCAGGTCCTGCTGGAGCGGATGCCGGAACACCACCACGTCACCCGGCCGGACCAGCGCCCCGTACCGGACCACCAGCCGGTCCCCGTGCACCAGCGTCGGCACCATCGACGGCCCCGCCACCTCGGTGATCCCGACCCGCATCCGCACCTGCCCGCTCTCCGCCATCTCCGGCCTCCTCGTCCCTCCCCGCATGCTGCCGTACGGGCCGTACGTTCGCTCACCCCCGCTCGGCCGGGGCTGGACTTTTGTCCTAAGCCCATGGGGGCGGCCGCGAATTCCGGATTCTCAGCGAGTAATCTCCACTCTTGAGAAGACGATCACGAGGAGGACCCACTCCATGCTTTCCCGCTTCTTCGCCCCCAAGGTGAAGGTCTCCGCCCACTGCGACCTGCCCTGCGGCGTGTACGACCCGGCCCAGGCCCGTATCGAGGCCGAGTCCGTCAAGGCCGTCCAGGAGAAGTACCAGGCCAACGACGACGCGGACTTCCGCGCGCGCGCCATCACCATCAAGGAGCAGCGCGCCGAGCTCGCGAAGCACCACGTCTCGGTGCTCTGGAGCGACTACTTCAAGCCCCCGCACTTCGAGAAGTACCCGCAGCTCCACACCCTGGTCAACGACACCCTGAAGGCCCTCTCGGCCGCCAAGGCGTCGAACGACCCGGCGACCGGCGCCAAGGCCCTCGAGCTCATCGCCGAGATCGACCGCATCTTCTGGGAGACCAAGGCCGCCTGATCCTGGGCGCCCGAGTGATCTCCCCGCGCTGCTGGTCAGAGCGCACATGACAACGGCCCGACCGCTTCGAGCGGCCGGGCCGTTGGGCTTTTCCAAGATCATTTGGGAGACGTTGGGGAGACGAGAGTGGATCATGCCGCCTCGGCGGCCCACTCCTTCCACGACGTCTCGCTTGTCTCGCCCTTGGGGGGCGTCTCCCGCGCGGCCGGCTTGGGCGCGGCCGTGTCGCTCGTGCAGGGCCTGGCGGCGCGTCTGCGGGGTGACCGCAACTCCGCCTCGCTCTCCCGGACCGCCTGACGACCGCCCCCGACCCCGGGGTCCCAGGCGTGAGGGGGCGCTTTTGTGCGCCCGCGAACGGAAGCCCCAACCGGCAGGCGGTCAGGGCTCTTTCCGTTCACCCGCCACCCGGCGGCGGGTACCGTCCCGGTAGGTCTACTACGCAGGACGGAGCACAGACGGAATGCCCCAGAACCCTGTCGCCGGCACGGGTACACGCATCGCCGCGTACCGGAGACTCTGCCGGCTCACCCAGACGCAGCTCGCCACCAAGGCGAACATCTCGTACAGCCTCCTCGTGAAGGTCGAACAGGGAAGACGCCCCGCTTCGGGCTCCCTGATTGCCGCTGTCGCCCGCGCCCTGGGCGTCGCCCCCACCACCTTCACCGGGCAGCCTTACGCGACCGACCACACCCACGACCGCCTCGACGGCCCTCTGGCCGACCTGCGGGCCTCCTTGGACAACTGGGATGTGCCCTTGGACGAGGTCGCCGTCCGGACCCTGCCCGAGATCGGCGCCGACATCCGCCTGGTCCTCGACGCCAGGCGCGCGTCCAACTACGCAAAGATCGTTTCGATGGCGCCCTCGCTGATCGACGAACTGGTGCAGGTCTCGCAGACCGCGACCGGTGCAGCGGAAGAGCAGGCCCACCGGATGCTCGTGCACGTCTACCGATCCGCGTACGACGTGGCGTACAACCTCGGGCTGTCCGACCTGGTGTCGCTGCTGCTGTCCCGGATGGACTACTCGGTCAGCCGGGGCAATGACCCCTACCTGATGGCCTTGCACCACTACATGCGCGCTTACGCCACTTTCTCGACGGGCCGTCTGGAGGTCGGGCAGGCGATCATCAGCAGGGCCTTGACGGTCGTCGAGGATGGGGTTCGGGCGGCCGAGGTGCCTGCTCTGTGCTCTGCTGGGAACCTGCGTCTCCGAGCCGCCATGCTGGCCTGTCGCCGAGGTGACGCCGACACCGCCCGCGGGGAGCTGTCTGAGGCGCGACGGCTCGCCGGCCGGCTCGGCCGGGAGGTCACCGGGACCGGTGACGACGGCCCCCACATCCAGAGCTTCGGCCCGACCAACGTTGCCATCCACGCGTCCGCCGTGGAGATGGAGCTGGGCAACCACGGCCGGGCCCTGCAACTCGCCAAGGAGGTGCGGCCGCCGGCGGGCTACTTCCCCGACCGGCTCGGGCATTTCTGGATCGACACCGCGCGGGCACAGCTGTCCACGGGGAAGACCGACGCCGCCCTGTCCTCACTCTTCAAGGCACGCGCCGTCGCCCCGCAGCAGGCCAAGTACCACCCCGGCGTTCGGGAGACCGTCAGCGGGCTTGTGCACGCGGCGCGGCGCACCCCGGACACACTGATCGGGTACGCGTCATGGTGCGGGGCCGATCTCTAGCCCCAGCCGCCACACACACCGCATCCGTCACACAGCGTCCCGCGACTGTCACAACGTGTGTCAGTTACGGGGCGTTGTGGCGCGTTCACTGGTTATCAGCCGCCGCGACTGGCTCTGACCAGCTCCCCCGGACACCAGTCGCGCGGCACTCAGTCCCCGGCGCTGTCGTTGACGATCTTACGCGGCGGCGCCGGGCACCACTCATCGAAGGAGACGTCAGATGAGCGCCAAGACGTTGCCCACCCCGGCCGCAGCGGCCAGGCGGGCGATGGAGATCCTGTTCGAGGTCCGGGCCGACGAGGAATTCGAAGCGTTCGAGGCCGCGACGCTGGAGTACTCCAGCGACTGGCAGTGCTTCACCGGCTTCCCCGTCATCGAGCGGTGGAACCTCGACGACGACAAGCGCCCGCTGTTCACCGAGGGCCTGCGCGCCCTCGCGATCAAGGCAGCCGTCTTCGAGCTGACCGGGGACGAGAAGCTCGCCGAGGTCGCCATCGCCGTCCCGGTGGACGAGGTGACCCACGCGATGATCGCACAGCCGCAGCTCCTCGCCCGGATCGCTGTCCGTACCGGCTTCGCCCTGATCCACCACACCGACCAGGAGCACACCGACTACGAGGCGGGCTGCTTCACCGCGCTGGCCTACCGCCTCGCGTGGGGCGAGCCCCCGGCCCGCTACTGGCTCCAGGCCGAGGAGGTCCAGCGGCGGGTCAATATCCTCACAGCGCGGTACGCGAGCATCGGCCTGGACCGCGCCGGCCGCGAGCACGACATCTCCTTCAGCGCCGCCCGAACCACCGGCGTTTGATGGGCTCCGGCTGAGCCCGGGCCCCGAGCGGTTCCGGGCCCGGCGCGATCCGGTCCGGCTTCAGGCCGACCTTGTCCGGATGAACACAGGCAGGGATCCGGTCGGCGGTGTACCGGTAGCCGTCGGCCGGATCGAACGGGCACTCGCGGCTCGGCCGGTCGTAGACCACGAACTTCTCCCGGGGCAGCCGGTGAGCCGGACATATCCCGCACGCCGGATGGTCCTCGCCCTGGGCGAACGGCTCGCTCATGCCCCCGCACCGTACACCCCCTCTCGAAGAGGAGCAGCGCCATGACCAAGCCACCCCCTCGCCGAACTCCGCCGGCCCGACAGATGGCCGGCCAGCCCAAGGAACGCATTCCATGGGACGCCTTCGCTGTCGAGGCCGACGTCAGCGGAACATATGGCCAGCCTTCCCCGGCCCTCATGGCGCGAGCGATGCGCGGCTGGCAGAAGCTCGAGGCCCTGCACAGCCGCATCGGCTCCTCCGGCGCCAGGGAGGAGGGCCCGGTATGAGCAGACGACCCGATTGGCTCTACGAAGGCGCCCGCGTCTTCGACTCCGCCAGGGATCGTGAGGCGGTCGTGCAGTTCATCGGCGAGTGGGAAGACCCGCAGACCGAAGTCCTCATTCCCGACGCCGTGTTTCTCAGGCCCGAGGGTGGCGGCACGGAATGGATCATCTCCGACCACGCGGCCCTACGCCAGGCCGATGCCCGCTGACCCCCAGGCTCCCGCCTGGGCCGCGCATCTGCCAGGTCCGCGACCGGAGCATCAATCACCACCCAACCGCAGCTACTCAGTGCGGGAAATGCTCCGCGCCGTCGGTCTGACCGACTGCCCCGGCCGGCCTGTCCGGCCGGGGCGCACCCTGCCCCTGCGGCTCGCTCCTCATCGCCGCGCGCGCCCTGCTCGACACTTTCTGACCTCCCGCCCCCACCGGGAGCGGGCATCCTGCACACCGAACCGATTGGAGACCCTGATGGGCAAGCACGCCGGACCACCGCAGGACAAGCCGTGGACGCCGCCGTCCCAGCCGTCGAGCCCGGACGGGAGTCGGCCGACACCCCAGCCTTCCACCCCGCCCCCGCCGCCGGGCAAGAAGTGAACCGGGACATCTGCCGCGAGGCCCTGGTGACCGCAGGGTTACTGCGCGGGGAATGGCTGGCCGAGGCGTTCGACAAGGTCGACCGCGAAGCGTTCGTTCCGGGGGCCGTCTGGCTCCCGGTCCGGGACGCCGAAGGCCTCTGGCGCTTCGTGAACCGCGACGAGGAGCCGGACGTCTGGCGCCACGCTGTCTGGAACCCCCACCAGTCGGTCGTCACCCAGCTGGACGACGGCGACATGACCCCGGGGCCCAGCGCGGGCGACTTCACGTCGTCCGTGTCGGCCCTGGACGTCGTGATGCGGAAGCTCCAGCACCTGGACCTCGTGCCACGGTCCCGCGTGCTGGAGATCGGCTACGGATCCGGCTACCACACGGCCTTGCTGTGTGAGCGAGTCGGCTCCGAGCGGGTGGTCGCCATCGAGGTGGACGGGGAGCTCGCCCGTGCGGGCGCCGCCAGCCTCAAGGCGGCCGGTTACGACCCGGAGCTGATCGTCGGGGACGGCCTCGAAGGCGCCCCCGGCGGGGAGCCGTTCAGCCGGATCATCAGCACGGCGTCGCTGCGGCGTGTTCCGTACGCCTGGATCGAGCAGTCCAGGCGGAGCGGGGTGATCCTCACCCCGTTCGGGACGGCCTACAGCAATGCGGGTCTCCTGCGGCTCCGCGTCGACACCTCGGGAACGAAGGCGCAAGGAGCCTTCATCGGCGAGTCCTCGTACATGTGGATCCGCTCCGAGCGGCCGACCGTCGACCTTCAGGTCCCGGAGGAGTCGACCAGCCGGAAGTCGCCGATCGATCCCGCGCAGGTTCTGGGGGCGGGTTACCTCCAGGACTTCGCCATCGGCCTCCGGGTCCCGGACGTCTCCTACTCGCACCGCGGGGAGGGCGACGACCGCCAGGTCCAGTTCGTGGACGAGGCCGGCACCTCGGCCACGATTGTCCGCTACCGCGACTGGTGGGAAGAGGACGCGGTCCGCTCGTGGGGACCGCGCGATCTCTGGGCGGAGGTCACCGCCGCGTACACCTGGTACGAGTTGCACGGCCGACCGCACATCACCCGCTTCGGCGTCACGGTCGACGGGTCCGGTCAGTACGCATGGCTGGACGACCCCCGTCAGCTCGTCGGTTCCTGAGTACCAGCCCCGGCCGGGCGCGGCCGCTTCCTTCCGGCCAAGGGCGGCGGAGGAAGCGGGGCCCGGACAGGAGACGGGCTACTCGTCGTCCTCGTCCTCGTCGTCCAGCCGGGCCAGCCAGGTCGCCAGGCGTTCCACCGGGACCTCGAAGTCCGGGTTCAGGTCGACGAACGTGCGGAGCTGCTCGGCGAGCCACTCGAAGGTGACCTCCTCCTCGCCGCGCCGCTTCTCCAGCTCCTCGATGCCGCGATCGGTGAAGTACAAGTCGGGCTCCGTGCCGTGTGGTGGTGATGGGGGTCTTTCCGCCAGGATAATCCGCTTACCGGCGAGACCCTCCCGCCCGTGGGGTCCGCGGCGCTACCGTGGACGCCCTTCACGGGGCGAGCGGGGAACGGGGGACCAGGGATGCCTGATGGGCGCACGGCCGGATCCGCGCGCGCCTTCGAGCTCCTGGAGCCCCTGGTCCGGGCCGCCACCGTACGCGTCCACGCGCCCCCGGACGGGTATGAGAGCCCTGGGACCGGGCCGACGTGGGGGAGCGGGTTCTTCATCGCCCCGGGCTGGGTCCTGACGTGCGCGCACGTGGTCGGCGAAGGGGGTGCTGCCGTGCGGCTGACCGGGCGTGAAATCGGCATCACCTTCTTCTCCGGCAGTTCCCCCGGCGGCGAGGGCGCCACCGGGACCGTCACCGGCCGGGTGGAATGCGTGCTCCCCGAACGGCTCGACGAGCGGCGGCCCGGGCGGCGCGCCCTGTGGGACCTGCCCGACCTGGCACTGGTACGGGTCCTCGCCCCCGTCACCCACGCCTGCGTCTGGCTGACCGACCGGGCCAGACCCCGCCTCGACGAGGCCGCGTACTTCGGCTGCACCGAGGAGCTGGGCGTCCGCGAGATCACCGGCCGCACCACCCGCCTGCGCGGCATCGCCGCGGGCGGTGCCGCGATCCGCCTCGGCGACGACGACGAGATCGAGGCCGGCATGTCCGGCGGGCCGGTGGTGGACCTGACGCGCGGGGAGGTCGTGGGGATCGTCAAGGCCCGCCGGCACGCGGGCGGTGGCGGACTCGCCGTGTCCGTGGCCCAGCTGCGGACCCTGCCCACGCCTGCGAACGGCCAGAGCGGCCTCTACCGCAGGGTCATGCAGGCCCACGACCTCTACCACTTCGACCGTCACCTCAGCGACCTCGACAGCCGCCGCACCTGGACCGACGTCCACGACGAACTGCCCACCGAGGACGGGGACCCGTACGGCCGCCGCGGCCGGCTCACCCCGGGCGAGCGCACCACCCTGTGCGGGCTGCTCGCCGAACTCCCCGCGCCCGTCTCCTCGGAGGCCGTCCGCGAACTCGCCGAACAGGCCCGGGGCGAGGAACCCGACACCACCCTGCCCGCCCCCCTCACCTGGCGCGACGGCCTCGGGCTGCTGCACGACCCGCCCGGCGCGGGCGGCGAGGCCGCCGCGATGCTCCGGTACGCGACCGGCGTGAGCGTGGCCGACCACCGCGAGCCGCCGGCCCCGGGAGCGGACGAGGAGCTCTGGGACTGGGTACGGGCCACGGCGGAGCGGCTGTGGCGCCCGCTGCGCCGGGAGCTGGGCGAGCGGCACGAGCGCGGCCTCGCCGAGCGGGAACGGCGCCGGCGCGCCGCCGTCGGCCGGGAGGCGCACGGCCCCGTCCGGAGCTCCGGCGGGCAGCCGCCCGGCCCCTCCGTGCTGCTGGAGGCCTGGGCGCACGGCTGGGAGGACGTCTACGACTGGCGGGTGTCGGTGCTGGCCGGCCCCGTCCGCCCCGACCGGGTCACCCCCGTGGCCGCCGGCGTACGGGCCACCCTGGCGGCCCTGCCCGACGTGCTGCGCGCCCCGCTCGCGGAGGGGTTCCGGCGGTGCGACACCCACGAGGCGGCCGCGCTCCTCGAAGTCGCGGCCGCGCCGGAGCTGTTCGGGCTCGCGGTGGACGAATGGACCGTGTCGGGCGGGACCCCGGTCGGGGTGCAGCGGCCGGTGGTGTTCCGCTTCGGCGGGGACGCCGTCTCGGCCGGGCGCTGGGCACGCGTGCAGGCGGGACCGCTGCTGGGCCAGCGGGCCGACTGCCTGCGCGGCCGCCCCCGCAGCCCCTCGCCGGGGTGGCTGGCGGGGCTCCTGGACCACACGGTCCCGGTGCTCTGCGGGGCGGCGGCGACCGAACCGACGCTGGGCGCGCTGCACTCCGTACGGGAGGCCGGCTACGGGGTGGTGGTGTGCCGCAGGCCCCCGGCGGACCCGGGGGTCTCCTGCGCCCCCTTCCACCGGGGGCTGCGGGAGGAACTGGCCGGGGCGGGCCGGGGCGCCGTGCTGCCGCAGCGCGTCCAGGCCCTGCGGCGACGGGCGTACGGGGCGGATCCCGACGCCTACTGGGCGGCCGGGCTGACCCTCGTGTGGGACGACCCGGCGCGGGCGCTGCCGGAGGACGAGCCGTTGCAGGGGGACCTGTGAGGCGGGGCCCCGGAACGGCCCGGCGGGCGATGGGGGTGGTGCGGGCGGTCCGGGTGGCGCCCGTGGTGCGCGTCGTGCGGGTGGTTCCGGCGGTGCGGGGGACGGGGCCGGGGCCCGGGGCGCACGGCGGTGACCGGCGGTACGGGCGTCGCGTGCGGTACGGGCGATCCGGGGGCAGCGGGCGGTACGGGCGGTACGGGCACGACGAGTGGTACGGGCGATGCGGGCGAGGCCGGCGGTGCGGGCTTCGCGGGAGGGAGCGGCCGTGAACGAGGAATGGCTCATCTACCGGGGCGTGGGCGAACCCCACGACGGGATCGCGGCCCTGCCCGACCCGCCGCCCTGGCGGGACTTCGACGGCGGACCCGTCGTGGAACCGGGCGGGCCCGCTGCGGCCGCCGACGGGAACGTGGCCCGCCGCCTCGGCGCCCACCGGCAGGCCGCCGAGCTGCACCGGCCCGAGCCCGAGGAGCTGGAAGCCGTCAACGCCGCGCTCTACCTGCGCCGCCCCCTGCTGGTGACCGGCTACCCCGGCACCGGCAAGTCCACCCTCGCCCACGCCGTCGCCCACGAGCTGAAACTCGGCCGGGTGCTCCGCTGGCCGGTGGTGTCGCGCACCGTCCTCCAGGAGGGCCTCTACCGCTACGACGCCCTCGCCCGGCTCCAGGACGTACAGATCGCCGCCGGCGCGCGCGGGGCGGCCGGGGAGGGCGGCCCGGCCGCAGGCGGCGCGCCCGGCATCGGCAGGTACATCCGGCTCGGCCCTCTCGGCACGGCGCTGCTGCCCACCGAACGCCCCCGCGTCCTGCTCGTCGACGAGCTCGACAAGAGCGACATCGACCTGCCCAACGACCTGCTGAACGTACTGGAGGAAGGCGAGTTCACCCTTCCCGAACTGGAACGCGTCGCCGACTCCGAGCCCGAGGTACAGGTGCTCACCGACGACGGCGCCAAGGTCACCGTCCGGGACGGACGGGTGCGCTGCCGCGCCTTCCCCTTCATCATCCTGACCAGCAACGGCGAACGGGACTTCCCCGCCGCGCTGCTGCGCCGCTGCATCCAGCTCAAGCTCGGGCAGCCCGGCGAAAAGCGGCTCGCCACCATGGTCCGGGCGCACCTGGGCGAGGAGGCCGCCCAGCTCGGCGCCGACCTGATCCGGGAGTTCCTCAGCCGCTCCCGCTCCGAGCTGCTGGCCGCCGACCAACTGCTCAACGCCATCTACCTCACCCACTACGCCGCCCCGCCCAGCCGGGACGACCTCGCGGACCTGCTCATCCAGCGCCTCGACCGCCCGAGGTGAGCGGCCGTGTCCCACGAAGCCGACCTCCCCGCCGGACCCGCGGACCGACCCGCGAACCGAGTCCCGGCCCGAGCCGCGCCCCGGGTCGCGGACGCCGAGATCCGTGCCCTCGCCGGGCTGCTTCGGGCCGCCGGGCTCGATCCGTCCTCCGAGGAACTGGCCGACGCGCTGTGGCTGGCCCGGCGTACCGGCAGCGCGGCGGGCCGGTCCGGCACCTCTCCGGAGCCCGCCTCCACCGCGCCCGGCGGACCGGCGCGCCCGCCGGGCCCCCCGGGCACCACCGGGCCGCCCCCGCAGCCCGAACCGGCGGAACCGGAGCCCGAGGACCCGGTCAGGCTCTACCCCGCCCGGGAGCGCCCGGCCCCCGACACCGGCGCGGCCGCCGAGGTCCCCGTCGCCGGCGGGGTTCCCGTACGGGTGCCCGGCGCGGCCGCGCTGCCCCGCATCCTGGAGATCCAGCGGGCCCTGCGCGCCCTCCAGCGCCACCGGCCCCCCGGCCGCCCCACCCGTACCGTCCTCGACGAGGCCGCCACCGCCGAGGCCAGCGCCCGCGCCCTCGGACTGGTCATCCCCGTCTTCCGGCCGGAGAGCCGGCGCGAGGCGACCATACGGCTGGTCATGGATGCCTCGCCCTCCATGGCGGTATGGCGGGAGATGTTCGAGGAACTCCGCGCGGTGTGCGAGCGGCTGGGCGCCTTCCGCGACGTCCAGGCCCACCACCTGCACCGGCTGCCGGACGGCACCGCCGCCGTCGGCCGCGGTCCCGCACCCGGCCCCGGCCTGCGCTCCGGCGACCAGCTGCGCGACCCCACCGGACGGGCCCTGACCATCGTCGTCTCCGACTGCGCCGGGCCGCTCTGGCGGGAGGGCGAGGCGCAGCGGCTGCTGCACCGGTGGGCCGAGTGCGCGCCCTGCGCCGTCGTACAGCCCCTGCCGCAGCGGCTGTGGAGCCGCAGCTGGCTGCCGACCGAGCGCGGCGTACTGGAACGGGCCGGCGGGGGAGGCGGTACCGGCGGCGGGCCGAGGCTGCGGTTCCGGCCCGATCGGCCGCCCCGGCCCGGGCGGCCCACCGGCGGCCTCACCGTGCCCGTGCTGCCGCCGAACGCCGTCGCCCTCGGCGCGTGGGCCCGGCTCGTCGCCGGACTGGGCACCGGGCCCGTGCCCGCCGAAGTGGGCCGGGTCCTCGCCCGCCACCCCTCCGCGCCCGTGCCCCTGCCCCGCACCGCCCGGCCGCCGCGCGAACTGGTGCGCCGCTTCCGCTCCTCCGCCGGGCCCGGCGCCGTCCAGCTCGCCGTGTACCTGTCGGCGGCCCCGCTGACCCTGCCCGTGATGCGGCTGGTGCAGCGCACGATGCTGCCCGACTCGGAGCCCTCCGACCTCGCGGAGGTCCTGCTGAGCGGGCTGCTGCGGCGCAGCGGCGAATCGCCCGGGCAGTGGTACGAGTTCGTGCCCGGCGTGCAGGAGGTGCTGCTCGGGCCGCTCGGGCGGGACGAGGCCGCGCTGGTGCTCAAGCACTGCTCGGAGTACGTACTGGCGAACTTCGGCCGGGGCGTGCGCAACTTCCCCGCCCTGGCCGTCGCGCAGCTCACCGGGGTGCCCGCGGCGGAGGCCGACTCCGCGCCCGCGCCCGGACCGGACGCCGGGTGGGACGGCGGCCGGGTGCCGCCGGGGCAGCTCCCGCAGGCCTTCGCGCAGGTCTCCGCGAAGGTCGTACGCCGCTACCTGCCCGGCCCGCCGGAGGAGGACCCGGCGCCCCCCGCACCGCCGGTCCCGGTACCGGAACCGCCGCCCGGCCGCGCCTGGGCGGTCCGCGCGGCCCGGGAGCGGCTCGCGGCGGGGGCGCCCGACGCGGACGCACGGCCCCTGTACGAGTCCGCCGCGCTGCTGCGCCGGGCCGTGGCCGTCCCGCCCGGACCCGACGACCCCCCGGAGGAGGCCGAGACCGAACTCGCCGGGGTACTGCTGCGGCTGTGGGCCGTCCAGCGGGACCCCGGCCTCCTCGCCGAGGCCGAACGGGCCGTCACCGGGCTGCGCACCCCGGCCGGCCGGGCCGCGCTGGGCCGGGTGCTGTACGAACGGGCCGTGGCCGCGGGACCGGCGCCGGAGCTGCTGGCCGCCGCCGACCGGGAGTTCGCCGCCGCGGCCGCCGCCGGTCCGGAGCTGCGCCGGGCCTGCGCGGTGATGCGGGCCCGGACCCTGCTCCGGCTGAGCACCCTGCGCGACGACCCCGGGCCGCTGCACGAGGCACGGGCCGCACTGGAACCGCTCGCCACCGGCCCGGGGGCCGCGGACCCGGAACTGTTGCTGAACCTGGGCCGCGTCCTGGTGGCCCTCCTGCCCCGCACCCCGGACCCGGCGGAACGCACCGCCCTGGCGGAGCGGGCGGCGGCCACCCTGACGGCGGCCCTGACCCTCCTCCTGCCCCCGCCGCACCGCACCCCGGCCCCGGCCGCCGGCCCGGACGGCGCTCCCGGCCCGGACGGCGCCGGCCCGGCCCCCCGCCCCGGCCCGCCCGCGCCCCGCCCGCCCTCTCCGCCCTGCCCGGCCGCCACCCCCGCCGCCCCCGCCCCGCCCCCCGACGGGGCGCGCCGCCTCGCCGCGCGGGTGCGGGTCGAGCTGGGCGGGGCGCTGCGGTTCCTGCCCGCCCGGCTGGAGGAGGCGGCCGGGCAGCTGGCGCGGGCCCTGGAGGAGGCGGCCGGGGAGTCCGGGCTGCGGCTGGCCGCCCTGCTGTGCCTGGCCCGGGTGCACCGGGCCCGGTACGCGCGCGACGCGGACCCGGCGGCCCTGGAGGCGGCGGCCGAAGCGTACGGCCGGGCCCGGCGGCTGATCCCCCGGGACGGGGAGGCCTTCGGGGAGCTGCTGCCCGAGTGGGGCGACGTACTCCTGGACCGGGCCGGCGCCGCGGACGGACGACGCTTCGCCTCCCCCGCCGTACGGGTGCTGCGCGAGAGCCGCGCGGCCGTGCCGCAGTCCGACCCCGGGGCGGCGTACCGGCTGCTGAGGCTGGCCGCCGGGCTGCGGCTGCGGCACACCTACGAGGGGGACCTCGTCGACCTGCGGGAGGCGGAGTATCTGCTGGAGCTGGCCGTGCGGCAGAGCCACGGCCCGCTGGAACGGGCCCGCGCCTGGCGGGAGCACGGGGACGTCCAGCAGGAGATCCACGTCCACACCCGTACCGCCGACCGCCTCGACCGGGCGGCGGACTCCTACCGGCGGGCCTGGCGCGCCGCGCTGGAAGCCGACCGGGACGGGCCGGGAGGTCCCGCCCTGCGGCTCGCGGCCCGCGCCCAGGAGCTGCGCGGGGAGGTCCTGGAACGCCTCACCCGCCCCCGGGCCGCCCTCGACGCCTACCGGGCCGCCCTGGAGCTCTGGCAGCGCCAGGGCGCCCCCGACGGCGAACGGGCCCGGGCCGTCCAGGCGCGCGTACGGGCCCTGGAGGCGGGCGGCTGAGCCGTTTCCCCGCGCCGGGGGCAGGGAAAGGGCAGTGGACCGCACACGGCAAGAGGGCAGTGGACCACACGGACAAGGGGACGGGCAGCCCATGATGACCGGACGTCAGGAAGCGGCAGGACCACGACCGGCCCGCCCGTGCCCCGGGCCGGGACCGGGGCTCCCGGACCTCTCCGGCCTCGACCTGGCGGCGCTGCGCGGGATCGACCACCCCGTGCTCGCCGAGGTCATCGCGGGCCTGGTGGACCGGGTCACGCACCCCGCCGAAATCCTCAACGCGTTCGACTCGGGCGTCTCCTGACGGCCGCCGCCCCGTGCCCGGAGTTGACCACTTTCCGCCGTTAGCCGGGCCCGTGCGGAGGGCAGGGATGGACCGTCCGCAGGGGAGAGGTACAGGCGATGAGCCAAGCGATCACGAGCGGTCCCGCGCTGCCCGTGCACCGGACCCTCGCAGGTCACGCCCGCCATGCCCGCTGGCCGTACGCCCGCCTCGACGTCCCCGCCCTGCGCGCCGCGGGCCACCGCCCGCAGCCCGTCCGGCAGTTCGTCCTCAAGACGCACAGCCGCTGCAACCTCGCCTGCACCTACTGCTACGTCTACGAGATGGCCGACCACAGCTGGCGCACCCGCCCCGCCGCCATGGACCCCGCCACCGCCCTGCGCGCCGCCGAACGGATCGCCGAGCACGCCGCCGCCCACGACCTGCCCCGCGTGGACCTCGTCCTGCACGGCGGCGAACCCCTCCTCGCAGCGCCCTCCGTGCTCGCCGCCCCCGTCGAGGCGGTACGGGACGCCGTGGCCCGGCACGCGCCCCGCACCCGCGTCACCGCCGGCGTGCAGACCAACGGCACCCTGCTCACCGCCGGCCGGATCGCCGCGCTGGCCGCGGCCGGGATCCGGGTCGGCGTCAGCCTCGACGGCGGCCTGCCCGCCCACAACCGGCGCCGCGTCGACCACGCGGGCCGCCCCGGCTTCGCCGCCGCCGCCCGCGGGCTGCGGCTGCTCGCCCGCCACCCCGAGAGCTACGCCGGGCTGCTGTGCGTGGTGGACCTCGCCCACGACCCGGTGGAGACGTACGAGTCCCTGCTCTCCTTCGCCCCGCCCAGCGTCGGCCTGCTGCTGCCCCTGGGCAACTGGAGCAGCCCGCCGCCCGGCAGCACCGGGCACGGGACCCCGTACGCGGACTGGCTCCTGGCCGTCTTCGAACGCTGGTGGCACGAGGGGGCGCGGCGCACCAGGATCCGGATCTTCGAGGAGGTCATCGCCCTGCTGCTCGGCCTGCCCACCGCCACCGAGACCCTGGGCCTGGCGCCCGTCACCACGGCCGTCGTCGAGACCGACGGCAGCATCGAACAGGCCGATTCGCTGAAGTCCGCCTACGAGGGGGCCGCCTCGACCGGCATGACCCTGGAGCACCACAGCTTCGACGAACTGCTCGACCACCCCGGCTTCGCCGCCCGCCAGCTCGGCAGGGACGCCCTCGCTGCGGACTGCCGCGCCTGCGAGCTGGTCGAGGTGTGCGGCGGCGGGCACTACCCGCACCGCTACCGGGCGGGGGAGGGCTTCCGCCAGCCGTCCGTGTACTGCGCCGACCTCCAGGCCGTCATCCGGCACATCGCCCGCGCCCTGCACGAGGCCGCCACCACCACCGGGCGGGCCGCCTCATGACCCACGGCACCGGCACCGGCCTCCCCGCCCAGCGCAACGCCCCCCGCACTCCCGCACGGCCGGAGCAGCCCGAGCAGCCCGCACCGCCCGGGACGCCCGGCCTCGCCCGGTTCACCGTCAGCTCCCACACCCTGCGCACCCTCGCCTCCACCGAACCCTCCGAGGAGGGCACCCGCCTCGTACGCGACGTACGCCGCTCCAAGCGGCTGCTCCTGCTGCGCGCCGTACTGGACGCCGCCCCCGGCGCGGAGACCGCCGAGCACTGGGCGCTGCTGGAGGAGGCCGAACGCCAGGACCCGGCCGCCGTGCGGGACGTACTGCACTACCCCGCCACCGGCGTCTGGGCCGAGGAGACCCTGCGCCGCCTGCACGCCCCGCAGGGCCCCCCGCCCGACCTCGGGCACCTCGGGGCGCTCGCCGCGGCCGCCGCGCTGCGCGCCGGAATCGGCTTCAAGACCACCCTGCGGCCCGTCAACGGCCGCCTGGTGCTGCCCACGCTGGGCCTGCTCCGCCCCCACGGCCCCGGCCGGCTCGCCCTGACCGAACGCTCCTGGGACACCGCCGACGCCCTGCCGCTGCACGCCCTGCCCGGCGGCGGCCCGACCTCCCTCGACGACCTCGACCCCTACCGGGTCCCGCCCCCGGACCCGGCCGCGGGCACGGCCCCCGTCCGTCCGGCCCGCCGGCTCACCCCCAAGGGGCACAAGCGCTGGGACATCCAGTGGGCCGGCGCGCACACCCTGCTGGAACGCTACGACTCCGCGCGCGCCGAGGAGACCGGCCGGCTGCTGCGCTCCGTCGTCCCGCTGGCCGGCGGCACCCGCTCCAGCGGCGCCACCCTGCCCGCCGCCGCGGGCTCCGTCCTGGCCCGCGCGCAGGCCCCGCCCGCCCTGGCCGCGACGCTGGTCCACGAGGTGCAGCACGGCAAGCTGGCCGCCCTCGCCGACGTCCTCACCCTGCACACCGCCGACCGCACCCCCCGCTACTGGGCGCCCTGGCGGGCCGACCCGCGCCCCCTGGAGGGGCTGCTGCACGGGACGTACGCCCACCTGGCCCTCGCCGGGTACTGGCAGCACGCCGCCCTCTACGGCGCCCGCGGCGCCTGGGCCCAGCACGCCAGGATCCGCGCCCAGGTCGCCGCCGTCCTGCCCGTCCTGCGCGCGGACCCCGCACTGACCGTCACCGGCCGCGAGTTCGTCGACGGCATGGCCGCCGCCGAGCGGGCCATGGACGCCACCCCGCCGCCCGGCGACCAGCACGCCGGCGCGCGCCGCGCCCTGGAACGCGAACGCCGCGCCTGGTGCGCGGCACACCCCGAACTCGCCCCGTTCGCGGGGGTATGACACCCCGTCCGCTGCGGTACCTTTCAAGCCAGCCCCTCCGCACCGCCCCGCACCCGTCCACCGCACGGACCCCAGGGAGACGGCCGCATGACCGGTACCGCCATGCGTCACGAACGCGACGGAGCCGCCCCCGCGCAGCGCTTCGTCATCAGCTTCGCGGGCTTCAACCGCCCCTGGGCGGTGTGGATCGCCCACCGGCTGGAGGAGCACGGACACCGCGTCGCCCTCCAGCGCTGGGACCCGAGCGGCTCCGGCCTCACCGCGGCCCTCGACGACCTGGCCCGGGCGGGCGGCAGGGTCCTCGTGGTGCTCAGCGAGCGCTACTTCTCGGCCGGCACCCACACCGACGAGGAGTGGAACACCGCCCTGCGCACCGTCACCGCCTCCCACCCCGGCCGGTTCGCCGCCGTCTGCCTCACCGACGCCCCGCTGCCCAGCGCCGTCGCCGTGCTGGAGAAGACCGACCTGTGGGGCCTGGACGCCTACGAGGCCGAGTACCGCGTCCTGCGCCGGCTGGAGCTGCCCACCGACCGGATCGGCACCGAGAGCGGCCGTCGGGGCCCCCGCTTCCCCAACGACCCGCCCGAGGTCTGGGGCCGCGTTCCCCGCCGCAACCCGCGCTTCACCGGCCGCAACGACGTCATCGGCCGGCTGCGCGACGCCCTCACCGAGGCCCCGCCCGGAGCCTCCACCGTCACCCTGCTCGGGCTCTCCGGCGTCGGCAAGACACAGGTCGCCACCGAGTACGCGTACCGCTTCGCCTCCGAGTACGACGTGGTGTGGTGGGTGCCCGCCGAGGACCGGCCCACTCTGCGCGAGCGGCTCGCCGACCTGGCGCCCGCGCTCGGCCTGCCCCCCGGCTCCGGCAGCTACGGCGAGCAGATCCGGGCCGTACTGGAGGCGCTGCGGCGCGGGTCCCCGTACCACCGCTGGCTGATGGTCTTCGACGGCTGCGACCACCCCGACGACCTCACCGACCTGCTGCCCTCCGGCGCCGGCGACGTCATCATCACCTCCCGCAACCGCGAATGGGCCGCCCGGCACACCAGCCTCGTCGAAGTCCCCCTCTACGCCCGGCCCGAGTCGGTCACCTTCATCCGCCGCCGCGCCCGCCGGCTCACCGGTGACGAGGCCGACCAGCTCGCCGACGCCCTGGAGGACTACCCGCTCGCCCTCGACCAGACCGCGGGATGGCTGGCCGACTCCCCGCTCGGCGTCGGCGAGTACCTCGCCCTCCTCCAGAACCGCCTGGACTCCCACGAGGCCGTCACCCTCTCCGAGGACTACCCGCTGCCCTTCCCGACCGCGCTGGCCATACTCCTCAACAACGTCCGGGATACCTTCCCCGACGCCCTCGCCCTGCTGCGGCTGTTCGTCTTCTTCGCCCCCGGCCGGGTCCCGCTGCGCCTGCTGCGCGAATTCCCCGCCGACGGCGTCCCCGAGCACCTCGCCGGGATCCTCAACGACCAGATCCGCTGGAACGCGGCCCTCAACAAGCTCGTCCAGTTCTCCGTCGTCCGCCTGGAGTACTCCGACCTCTCCGTCGAGGAGGGCGGCGGCCTGGAAACCGTCCAACTGCACCGCATGGTCCACAACATCGTCCGCGAGAACCTCGCCGAGGACGAGGCCGAGCAGCTCTCCCGCGCCGTCCGCCGGGTCCTCGCCGCCGCCGACCCGGGCCGCCCCACCGACTCCCGGCTCTGGCCCCGCTACGCCGAACTCGTCCCGCACCTCGACCACGCCGGGGTGCTCACCAGCAGCAACCCCCGCATCCAGAACTTCCTGCTGCACTGCCTGCGCTACCTGATCCTCGCCGGCGAGTACCGCACCTGCCTGCGGCTGTCGGAACGGACCGACGCCGTCTGGCGGGCCATGCTCGGCGACGACCACGACCAGGTCCGCGAACTCAGCTACCACTACGGCGGCGCCCTGCGCATGCTCGGCCACTTCCGGCAGGCCGAGGCCCTCGCCCGCTCCGTCGCCGAGCGGCTCCTCGCCGAACGCGGCGACCGCGACCTGGAAACCCTCCGCGCCACCAGCACCTACGCCGGAGTCCTCCTCAGCACCGCCAAGTTCGACCGGGCCCGGGAACTGCTGGAGCACGCCTTCACCACCTACCGCGAACTCCTCGGCGAGGACGACTCCACCACCCTCGGCGCCCAGAACAACGTCGCCGTCGTCCTGCGCCTCCTCGGCCGCTACCAGGAGGCCTACGACACCGACCTGGACACCCTGCGCCGCCGCGAACGCGTCCTGCGCGTCCGGCACATCGCCACCCTCTCCTCCGGCATCGGCTGCGCCATGGGCCTGCGCCTGATGGGCCGCTACCGAGAAGCCCTGGCCCGCCAGGAACAGGGCCTCAAACTGCACGTCCAGGTCCTCGGGGCCAACCACCCGCAGACCCTGCGCGCCGAACACAACCTCGGCCAGTGCCTGCGCCGCACCGGCGACATCCCCGGCGCCGGAGCCCGGCTGCGCAGCGTCCTGGAGCGCTCCACCCGGGTGTTCGGCGCCGATTTCCCCTGGACCCTCATGGTCGCCTCCGACTACGCCACCTACCTGCGCGAGTACGGCGACATCGAGGAGGCCCGCCGGATCTCCGAGGAGGTCGTCCGCGGCTACCAGTCACAGCTCGGCCTCGCCCACCCGTACAGCATCGGCACGGTCGGCAACCTCGCCCTGGTGCTCCGCGCCCAGGGCGAGCGGACCGAGGCCCTGAACCTGTCCGAACAGGCCCTGGTCGGCATGCGCGGCGCCCTCGGCGACAGCCATCCCTGGACCCTGGGCTGCGCCCTCAACGCCACCGGCCACCGCAACATCACCGGCCGCCTGGAAGCCGCGCTCGACCTCAGCCGCCAGACCCTGCGCGGCGCCGAACGGGTCCTCGGCCCCGACCACCCGATGGCGCTCAGCGCACGCACCGCCCTGGCCGCCGACCTGCGCTCGGTACGCGAGGACACCGAGGCCTCCACGCACGAGGACACCGCCCTGAAGGCCCTCACCCGCACCCTCGGCCCCCAGCACGTCCACACCGTCTCCGCCCGCCAGCGCACCCGCCCCTACTGGGACTTCGAACCCCAGCCATAACGCACGCGGCCCCCGGAACAGCCGGAAGGCCCGGCCCCCTCAGAGGGGCCGGGCCTTCCTTCTCCGTGCGGGTCGCGCCGGCGACTACGCCTCGAAGACCTCGTTCAGCAGCAGCTGCTGCTCCGCCTGGTGACGCTTGGCGGAACCCACCGCCGGCGACGAGCCGTGCGGGCGCGAGATGCGCCGCAGGCGCTCGCCCGACGGGATGTCGGCGCCGACCGCAAGGTCGAGGTGGTCGATCAGGTTCAGCGCGATGAACGGCCACGCACCCTGGTTCGCCGGCTCCTCCTGCGCCCAGATGTACTTCGCCGCGTTCGGGAACTTGGCGATCTCCGCCTGGAGCTCCGCACCCGGCAGCGGGTACAGACGCTCGATGCGGATGATCGCGGTGTCCGTGATGCCGCGCTTCTCCCGCTCGGCCTCCAGGTCGTAGTAGACCTTGCCGGCGCAGAAGACGACCTTGCGGACCGCGTTCGGGTCCACGGTGCTGTCGCCGATGACCGGACGGAAGGAACCGGTGGTGAACTCCTCCGCCTTCGACGCCGCCGCCTTCAGACGCAGCATCGACTTCGGGGTGAAGACGACGAGCGGCTTGTGGTGCGGGTTGTGGACCTGCCAGCGCAGCAGGTGGAAGTAGTTCGACGGCAGGGTCGGCATCGCCACCGTCATGTTGTTCTGCGCGCAGAGCTGGAGGAAGCGCTCCGGGCGCGCGGACGAGTGGTCCGGGCCCTGGCCCTCATAGCCGTGCGGCAGCAGCAGCGTGACGCCGGAGGTCTGGCCCCACTTCTGCTCGGCCGAGGAGATGAACTCGTCGACGACGGTCTGCGCGCCGTTGACGAAGTCACCGAACTGGGCCTCCCACAGCACCAGCGCGTCCGGACGGGCCAGCGAGTAGCCGTACTCGAAGCCCATGGCCGCGTACTCGGAGAGCAGCGAGTCGTAGACGTTGTAGCGGGCCTGGTCGTCCGACAGGTACAGCAGCGGGGTGTAGTCCTCGCCGGTCTCCCGGTCGATGAGGACCGCGTGGCGCTGGCCGAAGGTGCCGCGGCGGGAGTCCTGGCCGGACAGCCGGACCGGGGTGCCCTCCATCAGCAGCGAACCGAAGGCCAGGGTCTCGCCCATGCCCCAGTCGATGGTGCCGTCGTCGATCATCGCCGCGCGGCGCTGCAGCTGCGGCAGCAGGCGCGGGTGGACGGTGACGCCCTCGGGGATGTTGACCTGCGCCTCGGCGATCCGCTTGACGACGTCCTGGGAGATCGCCGTGTTCACGGCGACCGGGAAGTCGGCCTGCGGGGCCGGGGCCGGCGCGGCGACCGCGGGCTGCGTGGCGGCCTCGCGGACCTCCGCGAAGACCTTCTCCAGCTGGCCCTGGAAGTCCTGCAGCGCCTGCTCGGCCTCTTCCAGCGTGATGTCGCCGCGACCGATGAGGGACTCGGTGTACAGCTTGCGCACCGAGCGCTTCTTGTCGATCAGGTCGTACATCAGCGGCTGCGTGAACGCCGGGTTGTCGGACTCGTTGTGGCCGCGGCGGCGGTAGCAGATGAGGTCGATGACCACGTCCTTGTTGAACGCCTGGCGGAACTCGAAGGCGAGCCGCGCGACGCGGACCACGGCCTCCGGGTCGTCACCGTTCACGTGGAAGATCGGCGCCTCGATCATGCGGGCCACGTCGGTCGCGTACATGGAGGAACGCGAGGACTCCGGGGCGGCGGTGAAACCGACCTGGTTGTTGATGACGACGTGGACGGTACCGCCGGTGCGGTAGCCGCGCAGCTGCGACATGTTCAGCGTCTCGGCGACCACGCCCTGGCCGGCGAAGGCCGCGTCACCGTGCAGCGCCAGCGGCAGGACGGTGAAGTCCGTACCGCCCTTGTTGATGACGTCCTGCTTGGCGCGGGCGACACCCTCCAGGACCGGGTCGACCGCCTCCAGGTGGGAGGGGTTGGCGACGAGCGAGACCTTGATCTGCTCGCCGTCCAGGCCGGTGAAGGTGCCCTCGGCGCCCAGGTGGTACTTGACGTCGCCGGAGCCGTGCATCGACTTCGGGTCGAGGTTGCCCTCGAACTCGCGGAAGATCTGCGCGTACGACTTGCCGACGATGTTCGCGAGGACGTTCAGGCGGCCGCGGTGGGCCATGCCGATGACGACCTCTTCGAGGCGGGCCTCGGCGGCCGAGTCGATGACGGCGTCGAGCAGCGGGATGACGGACTCGCCGCCCTCCAGGGAGAAGCGCTTCTGGCCGACGTACTTCGTCTGCAGGAAGGTCTCGAAGGCCTCCGCCGCGTTCAGGCGGCGCAGGATGCGCAGCTGCTCCTCGCGCTCCGGCTTGGTGTGCGGGCGCTCGATGCGGTCCTGGATCCAGCGGCGCTGCTTCGGGTCCTGGATGTGCATGAACTCGACGCCGGTGGTGCGGCAGTACGAGTCGCGCAGCACGCCGAGGATGTCGCGCAGCTTCATCATGGACTTGCCGGAGAAGCCGCCGACCGCGAACTCGCGCTCCAGGTCCCACAGGGTGAGGCCGTGCTCGGTGATGTCGAGGTCGGGGTGCTTGCGCTGCTTGTACTCCAGCGGGTCGGTGTCGGCCATGACGTGGCCGCGGACCCGGTAGGAGTGGATCAGCTCGAAGACGCGGGCGGCCTTCGTGACGTCGTCGTCGTGCGAGGCGTCGATGTCGCGGTTCCAGCGGACCGGCTCGTACGGGATGCGCAGCGACTCGAAGACGGAGTCGTAGAAGCCCTCTTCGCCGAGGAGGAGGTTCGCGACGATGCGCAGGAACTCGCCGGAGGCCGCACCCTGGATGACCCGGTGGTCGTAGGTCGAGGTCAGGGTCATGACCTTGGAGATGCCCAGCTTGTTCAGGGTGTCCTGCGAGGTGCCCTGGAACTCGGCGGGGTAGTCCATGGAGCCGACGCCCATGATGACCGACTGTCCGGGCATCAGGCGGGGCACCGAGTGGACGGTGCCCAGGCCGCCGGGGTTGGTCAGCGAGACGGTGACGCCGGTGAAGTCGTCCATCGTCAGCTTGCCGACGCGGGCGCGGCGCACGATGTCCTCGTAGGCCTGCCAGAACTCGAAGAAGTTGAGGGTCTCGGCCTTCTTGATGCCGGCGACGACGAGCTGGCGGTCGCCGTTCGGCTTCACCAGGTCGATCGCGAGGCCGAAGTTCACGTGCTCCGGCTTGACCAGGGTCGGCTTGCCGTCCTTCTCCGCGAAGGAGTAGTTCATGGACGGCATGGCCTTGATGGCCTGCACCATCGCGTAGCCGATCAGGTGCGTGAAGGAGATCTTCCCGCCCCGGGCGCGCTTGAGGTGGTTGTTGATGACGATGCGGTTGTCGAACAGCAGCTTCACCGGGACGGCGCGGACGGACGTGGCCGTCGGCACTTCCAGCGAGGCGTTCATGTTCTTGGCCACGGCGGCGGCGGGGCCGCGGAGCGTCACCAGCTCGGGCCCGGCGGGGGCCTCGGTGGCGGGCGCGGCCTTCTGGGCCGGCGTGGTGGTGGCGGGAGCCGGGGCGGGCGCGGCCGGTGCGGCGGCCGGGGCCTGGGAGGTGACAGTCACAGCAGGGGCACCAGAGGGGGTGGCAGGAGCAGGGGCAGGAGCTGACACAGGTGTGGGCGCGGCGGCGGGCGCGGCGGGCGCCGCCCCCGTGGCGGCGTCGACGGCCTGCGGAATCCCGGCGGTGGCGGTGGCGGCCTGTGCGGAGGCGCCGTCCGTCGTCGGGGTCTTGACGGCTTCGTCCGCCTTCACCGGGGCGGCAGCGCCCCCCGGCTTGTAGTCGGCGAAGAAGTCCCACCAGGCCCGGTCGACCGAATTCGGGTCCTGGAGGTACTGCTGATAGATCTCGTCGACGAGCCACTCATTCGCGCCGAAGCCTGAGGCGGGGTTCTTCCCGCCCTCTGCTGCGTCGGTCGTGGTGCTCGGGTTACTGGGGGACTGTGGCGACACGGCGGCAACCGCCCTCTTCCGCTTCACAAGGTATGGACAGCGGGGATAAAGGCTACGCCTCCCAGGGCGTGTGATGCAGGCCGGGCGGGACTTCCGTCGCGCAGGTCACACCGAACGGCGGGTTTCACCCATCGGAATGGCGGGAAACAAGCGTGGTTCGGGTAGGGGGCAGCCAGGTTGCGACCCCCTAGGCCTCGCACCCCTGACGACCTCGGGCACGTGTGGCCGAGATCATGTCCTTCCCTCTCGAACCCTACGTCAAGACGGCACCTGTGAGCTGCCCGGAAGGGTGACGAGGATCCGGCAGCCCCGTGACGATTCGGCCACACCGATGTGACCCCCGTGCAGGCCCACGGCCCAGCGGGCGATCGCCAGCCCCAGACCGGTGCCCCCGTCGCCCGCGCCGTCCCCGGCCCCGGCGGAGCCCCGGTTGAACCGCTCGAAGACCCGGTGCCGCTCCGCCTCCGGGATCCCCGGCCCCTCGTCCACGACCTCCAGCGCCAGGCTGCCCGGCGCCTCCCCGGCCCGGGCCCGGACCGTCACCCGGCCGTGCGCGGGACTGTGCTTGACCGCGTTGTCGATCAGGTTCGCCACCACCTGGTGCAGCCGCTCGGCGTCCGCGTACGCGGTCAGTTCCGGAGGATGCACGTCCAGGTGAAGATGCACGTCATTACGGGTATGTCCGCCCGAACCGGACGTCAGTCCCGGCCGCCCGGCAGCCGCCAGCCCCGACTCCTTCAGCACCCCCGACAGATACGGCCACACCTCGAACCGGCGCGCCTTCAGCGGCACCACCCCGTTGTCCACCCGCGACAGGTCCAGCAGGGTTTCCACCAGCCGGCCGAGCCGCTCGGCCTGCTTGAGCATGGTCCGCATGGTCTCCGGATCGGCCTCCGAGACCCCGTCCACCACGTTCTCCAGCACCGCCCGCAGCGCCGCGATCGGCGTGCGCAGCTCGTGCGAGACGTTCGCGACCAGTTCTCGACGGTGCCTGTCCTCCGCCTCGAGATCATCGGCCATCCGGTTGATCGTCGAGGCCAGATCGCCGAGCTCGTCACGGCGCCCGGCACCGCGCACCCGACGCGTGTAGTCCCCGTGGGAGATCGCCCGGGCCACCGTCGACATCTCGTCCAGCGGCGCCGTCAGGCCGTGCGCCACGAACTGGGTGATCAGCATCGAGGCGATCACCGAGAAGACCGTGATGAACCGCAGCTCCGTGGCCGTGCGCAGGGCCACCATCAGCAGCCCGGTGGTGATGAACACCGAGACCACGACGAGCACGCCCAGCTTCGTCTTGATCGAGAACGGCGAGTAGGGCCGCGGCCCCGGCCCGCGGGACGGGCCGCTCACGCCTGCGCCGGGGTCTCCAGGGCGTACCCGACGCCGTGGACCGTACGGATCCGGTCAGCGCCGATCTTGCGCCGCAGGGCCTTGATGTGGCTGTCGACCGTACGGGTCCCCGACGCGTCGGCCCAGTCCCACACCTCCGCCAGCAGCTGCTCCCGCGAGAGCACCGCCCGGGGCGTCCCCGCCAGGCACACCAGCAGGTCGAACTCGGTCGGTGTCAGGTGCACGTCCTCCGCCTGCACCCGCACCCTGCGCTGCGCGTGGTCGATCTCCAGGTCGCCCAGGCGCAGCGTCGCCCCGCGGGGGGCCGTCGCGGCCAGCGTGGCCCGCTCCACCCGGCGCAGCAGTACGTGCACCCGCGCGGCCAGCTCGCGCATGGAGAACGGCTTCGTCATGTAGTCGTCGGCCCCGACCCCGAGACCGACCAGCATGTCGGTCTCGTCGTCCCGGGCCGTGAGCATCAGCACCGGCACCGGCCGCTGGGCCTGGACCCGGCGGCAGACCTCCAGCCCGTCGAAGCCGGGCAGCATGACGTCCAGCACCAGCAGCTCGGGCTGCCAGCTCTCGGCGGCCGCGACGGCGGCAGGCCCGTCGTACGCCGCCTGCACCTGGAAGCCCTCGGCCCGCAGCCGGGCCGCGATGGCGTCGGCGATGGTGCGGTCGTCCTCGACCACGAGCACGCGCCGCTGGGCACCTGGGGTGGCCGCGGCGACGTTGTGGGTGGTGTGTGTCTGTTCCATGTCCCGCCCCTGAAGATCCCGCGTGATGGGGTGCAGCGTAGAGGAGGCACCGGCCTGCGGCTATGCGGGGTTCGGACAGGAGCCGGGGTCATCCGGAATCAGAGATTCATCCCGCCGCGTCGAATCCGGGCAGCGCGTCCAGCACCTTCCGCAGGGCCGGGGCCAGCGCGGTCTCGTCCGCGGCGACCTCGAAACCGCCGTGCACGAAGGCGTACGTGAACCCGTCGTAGACCGGCGGATCGGCCGTCGCCACACGGGGCAGGCGCGCGAAGTCCGCCTCCCGCAGCGCGGACCGCAGGGCCTCCAGCCGGGGCGGGTCCAGCTTCCCGGAGCGCAGGTCACGGGCCTTGCCGTCCACCAGGGTCCAGGAGCCGTCGCCGTTGACGAGGACGGTACGGGTCTGGCCGGCGAAACCCCCGCTGCGGGTGACGCGGACCAGGGTCCGCGCGGCGGGGGGCGGCGTGGCCGGCGGCGGTGTGGCCGCGGGCGCCGGGGGCGGGGTCGAGGAGGGCGCCGCGGTGGCGGTCGTGGACGCCGGTGCCGGTGCCGTCGCCGGTGCCGTCCGGGGTGCCGTCGCAGCCGTCGCCTCGGGGGCCCCGCCGGGTTCGCCGGCGCATCCCGCCAGCACCAGCAACGCGCCCAGCGGCACCGCCGCCGCGGCCCCGGCCGCTCGGATCGCTCGCACACCCACCTCCGCAGGTACTCCGACGAACACCGAGTATGGAGGCCCCGCCCCGCAACGGAAAGCACCCGGAGGCCGTCATCCGCCGCATCACCCCCTGGCGCTGGCTGCCCCCGCTGACCGCCGTCCTCCTCGGACTGTGGGGGCTTGCGCGCGGCGGGAGCATGTGGCGCGACGAGTCCACCACCTGGCAGGTCGCGCACCGGCCCCTCGGCGGGCTGGCGGAACTGCTGGGCCAGGTCGACGCCGTGCACGGCCTCTACTACCTCCTGATGCATGCGGTCTTCGCCCTGTGGGACGGGGGCCTGTGGGCGCTGCGGTCGCCGTCCGTGGCCGGCACGGCCCTCGCTGCCGCCGGGGTGGCCGCGGTGGCGCACCGGCTGGCGGGGGAGCGGGCCGCGCTGATCGCCGGCACCGCGTACGCCGTGCTGCCGCCGGTGCAGGCGTACGCGCAGGAGGGGCGCTCGTACGCACTGGTCGCGGCCGCCGTGGCCTGGGCGACGTACCTGATGCTGCGCGAGCGGTGGGCCGCCTACGGGGTGGTGCTGCTGGTGGGGTGCTGGCTGCACGAGTTCGCCGTACTGGCGCTGCCGGCGCACGCGTTCACCGCGTGGCGGGCGCGGGGCTGGCGGTGGGCGGCGGGGGCCGTCCTCGCCGGGCTGCTCCCGCTGGCGCTGGTCAGCGCGCGGCAGGCGCAGGCGCAGCTGGGGTGGCTGGGGCGGCCCTCGTGGCAGGACTGGGCGGCGTACGGGGTGGTCGTGGCGGTGGTGGCCTTGCTGGCCCGCGGGATTTCCGACCGGGGGGCCGTCCGGGCGGCCGCACCCCTCGCCCTGCTGCCGCCGGGGGTGCTCATCGCCGTCTCGGTGGTGCACCCCTGGTACGTCGACCGGTACGTCCTCTACGCGCTGGCCGGCCTCGCGGTGCTCGCGGGGGTGCGGCTGGCCGGGGTCCGGGGGCGGTTGCCGTGGTTGCCGTGGGCGCTGGCGGGGGTGCTCCTGCTGCCGTTCGGGGCGTGGTCGGTGTGGCTGCGGACCCCGGAGGCGCGCAAGGACGACGCGCTCGCCGTCGCGGCGGCGGTGCGGGAGCGGGCGCGGCCCGGGGACGCGGTGCTGTTCATGCCCTCGCGGCGGCGGGAGTGGCTGCTGTCGTCGCCGGGGGTGTACGGGACCCTGCGCGACGTGGCCCTGTCCGGGGAGCCGGTGGCCTCGGGGACCCTCCACGGGACGGAGCTCCCGCCGGACCGCATCCGTGCGGCGGTCCTGGCCTCCCCGAGGGTGATCGCCCTGCTGGACCCACCGGGTCAGCCCCTGGACCCGTACCCGGCCGAGGCGGCGAAGCGGGAGGCGCTGGCGGCGGGCTTCGAGCGCTGCTCGGTGGCGGCGGTGCGCGGGGGGCGGGTGGCGGTGTACGCGCGGTGGGGGGCGTGCGGGTGACCCTGGCCGGGTGGTTCGGGGCTGGGGTGTTGCCTTGCCGGGCCGTTGCCTTGCCGGGCGGGGGCGCGGTTGCGGTGCTGTCCTGCCGGGCGGTGGGCCTGTGGGGCGGTGCCGGAGCGGGGTGGTTTCGGGTGGGTCGGGGTCGGTGCCGGGGTGGGGTGTCGTCCGGGGCGGGCTTCGATGTTCGGCGCCTGTTCCGGGTCTGAGTCGTACGGGGTACCGGGCGCCGAATTCATCTCGTTTTAGCCCCGGACGACACCCCACCCCGTCCCCGCCCCCTTGCGTCCGTTGTCCGGCCGCCCGCCCGCCCGTGTCTTTGGCCGCGCAGGTGTGCGGATCCAGCTCGGTCGGCAACTTCGGCCTCGCCGGCGTTTGAGGCGCGGGGGTCTGAAGGCTGGCCCCCAGGAAACGGTCCGCAGGCGGACGGGTTGCGCAGCAACCTCAGCCTCGCCGGCGTTTGAGGCGCGGGGCCGGGGCGGAGCTCCGGGGAACGGGGGAAGGGCGGGTAGGGGAACGGCCCCGCGCAGCGGTGGCGGCAGCCACGGCGTCGCTGCGTTAGAAAGGGGGGCCGGCCCGTACCGACCCAGGAGGCCCCGTATGACCGTGACCGAGATACCCGGCCCCCTCGTCGGGACGGACTGGCTCGCCGCGCACCTCGCAGAGGTCGTGGTGTTCGACGCCTCCGTCGGGGCCCACCGCGCCGCCCCCGCGAGGATCCCCGCCGCGCGGCCCTTCGACCTCGACGGCGCCCTCTCCGACCACTCCGCGGCGGCCCCGCACACGATGCCCTCCCCGGCGGCGTTCACCGAGGCGCTGCGGGGGCTCGGGGTGGACGACTCCGACACGGTGGTGGTCTACGACGGTGCCGGCATCTACTCCAGTGCCCGGGCCTGGTGGATGCTGCGCGCGATGGGCTTCGACCGGGTGGCCGTGCTGGACGGGGGCCTGCCCGCGTGGGCCGCGGCCGGGCTGCCCGTCGAGGCCGCGGCGGCGGCGTACGACGGCCCGCGCGGCTCCTTCACCGCCCGGCCCCGCGCCGGGCTGCTGGTGGACGCCGCCGCCGTCTCGGCCGCCCTCGCCGACCCGGCCGCCGCCGTGCTCGACGCCCGTACCCGGGAGCGCTTCGCCGGCACCGCGCCGGAGCCCCGGCCGGGGCTGCGCGGCGGGCACATGCCGGGCGCGCTGAACCTGCCGTTCGGCGAGCTCCAGGGGCCCGGCGGGCTGATGCGCCCCGCCGGGGAACTGCGCGAGGTCTTCGGGGCGTTGGCGGGGGAGCGGGAGCGGCTGTACTTCAGCTGCGGTTCGGGCGTCACGGCCTGCGTGCTCGCGCTGGGCGCGACCCTCGCCGGGTACGAAGGGCCGGCCGTGTACGACGGCTCGTGGAGCGAGTGGGGCGTGCCCTCGGAGCTGCGGCCGGTGGTGACCGGGCCCTGACCGGGGGTGGGGTTAACCCCACCGCGGCTCCGGATACCTGCACCAGCGCGGGCGGGCCTCCGGCTCGGCAGACTCGGCCGCATGCGCACCTTGACCCGTACCGTCCTCGCCGCCACCGCCGCGGCCCTCCTCCTGTCGGGCTGCTCGTTCGTGGAGGAGGCCAGGCTGAAGACCGCCGACGCGGACACCACCGTCACCGAGGCGGTCACCGCGGTGGAACTGACGGGCCTTCGGCGGGGTTCCGTCGAGGTCGTGCCGGGCAGCGGCCCCGGGGTGGCCGTCCGCCGGGTCCTGCACTACCGGGGTGACACCGCGCCCGTGCCCGGTCAGCGGGTCTCGGCCGGGGTGCTGCGCTTCACCGACGGCTGCCCGGGCGACGGGGACACCTGCTGGGTCGACTACCGGCTGGAGGTGCCGGCCTCGGTGAAGCTGACGGCGGGCAGCAGCAGCGGCGACATGAGGGTGACGGGCGTGGCCTCCGCCGAGCTGGAATCCTCCTCCGGCGACGTCCGGGCCGAGCGGATCACGGGCCCGCTGAGGATCCGTACCTCCTCCGGGGACCTCAGGGCCGAAGGGCTGTCCGGCTCGGAGTTCGAGTTCCGGTCGGGATCCGGGGACGCCACCGTCGGCTTCGGGAAGGCGCCGGCCTCGGTGTCCTTCACCACCGGCTCGGGAGGCGTGACCCTGAGGACGCCGCAGGCCCCGTACCGGGTGTCGGCCACCACCGGCTCGGGCGAACGGGACGTGTCCCTCGCCGACACCCCCGACGCCCCCTCCCGCATCACGGTGCGCACCGGCTCCGGCGACATCCGGCTTTCCGCAGCGAGCTGACGGCGCGTCGCGCCCCGGTGTTGTTCGCCCCCGGCGAACGGGTGTTGGGGAACAATGGGCGACGCAGAAGCATTGAGTCGGCATAGCTCAACTTCACTGCCGGAGGGAAGATCATGGCTTCGACGTCCGTAACGCTCACCCTGCCCGTACTGCCGCTCGACGACGAGGTCGTACTGCCCGGGATGGTCGTTCCCCTGGACCTGTCCGACGCCGAGGTGCGCGCAGCCGTCGAGGCGGCGCAGGCGGCGGCCGGGACCGGGAAGCCCCGGGTGCTGCTCGTGCCGCGGGTCGACGGCACGTACGCGGGGATCGGAGTGCTGGGGACCGTCGAACAGGTCGGGCGGCTCTCCGACGGGGATCCCGGGGCGCTGATCCGCGGGCGCGGCCGCGTCCGGATCGGCGCCGGGACCACCGGGCCGGGAGCGGCGCTCTGGGTCGAGGGGGAGACCGTCGAGGAGAAGGTGCCCGACCCGCTGCCCGGGGTCGTCGCCGAGCTCGTCAAGGAGTACAAGGCCCTCGCCACCAGCTGGCTCAAGAAGCGCGGCGCCTGGCAGGTCGTGGACCGGGTGCAGCAGATCGAGGGGGTTTCCGCCCTCGCCGACAACAGCGGGTACTCGCCGTTCCTGACCGTGGCGCAGAAGGTGGAGCTGCTGGAGACCATCGACCCGGTCGCCCGGCTCCGGCTCGCCGTCAAGGCGCTCACCGACCACCTCGCCGAGCAGGACGTCGCCGAGTCCATCGCCAAGGACGTCCAGGACGGCGTCGACAAGCAGCAACGGGAGTTCCTGCTGCGCCGCCAGCTGGAGGCGGTCCGCAAGGAGCTGCGCGAGCTGGGCGGCGAGAAGGAGGGTGAGGAGTCCGACGACTACCGGGCCCGCGTCGAGGCCGCCGACCTGCCCGAGAAGGTGCGGGAGGCCGCGCTCAAGGAGGTCGACAAGCTGGAGCGGGCCAGCGACCAGAGCCCGGAGGGCTCCTGGATCCGCACCTGGCTGGACACGGTGCTGGAACTGCCCTGGAACGAGCGCACCGAGGACGAGTACGACATCCAGGGCGCCCGGGCGGTCCTCGACGCCGAGCACGCGGGGCTGGACGACGTGAAGGACCGCATCACCGAATACCTCGCCGTGCGCAAGCGGCGCGGCGAGCGGGGGATGGGTGTCATCGGGGGCCGCCGCGGCGGCGCCGTGCTCGCGCTCGTGGGCCCGCCCGGCGTCGGGAAGACCTCGCTCGGCGAGAGCGTGGCCCACGCCATGGGCCGCAAGTTCGTGCGCGTGGCCCTCGGCGGCGTGCGGGACGAGGCCGAGATCCGCGGTCACCGGCGGACCTACGTCGGCGCCCTGCCCGGCCGTGTCGTGCGGGCCATCAAGGAGGCCGGGTCCATGAACCCGGTCGTGCTCCTCGACGAGATCGACAAGGTCGGCTCCGACTTCCGGGGCGACCCGGCGGCCGCCCTGCTGGAGGTCCTGGACCCCGCGCAGAACCACACCTTCCGGGACCACTACCTGGAGGTCGAGCTGGACCTCAGCGACGTGGTCTTCCTCGCGACCGCCAACGTCCTGGAATCCATTCCCGAGGCCCTCGCCGACCGCATGGAACTGGTCCGCCTCGACGGGTACACCGAGGACGAGAAGATCGTCATCGCCCGCGACCACCTGCTGCCCCGCCAGCTGGAGCGCGCCGGCCTGACCGCCGAGGAAGTCGACCTCCAGGAGGACGCGCTGCGCAAGCTGGCGGGCGAGTACACCCGCGAGGCCGGCGTGCGCACCCTGGAGCGGTCCATCGCCCGCCTCCTGCGCAAGGTCGCCGCCCAGCACGAGCTCGGCGAGCGCGAGTTCCCCTTCGCCATCGGGGCGGGCGAGCTGCGCGGCCTGATCGGCCGGCCGCACCACGTCCCGGAGTCCGCCCAGGACCCGGCGGAGCGGCGTACCGCGGTGCCCGGCGTGGCCACCGGTCTCGCCGTGACCGGGGCCGGGGGCGACGTCCTGTTCGTCGAGGCCTCGCTCGCCGACCCGGAGACCGGCGCCGCCGGGCTGACCCTCACGGGCCAGCTGGGCGACGTCATGAAGGAGTCGGCGCAGATCGCCCTCAGCTTCCTGCGCTCGCACGGCGCGGAGCTGGAGCTGCCGGTCGCCGACCTGAGGGACCGGGGCGTGCACATCCACTTCCCGGCGGGCGCCGTCCCCAAGGACGGCCCGAGCGCGGGCATCACCATGACCACCGCGCTGGCCTCGCTGCTGTCCGGCCGCCAGGTGCGCACGGACGTGGCCATGACCGGCGAGGTGTCGCTGACCGGACGGGTGCTCCCGATCGGCGGGGTCAAGCAGAAGCTGCTCGCCGCGCACCGGGCCGGGCTGACCACCGTGATCATCCCCAAGCGGAACGAGGCCGATCTGGACGACGTCCCGAGCGAGGTGCTGGAGGGGCTGGAGGTGCACCCGGTGACGGACGTACGCCAGGTGCTGGAGCTGGCCCTCGCCCCGGCCGTGGTCTCCTTCGGCAAGGCCGCCTGACCGGCCCCGGCCCCTTCTCCGGCAGCCCGGGGGACCCCCACGGCGGGGCCCCGGGCCGCCGGCGTGCACGCTGCGAAATACTGGTCCCGAACAGGGGTGCCACGGTGCGCCCCGCCATCGATGGGAGCGGCACGTGCACGGCAGCGAAGACCAGGAGTTCCTCGCCCTGGAGCGGGAGCTGTCCGTCTTCCTGAGGCGTGCCCGGGCCTCCTCCGGCGAGATGGCCCGCGCCCTGCACCCCGAGCTGGAACCGGCCGCGTACGGGCTGCTGGTGCGGCTGGAGGCGGCCGGCCGCCAGCGGGCCACCGAGCTGGCCGCCTACTTCGGGGTCGGCAAGGCCACCATGAGCCGCCAGCTGCGCGCCCTGGAGGTGCTGGGGCTGGTGGCCCGTGAGCCGGACCCCGCGGACGGACGCGCCTTCCTCGTCGGCCTCACCGCGGAGGGCCGGGAGCGGTTCCTGCGGGTACGGGGGGCCCGGCGCGAGCGGTACATGCGCAAGCTGGCGGACTGGGACCGGGGCGAGGTCGCGGAGCTGGCCCGACTGCTCAACCAGCTGAACTCCGGAGAGGAGTAGCCCGGCCGGGCGGCTCACAGCTCCGCGTACACCGCCGAGGCGTCGTCGTGCCGCTTGTACCGGGCCGGCGGGCGCAGCGGATCCGACTCCACGGCCCGGACCCGCCCGATCAGCCCCTGCGCGCCCTCCTTGCGCAGCACGTCCAGGCAGGCCGCCCAGTCGCCCTCCCCGAACGTGTCCGTCCAGCGGCTCGCCCCGTCCGTCAGCGCCGCCACCGCCCGCACCTCCGCGCGCGGGGTGCGCCCGGTGACGGCCCGGGCCGCCACCGCCGGGTCCGCGGCCGCCGTGAAGAAGCCCCCCTCGGCGTTGCGCAGCGCGTCGGTCGCCGCCACCGAGCCGCGCACCTCGCCCGGTACCCGGTCCAGCCGGTCGTCGAGCACCGGCGTGACCGCACCGCCGGGTCCGCGGAGCAGGAGCACGGAGTCCGAGAGCACGAGGTGCTCCACGTGCGCCTCGTCCCAGCGGACCATCACCACCGTCGCCTGCGGAGTCCGGACGTGAGAAAGGTCACAGGTGTCGCGGTGTGCGTCGGCGGTGTCGGCGATGGCGCGGGCCAGGACCGCCTCCAGGGGCATGTCCCGCCGCGATCCGGACAGTTCGGTCAATCGGCCGCCGAGCCGGGTGGAGAACCAGGGCACTCCGTGCACGCATCCGTCGTCCCCGCGGGGCGGGGTGACCCCGTCCAGGACGATCACGACGCCCCCTCCCGAAGCGGGCGCCGACGCCGACACCCAGTCCTGATTGGGGTGTTCCGGGTTGCCGGGTTCGGAGGCCAGGTCGATGCGCATGCGGGCATTCTGCCCGGCGGGGCCCGGCGGAGGGGGGCAGGTCCGTACCAATGCCGGGGATGGGGTGCCGGACCGCCCGACGGCCCCGCCCGCCCGCTCCCCGCGACATGTGGGCGCGCATACTGCCAAAGCCCGCCGCGTTCTTTCAACCACCCGTCCACGCCGGGCCCCTGACACACGGTGCCCGAGTTGGTCGGCCACTCCTCCGTGATGTTCACTCCTTCGAGTGGCCGGGTGGGCGATGTGCGGCTCTCCTCCCAACACACTGCGAAGGTCTGAGGCGGTACGAGGGGGCAGGGGGCGTTTACTTGTTGACCGGCCGTTACCTCGGCCACACGAGTAGACGAGCACGAGCACACGTACAGGATTGCGAGCACCGGTGCAGAAGAAGCGGTCTCGGAAGAACGGCACCGCCAGCGCCGACGGACCCGCCAAGGCAGGACGGCGCGTACGCGTCCGCAGCAGGCTGGTGGTCGGGGTAGCGGTCGCCGGACTCACCGTCCTCGCGGCAGGCACCCCCGCCGTCGTTTCCGCCACGAGGGAACTGAACGACTCCCAGCGCCTGGTCACCCTGGCGGAACAGACCCGGCACGCCCTCACCCTCGCCCACCTCCTCGGCGACGAGCGCGACGCCGTCGTCGAGTACGCGGCCAAGGGCCGGCCCGGCAACGCCAAGGGTGCCGTCGACGAACGCACCGCGCGCACCGACCGGCAGATCGCCGAACTCAAGCCGGAGGCCGACGCGGAACTCGCCCGCGCCCTCGGCAAGGTCAAGGCCGTCCGCGCCGAAGCCGTCGACGGCAAGGGCACCGCCCTCGCCGCGCACCAGGCCTACGCCGGACTCCTCACCGAACTCCTCGCGCCCGGCGACCGCCTCGCCGAACTCACCCCGCCCCGCGCCGAGGCCGCCCTGGCCGTTACCCGGCCCATGGCCCCCCTCGGCCAGGCCGTCGACCAGGCCTCCGCCACCCGCGGACTGCTGCTCGCCGCCCTGTCCGTCCCCCGCGCCGAGCAGGTCCCGAACTCCGCCGTCGCCGACGAACTCGCCGGCGCCGCCCAGCGCTCCCGGGTCCGCGAACAGGCCGCCCTCGACGACTTCGCGCGCGCCGCCCGGCCCGGCGTACGCCAGACCCTCGCCGCCACCGTCACCGGCCCCGAGGTCAAGGCCGCCGAGGACCACCTCAAGCGGCTCACCGACCGGCCCACCCTGACCCCGGCCGACCGCAGGGCCACCGACACGGGCGCCGTCTCCGCCGCCCTCACCGCCCGCATCGACCGGATGCGCTCGGTGGAGTCCACCCTCGCCGGCGACCGGGCCACGGCCTTCACCACCCTGCGCGACGACGACGTGACCCGGCTGGAGCTGATGGTCGCCGGACTCGGCGTCCTCTTCCTCTTCGTCGTCGGCTTCTCCACCGCCGTCGCCCGCTCCCTCACCCGCCCGCTCTCCGTGCTGCGCCGCGGCGCCGAACGGCTCGCGACCCCCGAGGGCTCGCAGGAGCCGGTCCGCTTCACCGGCCGCAACGACGAGTTCGCCGAGGTCGTGCGCCACCTCAACGCGGTCCGCGAACAAACGGTCGCCCTGCACACCAGGGTCGCCGGGCTCGACGCCGACCGCCGCCGCCTCATCGGCCGCAACGAGGCCCTCGCCGGCGGCCGCGACGCCCTGGAACAGGAACTCAAGCAGCTGCGCGCGGGGCTGGAAGAGCACCGCCGCATCATGTCGACGACCTCCGTCTCGCTCTCCCTGCGCACCCTCGGCCTCGTCGAGCGCCAGCTCGCCGTCATCGAGGAACTGGAGTCCAAGGAAGGCGACCCGGACCGGCTCGCCACCCTCTTCAAGCTGGACCACCTGGCGACGGTCATGCGCCGCCACAACGAGAACCTGCTGGTCCTCGCCGGACAGGAACACGGCCACGGCCAGAGCCTGCCCGTGCCCCTGGTCGACGTCATGCGGGCCGCCGTCAGCGAGATCGAGCGCTACGAGCGCGTCGACCTCGCCGCCATGCCCTCCTACACCCAGATCGCCGGACACGCCGCCGACGACATCTCGCACGTCCTCGCGGAACTCCTCGAAAACGCCACGACCTTCTCCCCGCCCGACGCCAAGGTGAAGGTGTCCGGCCGGCTGAACGACGCCGGCGACGTGGTCCTGTCCGTCGTGGACGAGGGCATCGGCGTCACCGAGGACCGCCTCGCCTCCCTGAACACCCGCCTGGCCACCCCCCACGCCTACGACGAGGAACCCGAGGCCGAACACGGCCTCGGACTCGGCCTGTACGTCGCAGGACGGCTCGCGGCACGCCACGGCGTCACCGCCGAGCTGCGCGCCGGCCGGCACGGCGGCCTGGAGGCCCTGGTCGTGGTCCCGGCGGCCCTCCTGCCGGACGCCCCGCCCGCCTCCCCGGTACACACCCTGGGCACGCCGGGCGCCCCCGCGTTCCAGCTGCCCGGCGTGATCGCCGAGGCCAACGAGAACACCCTGCCGCCGCGGCTGCGCACGGCCGCGGCCGAGCAGGGCGCGGCCGGCGAGCCCACGGCCCAGGCCGGGCCGGTGTCCGTGGACGCGGAGCCCGCCAAGGTGGTCACGCTCGCCGAGGCCTTCGAGGCGGAAGCGGGCGAAGCGGCCGGAGCCGGCCAGGACCCGGCCGGGCAGGAGCCGTCAGGGACCGAGGCCTCCGGGGCCGGAGCCTCCGAGACCCACGACTCCCACGAGACGCACGACTCTCACGAGACGCACGACTCTCACGAGTCCTACGAGTCCGACACCTTCGACGCCGGTTCGCTGGTGGCCGAGGCCTTCGGGGCCGGGGCCTTCGCCGAAGCCCGGCTCGCGGCGGCGCAGCCGTCCCCGGACGCCGGGCTTCCCCCGGCCGACCAGGTCTTCACCGCCGCCGCCCCCGACGCCGGACAGGCCGCCGGCGCGGAGCCCGCCAAGGTGGTCACCCTGGCCGAGGCCTTCGACGAGGAGGCCCCCGCGGCCGAGGCGCCGGGCGGAGCGGGTCCCGAGCAGGAACTGCTCGCGCGGGTCGTGGCCGAAGCCGATGCCGAGGCCTTCGCGGTGGCCGACCCCGGGCACGGGGACGCCGCCGGGGGAGCGGACACCGCGCCCGGTGCACCCGTACAGGACGAAGGACACACCGAGTCGGCGTCCGACGCCGAACGGTCCAGCCACCGGCGGGCCGCCGACGCGGAGGACGGCTTCGTCCCCCGCCAGGGCAGCCACCCCGAGCCCATGGCCGAGCCCGCCACCGAAACCGTCACCGCCAAGGGCCTCCCCAAGCGGACCCCCCGCTCCGTGGCGGCCCCCGGCACCGCACGGCCCGCCGCGGCCCGCCCCGCGCCGCGCCGGGTCGACGCCGAGGAACTGCGCCGCCGGCTCGGCGGGTTCTACCAGGGCGCCCAGGACGGGCGCCGGGTCGTCGCGGCGGAACTCGCCCAGGACCGCCAGGCCCCGCAGGACCGGGGGCAGGGGCACACCGACCAGGGGGACAGCGCACAGGAGGCACGCACATGACCGCGCCCAGTACCTACGGACTGAGCACCCAGGCCCGCAACCTGCAGTGGCTGCTGACCGACCTGGTCGAGGAGGTGCCCGGCGTCAACTCCGTGGCCGTCGTGTCCTCGGACGGGCTGCTGCTGCTCTCCTCCGAGCCGACGGCGGAACCCGCTCCCGGCGACCGGCCCAAGGGCCCCCGCGGCGCCTCCGCCGACCTGGCCACCATCGTGTCCGGGCTCGGCAGCCTCACCACCGGCGCCGCCGCCCTCATGGAGTTCGGCACGGTCAAGCAGACGATGGTCGCCATGGAGAACGGCTCCGTCTTCGTCATGTCCATCAGCGACGGCTCCCTGCTCGGCGTGCACGCCACTCCCGACTGCGACATGAGCGTCGTCGCCTACCACATGGCCCTCTTCGTCGGCCGCGCCGGCCACGTCCTGACCCCCGAAGTCCGCAGTGAGCTGCGCCAGTCGATGGAGAGAAACCCGTGAGGAGTACGGCCTCCGACCGGCTGCCGATACGCGGCGCCGACCGCCGCCCCGCCCGCGTCCGCCCGTACTCCCTCACGGGCGGCCGCACCCGCTTCACGCAGGTGCTGCTGGTGGAGACCTTCGTCGCCACGCTCGACGGCGGCCCGGCCACGACGCCCGACCGCATGCCCGAGATGCGCGCCATAGTCGAGGTGTGCCGCCGGATGCGCACCATCGCCGAGATATCCGCACTGCTGAAGCTGCCGCTCGGCGTGGTCCGGGTCCTCGTCGGCGACCTCGCCGACCAGGGCCGGATCCGCGTCTACGGCACGGGCCACGGCACCGGCCGGCCCGACCGCGCGCTGCTGGAAAGGGTGCTCAGTGGCCTCCGCCGTCTCTGACTTCGCCTCCCCCGTCGCCGACGCCCCCGGGACGCCCGGCCTCCTGGACGACGAGCCCGTCCAGCCCTGGCAGTACGACCGCTCGCGCGCGCCCGTCGCCGTCAAGGTGCTGGTCGCCGGCGGCTTCGGCGTCGGCAAGACCACCTTCGTGTCCTCCGTCTCCGAGATCACCCCGCTGCGCACCGAAGCGGTGATGACCCAGGCCAGCGTCCCCACCGACGACCTGACCGGGACCCCGGACAAGAACACCACCACCGTCGCGATGGACTTCGGGCGCATCACCCTCGACGACGACCTCGTGCTCTACGTGTACGGAACCCCCGGCCAGGAGCGGTTCTGGTTCATGTGGGACGACCTCGTGCGCGGCGCCATCGGCGGCCTGGTGCTGGCCGACACCCGCCGGCTGCGCGACTGCTTCCCCGCGCTGGACTACTTCGAGACCTGCGGCCTGCCGTACGCGGTCGCCGTCAACCACTTCGAGGGCTCGCGCTCCTACGACGTGGAGGACGTGCGGGAGGCGCTCACCATCCCGCCGCACGTACCCGTCGTGATCATGGACGCGCGGCGCCGGGACACGGTCGTGGAGTCCCTGCTGACCCTGGTGGGCCACGCGCTGGACGCCACTCCCGCATAGGCGGGCGCGGTGCGCGGACGCCGCGCGCGGGCCCGGCACGTGCCGAAGAAACCCTTCCCCGAATCGAGAACGTGAGATGCGCAAGATACTCGTCGTCGGGGCCGGCCAGTCCGGTCTCCAGCTCGCCCTCGGCCTCCAGGCGAAGGGGTACGAGATCACCCTCATGTCCAACCGCACCGCCGACGAGATCCGCACCGGGCGGGTCATGTCCACGCAGTGCATGTTCGACACGGCGCTCCAGCACGAGCGGGACCTCCAGCTGAACTTCTGGGAGAGGCAGGCCCCGAAGATCCAGGGCCTGGGCGTCTCCGTCGCCGCCCCCGACGGCTCCCGCGCCATCGACTGGCTCGGCCGCCTCAAGGGACACGCGCAGTCCGTGGACCAGCGGGTGAAGATGGCCGGCTGGCTCGACACCTTCACCCAGCGCGGCGGACAGCTGGTCATCCACGGCGCGTCCGTCGCCGACCTGGACTTCTTCTCCCGTACGTACGACCTCGTCCTCGTCGCCGCCGGCAAGGGCGAGCTCGTGTCCATGTTCGGCCGGGACGCCGCGCGCTCCCCCTACGACGCCCCGCAGCGCGCGCTGGCCGTCGCGTACGTCCACGGCCTCGGGCCGCGCCGCGAGCACCCGGAGACGGAGGCCGTGCGCTGCAACCTGGTCCCGGGCGTCGGCGAGCTGTTCGTCATGCCGACCCTGACCACCTCGGGGCGCGCCGACATCCTGTTCTGGGAGGGCCTGCCGGGCGGGCCCCTGGACGTCTTCAAGGGGGTCAACGACCCCGCCGAGCACCTGTCGCTCACACTGGAGCTCATGGAAAAGTTCACGCCGTGGGAGTACGCGCGGGCGACGAAGGTCGAGCTGACGGACGCGGGCGGCACGCTCGCCGGCCGGTACGCGCCCGTCGTCCGCAACCCCATCGGCCGCCTCCCCGGCGGCGGCCTGGTCCTGGGCGTCGCGGACGTGGTCGTGGCGAACGACCCGATCACCGGCCAGGGGTCGAACTCGGCCGCCAAGTGCGCGGCCTCGTACCTCTCCTCGATCCTCATGCACGGCGACAAGCCGTTCGACGAGGCGTGGATGAAGGCGACCTTCGACAAGTACTGGTTCACCACCGGCAAGCCGGTGACCCAGTGGACCAACGCCATGCTGGGCGTCCCCCCGGAGCACGTGCTGAACCTGATCGGCGCGGCCGGGCAGCTCCAGCCGGTGGCGGACCGGTTCGCCAACGGCTTCGACAACCCGGCCGACTTCGACGCGTACTTCTACGACCCCGAGGACACGGCCGACTACCTGGCGGAGGTCTCCGCTTCCGCCGCCGGTTCTTCCGCCGCCGGTTCTTCCTCCGACGAGTAGCCCGTGTCGTCCCCCGCCGTCGCGTTCTCCGGGAGCGGCGGCGGGGTGAACTCCTTCAGCGGCGTCCCCTCGGGGTCCGGGCGGACCGCCCCGAGCAGCGGGTTCGCGGCGATCGGCGACACCTTCACGGTGGCCCCGGGGCGCGGTGCCTGGATCACCTTGCCGTCCCCGATGTACAGGGCCACGTGGGTGGCCTTCGGGAAGTAGACCACCAGATCGCCCGGGCGCAGCCGGTCCAGCGGCACCCGGGTCAGCCGCGCCCACTGCTCCTGGCTGGTCCGGGGGATGGACCGCCCGGCGTGCTCCCAGGCCCGCGAGGTCAGCCCGGAGCAGTCGAAGGAGGCCGGACCCTCGGCGCCCCACACGTACGGCTTGCCGATCTGCGCCGCCGCGTACCGCAGGGCGGCCCCGCCGGCGGCGGTCGGCGTCCCCGTACGGGCGGGCAGCCGGCCCGAGTCCACCAGCGTGCGCTGCGCCCCGGCCGTCACGGCCGCCTCGCGCGCCCCGAGCCGGGCCAGCTCCTCGGGGGTGAGCGCCGCCAGCAGCCGCTCCACCTCCTTGAGCCGGCCCGTGACCTCCTGCTGGGCCCGCTTCTGCTGCGCGGCGAGGGCGCGCTGGTCGTCGAGGGCCTTGCGGGCCGCCCCGGCGAGCGTTCCCGCCTGCTTGCGGTCCCGTTCCAGCCGCGCCACGACCGCCGCCCGCCGGGCACCCTCGCGGGCGGCGAGCCGTCGCTGGTCGACGGCCTGCTGGGGATCCCCGGAGAGCAGCAACCGCAAGTACGGGGAGAGGGCGCCGCCGTGGGCCCCCTGGTACTGCTCCCGGGCGAGCCGCCCGGCGGTGGCCCGCTCGGAGTCGAGGGCGGAGCGGGCCCTGCCGAGTTCGGTGGCGAGGCGTTCCTCCTCCGCCCGGCGGGCCTTGAGCGCCGCTTCGGCGGCGTTGTAGGCCTCGCTGGCCTCCTCGGCCTTCTGGTAGAGGCCCTGCAACCGGACGAGCAGCTCCCCGACCCCGCGAGCGGGCGCGGCGGCGGGCGCGGTGCGGGCTTCGGGGAGGGGGCCTTCGGCGACGGCGGGTTCGGGGCGCGGTGCGGGCTCGGCGTGGACGGCGGGCGGGGGGCCAGCGGTGACGAAGACGGCGGCGAGACAGACGATCCGCAGTAGTCGTTTTGTCATGTAATCACCTCCGCCGCCCGATGCTGCCACGCGAACCCGCCCCCTCCCCCGAGCACGGCTGGCGGGTCGAGGGCCGTCACCCGGTTGGGGGGTGGCGGGGCGGGGGTGGCGGGGCGGGGGTGCGGGGGGCGGGGTTTCGGCGGGGCGGTGTCAGGGCTGGTTTGGGGGTTTCCCGTCAGTCCCATCGTCCTTCCGGTTCGTGCCGGTCCCTCAAGGGCGCTCACTTCGTTCGCGTCGCTACGCGATGGCCTTCGGCCACCCTTGACCGACCGTCCCGCCCCGGAAAGACAAGGACTGCCGGGAAGCCCCCAAAAGAACGGTCACGGGGCAGGAGAAGGGGAGCGGGTCCCTCAGTGACGAGACGAGGGGCAGGGCGCCGGCCCGCTCCCAAATCCGGGCCCCGAAGGCCCCCGGCCGTCCACCCCCGCGCATCAGATCGCTACGCGCTCCTCCTGGCTTGGCGTCCGACGGCCGTCCGGGGCTGATACCCGCACCAAATGACGACCACAGCCCCATCCGGGAGCGGTGGGCGCATCAGATCGCTACGCACTCCTCACGGCATGGCGTCCCACGGCCGTTCGGGGCTGATGGTTTTGAGCGCCGCAAATGGGCCTGGCCCATAGGCTGTTCGGTGTCGAGCTGCACAGAGAAGGGACAAGGCCGTGTCTTCCGATGCACCCCCCGACCCGTACGACAACCCCGTCGCATTCGGGCAACGTGTCCAGATCTACCGCACTCGCCGAGGTATGACCCGTGAGCAGCTGGCCGGGCTCCTCGGCCATCATCCGTCGTGGGTCAAGAAAGTCGAGACGGGTGCCATGAGAATGCCGAGACTGCCGGAAATCCTCGCCATCGGCCAAGCCCTGCGTGTCCGCCGGCTCAATGACCTGGTGGGTGACATCGGTACGGCGCAGAACGCCGATTTGTTCGTCGGACCCGGGCACGACCAGTTGCCTGCTGTCCGCGCGGCGCTCACCGCCTTCCCGGCCGGTGGGGACCGACGGGCCCCCTCCCAGGCGTTCCTGCGGGCGGCTCTGGACGCTGCCTGGGCCGCACGGCACAAGGCGTCGAACCACCGGGCGGTCATCGGTGCCCTGCTGCCAGGGCTGATCCGGGACACGCTGCTTGCGGTGCGGCAGGCGGAGACCGCTGCCGAGCGCCGGGGTGCGCTGCGCCTCAAGGCGGAGACGTATTTCCTCGCCCAGTTCTTCGTCGCGTACCAGCCGGACCCCTCGCTGCTCTGGCGGGTCGCCGATCGCGGTATGAGCGCCGCGCAGGAATCCGAGGACCCGCACGCCGTCGGTGTCGCTGCCTGGCTGTCCGTGCAGGCGCACCGCGATTCCGGCCAGTACGACGAGGCGGACGACGTGGTCCAGCAGGCACTGCGACTGCTGGAGCCCGGTCTGGCGGATGCGGCCGTGGAGGTCCGGGCGATGGTCGGCGCGCTGAGGGCGGAGGCCGGCCTGACCGCAGCGAAGCGCCGCGAGACTGGGGCCGCCTGGGGGTGGTGGGAGCGAGCGGACCGCGTGGCCAAGGGGCTTCCCCAAGGCTACTTCCACCGGGTGACGAGCTTCGGCCGCCCGGTGATGGGCGCGCACGGCGTCACCGTGGCGGTGGAACTCCGCACCGGCGGTGAGGCCGTACGGCAGGCCGCCGGTGCGGAGACGAGGGTCATCCCGTCATTGCCACGCCGGGCCCGCCATCGCATCGAGCAGGCACGCGCCTACCAACTGGACGGACAGCCGGACGTGGCCCTCGCGACGCTGGAACAGGCCCACGCAGTGGCTCCGGACACGACCCGGTACAACGGCTACGCACGGGCCATCGTGCTGGAGGAGACAACCTCGCGGCTGCCCGAACGACGGCAGCGAGCCAGTCGCCTGGCGGTGGAGATCGGTCTGCCGGCCGCGTAGGAGGAAGGGGCCCGAACCGGGCCCCTTCTCTCCGGCACCCCTCCTTAACGTCGTAGCTCAACACCCTGACGACGGTAGGAGTGGCCCGTGAACCTGTGCAGCTGTGCCCGCGACGAAGCCTCGGACACCCTTGTAAGGATGGAGGTCATGGCGGAACCCAGTACGGATCTCCTCGACCGGGCGTTGGCCGGCTGGGAGCGCTTCCTCGGCACCTTCGCGGGGGCGCGCGATGAGTGAGTGCTACGAATACGTCCCCCACCGGCTCCTCCGTCAGCGCGTGCGCGACATCGCTTCGGGTACGGAGGGCGTCCTGATGGCGGTGATCAACGAGAACGTCTCGAACACCGGTATCGAGCGCTGGATGGAGCTCGCCTACATCCGTGGCGCCTCGGGACGCGAATTCACCACCGCCGTGACCAACGTCCAGCCCGCTTATGACCAGCCCAAGACGGCCGCCGGTCGCCGAGACCCGAGGAGCGCGTAGCGATCTGACGCGTCCACGGTCCCGGATGGGGTCCTGATCGTCATTTCGTGCAGGCATCAGGCCCAGACGGCCGCCGGACGCTATGCAGAGAGGAGCGCGTAGCGATTCGACGCGCCCACCGCTCCCGGATGGGGCCCTGATCGTCATGTGGTGTGGGTAGTGGCCCCCGGCCCGCATTTCCATGCCTGGCGGGCCCGAGTGCGGGACAAGGCCAGGGCCCGGCCCCTCGTCTCGTCGCTGAGGGAGCCACTCCCCTTCTCCTGCCCCGTGACCGTTCTTTTGGGGGCTTCCCGTCAGTCCTTGTCTTTCCGGGGCGGGTCGGTCGGTCAAGGGTGGCCGAAGGCCATCGCGAAGCGACGCGAACGAAGTGAGCGCCCTTGAGGGACCGGCACGAACCGGAAGGACGATGGGACTGACGGGAAACCCCCAAACCCTCCCCGGCGCCGCCCCGCTAGGGCTCCGTCCCCGTGCTCCCGCTTCCCAGCAGGAGGGCCTTCGCCCTGGTGAACTCGTCCCGCGTCAGGAGGCCCTCCCGGGTCAGGTCGGCCAGCTGCGTCAGCTCCGCCACCAGGCCGCCGGCCGGCGGTGGACCACCCCCCGCCCCCGCCCCGCCAGCCTCGGGCGCTTCCGCCGGGCCCGGCTGCTCCTCCGCCTCGGCGACCGGTCCCGGACCCGGCGCCTCCTCCCCGTACCCGTCCCCCTCCCCGTACCCGTCCCCCTCCCCGAACTCGCCCTCCTCCCCGTACTCGTCCCCGAACCCCTCCACCACCGCCTCACCGGTGTCCTCCGCCTGGGCCCACTCCGCCGCGCCCGCCGCCCGCCGCAGCAGTCCGCGCAGGAGCGGGCGGCCCGCCGGGCGGACCGCCGCCTTCACCGTCACGCCCACCGGCCGGATGAACATCACGCCACCCCCACCCGCTCCGCCGGGACGCGGACCGAGCCGACGATCCGCCCGCCCGCGGCCCGTACGGCGATCGCCGCGTCCTGGGCCCAGACGTGCTCGACCACCAGCAGCAACGCGCAGCTGCCCCGGTCCAGGAGCTCCGCCGCCTCCTGCACGTCCTCCGGGCCGATCAGCCGGGCCACGTCACGGCCGGCCAGGATGCCCCGCAGCTCCACGAACTCGTCGAACTCCGCCGCCAGGACCTCCCCCGACGCCGTCTTCGTCGCGACGAGCCCGTCGATCAGGCGGACCACCCCTGTCTTCCGCAGGCCCATCACGGCCTCGACCGCCGGGACCCGCAGTTGTTCCTCGGGGAAGGCGAGGACGATGAATTCCACAGGTCCCATGCGCCGGGGCTCCTCACTCCTGTCGCTGCTGACCGTTTCTGACGACTCTTCGGCACCCTATGACATAAGCGGACATACCAGCCGCGACCTTGCTACGTTTCCCCGTATGACCGCTCTGACGGCGAAGGTGACGGAGCCCGCTCCGTCCCCGCCCCCCGACGGCCGTGCCGCCAAGCGCCGCGGCATCGAGCTGACGCTCCTCGCGGGCGCGGTCCTGATCTCCGTACTCGGCCACCTCTACGTCGGCCTCGCGGCCGACGGCGCGGCCGGCCGGGCGGGGGCCTCCCACCCCGACGCCGCCTACCCCGCCGCCCCCTACGCCGCCGGGCTCGGGGGAGCGGCGCTGCTCGCCCACCTCGCCGTCCGGCTCAGGGCCCCGTACGCCGATCCGCTGCTCCTCCCGATCGCGGTCCTGCTCAACGGGCTCGGCCTGGTCCTCATCCAGCGCCTCGACCTCGCCACCCCCGGGGAGCCCGGAGCGGAGGACCAGCTGCGGTGGTCGGCGCTCGGGGTGGTGCTCTTCGTCCTCGTGCTCGCCCTGCTGCGCGACCACAGGGTGCTCCAGCGGTACGCCTACCTGTCCGTGACCACCGCTCTCGTGCTGATGCTCGTCCCCGTCTTCTTCCCGGCCGTCAACGGCGCCCACATCTGGATCCGCTTCGCGGGGCTGTCCTTCCAGCCCGGGGAGTTCGCCAAGATCCTGCTCGCCCTCTTCTTCGCCGCCTATCTCGCCGCGAACCGCACCGCGCTGGCCCTCACCGGCCGCCGGCTCTTCTGGAAGCTGCGCCTCCTGCCCGGCCGGGTGCTCGGGCCGATCCTCGCGATCTGGCTGCTCAGCGTCGGGGTGCTCGTCCTGGAGCGGGACCTGGGGACTTCCCTGCTCTTCTTCGGTCTCTTCGTGATCATGCTGTTCACCGCCACCGGGCGGATCGGCTGGATCGCCATCGGGCTGCTGCTCGCCGCCCTCGGCGCGTACGCCGTCGGGACCTTCGAGCCGCACGTGCACAGCCGCGTGGACGACTGGCTGAATCCTTTCGCCTCCATCGAGCGCGGCGACGGCCCCGGCCAGCTCGCCCAGTCCCTCTTCGCCTTCGCCGCCGGCGGCCTGCTCGGCGCCGGACTCGGGCACGGCCAGTCCTTCCTCATCGGCTTCGCCGCCAAGTCGGACTTCGTCCTCGCCACCGCCGGAGAGGAACTCGGCCTCGTCGGCCTCGCCGCCATCCTGCTCCTCTACGGGCTCCTCGTGTCCCGGGGGTTCCGGGCCGGGCTCGCCCTGCGCGACCCCTTCGGGCGGCTGCTCGCCACCGGACTCGCCTCGATCGTCGCCCTCCAGGTGTTCGTCATCGCGGGCGGCGTCACCGGCCTCATCCCGCTGACCGGCATGGCCATGCCCTTCCTGGCGCAGGGCGGCTCCTCCGTGGTCACCAACTGGATCATCGTCGCCCTGCTGGTCCGGCTCAGCGACAGCGCCCGCAGACCCAGACCCGGACCGGGTCCCGGACCGGGAGCAGGACCCGGCCCGGAACCGGGGGAGGCCCACGCGTGATCCGCTACATCCGCTGGTGCGCGTACTTCTGCGCCCTGCTGCTCGCCGCCCTGCTCGCCAATGTCGCCCGCGTCCAGGTGTGGGAGTCCGCCGCCTACGGGGCGAACCCGGCCAACAAGCGGCCCGCCATCGCGCGCTACGCCGAACCGCGCGGGGACATCCTGGTCGACGGCAGGCCCGTCACCGGCTCCCGTGACAGCGGCCAGCTGCTGCGCTACGAGCGCACCTACACCGACGGCCCGCTCTACGCGCCCGTCACCGGCTTCTCCTCCCAGACGTACGGGACGAGCTTCGTCGAACGTTCCGAGGACGCCGTCCTCTCGGGCACCGACCCGGGACTGTCCGCCTTCCCGCTCTGGTACGAGCTCTCGCGCGGCCGCCCCGGCGGCGGCAACGCCGAGACCACCCTGCGCGCCGCCGTCCAGGAGGCCGCGTACCGGGGGCTCGGCGGCAAGCGCGGCGCGGTGGCCGCCATCGAGCCGGCCACCGGCAGGATCCTGGCCCTGGTCAGCAGCCCCTCGTACGACCCGGGCCTCCTCTCCGGCACCGGTACGCGGGTCAAGGCGGCCTGGGCGCGGCTGAACGCGGACCCCGCCAGGCCGATGCTCAACCGGGCGCTGCGCGAGACCTATCCGCCGGGATCCACCTTCAAGATCGTGACGGCGGCCGCCGCCCTCGACGCGGGCGTGGTCACCGATGTGGACGCCCCCACCCGCACCCCCGACCCGTACCGGCTGCCCGGCACCAGCACCGTGCTGCCGAACGCGGCCACCGGCTGCGCGGAGGCCTCGATGGCGGAGGCCGTGCAGTGGTCCTGCAACACGGTGATGGCCGACATCGGGGTGCGGGTGGGGCTGCGCGCGATGGCGGAGGCGGCCGCCCGCTTCGGCTTCAACGACGAGGGGCTGCGGGTGCCGTCGTGGGTGTCCCGGTCCAACTTCGACACCGACATGAGCCGGGACCAGCTGGCGCTCTCCTCGATCGGGCAGTTCAACACCAGGGCCACCCCGCTCCAGATGGCGATGGTCGCGGCGGCCGTCGCCAACGGCGGCGAGCTGCGGACCCCGTACCTGGTGGACCGCACGACCCGGGACGACGGCTCCCTGCTGCGCCGCGCCGACCAGCGCACCCTGGGCCGGGCCATGAGCCCGTCCACGGCGCTGCGCATGCAGGAGCTGATGGTGAAGGTGGTGGAGGACGGCACCGGGCGCAACGCGGCGATCCCCGGCGCCCGGGTCGGCGGCAAGACCGGCACCGCCCAGCACGGCGTCGGCAACGCCGGCACCCCGTACGCCTGGTTCATCGCCTGGGCCCGCGCGGAGGGCGAACCGCAGCCGGCGGTGGCCGTCGCGGTGGTGGTCGAGGACGCCTCGGCGGTGCGCGGGGACATCAGCGGCAACGGCGCGGCGGCCCCGATCGCCCGGGCGGTGATGGAGGCGGCGCTGGCGGGACGGTGACGCGCGGGGGGCGGCGCCCTCAGGCCCCGGCGCCCTGAGTCCTGGGCGCCCTCAGGCCTGGGCGGCGCCCTCCTGGATGGCGGCCTCCACCTCCGCCACCCGCTCCCGCTCCTCCGCCGCGAAGCGCTCGCGGTCCAGGGTCTCGGCGATCTCCTCGTCCTGGGTCATCAGCAGGTCGAGGTTGGAGTCGCCCATCTCGAAGACGCCCATCTCCAGGTACGCCTTCTGCAGCCGGTCCCCCCAGAGCCCGATGTCCTTGACGCAGGGCACGATCCGGCTGAACAGCAGCTTCCGGAACAGGTGCAGGAACTCGGACTGCTCGGTGTACTCCACCGCCTCCCGCCTGGGGACGCCGAAGTTCTCCAGCACCTCCACCCCGCGCAGCCGGTCGCGCATCAGGTAGCAGCCCTCGATCACGAACTCCTCGCGCTCGCGCAGTTCGGCGTCCGTCAGCTGCTTGTAGTAGTCGCGCAGGGCCATCCGCCCGAAGGCCACGTGGCGGGCCTCGTCCTGCATCACGTACGCGAGGATCTGCTTGGGCAGCGGCTTGTCGGTGGTGTCGCGGATCATCCCGAAGGCGGCGAGCGCCAGCCCCTCGATGAGCACCTGCATGCCCAGGTAGGGCATGTCCCAGCGGGAGTCGCGCAGGGTGTCGCCGAGCAGCCCCTGGAGGCTGTCGTTGATCGGGTAGAGCATCCCGACTTTCTCGTGCAGGAAGCGCCCGAAGATCTCCGCGTGCCGGGCCTCGTCCATGGTCTGGGTCGCGGAGTAGAACTTCGCGTCCAGGTCCGGCACCGACTCCACGATGCGCGCCGCGCACACCATCGCGCCCTGCTCGCCGTGCAGGAACTGGCTGAAGTTCCAGGCGCTGTAGTGCCGTCGCAGCTCGCCCTTGTCCCGCTCGGTCATCCCGGCCCAGTGGCGGGTGCCGTGCAGCGTCAGCATCTCGTCGGGGGTGCCGAGGGGGTCGTACGGGTCCACCTCGATGTCCCAGTCGATGCGTTTGGCGCCGTCCCACTGCTTGTCCTTGCCCTTCTGGTACAGGGCGAGGAGGCGGTCGCGGCCCCCGTCGTACTCCCAGCTGAAGCGGGCCGCACCGGAGGCGGGGACCGGCCAGACGCTCTCCTGCGGGGCCTGGGTGTAGAACTCGTGCGTCGACACGGATGCCTCCTCGTCTCGCGTACTCGCGTACTCGCGCTCGCGCGCCTCGCGTACTGCCGTGCGGGAGTGGACAGTTGGCAGCGTCACACGTTGGTAGACGCGGGGTCAACAAGTCGTGCGCGGGGGATTGACGACCTTGCTGACAAGCAGTCTCATAAGAGGTGACCGCAGGTAACCCGACCGCGAGGGACCCGGAGCCATGACGACCGTGACGGAACGAGCCGCGCTGAGGGACGCCCTCGGCCTCCTCAAGGACCGCGAGCAGATCGCCGAACGACTCCTCGAGTCCTCCGCCAAGCACTCCTTCGACCCCGACCGGGAACTCGACTGGGATGCCCCGCCGATCGACGGCAAGTACTACTGGCCGCCCGAGCTGCTCTCCCTCTACGACACCCCGATGTGGAAGAAGATGGGCGAGGAACAGCGCATCGACCTCTCCCGCCACGAAGCGGCGTCCCTCGCCTCGCTCGGCATCTGGTTCGAGATCATCCTCATGCAGCTCCTGGTCCGGCACATCTACGACAAGCCGCTGACCAGCAACCACGTCCGGTACGCACTCACCGAGATCGCCGACGAGTGCCGCCACTCGATGATGTTCGCCCGCATGATCCAGAAGGCCGGAGCCCCGGACTATCCGGTCACCCGGCTCAACCACAACCTCGCCCGCATCCTCAAGACGGTCTCCACCACCCCCGGTTCCTTCGCCTGCACCCTCCTCGGCGAGGAGATCCTCGACTGGATGCAGCGCCTGACCTTCCCGGACGAGCGCATCCAGCCCCTGGTCCGCGGAGTGACCCGGATCCACGTCATCGAGGAGGCCCGGCACGTCCGGTACGCCCGCGAGGAACTGCGCCGCCAGATGCTGACCGCCCCGCGCTGGGAGCAGGAACTCACCCGGATCAGCTGCGGCGAGGCCGCCCGCGTCTTCTCCGTGGCCTTCGTCAACCCGGCCGTCTACGAGAACGTCGGCCTCGACCGGCGCGAAGCCGTCGCCCAGGTGAAGGCCAGCGGCCACCGCCGCGAGGTGATGCAGACCGGCGCGAAGCGGCTCACCGACTTCCTCGACGACATCGGCGTGCTGCGCGGCGTCGGCCGCAGGCTCTGGCGCAGCTCGGGCCTCCTCGCGTAGCAGGGTCGTCTACTCTGCGGGCATGACCGTACGGGCCTACCGCAGACTGAGTGTCGAGGAGCGGCGAGCCCAGCTCCTCGACGCCGCGCTGTCGTTGTTCGCGCACCGTGCCCCCGAGGAGATCTCCCTCGATGACGTCGCGGAGGCCGCGGGCGTCTCGCGCCCGCTGGTCTACCGCTACTTCCCGGGCGGGAAACAGCAGTTGTACGAAGCCGCCCTGCGCTCGGCGGCCGACGTCCTCGAACTGTGCTTCGCCGAACCGCAGGCCGGCCCGCTGACCCAGCGGCTCTCCCGGGTCCTGGACCGCTACCTGGCCTTCGTCGACGAGCACGACGCCGGCTTCGCCGCCCTCCTGCAGGGCGGCAGCGTCGTGGAGACCTCCCGCACCACGGCCACGGTGGACGGCATCCGCCGCGCGGCCGCCGACCAGATCCTCCTCCACCTGGACGTCCCCGCCCCGGGTCCCGGACCGCGGCTGCGGATGATGGTGCGCACCTGGATCACGGCGGTCGAGGCTGCCTCCCTGATCTGGATCGACGAGGGGAAACAGCCGGAGGTCGCCACCCTGCGCGACTGGCTGGTGGACCAGTTCATCGCCCTGCTCACGGCCACGGCGGCCACCGACCCCGAGACGGCGTCCGCCGCCCGGGCCGCGCTCGCGCTGGAACCGCCGGAGGGCCCGGTGGGCGTCCTCGCCCGACGCGTCATCCCGCTGGTCTCCGAGGCGGCCCACCTGCTGTGACACTGGTGGGGTGAGAAGCGAACCGACCCCCTTCGAGGGCGGGCCGATGGACGGCCGGGTCCTCCCGATCCTCGTCGGCCCGACGGGCCACCCCCCCAAGTGGTACGAGATCCCGGTCCCGGCCCCGGACGGCGGGCCGCCGACGGTACTGCTCTACGAGCGGATCCCGTCGGGGTACACGAAGCGGCTGGGACTCCAGAAGGGGTGGAAGTACACCTTCTCCCCGACGGGCCAGAAGCCGAAGCCGCGCTGGCCGTGGAGCGGGCGGGGGCGGGCCGGGGGGTAGGGGGCGGGGGCTGCGGGTGGGGTGGGTGTAGGCGGGGCCGTCTCGGAGACGGTTTGGGGGTTTCCCGTCAGTCCCATCGTCCTTCCGGTTCGTGCCGGCCCGTCAAGGGCGCTCCTTCGTCGCGTCGCTTCGCGATGTCGCTTCGCTCCACGCTTGACAGCCCGTCCCGCCCCGGAAAGACAAGGACTGCCGGGAAGCCCCCAAAAGAACGGCACGGTCCAAGGGGAAGGGACGGCTCCCTCAGCGATGAGGCGAGGGACCGGGCGTCGGTCCGCCGGGCATCCGGGCCCCCTAGAGACCCTCGGCGGTCCACCCCCGCGCATCAGATCGCTACGCGGTCCTCTCTGCATAGCGTCCGACGACCGTCTGGGGCCGATACCCGCACCACATGTCGATCAGGGCGGCATTCGGGGCCGGTGGGCGCGTGAGATCGCTACGCGCTGCTCATTTCTCGGCGGCTGAAGGCCGTCTGGGGCGAGGGGTGCTTCAGGGGGGAAACGGGCAGCCCGGGGCACCTCTCGGGCCTTTCGCCGGCCTCTCGACCGTCTGTCGGAGTCTGGGGATGCCTTCTTCAACGGCAGACTCCGACAGGGACCCTTCACGCCTCGCCTACGCCCCCCAAAGACAGGCAAAAGGGGTAATTGATCTCGCTGACGGATCACATCACCACAGACGGTCGCCAGACGCTATGCCGAGAGGAGCGCGTAGCGATCTGACGCGCCTGCCGGTCCCGAATGCTGCCCTGATCGACATGTTGGTGCGGGTATCAGCCACAGACGGTCGCCGGACGCTATGCCATGAGGAGGGCGTAGCGATCTGACGCGCGGGGGTGGACCGCCGAGGGTCTCTAGGGGCCCGGATGCCCGGCGGACCGACGCCCGGTCCCTCGTCTCATCGCTGAGGGAGCCGTCCCTTCCCCATGGACCGTGCCGTTCTTTCGGGGGGTTCCCGGCAGTCCTTGTCTTTCCGGGGCGGGACGGGCGGTCAAGGGTGGCCGAAGGCCATCGCGTAGCGACGCGAACGAAGTGAGCGCCCTTGACGGGCCGGCACGAACCGGAAGGACGATGGGACTGACGGGAAACCCCCAAACCGTCTCCGAGACGGCCCCGCCGACACCCACCCCACCCGCAGCCCCGCCCCTCCACACGCCGAACCCCGCAGCCCCCGCAGCCAGCCCCAGCCCCGCCCCGCCCTCCGGACCCGGATCAGCCGTCCGTACGGCCGCGCCTCAGCATCGCGTAGCCCAGCCCGGCGGCGCCGACCGCCGCGATACCGCCGCCCGCGGCGAGCAGCAGTACGCCGTCCCCGGGGCCGTCGGCCAGGGTGTGCAGGCGCAGGGCCTCGGCCGTACCGGGGGTGCCGGAGCGCTCCCGCCCCCCGGCGTCGACCGAGGCGGGCACGACCTTGCCGCCACCGCCACCGCCACCGCCGGGCGGGGTCCGGGTCCCGGTCTTGTGCCCGTCGCCGCCGACCGTGTGGGAGCCGTCTCCCCGGACGGTCTCGCCGACCCAGGAGGACAGCCGCCCGTCCGGCCCCAGCGCGGCGTGCAGTTCCCCGGCGGCGCCGACCCCGGTGGCCCCGTCGCGGCTGGTCAGCGTGACGACCGTGGCCCCGGCGCGCAGGATCTCGGCCTGGTACGCGTCCTTCGCGACGCGGTACACCTTCGCCGTCGACCGGCCGTCCGCGAGGGAGACGCTGCTGACCAGGGTCCGCTGCGTGCCCGAGGCGGCCGGCGCCGCGTCGGCGAGCGCGGCGGCGGCCGGCAGGGCCAGCAGCGCACCGGCGCAGGCGGTCACGGCGGTGGCGCGAACGATGGCGCGGCGACGGGCGGTGTCCACGGGGTTCCCTCGGTTGGTCAGCGTCTGGTGCTTCCGGACGGCACAAAAGTAGGCCCCGGCCGTTGCGGTAGGGCGATGGCCTTGTAACAGGAAGGCAGCAGGGACCCGACGGAGCTGTTACACAACCGAGGGATTGCCCGGGGCGGCGCCGCCTGCTCCCATGGACGGCGGGGGTGAGGCCGATGCGCGGACTCAAGGTCCTTCCGAGCGGCAGGCCCGGCCGCGGCCGGCTCTACGTCAACCGGCCGGACGGTCAGGCGGTGGCCTGGTACGACCGGCAGGCCAACCGGATCAGCGTTCTGACGGAGGACCAGTGCGAAGCGGTACTGGCCGCCCTGCGCCCCTACTTGACCCGCGGCTGGACCATCGGCCCGCCCCCGGTGCCGACCGCCGCGGAGCTGCGCTGCCTGAGCCTGCCGCCCGACCGGGACCTGGCCCCGAACCGGCCCGGCGAGACCCTGCTGGGCGAGCTGGCGTACGGCTCACCGGGCGGCCGCACCCGGCTCCGCATGCGGCAGGAACTGCAGGCCCGGCAGCGCACGGGCGCGGAGCTCGACCTGTTGGAGGCGGCGGACTGGCGGGCGCTGCACGACGTCCCGCTGCCCGGTCTGGGGCTGCTGGACCACCTGCTCATCGGCCCGCCGGGCGTCCTGGCCCTGCGCACCGTCCCGGGCCGCCGCCAGCGCGCCCACGTCGGGGACCTGCTGCTGACGGTGGGCCGCGCCGAGCCCCGGCCCGACCCCCGCTGGATCCGCCGGGCGGCCGCATGCGCCGCCCGGGTGCTGGCGGCTCCGGTGACCCCGGGCCTGGCCCTGGCCGACGCCTCCCGGGTGGAGGTGGCCCGGACGCAGCGGGACGTCCTCGTCCTCGAGCCCCCGACCCTGGCGGCCCTGCTGCGGGCCGCGCCCGCGACCCTCAAACCCCCGGAGGTCGAAGCCCTCTTCGCGCGGGCCCGCGCCCGCCCGGCGTGGGCCTGAGCGCCACCCCGCCGCCCCGCCACCCCCACCGCGCCAACCCGCCGCCCCGGCCTTCCTCAGGCCGAACTCCGCTTGCGCGGCGCCGCCTTCTTGGCCGCGCCGGCAGCCGCTGTCTTCTTCGCGGAGGCGGCGGACGTGGACTTGGTGGCGGACTTCGCGGTGGACTTCCTCGCCCCCGAGGCGGACTTCGCGGCGGCGGAGGCGGACTTCGTGGCGGTCGAAGTGGACTTCGCCGCCCGCGACTTGCCCGAAGCCGCCGTCGAAGTGGACTTCGCGGTCGTCTTCTTCCCGGACGCCGCCGTCTTGCGGGCGCCCGACGCCGTCGACTTCTTCCCGCCCACCGCCTTCGGCGCGGCGGGCGCCGCTCCGCGCCGGATGGGGGTCACCTGCGCCTCCGTGCCCTCCTCCGCCTCCTCGCCCTCGGTTCCTTCCGCCTCCGCGCCCCGCTGACCGCCGCCCCGCGAGGCCTTGGCGGCCCGGACGCTGTTCTCCAGCGCCGCCATCAGGTCGATCACCTGCGCCCCGGCCGGCTCCACCACGGCCTCCGACGGCTCGAACGCCCCGTCCGCCTTCGCCGCGATCATCGCCTCCACGGCCTCGCGGTAGTCGTCGTGCAGGGAGGACATGTCCACCTCGCCGAGGGTGGCCATCAGCGCGTCGGCCAGGTCCAGCTCCGCCTCCCGCACGGTCACCGAGGCCTCGGGGGCCACCCCCTCCGGCGCCCTGATCTCGTCCGGCCACAGCAGCCCGTGCATCGCGATCACGTCGTCGACGACCCGCAGCATGCCCAGCCGCTCCCGCCCCCGCAGCGCGTACTTGGCGATCGCGACCCGGCGGCTGCGCTTGAGCGCCTCCCGCAGCAGCGTGTACGGCTTGGCCGCCGTGGCGCCGTTCGCCGCGAGGTAGTACGCGGCGTCCATCTGAAGGGGGTCGATCTCCTCGGTGGGTACGAACGACACGATCTCGATCGTCTTCGCCGTCGGGATCGGCAGCCGCGCCAGGTCCTCCTCCGTGATGGGGATGATCGACCCGTCCGCCTCCTCGTACCCCTTGCCGATCTCGGCGGAGGGCACCTCCTCCCCGTCCAGCTCGCACACCTTGCGGTAGCGGACCCGGCCGCCGTCGGGCACATGGATCTGACGGAAGGAGATCGAGTGGCTCTCGGTGGCGTTCACGAGCTTGATCGGGATGCTGACCAGGCCGAAGGAGATCGCCCCATTCCAAATGGATCGCACGGTTCCTCCTGATTCGTGGCAATCTCATCGTATGACGCCGATCACGATGGTGGAGGGGCGTCGCATCGCGCTCAGCAACCTGGACAAGGTCCTCTACCCGAGGACCGGCTTCACCAAGGGCGAGGTGCTGCACTACTACGCCACCGTCGCGGACTCCCTCCTCGCGCACATCCAGGACCGCCCCCTCTCCTTCCTGCGCTATCCGGACGGCCCGGACGGCCAGCTCTTCTTCACCAAGAACCCGCCGCCCGGCACACCCGACTGGGTGAAGACCACCCCCGTGCCGCGCTCCGAGGACGAACGGGCCGAACAAGTCGTCGTATCCGGCCTGGCGTCCCTGATGTGGGCCGCCAACCTGGTCGTGGAGTTCCACACCCCGCAGTGGCGGGCCGGCGCCCCCGCCGTCGCCGACCGGCTCGTCCTCGACCTCGACCCCGGCCCGCCCGCCACCGTCGTCGAGTGCTGCGCCGCCGCCCTGTGGCTGCGCGAGCGCCTCGCCGCCGACGGCCTGACCGCGTACGCCAAGACCTCCGGCTCCAAGGGCCTGCACCTGGCCGTGGCGCTCGAACCGGTCTCCTCCGCGCGCGCGTCCGCGTACGCGAAGACTCTCGCCCAGGAGGCCGAGGCGGAGCTGCGCGGGCTCGTCGTCCACCGGATGGCCAAGGCGCTGCGCCCCGGCAAGGTGTTCGTCGACCACAGCCAGAACGCCGCCGCCAAGACCACCGCCGCGCCCTACACGCTGCGCGCGCGGCCCCTGCCGACCGTCTCCGCACCCGTCTCCTGGGCCGAGGTCGAAGCCTGCCGCGACCCCTTCGACCTGGTGTTCCTCGCCGACGACATCCTGCCCAGGCTGGCCCGCGACGGCGACCTCCTCGCCCCGCTGAACGACCCCGGGCAGGCCGGGAGCCTGCCGTGACCCCGCACGTGCGGGTCGCGCTCGCCGCCGCCGTACGGACCCTGCCGCGCGGGGCGGGCCTGGCGTACGAGCCGAAGTTCGACGGCCACCGCATGGTCGTGCTGCGCACCGAGGAGGACGTGGTGCTCCAGGCCCGCTCCGGGCGGACCGTCACCAGCGCGTTCCCCGATCTGGCGGCGGCCGCCCGGCAGTTGCCCGCCGGTACGGTGCTGGACGGGGAGGTGGTCGTCTGGCACGCCGGCCGCACGGACTTCGCCCTGGTCCAGCGGCGCGCGGCGGCCACGGCGGCCCGTGCCGCCGTGCTGGCGCAGAGCCTGCCGGCCTCGTACGCGGCCTTCGACGTGCTGGAGCTGGCCGGGGTCGACGTCCGGGGCCGCTCCTACGAGCGGCGCCGGGCGCTGCTCGTCGACCTGCTGCTGCCGCTCGGGCCGCCGATCCAGCCGGTGCCGATGACGACCGACCCGGAGCTGGCGCAGACCTGGTACGAGACCCTGCCCGCCAGCGGCATCGAGGGCCTGGTGGTGAAGCGGCTGGACCAGCCCTACCCGGCCGGGCGGCGCGCCTGGCGCAAGCTCCGGCACACGGACGTGCGGGACGCGGCGGTGATCGGCTACACCGGCACCGCGCGCCGCCCGACGGCGCTGGTGCTGGTCCTGCCGGGGGAGGAGGACGAGGCACCGCTGGTGTCGAGCCCGCTGCCGGCGGTGCTGCGTACGGAGCTCGCGGCCGTGCTCGCCGAGCGCGGGCGCAGCGCCCCCGGCGGGGCCACGGTCACCGCGATCGGGCTCGGGGAGGTGCCGTTCAGCCCGCTGGACCCGCCGCTGGCCGCCGAGGTCCGGCATACCTCCGCACGGCACCCGCCGCCGGAGGTGCTGCGGCTGCGGACGGACCTGTAGGGACGTGGACGGCCCCCGACCCGCGCGCGGGGCGCGGATCAGGGGCCGGTGCGGGGCGGTCCGGGCGGTGGCCTGCCGGGCGTCCGGGCGTCTTCGCGGTCGCGTCCGGGGCCGCTTACGAGTGCGCCCCGCGGCCGGCGTCGGGGGGAGCGCCGGGCTGCGGGTGCGGCCCCGGCCCCTCCGGCTTCTCGTAGCCGGACTCGCGCTCGGCCCGGACTTCCTCGGCATGGCTGGAGGTGGTGGAGCCGAAGTTCCCGTAGCCCTGCATCTCGTGCGGCCGCAGACCGCCCTTGGGGATCTCCACCGGGTCCCGCTCCTCGCGGACCTCGTGGACGGCCCCGCCGTCGGGCAGGTGCGGCTGGCTCTCGGGGGTGGGCGGCGGCGGTTCCTTCGCGCGGACCCGCTGGCCCAGCTTGAAGCCGCCGAGCAGCATGCCGGTGATGACGATTCCGATGACGAAGAACCACGCGATGTCGGTCAGGATCTCGTCCACGCTGAGGATCGTGTCCATAGATCCCATTTTCCCGTTTTTGCTGCTTTTGCACGCGGAAGTGGTGCAAAGAATCCCCGGCCTGCTCGCCTCCTGCCGTCCGCAGCCGCGGCCGGCGCTCCCCCCGGACCCGCCCGGCCCCCCGGGAACAGGGGCGAGGACACCCGGCCCGGGGCCCGCTCCCGCCGCCGGCCCACCCGTACCGGCCCGGAGCGATTCCGCCCGCGCCCCGTGCTCCGGACGGATGACGCGGCCGGCTCCCCGCCGCGGCCGGCTCCCCGCCGCGGCCGGCTCCCGCCCCGGCCGGTACGCCGTACCGCGCGGGCCGAAACCCCGATCGCCGGGCGGTCGCTCAGCGCAGTGGCCCCTCCGAATCCCGAAGCCCCCGCGCGTCCCGGCCCCCGAGCACCCCCAGGATCTCGGCGCAGATGGCCAGCGCCGTCTCCGCCGGGGTCCTGGCGCCCAGGTCCAGCCCGATCGGCCCGTGCACCCGGGCCAGCGCGGCCTCGTCCACCCCTGCGGCCACCAGCCCCTCCCGGCGCCGCGCGGTGGTCCGCCGCGAGCCGAGCGCGCCGACGTACGGGATCCCCAGGGCCAGGGCGGTGCGCAGCGCCGGCACGTCGAAGTCCGGCTCGTGGCTGAGCAGCACCAGGCAGGCGGCGTCCCGGTGCGCCGCCAGCGCCTTCTCCGCCTCCGCCGCCGTCTCCACCACGACCGCCTCCCAGCCGAGCAGCGCCGACTGCGCGCCGATCACCTCGGCCAGCTCACCGGTCCCGCCGATCACCAGGTACGGGGCCGACGGGTACGCCTCCACCAGCACCAGCCCGGAGCCCCCGTACAGGGCGTCCCGCCCGGGGCGCCGGGTCCCCAGCAGCTCCCCGGCCCGCCGCCCGGCGTCGTCGGCGGGCTCGTCGCCGGCACGTACGACCTCGCTGACGGCGCCGTCCGCGCCCTCGGTCAGCCGGGTCACCAGCGCCACCCCGGCGCCGCTGCCGAGCAGCTCCCACCATTCGGCGGGGACCGTCGAAAGGGGCTGGAGCAGCACCTCGGCCTGCCCGCCGCAGGTCAGCTTCGCGTCCACCGCCTCGCCGGCCCCGACCGACACCTCACACACCCGCGCGGTCCGCCCGGCGCCCATGGCCCCGGCCTCCGCGACGAGTTCGGCGTCGAACACCCCGCGGTACAGGGCCCCGACGCACTCCCCCCGGGCGTCCACGAGCAGGGCCCCGGCGGGATCCCGGGGTCCGAACCCCTGCTCGGTCACCGGCCGGGCCAGGAAGGCCACCCGTCCCTCGGCCGTCCACCGCCGTGCCGTCCCCGCAAGCTCACGCATCCTCGTCGCCCCATCATCTGTGCGCTCCCTCGCCGCAAAGCGCCTGGTCAACGGGCACGAAGCGGCCTCGGAAACCACCCTACGCACGCCCCGGTCCGCCACCCACCCCCCGAACCCACAGACCCCGGCCCGTCGCCCTCGTACGGACCACCGGAAGACCCCCACGAGTGGCTGCACCACCGGCACCACGGAGAATCGAGGGAACGTGAAGGGAAACGACCACCGTGCACACCCTCAGACACGCCTTCGACTCCCTCTCCGTACGCAACTTCCGGCTCTTCTTCCTCGGCCAACTCCTCTCGGTGACCTGCACCTGGATGATGGTGATCGCGCAGGACTGGCTGGTGCTGGAGCTCTCGGGGAACTCGGGCACGGCCCTGGGGGTGGTGACGGCCCTGCAGTTCACGCCCGTCCTGCTGCTGTCGCTGTACGGGGGCCGGCTCGCCGACCGCCACAGCAAACGCCGCATCCTGGTCCTCGCCAACCTGGCGTCCGGGGCCTTCGCCCTCGTACTGGGCCTGTGGGTGCTCCTGGGCGAGATCCGGCTCTGGCACATCTGGCTCTTCGCGCTCGCCCTCGGCACGGTCAACTCGGTGGAGGCGCCCGCCCGCATCGCCTCCGTCGGGGAGATGGTGGGCAACGAGCTGCTGCCCAACGCGTCGGCGCTGAGCGGCGCGTACTTCAACGCCGCCCGGGTGGCCGGGCCCGCCGCGGCCGGCCTGCTCATCGCCCGCCTCGACGTCGGGCCGGTGATCCTGATCAACGCGTGCAGCTACCTGGGGGCGGTGGCGGGCCTCGCGCTGATGCGCCCCGCCGAACTCCACGGCCCGCCGGCCCGCCCCGCCGACCCCCGGGTGGCGGACGGGCTCCGCTACGTGGCCCGGCGCCCGGATCTGGTCCTCCCGCTGGCCCTGATCGGCGTACTGGGCCTGGCCGGCTTCAACTTCCAGCTGACGCTGCCCCTGCTGGCCAAGACCGGGTTCCGCACCGGCTCGGCCGCCTTCGGGCTGCTGAGCAGCTCCCTGGCGGCGGGCTCCCTGCTGGCCGCCTTCGCCGCCTCGTCCCGCCGCGCCCGGCCGACGGCCGCCGTCGTCACGGGCTCCGCCCTGGCCTTCGGCGCCGCCGAAGCCCTCACCGGCCTGGCCCCGACCCTCCCGACCGCGTGCCTGCTGCTGGCCCTGACCGGCTTCGCGATGATGTACTTCGCGCAGGCCGCCAACCACCGCATCCAGCTCGGCTCGGACCCCGCCTACCGGGGCCGCGTCATGGCCCTCTACATGCTGATCTTCCAGGGCACCACCCCGCTGGGCGCCCTCCTGACGGGCTGGCTGGCCGACCACTGGGGCCCCCGCTGGGCCCTCTCCGCAGGAGGCCTGGTCTCGCTGGCGGCCACGGCCACGGCCCTGGCCGTGACGTCCGCCCCCGGCCGGAAGCCCGCCGCCCGCCGGAAGCCCGCCCCCGGCCGGAAGCCCGCCGCCCCGGACGACTCCGCTGCCCCGGACGACTCCGCCGCACGGACCGCGCGCTCCGGCACCGGCGCGCAGGACCTCCGGCGCGAGGAGTCCTGAGCGGGCCCCCGCCGTTCACCCCTTCGTGGTGAACGGCGCCGCTAGGCTGGCCGGGTGAAAGCGCGCACCGCCCTCACGCAATGGCTCGGCACCCTCGGCCCGGACCGGCTCACCGCCCTGCTGGAAGAGCGCGGCCTGCCGCTCGCCGCGGGACACCGGCCGGTCACCTCCCTCCGGGAGCTCGCCGACCACCTGCTCACCGACGAGTCGGTGGGCCGCGCCCTGATGGCCGGCACCCTCGGGGAACTGCACCTGCTGGCTTCCATCGCGGCCCACGCCCTGGAGCGGCACGGACCCGCCGAGGGCGCCGAGCCCGACTGCCGCCCCCGCTACCCCTGGCAGCAGCAACAGCCGGCGACGCCCGTCGAGCCCTCCCGGCGGCTGGTGGACGAGGAGGACGTACTGGGCTGGTTCGAGCCGGGGGAGCCGCGGCGCCGAGCCGCCCGTACGCTCGCCGGACTGCGCGAACGCGCCCTGCTCCTGCCCGCCCCCCCCCGCGGGCGGCTGGCGCTCCCGCCGCTGCTGCACGTCCGGGCCGCCGGGTTCGACGGATACGGCCGCACCGTGGCCCAGCTGCTGACCAGCGCCTACAACGCCCCCGAGGTCAAGCGGATCGCCACCCGCCTCTTCGGCGAGGGCGCCGCCCGGACCCGCGACCAGGCCCAGGAACTGATCACCGGCCTCTACGCCGACCCCGCCCGGGTGAGGTCACTGGCCGCGGAGGCCCCGGACCGCGCCCGGGAACTGCTGGAGCACCTCGTGCCCGGCCCGCCGCTGCTGCGCACCCACTGCTTCGTCAGCCGCAACGGCGACCGGTACGCGGGCACGGACTCCGCGTACGTGTTCCGGGACGGCGGCAGCGGCGACGAGGGCACCGACTGGCTGGCGGCGAGGGGGATGCTGATCCCGGTCGGACCCGATCTGGCGGAGCTCCCGTACGAGGTGGCCCGCGCGCTGCGCGAGGAGAACGCGGCACCCCAACCCCGGCTGGACCCCGAACCGTTCACCGCCACCACCCCCCTGGCCCCGGGCTGGGAGGGCGAGGGCGCTGCGGCCGCCGCGGCCGCCGCCTGGCGGGCCGAACTGGTCCTGCGGGCCCTGGCCGCCCAGCCGGTGACGGTCCGCAAGGCGGGCGGGATCGCCGTACGCGACACCCGGCGGCTGGCCCGCGCGGCCGGAGCGGACGAGGCGCACACCCGGCTGTGGCTCGACCTCGCCGTGAACGCCGGCCTCGCTGCCCCCCGGCAGCAGGAAACGGCCCCCGCCCCCCGTACCCCCAAGCCGTCGGCACGGCTCCTGCCCACCGACCGCTACGACGCCTGGGCCTGCGCCCCGGCCGCGGGCAAGCTGCTGCCGTTGCTGGCGGCCTGGGCGGTGGTCCCCGAGATCCTCAGCCACTGGCCGGACCCCGACGAACCCCCGGTCGCGCTCATCAGCCCGCAGGACGAGGAAGCGGTGGCCCTGCGGACCGGCGTACTGCGCGCCCTCGCCACGGTCCCCGCCGGACACGGACTGCTGCTGCCGCGGAACGCCCTCGCCTACGCCGAACTCCTCGCCACGGCCGCCTGGTTCCAGCCGCTCCTGCGCCGGCACCTGGGAACCGACGACGCCGGCGCACCCGTCCCGCACGAGCTTTTCGACCGCCTGGCCGCCACCCTCGAGGAAGCCGCCCTGCTCGGGGTGGTCGCCCACGGCGCGCTCACCCCCGTCGGGCGTGCCCTGTGCGGGCTGCTGGACGCGGGCGCGGCCCACCACTACCCGGCCGTCCCCGGCGCGGGCGCCGACCCCGCCGGGCGCGGCTCCGACGGCCTGGGTGAAGACCTGTCCCTGCGCCCGGCCCTGGCGCAGGCGGTGACCGCCCTGCGCGAGGCCCTGTACGCCGCCCTGCCCGAACCGAGCACCACGGCCCGCTTCCGGAGCGACCTGACGGCCACCGTGACCGGCCCGCCGGCCCCCGCCCTCGCCGACCTGCTCTCCGCTGTCGGCGACATCGAGTCCGAGGGGCACGCCGTGGTCTGGCGCATCACCGCGGCCTCCGGAGTCGCAGCCGTTCGGCCGGCGTGAGTACGACGCCCTCGTGCGGGACATGCTCGCCGTGCCCGGCGCCGAGCCGGGCACGGCGCTGGTGGCGGTGTCCCGTTCTGGTGTTGAGGACGATCTGCCTCTTGCGGCGCACTGGGGTCCGGAAGACCTCGTTCGTGCCTGGCGGTAGTCAGGGAAACCGCCGGGGTGGACCCCTGCCTGTACGGCGCCGGCTGACTCAAAGCGCGAAGGGCTCGTACGCCATGGCTCGGTCTACGGCCTTCTCGGCGCTCAGTTCGGGGTCGAGGTCCCAGTAGATGTAGTCGCTGATGTGGGGCATCGCAGTTCGGCTTCGAGGGTGGCAAGGACCGTGTCGGCTTCGGACTCGTCGGTGATGGATCCGTCCATGAGCCGTCGGACGAGCCCCACCGCTTCGCCGCGCGTCACGACGTGCCGTGGCTGCGGACGCGGGGGCCCGCGTCGTCCAGGGCGTCCCGGAGGCGGATCGCGAGCAGTCGGCCGTCCTCGCACCGCACCGCGCCGGCTGCGGACACGGAGTGCAGTGGCGTGGGCTTGGCCTGAAGGGAACCCGTACTCATGGGCAGGAGCATAGGAGTGGCCGGCACGCCGCTCCGAACACCCGGGACCATGCGGCTGCTCGGTACGGTACTTGGCCGCACATACGCGAAGACCCCGTCTCAGCGTTGCCGCTGATGGCGGGGTCTTGGGCACTTCCTGCGAAGTGCCCCCGGCAGGATTCGAACCTGCGCACACGGCTCCGGAGGCCGTTGCTCTATCCCCTGAGCTACGGGGGCGTGTCGTCCGCGTTGCGGCGACGGGTTGAACACTACCAGCTTCCGCGGGGTGATCAGGAACCGATTTGGGCGGGAGGGGGAGGTCGGCCGCCCGGAGGGGGTGGAAGTGGCAAAAACCCGGACGCGGGGGCTTAGGGCGACCTACTCTCGAGTTGTGCCAGGCGCCTCGGGCCGGGTGCTTGTTGTCGACGACAACAAGGTCATCCGGCAGCTGATCAAGGTCAATCTCGAGCTGGAGGGCTTCGAGGTCGTGACCGCGAGCGATGGTGCCGAGTGCCTGGACGTCGTGCACCGCGTGTGTCCCGATGCGATCACCCTTGATGTGGTCATGCCCCGGCTGGACGGGTTCGGGGCCGCCGCGCAGCTGCGGGCCGATCCGCGGACCCGGCATCTGCCCGTCGCCATCGTCAGTGCCTGTACGCAGCTCGAGGCCGAGGCGGCGATCGCCGCCGGGGTGGACGCGTTCGTCGCCAAGCCGTTCGAGCCGGCCGAGCTGGTCCGCGTCGTACGCCGCCTCGTCGAGCGCAAGGGCGCCCCGGCCGGGCGGGCCGGGAGGGCCGGTCGGGGGGCCTGACCGCTCCACCCTGTTCACATGGCGAAACCCGATGCATGGGCCGGGGGCTTCTCCCCTAGGCTGGGTTCCGTGATCCCCGCCGACCTCTCTCGTGCCGTCGTACAAGCCGTACGTCGCGCCGTTGAGGACGGGGAACTGGCCGGGAGCGTGCCCGCGCGGGTCGTCGTCGAGCGGACCCGGCCCGGGGGAGTGGGGGAGTACGCCACCCCCGTCGCCCTCCAGGTCGCGAAGAGCGCCCGGCGGGAGCCCCGTGAGGTCGCCGGGGTGCTCGCGGCCCGGCTGCTGGCCGACGAGCCCGGGATCCGGGACGTGGAGATCACCGGGCCCGGGTTCCTGAACTTCACCCTCGCGCCGGTCCCCGCCGCCGAGCTCGTGCGCGAGATCCGGGCCAGGGGACGCCGGTACGGGTACGCGCCCGACGGGGAGCTGCGTGCGCGGGTCCTGGGGGAGGCCGTCCGGCGGATCCGGGCCAGTCAGGGCGCGCCCGGCCCCGAGGAGCTGCGCGTCGCGCCCGTCGCCAGGCGCGACGGGGACGTCGTCGCCGCGTACGGGGCGGACGCCGCGGCCTGGGCCATGCTCTGCGTACCGGCCCGCGAGACCCCCTCCTTCACGCCCGGCCTGCTCGTCCAGGACGAGTCCAGCGAGTTCTTCCGGGTCCGGTACGCCCACTCCCGCGCCCGGTCCCTGCGGATCAACGCCGGCCGGCTCGGGTTCGACGCGGAGCCAGGTGAGCCCGACGCCCCCGGCACGCCCAACACCCCCACCCTGCTGCGCCTGCTCGCCGAGTACCCGCTCGTCCTGGAGGCCGCCGCGCACCACCAGGCGCCCGAGCGGCTCACCCGGCACCTCGTCGCCGTCGCCGACGCGCTCCTCGACTTCCAGCACCGGGTCCTGCCCAAGGGGGACGAGAAACCCTCGGCCGCCCACCGCGCCCGGCTGGCACTCGCCGAAGCCGCCGGGACGGTGCTGGCAGGCGGCCTCGCCCTCCTCGGCATAGACGCCCCCGACTTCCTGTGATCCGCGAAGAGAGATTCCGATGAGCCGTTCCGCGCACCCCGCCGGGCCCCGCCACGCCGACGTCCTGCCCGAGGGCCACTACGCCCCGCCGCCCGCCGACCTGAACGCGCTCGACGAGAAGGTGTGGTCCCGTACGGTCACCCGCGACGACGACGGGGTCGTGTGCGTCGGCGGCATCCAAGTGACGCGGCTCGCCGAGGAGTTCGGGACCCCCGCCTACTTCCTCGACGAAGAGGACTTCCGCGCCCGCTGCCGCGCCTGGGCGCACGCCTTCGGCAAGGACGCCGACGTGTTCTACGCCGGCAAGGCCTTCCTTTCGAAGGCCGTCGTGAAGTGGCTCAAGGAAGAGGGGCTCAACCTCGACGTCTGCTCCGGCGGGGAGCTGGCCACGGCCCTCGCCGCGGGGATGCCCCCCGAGCGGATCGCCTTCCACGGGAACAACAAGTCGGAGAGCGAGATCCGCCGGGCCATCGGCGCCGGCGTCGGGCGGATCGTGCTCGACTCCTTCCAGGAGATCGCCCGCGTCGCCCACATCGCCCGCGAGCTGGGCGTACGCCAGCCCGTGCAGATCCGCGTCACCGTCGGCGTCGAGGCGCACACGCACGAGTTCATCGCGACGGCCCACGAGGACCAGAAGTTCGGCATCGCCGTCGCCGACGGTTCCGCGGCGGAGGCCGTGCGGCGGGCGCTCGGGCACGACAGCCTGGAGCTGCTCGGCGTCCACTCCCACATCGGCTCGCAGATCTTCGACATGGCCGGCTTCGAGGTGTCCGCCAAGCGGGTGGTCCGGCTGCTGGCCGCCGTCCGCGACGAGCACGGCGTCGAGCTGCCCGAGATCGACCTCGGCGGCGGGCTCGGCATCGCGTACACGTCGGCCGACGATCCGCGCGAGCCCCACGAGATCGCCAAGGCCCTCACCGAGATCGTGGCGCGGGAGTGCGAGAGCGCCGGGCTGAAGGCGCCCCGGATCTCCGTCGAGCCCGGCCGCGCCATCGTCGGCCCGACGGCCTTCACCCTCTACGAGGTCGGCACCATCAAGCCGCTCGAGGGGCTGCGGACGTACGTGTCCGTCGACGGCGGCATGTCCGACAACATCCGTACGGCCCTCTACGACGCCGAGTACGCGGTCACCCTGGTCTCCCGGGTCTCCGACGCCGAGCCGATGCTCGTCCGCGTCGTCGGCAAGCACTGCGAGAGCGGTGACATCGTCGTGAAGGACGCCTTCCTGCCGGCCGACCTGGCGCCCGGCGACCTCCTCGCCGTGCCCGCCACCGGGGCGTACTGCCGCTCCATGGCCAGCAACTACAACCACGCGCTCCGCCCGCCCGTCGTCGCCGTGCGCGACGGCGCGGCCCGGGTGATCGTCCGCCGCGAGACGGAAGAAGATCTCCTGTCCCTCGACCTCGGATGAACCGCATGTTTTCGGGGAAGGCCCCCGGGTCCCCAAAATAGACGTCTCAGTGCACGTCTCACTCAATGGACCGAAGATGGAAACTTCTGTCCATTGAGTGAGACTGGGTCATACCTGACGCGCAAACCGCGCGCCGGGAGCGAAGAAAGACGAAAGGCGTAGGTCAATGATGCGTACGCGTCCGCTGAAGGTGGCGCTGCTGGGCTGTGGCGTGGTCGGCTCAGAGGTGGCGCGCATCATGACGACGCACGCCGATGACCTGACAGCCAGGATCGGCGCGCCCGTCGAACTCGCCGGCGTGGCCGTGCGCCGTCCCTCCAAGGTGCGCGAGGGCATCGACCCGTCGCTGATCACCACCGATGCGACCGCCCTCCTGAAACGGGGCGACATCGACGTGGCCATCGAGGTCATCGGCGGCATCGAGCCGGCCCGCACCCTGATCACCACCGCCTTCGAGCAGGGCATCTCCGTCGTCTCGGCGAACAAGGCGCTGCTCGCCCAGGACGGTGCGGCCCTGCACGCGGCCGCCGAGCAGGCCGGGCTGGACCTCTATTACGAGGCCGCCGTCGCCGGCGCCATCCCGCTGGTCCGCCCGATGCGCGAGTCCCTCGCCGGCGACAAGATCAACCGGGTGATGGGCATCGTGAACGGCACGACGAACTTCATCCTCGACAAGATGGACTCGACCGGCGCCGGCTACCAGGAGGCCCTCGACGAGGCCACCGCCCTCGGGTACGCGGAGGCCGACCCCACCGCCGACGTCGAGGGCTACGACGCCGCCGCCAAGGCCGCGATCCTGGCCGGCATCGCCTTCCACACCCGCGTCCGCCTCGACGACGTCTACCGCGAGGGCATGACCGAGGTCAGCGCCGCGGACTTCGCCTCCGCCAAGCGCATGGGCTGCACCATCAAGCTCCTCGCCATCCTGGAGCGCGCCGCCGACGGCGAGTCCGTCACCGCCCGCGTGCACCCGGCGATGATCCCGCTCACCCACCCGCTCGCCTCCGTCCGCGAGGCGTACAACGCGGTCTTCGTCGAGGCCGAGGCCGCCGGGCGGCTCATGTTCTACGGGCCCGGCGCGGGCGGCTCTCCGACCGCCTCCGCGGTCCTCGGCGACCTCGTCGCCGTCTGCCGCAACAAGCTCGCCGAGGCAACGGGGCCCGGCGAGTCGGCGTACACCCAGCTGCCGGTCAGCCCCATGGGGGACGTCGTCACCCGCTACCACATCAGCCTCGATGTGGCGGACAAGCCGGGCGTGCTCGCCCAGGTGGCGACCACCTTCGCGGAGCACGGCGTGTCGATCGACACGGTCAGGCAGCAGGGCAAGGACGGCGAGGCCTCCCTCGTCGTCGTCACCCACCGCGCACCCGACGCCGCCCTCTCCGGGACCGTCGAGGCGCTGCGGAAGCTGGACACCGTGCGCGGTGTCGCCAGCATCATGCGTGTTGAAGGGGAGTAAGGACCCATGAGCAGCAATCGCACCCACCAGTGGCGCGGCATCATCGAGGAGTACCGGGACCGTCTGCCGGTCACGGACACCACTCCCGTGGTCACGCTCCGCGAGGGTGGTACTCCCCTCGTCCCCGCCCAGGTGCTCTCCGAGCGCACCGGCTGTGAGGTCCACCTCAAGGTCGAGGGCGCGAACCCCACCGGGTCCTTCAAGGACCGCGGCATGACCATGGCCATCACCAAGGCCAAGGAGGACGGCGCCAAGGCCGTCATCTGCGCCTCCACGGGCAACACCTCGGCCTCCGCCGCCGCCTACGCGGTGCGTGCCGGGATGGTGTCCGCCGTCCTCGTGCCCCGCGGCAAGATCGCGCTCGGCAAGATGGGCCAGGCCCTCGTGCACGGTGCGAAGATCCTGCAGGTTGACGGCAACTTCGACGACTGCCTGAACCTGGCCCGCGCGCTGTCCGACAACTACCCGGTGGCGCTGGTCAATTCCGTCAACCCGGTGCGGATCGAGGGCCAGAAGACGGCCGCGTTCGAGATCGTCGACGCGCTCGGTGACGCCCCCGACATCCACGTGCTGCCCGTCGGCAACGCCGGCAACATCACGGCGTACTGGAAGGGCTTCAAGGAGTACAAGGCCGACGGCCTGGCCTCCCGCACGCCCCGCCTCTGGGGTTTCCAGGCCTCCGGCTCCGCGCCGATCGTGCGCGGGGAGATCGTCAAGGAGCCGCACACCATCGCCACCGCGATCCGCATCGGCAACCCGGCCTCCTGGGACTACGCGCTCGCCGCGCGCGAGGAGTCGGGCGGTTTCATCGACGAGGTGACGGACCGCCAGATCCTGGCGGCCTACCGCCTGTTGGCCGCGCAGGAGGGCGTCTTCGTCGAGCCCGCCTCGGCCGCGTCGGTCGCCGGTCTGCTGAAGGCCGCCGAGGCCGGCCTGGTCGACCCCGGCCAGACGATCGTGTGCACCGTGACCGGCAACGGCCTCAAGGACCCCGACTGGGCCATCGCCGGCGCTCCGCAGCCGGTGACCGTCCCGGTGGACGCCGAGGCCGCCGCCGTCCGTCTCGGCCTGATCTGACCCCGGGCCCCCGGGGGGCCGAGGGCTCCCCGCCCCGGCCCTCGGGCCCCACGCCCCGGTTGCCGGATTCCGGAAGTCTCCGGAGTCCGGCGGCCCCGGCCGTACGCCGCCGGAAGCGAGCCCGAAGCAGCCGGTCGCAGCGGTATCCGCCGGAAGACACCGACACGCATCGTGCGCCTCCTGTGCGCCCTATGTCGCGGGAGAACCTTCCTTCGATACGCTGTACTTACATCCGCCACCGCGCACATGACCACGGTGCTGCCCCACGGGCCTTCGGGTGTCGTACGTTCTCCAGTACATTCGCAGCGAAGATCCCGCACAGCAGCCGGATCCCGCACAGTCACAAGGAGTGTCATCGACCGATGGCAGGTCCAGCGTTCCGCGCCGCCGCCGTACGGGTGCGCGTCCCCGCCAGCAGCGCCAACCTCGGCCCCGGCTTCGACGCCCTCGGCCTGGCCCTGGGGCTCTACGACGACGTCGTCGTCCGGGTGGCCGACTCCGGCCTGGACATCGACATCGCAGGTGAGGGTGCCGACACCCTCCCGCGGGACGAGAGCCACCTCCTCGTACGCTCCATGCGCACCGCCTTCGACCTGCTGGGCGGGCAGCCGCGCGGCCTGGAGGTCGTCTGCGCCAACCGCATCCCGCACGGCCGGGGCCTCGGCTCCTCCTCCGCCGCGATCTGCGCCGGCATCGTCGCCGCCCGCGCCGTGACCATAGGCGGCGAGGCCAAGCTCGACGACGCGGCGCTGCTGGAACTCGCCACCGAGATCGAGGGCCACCCCGACAACGTCGCCGCCTGCCTGCTCGGCGGTTTCACCCTGGCCTGGATGGACGGCGGCAGCGCCAAGGCGATCCGGATGGACCCCTCGGATTCCATCGTTCCGGTGGTCTTCGTCCCGTCGAAGCCGGTCCTGACCGAGACCGCGCGCGGGCTGCTGCCGCGCTCCGTCCCGCACGTGGACGCGGCGGTGAACGCGGGCCGTGCGGGCCTGCTCGTGGAGGCCATGACCAGGCGTCCCGAGTTCCTGCTGCCCGCCACCGAGGACCGGCTGCACCAGGAGTACCGGGCCCCGGCGATGCCGGAGAGCGTGGCACTCGTCAACCGGCTGCGGGCGGACGGCTTCCCCGCGGTCATCTCCGGTGCGGGCCCCACGGTCCTCGCGCTGGTCGACAACGGCGCGGCCGACAAGGTCGCGCAGCTCGCGGGCGAGGGATGGGCGGCCAACCGGCTCGCCCTCGACGCCGCGGGTGCGAGCGTCCTTCCGCTGGGCGCCCAGGGCGGTCAGCCCGTGTCCTAGCGACACGGCCCGTCGGGGGGGGGCGGGCCGGCCCGCCGGCCGCCCCCCCCCCCACGGGGGGATCCCGGGGTTTTTTTGGGGGCATTCGGTTTGTGGCCGGGTTGTTTAACCCAACAGGGCAAACCCAACCCCCCATGCGCGCGGCGCACT
>NZ_JBIBCI010000010.1:88842-148280 GCF_042901085.1 Streptomyces sp. NPDC012794
GGGGCGCCCCCCGCGGCCCCCCCCCCCCGCGGGGGGGGCGCCGGCCGCGCGGGGGCCCCCCGGGGGGGCCCCCCGGGGGCCCCCCCCCCCCGCCCGGGGGGGGGGGCCCGCCGGGGCCGCCCCCCCCCCCCCGACAGGGCGATTGCCGGTGATTGAGAGGGGGAATGTCTGTTGGATCCGGTAGTGTTAACCTCAAGTGCGCATCCGAAGCCGCCATGGCTCGGTGCTCAGTGTCCCCATCCGGGACCACATTTCTTCCGGGAGCCTCCCCGACTGCTTTGATCACTGCCAGCAGCTTCGGGCACGCTCCGGAATCGGCGTGACATTCCCACGCTTCCAGCTCGGGGGCTTCTCGCCGGAACCACCACGCACGTTTCTCTCCGCCGTATCTCTACCGGCGGACCACCGCCCCGGCACGGTCCACACCTAGGACTGTTGTCGGACAGCACAACCGGTCGCCGAGCCAGACAGGCCGACGTCCGCTCCAGGGAAGGACCCTTCGTGAGCGACACCACCGATCTGATGGGCGCTGCCGACACCAACGTCGACACCAGTGCTCCCGCCGCGGGCGCCGCCCCCAAGCGCCGCCGCTCCGGTACCGGCCTCGAGGGCATGGTCCTGGCCGAGCTGCAGCAGGTCGCGTCGGGCCTCGGTATCAGGGGCACCGCGCGGATGCGCAAGAGCCAGCTGATCGAGGTCATCAAGGAGGCGCAGGGCGGCAGCGCCGCCAAGGCCGCCGCGGCCCCCGCCGCCGACGCCGCCGAGGCCAAGCCGAAGCGCCGCGCCACCAGCAAGGCCCGCACGGGCGAGGCCGCCGCCGCGGCTCCCGCGGAGAAGGCCGCAGTCCAGCCGCAGATCGAGATCCCGGGCCAGCCGGCCAGCGAGGACGCGCCCATCGGCGAGCGCCGCCGCCGCCGGGCCACCGCCCCCTCCGGCAGCCCCGAGTCCTCGGCCCCCGCCGCCGTGCAGGTCGAGCAGAAGACCGAGACCGCCCCGGCCGCGCAGCCCGAGGCCAAGGCCGAGGCCGCCGTCGCGGTGTCCGCCCAGCCCCAGGGCCAGGCGCAGGAGGCCGGCGAGGGCCGCACCCGCCGCGACCGGCGTGACCGAGGCGAGCGCGGTGACCGTGGCGAGCGCGGTGACCGCGGTGACCGTCAGCAGGGCCGCCGTGAGCGCGGCGCCAAGGCCGACGAGCAGGGTCAGCCGCAGGGCGGCCAGGGCCAGCAGCAGGGCGGCGGCCGCCAGGACCGTACGGACCGCGCGGACCGCCAGCAGCAGGGCGGCCGGGGCCAGGGCCGGCAGGACCGTCAGGACAACGGCCCGCAGGACGACTTCGACGGTGAGGACGGCCGCCGCGGCCGCCGCGGCCGCTACCGCGACCGCCGGGGCCGTCGCGGCCGTGACGAGTTCGCGCCGAACGAGCCGCAGGTCGCCGATGACGACGTGCTGATCCCCGTCGCGGGCATCCTCGACATCCTCGACAACTACGCGTTCATCCGGACCTCCGGCTACCTGCCCGGTCCGAACGACGTGTACGTCTCCCTCGCCCAGGTCCGCAAGGCCGGCCTCCGCAAGGGCGACCACACCACCGGTGCGGTCCGCCAGCCCAAGGACGGCGAGCGCCGCGAGAAGTTCAACGCGCTCGTGCGCCTGGACTCCGTCAACGGCATGGCGCCCGAATCCGGCCGCGGCCGGCCGGAGTTCCAGAAGCTGACCCCGCTCTACCCGCAGGACCGGCTCCGCCTGGAGACCGACCCGGGCGTGCTGACCACCCGCATCATCGACCTCGTGTCGCCGATCGGCAAGGGCCAGCGCGGTCTGATCGTGGCCCCGCCGAAGACCGGCAAGACCATGATCATGCAGGCGATCGCCAACGCGATCACCACCAACAACCCCGAGTGCCACCTGATGGTCGTCCTGGTCGACGAGCGTCCGGAAGAGGTCACCGACATGCAGCGGTCGGTCAAGGGCGAGGTCATCTCCTCGACCTTCGACCGCCCGGCCGAGGACCACACCACCGTCGCCGAGCTGGCCATCGAGCGCGCCAAGCGCCTCGTCGAGCTGGGTCACGACGTGGTCGTCCTGCTGGACTCCATCACCCGTCTGGGCCGCGCGTACAACCTCGCGGCGCCCGCCTCCGGCCGCATCCTGTCCGGTGGTGTCGACTCGACCGCGCTGTACCCGCCGAAGCGCTTCTTCGGTGCCGCGCGCAACATCGAGGACGGCGGCTCGCTGACCATCCTGGCCACCGCGCTCGTCGACACCGGCTCGCGCATGGACGAGGTGATCTTCGAGGAGTTCAAGGGCACCGGCAACATGGAGCTCAAGCTCGACCGCAAGCTCGCCGACAAGCGCATCTTCCCGGCCGTCGACGTCGACCCGTCGGGCACCCGCAAGGAGGAGATCCTCCTCAACAGCGAGGAGCTCGCCATCGTCTGGAAGCTGCGCCGGGTGCTCCACGCGCTCGACTCGCAGCAGGCGATCGAGCTGCTGCTCGACAAGATGAAGCAGACGAAGTCGAACGCCGAGTTCCTGATGCAGATCGCCAAGACGACCCCGGCCGGCAAGAACGACGACTGACCGGGTCGCCCGTAGTACGGAACCGCCCCCGCCACTTCTATGGCGGGGGCGGTTCCGTTTTTGCGATCTTCACCACACCCCCACCGCCGGCGCACTCCCGCGGCCGTATCGAAACCCCAGGCAGACCGGCGCCACACGGCCCCGGGGCACCCCGGCTGGTCCGCCCCCGGCGTGCGAACGGCACCGGGAGCCGTGGAACCCTTGACCGCGCTCACCCGTCTGAGTGAGTGACGACGGGCAACGGAGTCAGGACTGAGGAGAGCATGAGCGAGGACAGCAGAGGCCGCGGCCGCCGAGCCGCACGCGGAGGCCGGCGCAGGGGCCAGCCGCGGCGCCGCAAGGGCCTCACCGTCACCGCCTGGACCGCAGCCGGAGTGGTCCTGCTGGGCGGGGGCGGGCTGGGCTGGTTCTACTTCAAGCTCAACGGCAACCTGCACAGCGTCGACATCGACCAGGCCCTGGGCAAGGACCGCCCGGCGGACGTCGACAACGGCTCCATGGACATCCTCGTCCTCGGTTCCGACTCCCGCAGCGGCGCCAACGGCGAGTACGGCCAGGACGACGGCGGCTCCGCCCGCTCGGACACCGCGATGATCGTCCACCTCTACGAGGGCCACCACAAGGCCAGCGTCGTCTCGATCCCGCGCGACGCGATGGTCCCGCGCCCCGCCTGCGCCACCGGCAAGGGCAAGACCGACCCCGGCCGGAAGAAGGCGCAGTTCAACGAGGCCTTCACGGTCGGCGGGCCGGCCTGCGCGGTCAAGACCGTGGAGCAGCTGTCGGGGATCCGCATGGACCACTACATCGAGGTCGACTTCACCGGCTTCAAGAAGATCATCGACAACCTCGGCGGGGTCCAGCTCACGACCACGAAGCCGATCAAGGACGACGCCAGCCACCTCGACCTGCCGCCCGGCCCGCACAAGCTCAACGGGGAGCAGTCCCTGGGCCTCGTACGCACCCGCAAGAGCGTCGGCGACGGCAGCGACCTGGGCCGAATACAGCTCCAGCAGGCCTTCATCAAGGCGCTGATCAAGCAGGTCAAGGGGCTCGGGGTGTTCGACAACCCCAAGAAGCTGTTCGGCCTCGCCGACTCCGCCACCAAGGCGATCACCACCGACAAGGCCCTCGGCGACGTGAAGTCCCTCATGGGCTTCGCCCAGGGCCTCCAGGGGATCGGCGCCGAGAACATGCACATGATCACCCTGCCGGTGGGGCCGGACCCCGCCGACCGCGACCGGGTGGTCCCCCTCACCAAGGAGTCCAAGATGGTCTGGGACTCCCTGCTCGCCGATCAGCCGATCCCGCCCCAGGCCACCGAGAAGTCCGCCGGGGACAAGAGCACCGCGGGCTCGATCGTCCAGTAGGAGGGGCTGCCGGGATCCGGCAGGACCCGCGGGGAATAGTCGGCGTCCCCTCCCCGTTGAGGGGAGCGTTCCCGGAATTTTGACAGGCGGCCCGGTCCTGGCAGACTGGTCTGTCGGCCCCGGTTCACGCAGTGCGCAATTCGGCTCCTGCGACCCGGCGCCCTCCCGAATCTAGGAGACACCTTGAAGCGCGATGTTCACCCCGAGTACGTCGAGACCCAGGTCAGCTGCACCTGTGGCGCGTCGTTCACCACCCGCAGCACCCTGACCGAGGGCACCATCCGTGCCGAGGTCTGCTCCGAGTGCCACCCGTTCTACACGGGCAAGCAGAAGATCCTCGACACCGGTGGCCGCGTGGCCCGCTTCGAGGCCCGCTTCGGCAAGGGTGCGGCCAAGAAGTAGCGCGACCCAGGCGCCGGTCATCGGCCGCCCCCTGACCACGCGGGGGCGGCCGGACCGGCGCCTTTGTCGTCGTTCAGCCAGCCCAGCCCATTTTTGACTTTTCACCACAGGAGCATCCGATGTTCGAAGCGGTCGAGGAACTGGTCGGCGAGCACGCCGACCTCGAGAAGAGGCTCGCCGACCCTTCGGTCCACTCCGATCAGGCGAACGCGCGCAAGCTGAACAAGCGATACGCGGAGCTGACCCCGATCGTCGCCACCTTCCGTGCGTGGAAGCAGGCGGGCGAGGACATCGAGACGGCCAAGGAGCTGGCGGCCGACGACCCCGACTTCATCGCCGAGGTCAAGGAGATGAGCGCCCAGCGCGAAGAGCTCACCGAGAAGCTCCGCCTGCTGCTCGTCCCGCGCGACCCCAGCGACGACAAGGACGTGCTCCTGGAGATCAAGGCGGGCGCCGGCGGCGACGAGTCCGCCCTGTTCGCCGGTGACCTGCTGCGCATGTACCTGCGCTACGCCGAGCGCGTGGGCTGGAAGACCGAGATCATCGACTCCACCGAGTCCGAGCTCGGCGGCTACAAGGACGTCCAGGTCTCCGTCCGCACCAAGGGCGGCAACGGGGCCACCGAGCCCGGCCAGGGCGTGTGGGCCCGGATGAAGTACGAGGGCGGCGTGCACCGCGTCCAGCGCGTGCCGGCCACCGAGTCCCAGGGCCGCATCCACACCTCCGCCGCGGGCGTGCTCGTCACCCCGGAGGCCGAGGAGGTCGAGGTCGAGATCAACATGAACGACCTCCGCATCGACGTGTACCGCTCCTCGGGCCCCGGCGGCCAGTCCGTCAACACCACCGACTCGGCCGTGCGCATCACGCACATCCCGACCGGTGTGGTCGCCTCCTGCCAGAACGAGAAGAGCCAGCTCCAGAACAAGGAGCAGGCCATGCGCATCCTGCGTTCGCGCCTGCTGGCCGCCGCCCAGGAAGCCGCCGAGCAGGAGGCCTCCGACCAGCGCCGCAGCCAGGTGCGCAGCGTCGACCGCTCCGAGAAGATCCGTACGTACAACTTCCCGGAAAACCGGATCTCGGACCACCGGACCGGCTTCAAGGCGTACAACTTGGACCAGGTGCTCGACGGTGACCTCGACTCGGTCATCCAGGCCTGCGTCGACACCGACTCCGCGGCGAAGCTCGCGGCCGCGCACTGACCTTCGCCCCACCCCCCGTACGACAGCAGCCCGGAGGACCAGCGTGAACTTGCTGCTTGCCGAGGTGGCCCAGGCCACCCAGCGGCTGGCCGCCGCCGGCGTGCCCTCACCGCGTTTCGACGCGGAGGAGCTCGCGGCCTTCGTGCACGGCGTCAAGCGGGGGGAACTGCACCACGTCAAGGACGCGGACTTCGACGCCCGCTACTGGGAGGCCGTCGCCCGCCGCGAGGCCCGCGAGCCGCTCCAGCACATCACCGGCCGGGCCTTCTTCCGGTACCTGGAGCTCCAGGTCGGCCCCGGGGTGTTCGTGCCCCGGCCCGAGACGGAGTCGGTCGTGGACTGGGCCATACACGCCGTCCGCGCCATGGACGTGGTCGAGCCGCTGATCGTGGACCTGTGCACCGGCTCCGGGGCCATCGCGCTCGCCATGGCCCAGGAGGTGCCGCGCTCGCGCGTGCACGCCGTGGAGCTGTCCGAGGACGCCCTGCGCTGGACCCGCAAGAACGCCGAGGGCTCCCGGGTCACCGTCCACCAGGGCGACGCGCTCACCGCGCTGCCCGAGCTGGACGGACAGGTCGACCTGGTCATCTCCAACCCGCCGTACATCCCGCTCACCGAGTGGGAGTACGTGGCCCCCGAGGCCCGCGACCACGACCCCGAGATGGCGCTCTTCTCCGGCGAGGACGGCCTCGACACCATCCGCGGCATCGAGCGCACCGCCCACCGGCTGCTGCGGCCCGGCGGCATCGTCGTGATCGAGCACGCCGACACCCAGGGCGGCCAGGTGCCGTGGATCTTCGCCGACGAACGGGGCTGGGCCGACGCCGCCGACCACCCCGACCTGAACAACCGTCCGCGCTTCGCGACCGCCCGCAAGGCCATGCCGTGACCCGCGCGACCGCTTCCCCCGCCACCACCCCGCCGCACGAGGAGATCCGCTGATGGCCCGGCGATACGACTGCAACGACGCGACGGACCGCAAGACGGGTCTGCGTGAAGCGGCCTCCGCAGTGCGCCGCGGAGAGCTCGTCGTGCTGCCCACCGACACCCTGTACGGGATCGGCGCGGACGCCTTCAGCCCGGAGGCCGTCGGCGACCTGCTCGCCGCCAAGGGACGCGGCCGCAACATGCCCACCCCCGTCCTCATCGGCTCCCCGAACACCCTGCACGGCCTCGTCACGGACTTCTCCGAGCAGGCGTGGGAGCTCGTCGACGCCTTCTGGCCGGGCGGGCTCACCCTGGTCGCCAGGCACCAGCCGTCGCTGGCGTGGGACCTGGGGGAGACCCGCGGGACCGTGGCCGTGCGGATGCCCCTGCACCCCGTCGCGATCGAGCTGCTGACCGAGGTCGGCCCGATGGCCGTGTCCTCGGCGAACCTCTCCGGGCACCCCGCGCCCGCGGACTGCGACGCGGCCCGCGAGATGCTCGGCGACTCCGTCTCCGTGTACCTGGACGGCGGTCCGACGCCGAGCACCGAGCCGTCGTCGATCGTCGACGTCACCGGGAAGGTTCCCGTACTGCTGCGCGAGGGCGCGCTGACCGCGGAACAGCTGCGGGAGGTCGTACCCGACCTCGAGGTGGCTCCGTGAGCCCTGAGGGGCGTGGCATAGCGAGTCGGTCCTTCCGCATACTCCACGTCAGCACCGGCAATGTGTGCCGCTCGCCCATCACCGAGCGGCTGACGCGGCACGCGCTGGCCCACCGGCTCGGTGCCCTCGGCCTGCCGGCCGGGGACCTCATCGTGGAGAGCGCCGGCACCTGGGGCCACGAGGGCGCCCCGATGGAGGCCAACGCGGCCGCCGTCCTCGCCGACTTCGGCGCCGACGCGTCCGGGTTCACCGGGCGGGAGCTGCTGGACGAGCACGTCATACGCGCCGACCTGGTGCTCACCGCCACCCGGGACCACCGGGCGCAGGTCATCTCCATGGGCCACTCGGCGGGGCTGCGCACCTTCACGCTGAAGGAGTTCACCCGGCTCGTACGGGCGATAGACCCGGCCACGCTGCCGCCGCTGGACGACGGCATGGCGGAGCGGGCACGGGCGCTGGTACGGGCGGCCGCGGCGCTGCGCGGCTGGCTGCTGGCGCCGTCCGCCGACGCCGACGAGGTGTACGACCCGTACGGCTCGCCGATCACCTTCTTCCGCTCGATCGGCGACGAGATCAACCAGGCGCTGGACCCGGTCGTCACGGCCCTGACGGGCGTCACCTCCCCCCGCTGAACCCCGCCGCGCCGGGCGGCGGGCGCGCCGGGCGGCTCCGGCCTACAGTGGCTGGTACCGGGTACACCCACGCGCGGGAGTCGTGCCATGACTGTCACCACCCAGCAGGCGGCGGACCTCCTGCGGCAGCAGGATCCGCAGATGGCCGACATCCTCGAAGGGGAGCGGCAACGGCAGGCGGCCACCTTGCAGATGAGCGCCGCCGAGAACTTCACCTCGCCCGCCGTGCTCGCGGCGCTGGGCTCCGCGCTCGCCAACAAGTACGCCGAGGGGTATCCCGGCGCCCGCTACCACGGGGGCTGCGAGTACGCGGACCTCGCCGAGCGGACCGCCGTGGAGCGGGCCAGGGCGCTCTTCGGGGCCGAGCACGTCAATGTGCAGCCCCACTCCGGTTCCGCGGCCGTGCTGGCCGCCTACGCGGCGCTGCTGCGGCCCGGGGACACCGTCCTGGCGATGGGGCTGGCGCACGGCGGGCACCTCACGCACGGGTCGCCCGCCAATTTCTCCGGCCGCTGGTTCGACTTCGTCGGGTACGGGGTCGACGCGGAGACCGGGCTCGTCGACTACGAGCAGGTGCAGCGGCTGGCCCGTACGCACCGCCCCAAGGCCATCGTGTGCGGGTCGATCTGCTACCCCCGCCACCTCGAGTACTCGGCGTTCCGCGAGATCGCCGACGAGGTCGGGGCCCACCTGATCGCCGACGTCGCCCATCCCATCGGGCTCGTCGCCGGCGGCGCGGCGCCCAGCCCCGTCCCGTACGCGGACCTGGTCTGCGCGACCACCCACAAGGTGCTGCGCGGCCCGCGCGGCGGGATGGTCCTGTGCGGCGCGGAGTTCGCGGAGCGCGTCGACCGGGCGGTGTTCCCCTTCACCCAGGGCGGCGCCCAGATGCACACCATCGCCGCCAAGGCGGTGGCCTTCGGCGAGGCGGCCGCCCCGGCCTTCGGCCGGTACGCCCACCGGGTCGTCGCCAACGCCCGGGCCCTGGCCGCCGCCCTGGAGCGGCGCGGGTTCGCCGTGACGACCGGCGGCACGGACACCCACCTCGTCAGCGCCGACCCGGCCGGGCTCGGCGTCGACGGGCCGACGGCGCGCGGCCGCCTGGCCGCGGCGGGGATCGTCCTGGACACCTGCGCGCTGCCGTACGGGGACCAGCGCGGCATCCGCCTGGGTACCGCGGCGGTCACCACGCAGGGGATGGGGGAGCCGGAGATGGCCGTGATCGCGGAGCTGTTCGCGGCCGCGCTGCGCGGGGAAGCGGCGGGAACGCGGGCGAAGGTGGCCGACCTGACCAGTGGATTTCCCCCGTACGGGGCGTAACCGGGACGAGTATGGCGTAGTGCAACCGGAACGGGGCCCAGGTGCGTCCTCGTCCCTGGTGACATCGCGGCTAATGTGTGGGGCTGAGATGGCCGGCGATACATCTGGGGCAGCCAGTGCGTGAATATCTGCTGACGCTTTGCGTCACGGTCGCGGTGACCTACCTGCTGACCGGGCCCGTGCGGAAGTTCGCGATCGCGGCCGGCGCGATGCCGGAGATCCGCGCGCGCGACGTGCACCGGGAGCCGACCCCGCGGCTCGGCGGGATCGCCATGTTCGGCGGCATGTGCGCGGGGCTGCTGATCGCCGACCACCTGCAGAACCTCAACGGGGTCTTCGAGCGGTCCAACGAGCCCAGGGCCCTGCTCTCGGGTGCGGCGCTGATCTGGCTGATCGGCGTCCTGGACGACAAGTTCGAGCTCGACGCGCTGATCAAGCTGGGCGCCCAGATGATCGCCGCGGGCGTGATGGTCATGCAGGGCCTGACCATCCTGTGGATTCCGGTTCCGGGTATCGGCACCGTGGCGCTCACCCAGTGGCAGGGCACCCTGCTCACCGTGGCGCTGGTGGTGATCACGATCAACGCGGTGAATTTCGTCGACGGCCTCGACGGTCTGGCGGCGGGCATGGTCTGCATCGCCACGTGCGCGTTCTTCCTCTACGCCTATCGGATCTGGTTCGGCTACGGCATCGAATCCGCCGCTCCGGCGACCCTGTTCGCGGCGATCCTGATGGGCATGTGCCTGGGCTTCCTGCCGCACAACATGCATCCGGCCCGGATCTTCATGGGGGATTCCGGCTCGATGCTGATCGGCCTGGTGCTGGCGGCCTCGGCCATCTCGATCACGGGGCAGGTGGACCCCGACACGATGGCCCTCTTCGTCGGTGGTGAGCGCAACGCGACCCACGCGATGCTGCCGGTCTTCATTCCGCTGCTGCTGCCGCTGACGATCATCGCCATTCCGATGGCCGACCTGGTCCTGGCCATCGTCCGGCGCACCTGGAACGGCCAGTCCCCCTTCGCCGCGGACCGCGGCCACCTGCACCACCGGCTGCTGGAACTGGGGCATTCCCACAGCCGCGCCGTACTCATCATGTATTTCTGGTCGGGCCTGATCGCATTCGGCACGGTGGCCTATTCGGTGCATTCGGCCTCGATGTGGATCGTCCTCTCCCTCGCCGCGCTGAGCGCGCTGGGCCTCGTACTGCTCCTGATGCCGCGCTTCACCCCGCGGGCGCCGCGCTGGGCCGAGGGCCTGGTACCGCCGCGCTACCGGCACGGCGAGCGGGCCGCGGAGGCGGCCGTACGGGACGACGAGGGCCAGGAGCCGGTGCCCGCACGGCCCGTCGTGGCGGGGGTTTCGGGCGTCAACGGCGCGACCGCGGTAGGCCCCCGTTCGCGCCTCCCCGACCGGCGTAAGGCCGGATCGGCTCGCTGACGGCGTGTGCGCATGTCCGACATGAGCGCCCTTTACCAGACAATAGGGCGCCTTGTCCTGCACACACGGGCGGGTTACCTCTCATGTGTGACAGTCAGCACACCGGGCAGGTAAAGCTCTCATCAAATAGTTTGTGATACCGTTCACTAAACCCGGTGACAGAGCCGAAGGACCGTAGTGCGACGGTCCATTGGCCCGAGGCTCTCGCTCGGACCGGGCTTACGCTCGTCCCCGTACGAGTTCCCGTACGAGTCCGTGCCCCCACCACCACGCGGAGCAAACCGCCATGCGGTCAGATGACGTCCGATCCCTCCTGCAAACCGCTGTACCCACCGCTCTCGCCGGCGCCATCGCGGCCGTGATCAGCGGTCTGGTCGTCGGGGGCAAGGGTGCCGTCGGGTCCGTCGTCGCGACCGCGGTCGTGATCGTCTTCATGGGACTCGGATTCGTCGTCCTGCAGCGCACGGCGAAATCCCTGCCGCACCTGTTCCAGGCCATGGGCCTCATGCTCTACGCCGCACAGATCCTGCTGCTCTTCGTCTTTCTCGCCGTGTTCAAGAACACGACGCTGTTCCACCCCCGTGCGTTCGCCATCACGCTCGTCGCCGCCACCCTGGTGTGGATCGGCGCACAGACGCGTGCTCATATGAAGGCGAAGATCCTGTACGTCGAGCCGGACTCGACGAAGGGTGAAAAGCCCGAGAACCCGGGGTCGAAGTCGTGAGGGGTAGGGCCGGGATAAGTGTGCGTTCGAGATGCTGCTATCGTCCGGTTCCAACTGCGGCACTGCGGGCGCGGGCATCTGAGCTGACGCCTGTTCCATCGCGAGGCTCGATGCCTGACTGCCGCCCCCACATCCGTTACACCAGTCCAGTGCCGAACCGCGGCTGCGCGCCGCGCCGACACAACGAGGTTGCCGTACCTATGCGCCACGCTGAAGGAGCCCGCGGTGAGTGCTGACCCGACGCAGGTCCTCGCCTTCGAGACCGACTGTCACATCTTCGACGGATGTGGATTCCCCGGCCCGGGCCTGCACTCGTTCCTCTTCGAGCCGCTGTGGGGCGAAGCCGGCAGCAATGCCTACTTCAACAAGCCGATGCTGCTGGCCCTCCTGGGCTCCGTCATCATCGTGGCCTTCTTCTGGGCCGCCTTCGGCAAGGCGAAGATCATCCCCGGCAAGCTCCAGATGGTCGGCGAGGCCGGCTACGACTTCGTGCGCCGCGGCATCGTCTACGAGACGCTGGGCAAGAAGGAGGGCGAGAAGTACGTCCCCTTCATGGTCTCCCTGTTCTTCTTCGTCTGGATCCTGAACGTCTGGTCGATCGTCCCGGTGGCACAGTTCCCCGTGACCTCGATCATCGCGTACCCGGCCGTCCTCGCGCTGATCGTCTACGTGATCTGGATGTCGGTCACCTTCAAGCGCCACGGCTTCGTCGGCGGCCTGAAGAACCTCACCGGCTACGACAAGAGCCTGGGCGGCGTCCTGCCGCTCATCATGGTCATCGAGTTCTTCTCGAACGTCCTGGTGCGCCCGTTCACCCACGCGGTCCGACTCTTCGCGAACATGTTCGCCGGTCACACCCTGCTGCTGCTCTTCACGATCGCCAGCTGGTACCTGCTGAACGGCATCGGCATCGCCTACGCCGGTGTGTCGTTCGTGATGGTGATCGTGATGACCGCCTTCGAGCTCTTCATCCAGGCCGTCCAGGCGTACGTCTTCGTCCTCCTGGCGTGCAGCTTCATCCAGGGCGCGCTCGCCGAGCACCACTGAGCCAGGCCCGCCCCCGCTCAGCCCCCCGTATTCGTCCGGTGGCCAACCCCCACCGGTCCGTGAAAGAGAAGGAAGAACTGGCATGTCCCAGACCCTTGCCGCCGTCACCGGCTCCCTCAGCTCCGTTGGTTACGGTCTCGCGGCCATCGGCCCCGGCGTCGGCGTCGGCATCATCTTCGGTAACGGCACCCAGGCCCTTGCCCGTCAGCCCGAGGCTGCCGGCCTGATCCGCGCCAACCAGATCCTCGGCTTCGCCTTCTGTGAGGCGCTCGCCCTGATCGGTCTGGTCATGCCGTTCGTCTACCCGAGCTCCTGATCCTCGGTCTCGACGAACAGCCCACTAGACGAAAGGCACTGATGTGAACCTCATGGTTCTCGCGGCTGAGATGGAAAACCCTCTCATCCCGCCGATCCCCGAGCTCGTCATCGGTCTGATCGCCTTCGTCATCGTCTTCGGCTTCCTCGCGAAGAAGCTCCTCCCGAACATCAACAAGGTTCTGGACGAGCGCCGCGAGCAGATCGAGGGCGGTATCGAGAAGGCCGAAGCCGCTCAGACCGAGGCCCAGAGCGTGCTGGAGCAGTACAAGGCCCAGCTCGCCGAAGCCCGGCACGAGGCCGCGCGCCTGCGCCAGGACGCGCTGGAGCAGGGCACTGCGCTCAAGGAAGAACTGCGCGCAGAGGGCCAGCGGCAGCGTGAGGAGATCATCGCTGCCGGTCACGCCCAGATCGCGGCAGACCGCAAGGCCGCCGCTCAGGCGCTGCGTCAGGACGTGGGCAAGCTCGCCACCGACCTGGCCGGCAAGCTCGTCGGCGAGTCCCTCGAGGACGCCGCCCGCCAGAGCCGCACCATCGACCGCTTCCTCAGCGAGCTTGAGGAGAAGGCCGAGGCGGCCCGATGAACGGAGCGAGCCGCGAGGCGCTGGCCTCCGCGCGCGAGCGTCTCGACGCGCTGACGGACAACACGTCCGTCGACGCGGCGAAGCTCGCCGGTGAGCTGGCAGCCGTCACCGCGCTGCTCGACCGTGAGGTCTCGCTGCGTCGGGTCATCACGGACCCGGCGCAGTCCGGCGAGGCCAAGGCCGAGCTCGTCGGCCGGCTGCTGTCCGGCCAGGTGGGCGGGGAAACCCTCGACCTGGTGTCCGGCATGGCGCGCTCCCGCTGGTCGCAGTCCCGCGACCTGGTGGACGCGCTGGAGGAGCTGGCGGCCACCGCCGACCTCACGGCGGCCCAGCAGGGCAACGGGCTCGACAACGTCGAGGACGACATCTTCCGCTTCGGCCGGATCGTCTCCTCGAGCACCGAGCTGCGCTCCGCGCTGACCGACCGCGCCGCCACCGGCACCGCCAAGAGCGAGCTGCTGCGCAGCCTGCTCGGCGGCAAGGTGAACGCCGTCACCGAGCGTCTGGTCATCCGTCTCGTCACGCACCCGCGTGGACGTAGCCTGGAAGCGGGACTCGAGTCCCTTTCCAAGCTCGCCGCCGAGCGCCGTGACCGCATGGTCGCCACCGTGACCAGCGCGGTTCCGCTCAGCGACGTGCAGAAGCAGCGTCTCGGCGCGGTGCTGGCCAAGCTGTACGGCCGCCAGATGCACCTGAACCTCGACGTGGACCCCGCGGTCCTCGGCGGGATCTCGGTGCGGGTCGGCGACGAGGTCATCGACGGCACCATCGCGGACCGCCTCGCCGAGGCGTCGCGCCGCATGGCCGGCTGACCAGCCGCCACCACACAGATACAAAGCATTCCTAGCGGCCCGGTTGGGCCGTGCAGAACTTGCAGAAGATTCCTGGGGGTCACCCCCAGACCCCTAAGAAGCTTCAGGCCCAACAAGGAGAGCAGGGAACCCAGATGGCGGAGCTCACGATCCGGCCGGAGGAGATCCGGGACGCACTGGAGACCTTTGTCCAGTCGTACCAGCCGGACGCGGCCTCGCGCGAGGAGGTCGGAACGGTCAGCGTTGCCGGCGACGGCATCGCGAAGGTGGAGGGCCTGCCCTCCGCCATGGCGAACGAGCTGCTGAAGTTCGAGGACGGCACCCTCGGTCTCGCCCTCAACCTCGAGGAGCGCGAGATCGGTGCGATCGTCCTCGGCGAATTCAGCGGTATCGAGGAGGGCCAGCCGGTGCAGCGCACCGGTGAGGTTCTCTCCGTAGGCGTCGGCGAGGGCTACCTCGGCCGCGTTGTCGACCCGCTCGGCAACCCGATCGACGGTCTCGGCGAGATCGCGACCGAAGGCCGCCGCGCCCTCGAGCTGCAGGCCCCGGGCGTCATGGTCCGTAAGTCGGTGCACGAGCCCATGCAGACCGGCTACAAGGCCGTCGACGCGATGGTGCCGATTGGCCGTGGCCAGCGTCAGCTGATCATCGGCGACCGTCAGACCGGCAAGACCGCCCTGGCCGTCGACACGATCATCAACCAGCGTGACAACTGGCGCTCCGGCGACGTGAACAAGCAGGTCCGCTGCATCTACGTCGCCATCGGCCAGAAGGGCTCGACCATCGCGTCCGTTCGCGGCGCCCTGGAAGAGGCCGGCGCGCTCGAGTACACGACGATCGTCGCCGCCCCGGCGTCCGACCCGGCCGGCTTCAAGTACCTGGCGCCGTACACCGGTTCCGCCATCGGTCAGCACTGGATGTACGCCGGCAAGCACGTCCTGATCATCTTCGACGACCTGTCGAAGCAGGCCGACGCCTACCGCGCCGTGTCGCTGCTGCTGCGCCGCCCGCCGGGCCGCGAGGCCTACCCGGGTGACGTCTTCTACCTGCACTCCCGTCTGCTGGAGCGTTGCGCGAAGCTCTCCGACGACATGGGTGCCGGCTCGATGACCGGTCTGCCGATCGTCGAGACCAAGGCCAACGACGTCTCGGCGTTCATCCCGACCAACGTCATCTCCATCACCGACGGCCAGTGCTTCCTGGAGTCCGACCTGTTCAACGCGGGCCAGCGCCCGGCGCTGAACGTCGGTATCTCGGTCTCCCGCGTCGGTGGTTCCGCTCAGCACAAGGCCATGAAGCAGGTTTCCGGCCGTCTGCGCGTCGACCTGGCCCAGTACCGCGAGCTGGAGGCGTTCGCCGCCTTCGGTTCCGACCTGGACGCCGCGTCGAAGGCCTCGCTGGAGCGCGGCAAGCGCATGGTCGAGCTGCTGAAGCAGGGCCAGTACCAGCCGATGCCCGTCGAGGAGCAGGTCGTCTCCGTCTGGGCCGGCACCACCGGCAAGATGGACGACGTCCCGGTCAACGACATCCGTCGCTTCGAGTCGGAGCTGCTGGAGCACCTGCGCCGCGAGCGCAAGGACCTCCTCACCTCCATCGCCGAGGGCGGCAAGATGTCGGACGACACCCTGACGTCGATCGCCGACGCCATCGCCGCCTTCAAGCGCCAGTTCGAGACCTCGGACGGCAAGCTCCTGGGCGAGGACGCGCCGGCCGTCAACGTCTCCAAGTGACGACGGAAGGGACCTGACTCATGGGAGCGCAGCTCCGGGTCTACAAGCGTCGCATCCGTGCCGTCACGGCGACCAAGAAGATCACCAAGGCGATGGAGATGATCGCCGCCTCGCGCATCGTCAAGGCGCAGCGCAAGGTGGCGGCATCGATGCCGTACGCGACCGAGCTCACCCGCGCGGTGACCGCGGTGGCGACCGGTTCGAACACCAAGCACGCCCTGACCACCGAGGTCGAGACGCCGACCCGCGCCGCGGTCCTGCTCATCACGAGCGACCGCGGTCTGGCCGGCGGCTACTCCTCGAACGCCATCAAGCAGGCAGACCGGCTCACCGAGCGGCTGCGGGCGGAGGGCAAGGAGGTCGACAGCTACATCGTCGGCCGCAAGGGTGTCGCCTACTACGGCTTCCGTGAGCGCAAGGTCACGGACTCGTGGACCGGCTTCACCGACAGCCCGGCCTACGCCGACGCCAAGCGCGTCGCGGCGCCGCTGATCGAGGCCATCCAGACGGAAACGGCCGAGGGCGGCGTCGACGAGCTGCACATCGTCTACACGGAATTCGTGTCGATGATGACGCAGAACGCGGTGGACGGCCGGATGCTGCCGCTCAGCCTCGACCAGGCTGCGGAGGAGAGCGGTACGAAGGGCGAGATCCTTCCGCTGTTCGACTTCGAGCCGTCGGCGGAGGACGTCCTCGACGCCCTTCTGCCGCGCTACGTCGAGAGCCGCATCTACAACGCACTGCTGCAGTCGGCCGCTTCCGAGCACGCCGCCCGCCGCCGCGCGATGAAGTCGGCGACCGACAACGCCGGAGACCTCATCAAGAGCCTCTCCCGGCTTGCCAACGCGGCCCGCCAGGCCGAAATCACCCAGGAAATCAGCGAGATCGTCGGTGGCGCGAGCGCCATGGCCGACGCGACCGCGGGGAGTGACAAGTAATGACGACCACTGTTGAGACGGCCGCCGCCACGGGCCGCGTCGCCCGGGTCATCGGCCCGGTCGTCGACGTGGAGTTCCCCGTCGACGCGATGCCCGAGATCTACAACGCCCTCAAGGTCCAGGTCGCCGACCCGGCCGAGGACGGCAAGCTCAAGACCCTGACCCTCGAGGTCGCGCAGCACCTGGGTGACGGCCTCGTCCGCACCATCTCGATGCAGCCGACCGACGGCCTGGTCCGCCAGGCCCCGGTGACCGACACGGGCGAGGGCATCACCGTCCCCGTCGGTGACTTCACCAAGGGCAAGGTCTTCAACACCCTGGGTGAGGTGCTCAACTACCCGGAGGCGAACGCCGAGGTCACCGAGCGCTGGCCCATCCACCGCAAGGCGCCGAGCTTCGACGAGCTCGAGTCGAAGACCGAGATGTTCGAGACCGGCGTCAAGGTCATCGACCTCCTCACCCCGTACGTCAAGGGTGGAAAGATCGGTCTGTTCGGTGGTGCCGGTGTCGGCAAGACCGTTCTGATCCAGGAAATGATCTACCGCGTCGCCAACAACCACGACGGTGTGTCGGTCTTCGCGGGTGTCGGTGAGCGTACCCGTGAGGGCAACGACCTCATCGAGGAAATGGGCGACTCCGGCGTCATCGACAAGACGGCGCTCGTCTTCGGCCAGATGGACGAGCCCCCGGGCACCCGTCTGCGCGTCGCCCTGGCCGGTCTGACCATGGCGGAGTACTTCCGCGATGTGCAGAAGCAGGACGTGCTCTTCTTCATCGACAACATCTTCCGGTACACCCAGGCCGGTTCCGAGGTGTCGACCCTGCTCGGCCGTATGCCCTCCGCGGTGGGTTACCAGCCGAACCTGGCCGACGAGATGGGTCTCCTCCAGGAGCGCATCACCTCGACCCGCGGTCACTCGATCACCTCGATGCAGGCGATCTACGTCCCCGCGGACGACCTGACCGACCCGGCGCCGGCGACCACCTTCGCCCACCTCGACGCGACGACGGTTCTCTCCCGTCCGATCTCCGAGAAGGGCATCTACCCGGCCGTCGACCCGCTGGACTCCACGTCCCGCATCCTGGACCCCCGCTACATCGCGGCGGACCACTACGCGGCCGCCATGCGCGTCAAGGGGATCCTGCAGAAGTACAAGGACCTCCAGGACATCATCGCGATCCTCGGTATCGACGAGCTGGGCGAGGAGGACAAGCTCGTCGTCCACCGTGCCCGTCGCGTCGAGCGCTTCCTGTCGCAGAACACCCACGTCGCCAAGCAGTTCACCGGCGTGGACGGTTCGGACGTTCCGCTCGACGAGTCGATCACCGCGTTCAACGCGATCTGCGACGGTGAGTACGACCACTTCCCCGAGCAGGCGTTCTTCATGTGCGGTGGCATCGAGGACCTGAAGGCCAACGCCAAGGAGCTGGGCGTCTCCTGATCCGGCGCGCTCCGCGAGGAGCGCTACCGGTTCGCAGTCCCCAGGGAGAGGGGCGGGTGTCCCGTCCCTCTCCCCACGCCCATTAGAATTTGACCCAACACCCGGCTGACCCGCCGGGTGGTGACCCGAGGAGCCACCTTGGCTGCTGAGCTGCACGTCGAGCTGGTCGCGGCGGACCGCAATGTATGGTCCGGCGAGGCCACCCTGGTCGTCGCCCGCACCACGTCCGGCGACATCGGCGTCATGCCCGGTCACCAGCCGCTTCTCGGTGTGCTGGAATCGGGCCCGGTGACCATCCGTACCAGCGAGGGCGCCACTGTCGTCGCCGCGGTGCACGGCGGATTCATCTCGTTCGCGGACAACAAGCTGTCCCTGCTGGCCGAGATCGCCGAGCTCGCGGACGAGATCGACGTCCAGCGGGCGGAGCGGGCACTGGAGCGCGCGAAGTCGGAGGCCGACGCGGCCGCCGAACGTCGCGCCGATGTCCGGCTGCGCGCGGTCGCGGGGCACTGAGCCCCGTACCGAACAGTTTGATACCTCAGCCGCGGTCAGGTCCGGAATTTTCCGGACCGGGTCGCGGCTGAGGCGATGTACGTACTTTTGTTTGTGCGGTTTTCGATGAGCGAGGAGGTCGGTGAAGATGCTCCTCGCTCTGCTTGTGAGCGGCCTGGTCGTAGCCCTGGTGGTGGTCGGGCTGTTCGTGTTCGGGTTGCGCCGCAGACTCATCCAGCGGTCCGGCGGGACCTTCGACTGCAGCCTGCGCTGGGGCGTGACCGACGAGCCGGACGTCTCCGGCAAGGGGTGGGTCTACGGGGTCGCCCGCTACAGCGGTGACCGGATCGAGTGGTTCCGCGTCTTTTCGTACTCCCCGCGCCCGCGCCGGCTGCTGGAGCGTTCCTCCATCGAGGTCCTCGCGCGCCGCGCGCCCGAGGGCGAGGAGGAGCTGGCCCTGCTGTCCGACGCCGTCGTGCTCGGCTGTTCCCACCGGGGGACCCGCCTTGAGCTGGCGATGAGCGAGGACGCGCTGACCGGTTTCCTGGCGTGGCTGGAGGCGGCGCCGCCCGGGCAGCGGGTGAACGTCGCCTGAGGCGTGCGGGGCGCCGCCCGCAGGACGTGAGGAAGCCGGGGAGGCGGGGGACGGTCCCGCCTCCCCGGCTTCGTACCCTCATACGAGGGATCGCGGACCGGGGCGGTGCGTGGGGGTCACCGCAGCCCGGTGTGGATGGCGTCGGCCAGTTCGCCGTTCGCGGTGTCGCCGCTGAATTCCCAGAAGAAGGCGCCCTTGAGGCCCTGGTTCTTCAGCCAGGTCATCTTTCCGGCGATGGTCGCGGGGGTGTCGTAGCTCCACCAGTTGCCGCCGCACTTGGCGTAGGCCGTGCCGGCGACGGTGCCGGTCGTGGGGCAGCTGCTCTTGAGGACCTTGTAGTCCTCGATGCCCTGCTCGTAGGTGCCCGGGGCGGGTCCGGTCGCGGTGCCGCCGGGGGCGTTCTGGGTTACTCCGGTCCAGCCGCGGCCGTAGAAGCCGATGCCGAGGTTGAGCTTGGAGCCGGGGATCCCCTTGCCCTTGAGCTTGGTGATGGCGGCCTCGGAGTTGAAACCGGCGATGGGGATGCCGGCGTAGGAGGTCAGCGGGGAGTGCGGGGCGGTGGGTCCCTTGGCCTCCCACGCGCCGAAGAAGTCGTACGTCATGACGTTGTAGAAGTCGACGTACTGGGCGGCGCCCGCGTAGTCGGCGAGGTCGAGCTTGCCGCCGTTGGAGCCGTCGGCGGAGATCGCGGCGGTGACCAGGCTGGAGCCGCCGAACTTGGCGCGCAGGGCCGACATCAGGTTCTTGAAGGACGCGGCGCCGCTGGTGTCGCAGGACAGTCCGCAGGCGTTCGGGTACTCCCAGTCGATGTCGATGCCGTCGAAGACGTCCGCCCAGCGCGGGTCCTCGACCAGGGCGTGGCAGGAGTCGGCGAAGGCGGCCGGGTTCTGGGCGGCCTGGCCGAAGCCGCCGGACCAGGTCCAGCCGCCGAAGGAGTAGAGGATCTTGATGTGCGGGTACTTGGCCTTGAGCTCGCGCAGCTGGTTGAAGTTGCCGCGCAGGGGCTGGTCCCAGGTGTCGGCGACGCCGTCGACGCTCTGGTCGGCGGTGTAGGCCTTGTCGTAGTCGGCGTAGGCGTCGCCGATGGTGCACTTTCCGTTCTGGACGTTGCCGAAGGCGTAGTTGATGTGGGTGATCTTCGCCGCGCTGCCGGAGGTGATCAGGTTCTTCACGTGGTAGTTGCGCTGGTAGACGCCCCAGTTGGTGAAGTAGCCGAGCTTGACCTTGGTGCCCGGGTCCGGGGGCTGGGTGCCGCCGGTCGTGGTCACCGAGAGGGTGCCGGAGGAGGGGCCGGTCTGGCCGGCGGTGTCCCGGGCGGTGACCGCGTAGGTGTACGTGGTGCCCTTGGTCAGGCCGCTGTCGCCGAAGGTGGTGCCGGTGACGGTGGTGAGCCGGGTGCCGTCGCGGTACACATCGTAGTTCTTGACGCCCTTGTCGTCGGTGGCAGCCGGCCAGGACAGGGTCAGGGCGGTCTCGGTGACGCCGGTCGCGGTGGGGGTGCCGGGGGCCGAGGGCGGGGCGTCGGTGGGGTTGGACCCGCCGTCGCAGGAGCCGCCGTTGATCTTGCAGCCGGCGGGGGCGCCGGGCCCGGTGCCGTTGAAGCCGAAGCTGACGGTGGCCCCGGGGGCGAGGGTGCCGTTCCAGCCGACGTTCTTGGCCGTCCAGTGGTCGCCGGAGCCGGTGACGGTGGCGTCCCATGCGGAGGTCACCCGGGTGCCGGCCGGGTAGTCCCACTCCACGGTCCAGCTGCTGAGGGTGGTGGTGCCGGTGTTCTTCACCGTCCACTTGCCCTCGAAGCCGGAGCCCCAGTCGGAGACCTTCGTGTAGGTCGCGGTCGCGGAGGCGGCGGCCTGCGCCGGGCCCGCCAGGCCGACCAGGCCGGCGACGGGCAGGGCGAGGGCGGCCACGGTGGCGGCCAGCCTCCTGAACAGACGGTTGCGTCGTGGGGGTGCTGTGCTCAAGGGTGCTCCTCCGGAGGTCCGTACCGGTCGTGGGGCCGACCGGTACATGGGGGTGGGACCTGCGCCGCCCGTGAGCACGCCTCGCTGCGATCTTTGTCATGGCACGCTCACCACAGTGATGCGGTGAGACTAGAAAGGTCTGGACCAAGCGTCAAGAGGTCCAGACCTCACCTCAAGGGGTCGGCTCGATCCCCAACTCCTGCGCCAATACCGCCGCTTGGACCCGGCTGCGCAGCTCCAGCTTCCCCAGCAGCCGGCTGACGTGGGTCTTCACCGTGGCCTCCGCCATGTCCAGCCGTACGGCGATCTCCGCGTTCGACAGCCCGCCGCCCAGCGCCCCCAGCACCTCCCGCTCGCGCCGCGTCAGCGTCTCCACCGCCGCGGCCGCCTCCGGCCGCACCGGCGCGCGCACCGCCTTCGGAGCCGCGAACTCGGCGATCAGCCGCCGGGTCACCGCCGGGGCGATCAGTCCTTCGCCGCGCGCCACCGTCCGCACCGCCGCGATCAGCTCCGCGGCGTCCGCGTCCTTCAGCAGGAAGCCCGCCGCCCCCGCCCGCAGCGCCCCGAAGACGTACTCGTCGAGGTCGAAGGTGGTCAGCACCAGCACGTCCGCCAGCCCCCGCTCCACCACCCGGCGGGTGGCCGACACCCCGTCCAGCCTCGGCATCTGCACGTCCATGAGGACCAGGTCCGGCCGCAGCTCCTCCGCCAGCCGCACCGCCTCCTCACCGTCCGCCGCCTCTCCCACCACCTCGATGCCGCCCGCACTGCGCAGGATCAGCACCAGGCCGGCCCGTACCGCCTGCTGGTCCTCGGCCACGACGACCCTGATGGTCATGACTGCACCGCCCTCTCCCCGGCGGGCAGCGCCGCCCGCACCTGCCACACCCTGCCCGAAGCACCCGCCGCGAAGGTCCCGCCCAGCAGCTCCGTACGTTCCCGCATGCCGATCAGCCCCGCCCCCGACCCCGGGGCGCGCGGGCCCGGCCGCTCCCCGTACGGGGAGTCCACCGCCACCGTCAGCAGCCCGGCCCCCCGAGCCACCCGGACCCGGACCGTGCCGGGGGCCGCGTGCTTGAGGGCGTTGGTCAGCGACTCCTGCACGATCCGGTACGCCGCCAGCTCCACCGGGGCCGGCAGCGGCGGCCCCGCGGCCCGCTCGTCCGCCAGGACGAATTCCAGCCCGCTCGCCGACCCGTTCGTACGGGCCTGCCCCAGCAGGGCGTCCAGGCCGTCCAGGGAGGGCACCGCGACGGCTTCCTGCCCCGCCCCGGCGTCCCGCAGCAGCCCGATCAGCCGGCGCATCTCGGCCAGCCCCTGCACGCTGTTCTCCCGGATCACCCCGAGGGCCTCGCGGCTGGTGGCGGGAGAGTCGATGGACAGCGCGGCGGTGGAGTGGATGGCGATCGCCGAGAGGTGGTTGGCCACCATGTCGTGCAGCTCCCGCGCCATCCGGGCGCGCTCGGCGGCCACCGCCTGCGTCCGGTCCATCTCGGCCAGCAGCGCCGTCTGCTCGGCGCGCAGCCGGGCGGCCTCGGCGGCCTCGCGGTGGTTGCGCAGGGTGGCGCCCGTCAGGGCCGGGGCGAAGCTCACGATGCCGGTGACCACGCCGATGAGCAGGGCCTGCGGGCTGCGCAGCCACACCAGGGAGCCGATGGTGACGGCCACGGTGATCAGACCGGTGCTGACCGGGAGCCGCCGGGCCGTGGCCGGTCTTCCGTAGACCACCGCCGCGTACATCAGGTCGGTGAAGATGATGACGCTGGCGATGCTGCCGACCGTGAACTGGTCCGCGACCAGGGCGACCGTGCCGGCGGACAGGGTGACGGCGGGCGCGGAACGGCGCAGCAGCTCCAGGGCGCCGAGCACCCCCAGGGGGACAAGCACCGCCCAGTCGGGCAGGAAGTGCCGGCTGGGCGTGCTGTACACGCCGAGCGCCCAGAGCAGCAGGCCGGCGCACACGCTGGCCGCAGCGAGCAGGACGTCGTCGCGGTGCGGGCGGGGGATCTTCGGGAGCACGTTCCCATCCAACACGGTCCGCCGCGGCGCGGCCTCGGTACCGGGGCGGAGAGTCCGCTACATCGAAGGATGCAGTGGGCTTTCCTCACTGGCGACGACGCGGCGGGGCCCGGCGGCCGGAAACCTGGAAGGGAATCCGGGGAAGGAAGGGAGGGCCGTCATGCTGGTCGGGCTGATCATCGCCTGTGAGGTCGGCTTCTGGGTGCTGCTGGCGGGCGGACTGGCGCTGCGCTACCTGGCCGGAATGCCGAGGCTGGGAGCCGCGGTGCTGCTGATGGAGCCGCTGCTGGAGCTGGTGCTGCTGGTGGTGTCCTTCATCGATCTGAAGAACGGCGGCGAGCCGAGCTGGAGGCACGGTCTCGCGGCCTTCTACATCGGCTACACCGTTGGGTACGGGCACTACACCGTCAAGTGGCTCGACGGGCACGCCGCCCACCGCTTCGCTGGGGGCCCCAAGCCGCCCGGTACCAAGTACGGCAAGGAGCGCGCGGTTCACGAGTGGAAGCTCTGGACGCGGACCCTGGCCGCCGCCCTCGTCGCCATCGGGCTGCTCCAGGCGGGTATCTGGTACGTCGGCGACGACGCCGCCACCGGCGGGCTCCAGGCCTGGCAGGCCGGCGCCCTGCGGGTGCTCGGCATCCAGGCCCTGATCGCCGCGAGCTACTCGATCTGGCCCCGCAAGGCCCCGGCGGGCACGGACGCGGACCGGGACGGGGCCGCCGAACCGGCCGGACCCAAGCGCTAGCCCCTGTCGTCTCCCGGGAACGGGCGAGGTCCGGGTCAGCGCTCGCCGCCGGGAACCCAGAGCACGTCCCCGACCTCCTTGTTGGCCGTCCTGGCCAGGATGAAGAGGAGGTCGGAGAGGCGGTTCAGGTAGGTGGCCGTCAGCGGGTTCATCACCTCGCCGTGCGCCTCCAGCGCCGCCCACGTGGAGCGCTCGGCCCGCCGGACCACCGTGCAGGCCTGGTGCAGCAGGGCCGCGCCCGGGGTGCCGCCGGGGAGGATGAAGCTCCGCAGCTTCTCCAGCCGCTCGTTGAAGACGTCGCAGTCCGCCTCCAGCCGGTCCACGTAGAACTGCTCCACGCGCAGCGGCGGGTACTCCGGGTCCTCCACGACCGGGGTGCACAGGTCCGCACCGACGTCGAACAGGTCGTTCTGCACGCGGACCAGGACCTTCACGACCTCCTCCGGCAGCGCCCCCAGCGCGATGGCCGTCCCGATGGCGGCGTTGGCCTCGTTGGCGTCGGCGTACGCGGAGATCCGCAGGTCCGTCTTCCGCGTCCGGCTCATGTCCCCCAGGGCGGTCGTGCCCTGGTCGCCGGTACGGGTGTAGATGCGCGTCAGGTTCACCATGCCGCCAGCGTAGACCGGCCCGCCGGTGGAACACCGGGCGCCGCCCGCCGCCCGCCTTCCGCGAACCGTCCGGGCGCGCCGCGAGGGCCGCGCCGGGACGGTTCGCGGAAGGCGCCGGGCGCGCCGCGGGGGCGGGGCCGGAGGCTGAACTGTGAGGCGGCGCACGCCTGGTGGGCCGTACCAGTGTGATGTCCGTCATCTGAGACGTGACGCGTGTTACTTCGCGGTCACTCGGCCCCTCACGGGCGCTAGTCTCCGCCGGAGAGGCTACGAGGCCGGGTCGTACTGAGAACAGCAAGGGGTGTGCAGTGGCTGGGAAGCTCGCCGTCATCGGCGCGGGACTGATGGGTTCCGGGATCGCTCAGGTCTCCGCTCAGGCGGGTTGGGACGTCGTCCTGCGGGACGTCACCGACGCCGCGCTGACCCGGGGCACGGACGGCATCAAGGCCTCGTACGACAAGTTCGTCTCCAAGGGCCGGATGACCGCCGAGGACGCCGAGGCGGCCCTCGCCCGGATCACCACGACCACCGAACTCGACGCGGTCGCCGACGTGGACATCGTCGTCGAGGCCGTCTTCGAGAAGCTCGAGGTCAAGCACGAGATCTTCCGCACCCTCGACAAGATCGTGCGCGAGGACACCATCCTGGCCTCCAACACCTCCGCCATCCCGATCACCAAGATCGCGGCCGTGACGGAGCGCCCGGAGCGGGTCGTCGGCGCGCACTTCTTCTCGCCCGTCCCGATGATGCAGCTCTGCGAGCTGGTCCGCGGCTACAAGACGAGCGACGAAACCCTCGCCGCCACCCGCGCGTTCGCCGAGTCGGTCGGCAAGACCTGCATCGTCGTCAACCGCGACGTCGCCGGCTTCGTGACCACCCGTCTGATCTCCGCGCTGGTCGTCGAGGCCGCGAAGCTCTACGAATCGGGCGTCGCCACCGCCGAGGACATCGACATCGCCTGCAAGCTGGGCTTCGGGCACGCCATGGGCCCGCTGGCCACCGCCGACCTCACCGGCGTCGACATCCTGCTCCACGCCACCAGCAACATCTACACCGAGTGCCAGGACGAGAAGTTCGCGCCGCCGGAGCTGATGCGCCGCATGGTCGACGCGGGCGACATCGGCCGCAAGAGCGGCCAGGGCTTCTACAAGCACTGAGCACGGACGTTCGAATCCTCGCACCCTACGGGGTGAATTAGGTATCGGTTCGCTCACGGTCGGCAACTTCACCGCCCGCACGGCAGTCAGTTGCAGTGAGAGTTGCCGATCACGGACCGTCGGACCACACGTACGCAGTAAAGCCGGGGAGCACACATGCACATCAGGGGCGACCACGCCGAACTCGCTGTCGGGGGTCGCCTCGACGTGCGCAGCGCGGCTGACGCCCGTACGGTCCTGCACACCGCCCTCGACGACGGCCACGGCGACCTCGTGCTCGACCTGACCGGACTCGACTCCTGGGACGCGACCGGACTCGGCGTGATCATGGGAGCGCACCGGCGGGCCGGGCGGACCGGGCGGCGCCTGGTCCTGCGCGGGGTGCCCGACCGGATGCAGCGGCTGCTCGTCGCCACCCGGCTGCACCGCATCCTCGCGATCGAGGGCGGCCTGGAAGCGGAGACCCTGCCCCGGGTGTGATCCGGGGCGGGGGCGTCGGGCGCGAAAAAGGGGCTGCGCCCCCGGGACGCCCTCCGCTTACATGGGGCCATGGTGTCCACCGACCGGCTCGCGGCCTTCGCGGCCATGTCCCTCCTGCTGATCCTCATCCCCGGCCCCAGCGTCCTCTTCGTCGTCGGACGGGCGCTGGCGCAGGGCCGCCGGGCCGCGCTGATCACGGTGGCCGGGAACACGCTGGGAGCGTACGTGCTCGTCGTGGCCGTGGCGCTCGGCGTCGGAGCCGTCGTCGAGCGGTCCGTCCTCGTCTTCACCGCCCTGAAGCTGGCCGGCGCCGCCTACCTCGTCCACCTGGGCGTCAAGGCCTTCCGGGGCCGCGGATCGCTGCACGCCGCCGTCGCGGAGGCGGCCCCCACGGCCGCCGGCGGCCTGCGGACCCTGGGGGAGGGCTTCGCGGTCGGCGTGGCCAACCCCAAGACCGTCGTGTTCTTCGCCGCCGTGCTGCCCCAGTTCGTCGACCGGGAGCAGGGACACGTCGTGCTCCAGATGCTCCTGCTCGGCCTGGTCTTCAGCCTCATCGCGATCGTCTCCGACAGCGTCTGGGGGATCGCCGCCGCCACCGCCCGCGACTGGTTCGCCGGATCACCGCGCAGGCTCTCCGCGGTCGGCGGGGCCGGCGGGCTCGCCATGATCGGCCTCGGCGTCACCGTGGCCGTGACCGGCCGAAAGGACTAGGTCGTCTCTTTCGGGTCTTGCCAGGCGGCGCGGGTCTGGGGGCACCTCCCAGCGGTAGCTGGGGGAGCGAGATCCGGAAGAGACGGCCTAGGCCCAAGATCGGCGGGAATCGTAACGGTCCGGTGGTGAAGGCACCCCTGCGGTGACGCCGGGGCCGGCCACGGTCTAGGGTTCGGGCGGAAACCGGACCGGTAACGACGACGACGTGAGCGGGCGCCGGCACAACGAAGACGGTGAAGACGGCGGCGGCGCGCGGCGCGATCGGGGGACTTGGTCATGGACCGTACACAGGGGCAGCCCGGCCAGGACGAACAGCCCGTGGGCCGGCCGGCCGGGGCACTGGAGACGCGGCCCCCGGCAGCGGTGGCGCAGCCTCTGGCACCCGCCCGTGTCGTGACCCTGACCACCGGCGAGTTCACCCTCACCGTCAACCCCGTCGACGGCAGCGAGATCGAACCCCTGCGCCCCGACGCCCGCGAGGCGGCGGCTCGCCGCCCCGCCAGGCGCGACGCCGCCGCCCGCGCCGCCCGTGACGCCGCCGCGCGTCCGCCCGCGCTGCCCGGACCGCCCGTCCCCGCCCTGCCGCTCCTGGGCCGCGCGGACGAGCGGGAGCGGCTCGTACGCCTCCTCGGGCGCGGCCGCTCCGTACGGCTGACCGGACCGGCCGGATCCGGCCGGTCCACCCTCCTCGACGCCGTCGCCGCCGACTGCGCGGACCTCGCGCCCGACGGGGTCGTCCGGCTCAGCGGCCACGGCCGCCAGCAGCCCGCCGAACTGCTCCACACCCTGTACACCACCGTGTACGACACCCGGGACGAGCGCCCCGACCGTACGCGGCTCCTCGCGGGCGTCGCCGGGATCGGCGCGATCGTGCTCCTCGACGACCTCGAACTGGGCGGCCCCGCCCTCGACGAGCTGTTCCGCGCCACCCCCGAATGCGCCTACCTGCTCGCCGCCACGCCCGACACCAAGGCTCCCTCCGACGACGCGCACCTGGAGGAGGTCTTCCTCGGCGGCCTCGGCCGGGCCGACTGCCTGCGGCTGCTGGAGGCCGCGACCGGCAGGGCGCTCACCGACGAGGAGACGGCCTGGGCGGAGGACTTGCGGTTCGCCTCCGAGGGCCTGCCGCTGCGCTTCGTGCAGGCCGCCGCGCTGTTGCGGCAGCGCGACGAACTCAACGACACCGCCGCCGCCGACGAGGACGAGGAGCCCGGCGTCTTCGAGGAGCGCCCCCGCGATCCCTCCCACGTGCCGCTGCCCACCCTGGCGCAGGCCGCCGCCCCCGCCGGACTGCTGGCCTCCCGGGTGAGCGAGTCGGCCCGGGCGGCCCTGCGGACCGCCTGCGCGCTGGCCGGGGAACTCCCGCACCACGCCCACCTCCCCGCGCTGGTCGGGGACACGCACGCCGACGCCGCCGTCGCCGAACTCCTCGGCTGCGGGCTGATCACCCCCGTTGGGCCGCGCTACCGGCTCGCGGAGGGGGTCGCGCGGCAGCTGGAGGAGGCCGGGTACGGGGAGACCGCCGCCGAGGAGGCGCGTACCGCCGCCCGGCACTACGCCTGGTGGACCGGGCACGCCTCGGTGACCCCGGAGCGGGTCGCGGCGGAGGCCGACGCCGTACTGGCAGCGCTGGCCGGGGCCGATGTGGTGGCCGCCGTACTCCTGGCCCGCACGGCGGCGCCGGCCCTGGCGGCGGCGCCGTACTGGGAGGCGTGGCAGCGGGTGCTGCGCTCGGGAGCGGAAGCCGCCCGGAAGGCGGGCGAGGTCGCCGAGCAGGCGTACTTCCACCACGAGCTGGGCGTGCTCGCGCTGTGCGAGGGGCGTCTGGAGCGGGCACGGGCGGAGCTGGAGGCCTCGATCGGGCTGCGCGGGGCGCTCGCGGACAAGCGCGGGACGGTCTCCGGCCGGCGGGCGCTGGCGCTGGTCACCGACCGGGACCGGGCGGCCACCGCAGCGAAGGCATCGCCCCCGCTGCGCCTGGAGGCGCCGCCGGCCCTCCCGCCCGCCGGGCCGGCTGCCCAGCCGCCGTCGCAGCCGGCTCCGCGGCCGACGCCCCAGCCGGCCCCGTCCGAGGCCGTCACCCGGGTGACCCCGGGGATCGGGAAGCCGGCCGGCTCGCCCACGTCCCTGTCCCAGGTCTACGCCGACACGTTCACGCCGGCACCGGCAGCGGCTCCCCTTTACCGCCGCCCGCGGCCCGCCGCGGGCGGACGGCGCAAGACGGTGCTGCTGGCCGCCGCCGGGGCGCTCACGGTGGTGGCGCTCGGCACGGTCGTCGGCCTGTCGCTGACGGCCGGGGGCGACGACCCGGAGCAGCCGGCCGCGCCGGCCGTGTCCTCGACCCCGGACACGCCCGCGGTGGTCCCGCCGCAGGTGCCGGGGAACAGCGGGAACGGTTCGGCGCCGGAACCGGCCGCGCCGCCGCCCGCCGCCGACCCGAACCCGGGCGGGGGCCACCGGCCGACGCCCCCGCCGGCGGGCCACACGCCGGGCCCGCAGCAGCCCCAGCCGACCCCGCCGGCCCCGAAGCCGACGCCGGAGACCCCCAAGCCCGACCCGGACCCGGACCCGGAGCCCCCGGTGACGTCACCGCCGCCCCCGACGAGCCCGGCCCCGACCAGCTCGGCGCCGACCACCCCGACGACCTCGTCGGAAGCCCAGTCCCCGACGGCGGCGCAGTCCCCGACGACGATCTGACCCCGCGGGGCGCGGGAGGGCCCGCACGGGCGCCCGTACGCCAACGGCCCTCCGAGCGGGGCTCGGAGGGCCGTGGGAACGACGGGCCGCGGACGGCGGCGCACAGCGCCGGGGCCCGCCCGCCGGAAGGCTAGAACAGGCGGAGCTTGTCGTCCTCGATGCCGCGCAGGGCGTTGTAGTCGAGGACCACGCAGTCCATCCCCCGGTCATGGGCGAGAACCCGCGCCTGCGGCTTGATCTCCTGCGCCGCGAAAACGCCCCGCACCGGCGCCAGGTGCGGATCACGGTTCAGCAGCTCCAGGTACCGGGTCAGCTGCTCGACGCCGTCGATCTCCCCGCGCCGCTTGATCTCCACCGCCACCGTCGCGCCGGAGGCGTCCCGGCACAGGATGTCGACCGGGCCGATCGCCGTCATGTACTCGCGCCGGATCAGGGTGTAGCCCTCGCCCAGCGTGTCGATCCGGTCGGCGAGCAGCTCCTGGAGGTGCGCCTCGACGCCGTCCTTGATGAGGCCGGGGTCGGTGCCCAGTTCGTGGGAGGAGTCGTGGAGGACTTCCTCCATGGTGATGATGAGCTTCTCGCCCGCCTTGTTGACGACGGTCCAGACGTTCGCGTCGTCACCGGTCCCCTCCTTGAGGGTGCACGGAGGCGACATCCAGTTGAGCGGTTTGTACGCCCGGTCGTCCGCGTGGATCGAGACACTGCCGTCGGCCTTCACGAGGATCAGACGGGGTGCCGAGGGCAGATGGGCGGTGAGCCGGCCCGCGTAGTCGACGGAGCAGCGGGCAATGACGAGACGCATGGTCGGCAACGCTACTCGACCGACGGGCCTCCACGCGATTCGCCCCTGAAAGCCCCGTTCGCCGATGGCGCGTTGTATGCGCATTCTCCTGGTGCGGTACCCGGTGGGCGCCTACCGTGGTGAGCGGGAGGTTGCCGAGCGTGCACGCTGCGTCGCGGCCTCCCTCCCTGCCCGTAGGACTCCGGCAGCCCAAACTGCCTGGGTCACGAGAGGAGAACCCATGTCGCTCGACGTCTCACCGGCCCTACTCGAACAGGCCGAGCGAGGCGAGGTCGACGAAGCCGCCTTCGTCGACTGCGTCCGGACCTCCCTGCCTTACGCATGGGAGATGATCAGCTCGTTGGTGGCCCAGCTGGAGGTTGAGGGCGGAGAGTTCGCCGACAACCAGACGCCGCCGCCGGACGAGCAGGCGCGCGGGCAGCTGCTGCGCGCGCTCGCGAGTGACGCGATACGCGGAGCGCTGCAGCGGCACTTCGGGGTGCGCCTGGCATTCCAGAACTGTCACCGTGTGGCGGTGTTCCCGCTGGATTCCTCGGTGGACGACCGGCTGGCCAAGTTCACCTCGATCCGCGGCCAGCTGCTCAACCAGTCCCCGGAGCTCCGGGACTGCTGACAGGTACCGCGCTGCCGCTCCGTGTCGCGGGAGGTGCGACTGACACAGGAGCGGCAGCCCAGGCCCCGTACGGGGTCACACCAGCAGGGGGAGGACCTCCGCGGCGAGGCGCCGGACGTTGTCCTCCGTGGCGGCGAGGTCGCCCGACCCCTCCGTCAGCAGGGCGAAGCGGGTGATGCCCGTCCGCTCCGAGGTCTGCGCCAGCCGGTCCGCGGCCAGGACGGGGCTGCCCACCGGGTGCAGTGAGCACAGCAGTTCCGTGTACGCGTGCGGGTCGCGCATCGCACGCTGACGGCCGTCCACCGTCACATGGGCGTCCAGGCCCTGGCGGAACCAGCCCGGCATCGCCTTCAGCAGGGTCTCCTGGGCGTCGGCCGTGGTGTCGGCCAGCTGGCAGACGCCCGCCGACACGTGCGCGGCGGCCCGTACGGCCTCCGGCGCGTGCCCGTGCGCCAGCGCGGTCCGCCGCCACAGCGCGACCTGCTCGGCCTTCTCCTCGTCCCCGCAGTGCATGCCCAGCAGCATCGGCAGACCCCGCTCCGCGGCCAGCCGTACCGACGCCGGGGACGTGCAGGCGACGATCACTTCCGGCCCCGTCCCGTCGCCGTCCAGCGCGTCGGCCGGGCGCGGTACGACGGCCACCTCGCGGAAGGAGTGCCGCGCGCCGGCGGCCCCCACCCGCGGCTCCGCCAGCCACCGCCGCAGCAGGTCCAGGTCCTCCGGGAAACCGGTCTCGTACGCCTGCGGACCGGCCCCGAACACCTCCAGGTCCACCCACGGCCCGCCGCGCCCCACTCCCAGGCTGAACCGGCCGCCCGAGGTCACGTGCAGCAGGGCCGCCTGCTCCCCGAGGGCCACCGGGTGCGTGTTCGGCAGCACGCTGACCGCCGTGCCCACCCGCAGCCGCCGGGTCCGCCCCAGCAGCAGGGCCGCCAGGGTCACCGCTGACGGGCACACCCCGTACGGCACGAAGTGGTGCTCGGCGAGCCAGACCGAGTCCAGCCCGGTCTCCTCGGCCACCTCGGCGGTCCGCACCGCCCGGTGCAGTGCCTCCCCCTGCCCCTGACCCGGGAACTGGGCCGCCAGTACAAACGCTCCTACGCGCATCGCCTTAGCCTCCTCGCGGCTGACGCGGCCTCCCCAGGTGGACCGACTCGTTGATGGCATCAACGTCTGCTGGCAACAACGTCTGACACGTGCCAAAGGCACGGCCTGACAGGAAAGTTATTGAGATTGTCGGGCCAGCTCCCTGCGGAAGGCCGGTGCCCACCAGCCACCCTGCGGGTACCCCGGCTCGCTGCGCGTAGTCTGGGAGAAAGTCACTGTCCCCCGCTCCTTCGTGAGGTATACGTGTCACCGCGCCACAACCGCCCCCGGGGCGGCGAGAGTCCGGACGAACGCCCGGGCGCCGGCCTCGACCGGTTCGGGCTGGAGCGCACCGAGGAGTACCTCGGTGAGGAGTGGAAGGTCCGGCAGGTCTCGGGGGCGAGCGCGGCCGGCAAGCGCTACCGCTGCCCGGGCTGCGACCAGGAGATCCCCTCGGGCACCCCGCACGTGGTGGCCTGGCCCGAGTACGGCGGCGTCGACGACCGGCGGCACTGGCACAAGGCCTGCTGGAACGCGAAGGACCGCCGCACCTCCAGGGTGCAGCGGTCCCGCAACGCGCCCAGGTACTGAACTCCGCCGTCAGACGTCGCGGCGGCCGACCACCGCGTACGAGCCGGCGACGGCGCTCGCCGTCACCACGAGCAGCAGCGCCAGCTGGACGAGGTCGCTGGGGGCGGACCGGCCCTCCATGTCGACGCCCTGCAGCCCGAAGAGCTGCACCAGGCCCACCGGGGCGTTGTAGCGGAGCACCAGCGTCCCGAGGCCGGTGGTGACCGGCCAGGCGGTCAGTATCGCCCCGAGCACCGGGGGCATGGTGACCACGCCGAGCATGACCGCGATCCCGCCCGCGGAGTGCCGTACGAGCGCCCCGACCGCGAGCGCGAGGACGCCCAGCACGGTCACGTAGAAGGAGCCGGCCACCGCGCCCGTCCAGTCGGCCAGCCCGTGGGAGCCGGCGCCGGGGCCGTTGTGCAGGATCGCGGCCCACAGGCCGACGAACAGCACCGAGCACAGCGTGACGACGAACGCGACCGTGCCGAAGACCAGGTACTTCGCGGTGAGCACCCGCAGCCGGTCCGGGGCAGCGGTGAGGGTGGTGCGAATCAGGCCCGTGCCGTACTCGGAGGAGATCGTCAGCACCCCCAGCACGATCACGGACACCTGGCCGGCCATCAGCCCGAAGAGGGCGGGACCGGTGAAGGGGAGGTACTGGTAGTCGGCGGCCGTGGTCTGGAACACGGCGACCATGCCGACGCCGACGACCAGCGCCACGAGGGACCCGAGCGTCCACAGGGTGGAGCGCACCGAGGTCAGCTTGGTCCACTCCGAGGACACGGCGTGCCCCAGGTGCGGCCGCGGCGTGGGCAGGGGCGAGCTGTACGTCCCCGGCTGCTCCGCGCTCGCCGCGGGTGGGCCGGCGGGGGTGGTGGTCATCGGGGGTCCTCGGGGGTGTTCTTGCCCGCGCCCGCGAGGCCGGGGGAGGCGGGGCCGGGGGACGGGGCCTCGGCGGGGGAGCCGTCGGCGGGGGGCGGGGGAGTGGCGCGGGCGAGACCGGCCGCGCTGTCCGGCATCAGGAAGGGGCGCCCGGATCCGGGCGGCGGGGGAGCGAAGAAGCCCGCCGCGGTCTCGGCCGGGACGGGGGCCTCCGCCTCCTCCCACTCCGGGACGGTCAGCGGCTCGGGCTCCCACAGCTCGGCGCGGGGGTCCTCGGTGGAGGTGTACTCGACGGAGGACTGCGTCATCCGCATGTAGGCCTCCTCCAGCGAGGCCCGGTGCGGGGACAGCTCCCACAGCCGTACGCCGGCCGCGTGCGCGAGGTCGCTGATGCGGGGAAGGTCCAGCCCGGTCACCCGCAGTGCCCCGTCGGGCTCCTGGAGGACCCGGCCGCCGGCCTGCGTCAGCGCGGCGCCCAGGGCCGTGCGGCCGTCGGTGCCGCTCGCCCCGGGGCCGTCGGCGGCGCGGACCCGGGCGAATCCGGCCGAGTTGTGCGTGATGAAGTCCTGCGTGCTCATGTCGGACAGCAGCCGGCCCCGGCCGATCACGATGAGGTGGTCGGCGGTCAGCGCCATCTCGCTCATCAGGTGCGAGGAGACGAAGACCGTCCGGCCCTCGGCGGCCAGCTGCCGCATGAGGTTGCGGACCCAGCGGATGCCCTCGGGGTCGAGGCCGTTGACCGGCTCGTCGAAGAGCAGCACCTGGGGGTCGCCGAGCAGGGCGGCCGCGATGCCGAGGCGCTGGCCCATGCCGAGGGAGAAGCCCTTGGTGCGCTGGCCGGCCGCGTCCTTGAGCCCGACGACGCCCAGGACCTCGTCCACCCGCTTCTCCGGGATGCCGGAGAGCTGGGCGATGGCCAGCAGGTGCGTGCGGGCCTTGCGGCCTCCGTGCACGGCCTTGGCGTCGAGCAGGGCGCCGACGTGCCGCTGGGCGTTCGGCAGTTCCCGGAAGGGAAGGCCGTTGATCGTGACGCGGCCCGAGGTGGGCCGGTCCAGCCCGAGGATCATGCGCATGGTGGTGGACTTGCCGGAGCCGTTGGGTCCCAGGAAGCCGGTGACGTGACCCGGCTTGACCTGGAAGGACAACTGGTCGACGGCGGTCTTGGCGCCGAAGCGCTTGGTCAGGCCGACGGCCTCGATCATCCCTGTGCCCCTTGCCAGCCGGGACGGCTTTCGCCCGCGTACGCCTTAAGAGGATATCGGGGCTGCTGCGGTTCCCGCCGGGCCGGATCCCTGAGCTGTCCCTGAGCTGTCCCTGAGATCCGGCCCGGGATCTCCCGTAGTACGGGAGGTGTCCGTCGTGGGACGGACACCTCCCGTCACCGGGCCCTCACGCCTTGTCCGTCAGGCGTCACGCTTCGCGAGGGTGAAGTAGCCGCCGATCACGGCGGCCAGCGCCCACAGCGCCATGATCCCGAGCCCGCCCCAGGGACCGTAGGGGGCGTCCGAGCCGCTCACCGCGGACGGCACGGTCTCCATGATCGCGGAACCGGCCTGGTTGGGCAGGTAGTCGGCGACCTTGCGGGTGGCGTCGACCAGGCTGAGGACGATGGGCAGGATCAGGACGAACATGATCAGGACCGAGATCGAGGCGGCCGAGTTCCGCAGGATCATGGACACGCCGATCGCGAACGCGGCGAGCAGCGCCAGGTACAGGCCGACGCCGATCACGGCGCGCAGGACGTTCTCCTCGCCCAGGGCGGTGCTGTGGTCGCCGAGGAGGGCCTGCCCGAGGAAGAAGGACAGGAACCCGGTGGCCAGGCCGACGGCCAGGGCCAGCCCGGTGGCCACGGTGACCTTGCCCAGCAGCAGGGTGCCGCGCCGGGGCACGGCCGCGAGGGAGGTGCGGATCATCCCGGTCCCGTACTCGCTGCCGACCACCATCGCGCCGAAGACCAGCACCGCCAGCTGGCCCAGGAGCATGCCGGAGAAGCTCATCTGCGTGGCGTCGAAGGTCACCTGCGAGGACTTGGGCATGTCGTCGAAGGTCGCGTTGACCACGGCGCACAGTCCGGCGCCGACGGCGACGGTGACCAGCAGCGTGGTGGCCAGGGTCCAGCTCGTGGAGGCGACGGTGCGGATCTTGGTCCACTCGGACCGGAGGACGGCGGAGTAGGCCACGGTCACTCACCGCCCTTGCGGGTGGCCTCGAAGCCGGCGGCCCACGCGGGGCCCGCCGGTCCGGGGACGGGCGCGCCGGGCGCGTGGGCGTGGTATTCGACGGAGTCCGCCGTCATGCGCATGAACGCTTCCTCGAGTGAAGCCCGTTGCGGGCTGAGTTCGTGCAGCACGATCTGGTGCTGGGCGGCCAGTTCGCCGAGCCGCTCGGACGGGACGCCGTCGATCTCCAGGGTGCCGGTGGCGGGGACGCTGACCGCGCTGATCCCCGCCTCGTGCAGGACGTCCTTGAGCCGTTCCTGCTGCGGAGAGCGCAGCCGGACGTAACTGCGCGAGTTCTGCTGGATGAAATCGGACATCGACAAGTCGGCGAGGAGCTTTCCCTGGCCGATGACGATCAAATGATCTGCCGTCAGGGCCATTTCGCTCATCAAGTGGGAGGAGACGAAGATCGTCCTTCCTTCCGAGGCCAGCCCCTTCATCAGATTGCGGATCCAGAGAATTCCCTCGGGATCAAGACCGTTGACGGGTTCGTCGAACATCAGGATCTCCGGATCACCGAGCAGGGCCGCGGCGATTCCCAGCCGCTGGCCCATGCCCAGCGAAAATCCTTTCGACTTCTTCCTGGCCACGGCCGTCAGACCGACCAGGTCCAGCACCTCGGCCACCCGTCGCTCCGGGATCCGGTTCGACTGGGCCAGGCACAGGAGGTTGTTGTACGCGCTGCGGCCGCCGTGCATGGCCTTCGCGTCGAGCAGCGCTCCGATGTGCTTCAGCGGCTCCTTCAGGTCCCGGTAGTGCTTCCCGTCGATCCGGACCGAACCGCCGGTCGGGCGGTCGAGGTCGAGCATCATGCGCATGGTCGTGGACTTCCCCGCCCCGTTGGGGCCGAGGAAGCCGGTCACCACCCCCGGTCTGACCTGGAAGCTGAGGTTGTCCACGGCGGTCTTCGCGCCGAATCGTTTCGTAAGGCCCTCTAGCTCGATCATGCCGCCACGCTAGAACGGCGAGGGGCCGTACGCCACCTCGAAAAGGTGACGTACGGCCCCTGATGTGCCGGTCCGCTCCCTGCGGGCGGGCGGCGGCGTACGCGCGGGCGTACTAGCGGCTCTGCTGCGCCGGGACGCCGCGGGTCACCGGCTCGTCGTCGATCGGGGAGCCGGCGGCCGCCACGGCGGCGCCCGTCAGCGTCGCCAGCATCTCGCGGACGTTGGTCAGCTGGGCGTTGATGGAGTCGCGGCGGTTGGTGAGCGCCGCCAGCTCGCGCTCGGACTCGCTGCGGATGCGGTCGGCCTTGGCGTTGGCGTCGGCCACGATGTCCTCGGCCTGGCGCTGCGCGGTCTCCACCGTCTGGCGGGCCCGGCGCTCGGCGTCCGTACGCAGCTTCTCGGCCTCCAGGCGCAGCTGCTCGGCGCGGTGCTCGATCTCGGCCAGGCGCTTCTCGGCCTTCTGCTGACGCGAGGCCAGGTCGCGCTCCGACTGCTCGCGACGCTTGGCCAGGTTGGTCTCGAAGTCCGCGGCGGCCTGGGCGGCCTTGGCGCGGGTCTCCTCGAAGAGGGCGTCGGCCTCCTCGCGCTTGGAGGCGGCGTCCTTCTGGGCCTCGGCGCGCAGGGTGGCGGCGTCCCCCTTCGCCTTCTCGACGATGCGGACGCCCTCGTCCTCCGCCTTCGACTTGCGGTCCGCAGCGAACGACTCGGCGTCGTTGCGCACCTGCTGGGCCGCCGACTCGGCCAGCTCACGGTGCTGCTCGGCCGCGCGACGGGCCTCCTCGCGCAGGTCCTTCGCCTCCTCCTCGGCCAGCCGCAGGATCTTCTCGACCCGGGCGCCGAGGCCGGCGTACGACGGCTCCGCGTCGCTCACCTGGGCCTGGGCGTTCTGCGTCTCGAGATGCAGTTCCTCGATCCGCTTTTCCAGAGAGTTGATACGTCCTAGGGCGCTGTCGCGGTCGGAGACCAGCTTGCTGATGCGGTCGTCCACCTGACCGCGGTCGTAACCACGCCGCACGAGCTCGAAGCCGAAGGGGGAGGAAGTGTCGCTCATGGGGTTCCTGTCGAATGAGACCGATGAGGTGCTACGTGAGGTGTTAAGGGGAATCCTAGGCGCCAGGGCGGCGTGTCATCGAGTCAATCCGGGTTTGCCCTGGACAATGACACCCCTTTTGAGTGGCAAGGCGGCGGAATGCTTGTCACTCGTCCGCCTGAACCTCCCTCAGAAGCACACATCCTGTCTTCTGACTACCCCTCTGACGCCTTACCACTCGAACGAGTGGAACCCGCTGTTGCGCCGGCCCTCACGCCCCCCGCGCCCTGACCACCCACAGCGGGCTTTCCGCCACCCGAAGGTGCCTCGAAAGATTCCAACGCCTCAAGAACGTCCTGGACACGGGAGATCTCCGCCTGAATGTCCTCGCGCCTGCGCACCAGCACCTCCAGCTCACGACGGCCCTCGTCGACCAGCCGCTCCGCCTCCGCCTTCGCCTCCGCGAGGGCGCTCTCCGCCTGCCGCGCCACCTCCGCCTTCTTCGTCTCGGCCTCCTTGAGCAGCGCCTCGGCCTTGCGCACGGCCGCGATGCGGACCTTGCTCGCCTCGCTGCTCGCGTCCGACACCAGTTCCTTGGCCTTGGCCTCGGCGGCGGCGCTCTGCTCGGTCGCCGCCCGGACCAGCTTGTCCACTCGCTCGCCGGCCGACTTCATCTGCTCGGCCGACTCCCGGCGGGCGCGCTCGTGCAGCTCCTCCACCTCGGACTCGACGCGGGCACGCAGCTCCTCCGCCCGCTCCCTTATGGCAGCCGCGTCCGTACGCGCCCCGACCAGCAGTTCGTCGGCGTCCGTCCGGGCCTTCTCCACCACGGAGTTGCCCTCGACGGTCGCCTCCGACGTGATGCGCTCGGCCTCCTTGCGGGCAGCGTCGACCATCGCGTCGGCCTGCTCCTCGGCCGCCGTCGTGGCGGCCAGCGCCTGACGGCCCGCGTCCGCGGTGAGCCGGTCGGCCTCGGCCGCCGCCTCCGTGATGAGCCGGTCCACCTGCTCCGCCGCCTCGCTGCGCCGCTTGTTGGCCTCCTCGCGGGCCTCGTCCAGCAGCCGCTCGGACTCCGTACGGGCCTCCGTGCGGGTGCGCTCGGCCTCGGTGGCCGCCTCGGCCTTGACCCGCTCCGCCTCGGACCGGGTGCGCGTCGCGTGCTCCTGCGCCGAGGCCAGCGCCTCGGCCGCCTCCGCGCGCAGCCGCTCCGCCTCGGCGGCCGCCTCGCCGACGGTGCGCTCGTTGTCCTTGCGGGTCCGCTCGGTGAGCTTGTCCGCCTCGGATGCCGCCTCGGTGATGAGCCGGTCCGCCTGCTCGGCTGCCTCGGTGCGCAGCCGGTTGCCCTCGGCGCGCGCCTCGTCCAGGGTCTGCTCGGCGTCCCGTTCGGCGGCCGCCAGGGTCTCGGCCGCCGCGGCCGTGACGCGCTCCGCCTCCGCGGTGGCCTCGCCGATGATCCGGCCGCCCTCGGTGCGGGCCTCGTCCAGGGTCCGCGCGGCCTCCGCGACGAGCCGCTCCGCCTCGGCCGCGGCCTCGCCGACCGTGCGCTCGTTGGCCGCGCGGGTCTCCTCGATGAGCCGGTCGCCCTCCGCGCGGGAGTCCACCAGGATCCGCGCCGAGTCCCGCTCCGCCGCCGCCAGGGTGTCGGCCGCCTGCGCCTTCAGGGCCTCCGCCCGCGCCCGGGCCTCCTCCAGGACCCGTGCCGCCTCGGCCGTCAGGCGCTCCGCCTCCGCGGCCGCCTCGCCGACCGTGCGCTCGTTGTCCTCGCGGGTCCGCTCGGTGAGCTTGTCCGCCTCGGACGCCGCCTCGGTGATGAGCCGGTCCGCCTGCTCGGCGGCCTCGGTGCGCAGCCGGTTCGCCTCGGCGCGCGCCTCGTCCAGGGTGCCCGCCGCCTCGGCACGGGTGGCGTCCGCCGCCTCGGTGGCCTCGGCGGTGAGCCGCTCCGCCTCCGCCCGGGCGTCGGCGACGGTCGCCGCGTTCGCCGCGAGGGTCTCCTCGGTGAGGCGCTCCGCCTCCGCCTCGGCCTCGGCCACGATCCGGGAGCCCTCGGCGCGCGAGGCCTCCAGGGACTCCGCCGCCTCGCCGCGGATCCGGTTCGCGTCGTCGCGGGCGTCCGCGCGGGTCCGCGCCGCGTCCCGCTCGGACGCCGCCAGCGCGTCCGTCGCCTCGGTGCGCACCCGCTGCGCGTACTCGGCCGTGTCGGCCCGCAGCTGCTCGGCCTCCGCGATCGCGTCGCCGACGGTCCGCGCCGCCAGCTCCTTCGCCGCGTCCGTCTCGACGCGGGCCTCGCTGCGCACCCGCGCGGCGTCCTCGGCCGCGCGCTCGCGCTCCGCGTGGGCGTCGGCGCGGACCCGGTCCGCCTCCTGCTCCGCCTCGGTGCGCGTACGCTCAGCCGCGTGCTCGGCCGCGCTGCGCAGGCCGGCGATCTCCTCCTCGGCCTGCTCGTGCATCCCGGCCACGGAGTCCCGTACCTGCTGGGCGGTGGCCTCGGCCGCCGCGACCAGCTCCGCCGCGCGGCGCTCCGCCTCCTCGGTCAGGCGGGCCGCCTCGGCCTGCGCCTCCTCCGAGCGCTTGCGGGCCTGCGCCAGCAGCTCCTCGTTCTGCTCGCGGGCCTGCGCCCGCTCGTTGCCGGCGTCCGTCCGGGCCGCCGACAGGGTCTCCTCGGCCTCCCGGCGACGCCGCGCGGCCTCCTCCTGGGCGGCGGCGAGGGCCTCGGCGGCCTCCGCGGCGACCCGCTCGGCCGCCGCCTTCGCCTCGGCGCGCAGCCGGTCCGCGGTCTCCTGCGCCTCGGTGCGGACCCGCTCGGACTCGGCCTCCGCCTCGGCGCGCAGCCGTACGGAGACCAGTTCGGCCTCCGCGCGGACCCGGCCGGCGTCCTGCGCGGCCTCGGCGCGCAGCTGCTCGGACTCCGCCTCCGACTGGGCCTGGAGGGTGCGGATCCGCTCCGCCGCCTCGGCGCGCAGCCGGTCGTTCTCCTCGGTGGTCTCCTTGCGGATGTTCTCCGCCGCCAGGCGGGACTCGCGCAGCGTCTGCTCCGCCGACGTCAGCCGGGCCTCGGCGTCCGCCTGCAGCCGGGCCAGCTCGGCCTCGGCCTCGGCCCGCTTCGCCGTCAGGGCCTGCTCGGTCTCCTCGCGGCGCGCCCGCAGGGCGGCGTCCGTCTCGGCGGCCAGGGCCTCGGCCCGCTCCTCGGCCTCCGCGCGCAGCCGTTCGGCCTCGGCACGGGTGCGCTCCAGGGTCTCCTCCGCCTGCCGGCGCAGGGTGGTGGCCCGCTCCACGGCCTCGGCGCGGACCCGCTCGCTCTCGGCGGTGGCCCCGCCGCGCAGTTCGTCGGCGTCCGACTTGGCCTTGCCCAGCAGCTCCTCGGCGGTCCGGGCCGCCTCCTCGATCTGCTGCACCGCCTCGCGGCGGGCCTCGCCGCGGATCCGCTCGCCCTCGGCGACGGCCTCCGCGCGCAGCTGCTCGGCCTCGCCGCGCAGCCGCCGCGCCTCCTCCTGGAGTTCGACGGTGCGGGCCCGGTACTCCTCGGTGTCGTCCTTCGCGGCGCCCTTGAGCTCGTCGGCCGTGGCCGCGGCCTGGGCGCGCAGCCGCTCGGCCTCCGCCTCGGCCTCGCGGCGGATCCGCTCGGCCTCCTCGGACGCGGCGCGGGTCGTCGCCCGGGCGTCCTCCGAGGCCTTGTTCAGTACGTCCTCGGCGGTGCGGGCCGCCTTCGCCAGCTGCGCCGCGGTGTCCTCGGCGGCGGCCGTGCGTGCCTGCTCGGCGGCCTCGGCGCGCAGCCGCTCCGCCTCGGCGCGGGCATCGGCCAGCGCCTGCTCGGCCTCGGCCTTGAGCGCCTCGGCCTGCTTCGTGGCCTCGCCGACCAGCCGGGCGACCTGCTCCTTCGCGGTACGGGTGCGCTGGTCGTTGACCGACTCCGCAGAGGCGAGCTGCCGGGCGGCGCTCTCCTTGGCCTCCGCGAGGAGCTTCTCCGCCTCGGCCCGGGCCGCGCGCAGCGCCCCGTCGGCCTCCTGGACCCGCGCCTCGGCCACCCGGCCGAGGTCCATGGTCTGCTGCCGGGTCTGCTCGGCCTCGGCGGTGGTGGTGGTGCGCAGCCGCTCCGCGTGCTCGGTGGCCTCCTGCGCCTGAGCGGAGGCGGCGGCCAGCAGCCGCTCGGCCTCCTTGCGGGCGCGCAGCAGCGCCGACTCGGCCTCGGCGCGCGCGGCCTCCGCGTCGGCGGCGAGCCGACGGCGGGCCTCCTCGGCGGTGCGGGCGGCCTCGGCGCGGGCGGCGTTCAGCGCCTGCTCGGCCTCGGCGCGGGACTCCTCCAGGAGCCGGCGGGCCTGGGCCTCCGTGCGGGCGCGCAGCTGCTCGGCCCAGGCGACGTTCTCGTTGACGTGCGCCTCCACCGTCTGGCGGCGCTCGTTGAGCTCCTGGTCCAGGCGCTGGCGCCGGTTGACGGCCTCGGCGTGCAGCTCGGCCTGGAGGCGTGCCTGGTGCTCGGCGTGCTCCTGGAGGATCCGCTGGGTCTGCGCCCGGGCGTCGCGCAGTTCGCGCTCGGCGTCGGACCGCATCTGGTCGGCCTGCACCTGGGCATTGCGCAGCAGCTGCTCCGCCTGGTAACCCATGTCCGCGCCGTCGTAGGCGGGGCGGGAAGCGAGCGCGCGGCGCACCTCATGCAGCTTGGCGCGCAGCACCTCGACCTGGTAGCCGAGGTCCTCGGCGTGCTGGACGGCCTTCCCGCGCTCCTTCTTCAGCCGCTCCATCTCGGCTTCGAAGCGCGAGAGATGGTCGGCTTCGGCCTGATGGCTCTCCTGGCTTTCGTAGCCCCGCACAGCGCGGTCCCATCCGTCCCCTGGTCGCAAGCTCACTCCCAATTGAGCATCGCTCGCCCGCTGAACGACGCCCCCGGGGAAATGGTGTCAGATGTCGGGGCAGGGCTAGCAGGCCCCGACCCCGTTCCGCACCGAACCCCGGCCGAGCCATGGCCACTCTACCGGCCGGGGAATGGGGACATCAGTGCTCAGGGTTGGAGGTGACCAGTTCGGTGAGGACTCCGTGGCAGTCCTTGGGGTGCAGGAAGGTGATCCGGGAGCCCATGGAACCGGTGCGGGGCTCGTCGTAGAGGACCCGGACGCCCTTGCCGCGGATGGCCTGGGCGTCGCCGTCGACGTCCTCGGTGCCGAAGGCGATGTGGTGCACGCCCTCGCCGTTCTTGGCCAGCCACTTCGCCACCGTGGAGTCCTCGCGGGTGGGCTCCAGGAGCTGGAGGTAGGAGGCCCCGCCGTCGGAGGTCTCGTTGATCTTGAGCATGGCCTCGCGGACGCCCTGCTCCTCGTTGACCTCGGTGTGGAACACCTCGAACCCGTACGTGGCACGGTAGAACTCGACGGTCTTGTCCAGGTCGAAGCAGGCGATCCCGATGTGGTCGATTCTTGTCAGCATGGGACCAGTGCACCGCCCCGGCGGGGTGTCACGCAACGTGCCAGCGATCACACCGACTGCCCGGTGACGGGGCGGGTACCGCTCAGTACATTCGGGTAAACCCTCGTTCACTCCTCATCTCAAGGGGCTGTGCCTCATGTCCGGAACGAACAACACCACCTCAGTGATCGTCGCCGGGGCCCGCACGCCCATGGGGCGGCTGCTCGGCTCGCTGAAGTCCTTCTCCGGCGCCGACCTCGGCGGCTTCGCCATCAAGTCCGCCATCGAGCGGGCCGGGATCTCCGGCGACCAGGTCCAGTACGTGATCATGGGCCAGGTGCTCCAGGCCGGCGCGGGCCAGATCCCCGCCCGCCAGGCCGCCGTCAAGGCCGGCATCCCCATGAACGTGCCCGCGCTCACCATCAACAAGGTGTGCCTGTCGGGCCTCGACGCCATCGCGCTGGCCGACCAGCTCATCCGCGCCGGGGAGTTCGACATCGTGGTCGCGGGCGGCCAGGAGTCGATGACCAACGCCCCGCACCTGCTGCCGAAGTCCCGTGAGGGCTACAAGTACGGTGCGATCGAGATGCTCGACGCGATGGCCTACGACGGCCTCACCGACGCCTTCGAGAACATCGCGATGGGCGAGTCCACCGAGAAGCACAACACCCGCCTGGGCATCGAGCGCGCCCCGCAGGACGAGTTCGCCGCCGCGTCCCACCAGCGGGCCGCCGCCGCGCAGAAGAACGGCGTCTTCGAGGCCGAGATCACCCCGGTCGAGATCCCGCAGCGCAAGGGCGAGCCGGTCGTCTTCGCCGCCGACGAGGGCATCCGCCCCGAGACCACGGCGGAGTCCCTGGGCAAGCTGCGCCCGGCGTTCGCCAAGGACGGCACCATCACCGCCGGCACCTCCTCGCAGATCTCCGACGGCGCCGCCGCCGTCGTGGTCATGAGCAAGGCGAAGGCCGAGGAGCTGGGCCTGGAGTGGCTCGCCGAGATCGGCGCCCACGGCAACGTGGCCGGCCCCGACAACTCCCTCCAGTCGCAGCCCTCGAACGCCATCCTGCACGCCCTGAAGAAGGACGGCCTGGAGGTTTCCGACCTGGACCTCATCGAGATCAACGAGGCCTTCGCGGCGGTCGCCGTGCAGTCAATGAAGGACCTCGGCGTGACCCCGGAAAAGGTGAACGTCAACGGCGGCGCCATTGCCCTGGGCCACCCGATCGGCATGTCCGGTGCCCGCGTGGTGCTCCACCTGGCGCTGGAGCTCAAGCGCCGCGGCGGCGGGACCGGCGCGGCCGCCCTCTGCGGCGGCGGCGGCCAGGGCGACGCCCTCGTGATCCGCGTTCCGAAGGCGTAGGTGCCCGTATGGCGACGGTGGACGTCCCCACGCTGGTGGCACAGGCCCGCGAGGGCCGGCCGCGGGCCGTGGCCCGGCTGATCTCACTGGTCGAGGGGGCGTCCCCGCAACTGCGCGAGGTGATGGCCGCCCTGGCACCGCTGACGGGCGGCGCGTACGTGGTCGGGCTGACCGGTTCCCCGGGTGTCGGCAAGTCGACCTCGACCTCGGCCCTGGTCTCGGCCTACCGCGGCGCCGGCAAGCGGGTCGGCGTGCTCGCGGTCGACCCGTCCTCGCCCTTCTCGGGCGGGGCGCTGCTCGGCGACCGGGTCCGGATGTCGGACCACGCCTCCGACCCGGGGGTCTACATCCGCTCCATGGCCACGCGGGGCCACCTGGGCGGTCTCGCCTGGGCGGCGCCGCAGGCGATCCGGGTGCTGGACGCGGCCGGCTGCGACGTGATCCTGGTCGAGACGGTCGGCGTCGGTCAGTCCGAGGTGGAGATCGCCTCGCAGGCCGACACCTCGGTGGTGCTGCTGGCTCCGGGCATGGGCGACGGGATCCAGGCCGCGAAGGCGGGGATCCTGGAGATCGGCGACGTGTACGTGGTGAACAAGGCCGACCGGGACGGCGCGGACGCCACCGCCCGGGAGCTGAACCACATGCTGGGCCTGGGGGAGACCCGGGGTCCCGGCGACTGGCGGCCGCCGATCGTCAAGACGGTCGCGGCGCGCGGTCAGGGCATCGACGAGCTGGTCGAGGCGCTGGAGAAGCACCGGGCGTGGATGGACGAGCGCGGGGTGCTGGCCGAGCGCCGGGCGGCGCGGGCGGCGCGGGAGGTGGAGACCATCGCGATCACCGCACTGCGCGGGCGCCTGGCCGACCTGCGCGGTGACGCGCACCTGGACGCGCTGGCGGCCCGGGTGGCGGCCGGCGAGCTGGACCCGTACGCGGCCGCGGACGCGCTGCTGGAGAGCCTGACCGAGGGCTGACCGGCCCGCGACGGCGGGGACGGGGACGGGGGCGCCGCGGGCCGCGGCGCCCCCGTCCGGTGCGTCCGTTCCGCCGGGTCAGTGGTCCTCGCCGTTCTGCTTGGCGGAGATGACCTTCCCGGTCATGCTGTCGACGTGGACGTTCTGGGTCATGTCCCCGGACGTCTTGACCTCGACGTCCCAGTAGGGGGCGCGCCCGTCGTCATCGTCGTCGTCCCAGTTCACGGACCAGGCCTGGCCCGGATGTGCCGCGAGGGCCGTCTTCATGGCCTCCTGGGCGGTGACCTTCGCGGCGAGCAGAACGCCGTCCTTGGCCCGGTCCTCCTCGTCGCGGTCCTTCGCGGCGGTGCTCTCCTCGTCGGTGACGGCGCCGCTGGCGACGTTCACCTCGACGTCGGTGTGGCTGCCGTCCTTGCCGATCACGTCGATCTGCCAGACGTCGTCGTCGCGGTCGATCGACTCGACGACGCCCGGATGCGCCTTCAGCGCAGCCTCGGCGGCCTTCTCGGCGGTCGCGTCCACCCGGGCCAGGGCGGACGCCGGGACGGCTTGCGACGTCTCGGCGGCTACGGCGGCCGTCGCGGCGCTCGCCGGGCCCGCCACCATCAGGACGACGGACGCGGCCGCGGAAACGTACAGGGTGCGCTTCATGTGACCTCCTCAGGCCGGCCGTGGCGCCTGCGGTTGCCCTGCGGGCGGGCGGGCCGGCAGTGAGCGTTCCCGTCCATTGTGCGGTCGCCCGCCCGGCGCGGCACGCCGGGCGGGCGGCGCTCAGATCTTGCCGCGGTTGCCGCGCAGGTGCTCCGCGACGGGGCGCAGCGAATCCCGCAGCGCCTGCAGGGCCTCCGGCGGCAGCAGGTCGATGAAGTGCTCCCGTACGGACGCCACGTGGTGCGGGGCGACCTTGCGCATGGTCTCCATGCCCTCGTCCGTGAGGACCGCGTACAGGCCGCGGCGGTCGGACTCGCAGTTCACCCGGCGGACCAGGCCCGCGGTCTCCATGCGGGTGATCTGGTGGGAGAGCCGGCTCTTGGACTGGAGCGTGGCGGTGGCCAGGTCGCTCATGCGCATCCGCAGGCCTTCCGACTCCGAGAGGTTCACGAGGATCTCGTAGTCGTTGATGGTGAGTCCGAAGGGCTGGAGATCCTTTTCCAGCTGGTGCATCAGCAGTTTGCTGACGTCCAGGTGGGTGCGCCAGGCGCACTGTTCGGCGTCGGTGAGCCAGCGGGTGGCAGTCTCGGTCTCCATCGTCTCCATGAAAGAACTCTACCTAAGAAGTTGAATTACGTACAAAAATAGGAAGATCGGCTCGGGTGGCGCGGCCCCAGGGGCATCACAGCCCGAACCGCCGCTGGAGATCACCCAGCTGGCCCGGCATCCGCGGCACCCCCAGCGGGCTCTGGCCGGCCCCAGGAACGCCCTGGGCGTTGCCCGTGGCCGCCCCGGCACCCACCGCGCCGACCGACTGCTCCGCCATCAGCAGCTCCGTCGACTGCAGCAGCACCGTGCCCGCCCCGACGAACTCGAACTGGTGCTCCTCGCCCGAGGTGCCGCCGATCCCGGTCAGCGAGCGGAGTCCGCCCATCACGCCCGACATGTAGCCGTGGTCGTAGTGGTGGCAGGGCGAGGGACAGTCGGCCCAGCCCACCAGCGCCTGCGGGTCCACGCGCAGCGGCGGCTCCATGAACACCACCGGACCGTTGGACGCCGCCACGAACTTCCCGGTTCCGATCAGCGTCAGGAAACCCGGGACGATCGACTGCTTGAGGGCCAGCGAGGGCTCGTACGCCAGCAGGTTTCCCGACCGGATGGTCAGGTTGCCGTTGTCCAGGTCGTACGAGTTCACGTCGAAGGCGCGGTCGGCCAGCAGCATCTTGCCCTGGCCCTCGGCCACCACCCAGTCACTGGCGTGCAGCGGCGAATGGAAGCTGGTGCGCAGCAGCCGGTCGAAGCGGCCGCTGCCGATGCCGTTGAACTCGATGCGCCCGTAGTAGGCGATCATCTTGCCCTTCTGCAGGAACCACTGGCTCCCCTTGAGCTCCACGCAGAAGGTGTACGCGTTCACGTTGTCGTCGGACGGCAGGCTGTGCGGATCGAACACCGTCGGGCCGCCGGGGCCCGGGTTCACGGGGCCAAAGTTCACAGCTTCTCCTCCGAGGCCTGTACGAACACGGCTCCCTGGCCGGACAGCTCCAGCTGGAACGCCTCGCCCGAGCCGCGCCCCACCATGTCCCGCCAGCCGAGCGCGGTGGAGAGCTTGTTCCTGACGTCCCCATGGTGGGCCACGTACGCCTGGGGGTCGACGTGGACCGGCCGGTTCGGGGTGATGGGGAGCTCGATGACTCCGCCGTGGGCCATCACGGCGACCGCGCCGTGGCCCTTCAGGGTGGTGGTGAACAGGCCCTGGCCGGTCACCTGGCCGCGCACCATCCCCATGACGCCGCCCTGCGAGCCCATGAACATGGTGCCCTGCTGGAGCGTGCCGTCGAAGGCGAGCAGCCGGTCGGCCTCGACGTAGAGGGTCTCGCCGGAGAGGTTGATCACCTGGATGTGGTGGCCGCCGTGGCCGAACATCACGGTGCCGCTGCCCTCGACCGTCATCAGCGGGGTCTGCTCGTTCGCCACCCGGCGCCCGATCATGCCCATGACGCCGCCCTGGCCGCCGGTGATGCTCGGCGTGAAGGAGACCTCGCCCCGGTAGGCGAGCATCGCGCCGCGCTGGCTGTACATCTTCTGGCCGGGAACCACCTGTGCCTCGACCATCTTCGAGTTGATCTCGCGGAACGGCATCAGATGTCACCCCCGACGGTGTTGCGCTCGCTGGGCTGGACGTACACCAGGCCCTCGCCCTCGAAGCGGATCTGGAACGCCTCGCCGGAGCCCTCGCCGATCAGGGTGCGGAAGTTCACCCCGGACTGGAAGGACTGCTGGAGGTTGCCGGTGTGCGCGATGTACGCCCCCGGGTCGACCGAGAGCGGGTACTGGGCGCTGACGCGCAGCACCACCGCCGGTCCGTCGGACATGATCGCCGCCTGGCCGGAGCCCTCGACGGTCGTCGTGAAGAGGCCGTTGCCCGTGCTGGCGCCGCGCAGACCGGTGAAGGTCGTGCCGGTGCGCAGCCCCGCGTCGGTGCACAGCAGGTTGCTGGACTCGACGTAGAGCTTCTCGCCGCGCAGGCTGACGAGGTTGATCTCGCTCGCGCGGTCGGCGAAGTAGCAGGTGCCGTGCCCCTGCACCTCCATCACGGTCATCTGTTCGCCGGTCAGCCGGCGGGTCACCATTCCGCGGAGGCCTTCGCCGCCGCCGGTCATCTTCTTGAAGGCCATCTGACCGTCGTACGCGACCATGGCGCCGTTCTTCGCTTTCACGGCGTCACCGGTCAGGTCGACGGCGAGCACCTTGCTGCCTTGGAGTCTGAACTGAGCCACGGGGACGAAGGTATCGGCACCGGGCGGGGGCGAACAGGGCCCCGAGGACGATATCCGCCACAATCGCCGGGCTTCGGCCGATCCCGGGCCCCGCCGAAAGATCGCGCGGAGCGGCTGAGACACTGGACCGACCCCAGGTACCCGGCCCCGAAGGTTCCACGTGGACATCAAGACCGCTTCCGCCCTGCACCGGCTGCGCCTCATCTCCGTCCCGGAGGCGCTGTCGTTCCCGGCTCTGCTGATCTTCGGCTCGCTGCTGAGCCGGGTATCGGACATCGACTACCTGATGATGCCGCTGGGCATCCTGCACGGCATCCTCTTCGTGATCTACGCGATCTTCCTGCTGGACGTCTGGCACAAGGCGAAGTGGCCGGTCAAGAAGGTCGCCCTGTTCTTCGTGCTCGCCCTGCTGCCCTTCGGCGGCCTGTACGGCGACAAGCTGCTCAAGCGCGACGAGGCCGACGGCGTCATCGCGGCCCGCGCGCGCCAGGCGGCGGACGCGTGATCGTCGCGTTCTCGGTGACCCCGCTGGGGGTCGGTGAAGAGGTCGGCTCGTACGTGGCCGAAGCGGTCCGCGTCGTGCGCGAATCGGGGCTGCCCAACCGCACCGACGCCATGTTCACCACCGTCGAGGGCGAGTGGGACGAGGTCATGGACGTGGTGCGCCGCGCCGTGGCCGCCGTGGAGGCGCGGGCACCCCGGGTCTCCTTCATCCTCAAGGCCGACGTCCGGCCCGGCGTCACCGACGGCATCACCTCGAAGGTCGAGACGGTGGAACGTCACCTCGCCGGGGGCTGAGGCGCTCACACGACCTGGACGTGGACATCGGGCGGATTGAGTACCGACAGATACGCCGCGATGTCCTCCGGGTCGCTGGTGAAGATCACCGCGCTGCCGTGCTTCGCGGCGGCCAGGGCCACGCTGGCGTCCACCGCGTCCGGCCGCTTCTTCGGGGGGAGTCCGGCCTCCCCGAGGGCGGTACCGATTCGGCGCCAGTCCTTGAGGTCGAAGCCCGTGGCGCAGGCGATGCACTCCGGACGGCCCGCCTTGGTCTCACGCATCGGCGGGGCCGAAGTCCGCGCCTGTGGCACGGAACAGTCTCTGAGTGCCGCGGCCAGCGCATGGACCAGCGCCGGGTGGGGACGCCACACCTGAGCCAGCACCGGCCCAAGGACAAGGGCCCGATGCGGGGTCTCCTTCAGGGCTTCGTGCAGGTGGACGGCCTTGGCCTTGCGGTCGGCAAGAGCGATGAGCATCCCGGTGTCGTAGACGGGGACTCTTCCCACGCTCACGCGGCCTTTCCGGTACGCGCACCGGATCGATCCGCCCCGTAGACGAGATCCAGGGCTGCTTCGACCTCCCGCCGCTCCTGCTCCGTCAGTGCCCCGCTGCCCGCGTCCTCCGGCGGTGCGCCCGCGGCCTCGGCCTCAGCCGCCGCGATCAAGGCATCCACGTCCGCGAACTGCGCCTCTATGGTCTCGGTCTCCGCCATCTGCCGCGTCGCGGCGTGTACGAGGTACGCCGAGACGTCCAGACCGGCACGCTCGGCATGCCACCGGATGCGTTCGGCCTGCTCCTGCTCAAGGCTGATGCTGATCCTGGTCTTGGCCACAAGGCAGTGTATGACGCGTATTACGCCCTGCCAAGCCCGGCTCACCCCTGGGCCGGCCGCCCTGGGCCACGGCCGTGTACTCGCGGGTGAACGCCTTGCGGCGACTGTGACGAGGTCATGAACGTGGTGCGCCGCGCCGTGGCCGCCGTGGAGGCGCGGGCACCCCGGGTCTCCTTCATCCTCAAGGCCGACATCCGGCCCGGCGTCACCGACGGCATCACCTCGAAGGTCGAGACGGTGGAACGTCACCTCGCCGGGGGCTGAACCGCCGCCGCGACACCCTGCGCGAACAGCGCCCCGCCGCCCGGCGAGGGGCGCTCCGCGCGCTCCGGCCGGCCGGGGTCAGACCGCGGGGGCGCCGCCCGAGATCAGGGCGATCCCCAGCGGGGTGCGCTCGTACAGGACCTGATGGCCCTGACGGCACGGCAGCAGCAGCCCCGCCGCCCGCAGGGCCTTCAGGTGCGCCGACACCGTCGAGGGGGCCAGGCCCAGCCGGTGCGCGAGGGCCGTGGTCGAGGCGGGCTCCCGCAGGGCGCAGAGCACCTCCGCCCGGGTCCGCCCCAGCAGCCCCGCCAGGGCGCGCGGAGCCGGACCGGCCGCCGCCGCCCACAGCGCGCCGATGCCACGGGCCGGATACACCAGCGTCGGCTGCCACGGGGGGTCGTAGCCGCCGACCGCCTCCGGCCAGACGAAGGCGCTGGGCATGAGCAGCAGTCCCTGCCCGCCCAGCTCCCGGTCGTGGCGGGACGGCCGCTCGAGGACCAGGGTCTGGTCCTGCCCGGACCACCGCAGGTCCGAGTGGAGCCCGTCGAACAGGGCCTGGAGCCCGCCCGCCGCCAGCCGGCGCGAGTGGAACAGGACATCGGCCTCCAGCAGGGCCCGCAGCCGGGGCCAGTGCGGGGCGATCAGCACCTCCCAGGCCCGCTCGTACAGATCGGCCAGCTCCCGCACCGCCCGCGCCGGGTCCGCCAGCATCCGGCGCCCGATGTCGCTCTCCGCCGCCCCCGGGGTGCACACCAGGGCCCTGCGCAGGTCCTCGCGCGCGGCGTCCGGGTCACCGGCCGCCGCCCGCACCCGGTCCAGCTCCTCCTCGAAGGTGACGGACGGCCCGGCCGGGGGAGGGCTGAGCAGGTCCGGGTTGTGCCCCGCGCGCGGCATCAGCAGCCACAGCGGCCGCAGGTCCAGACCGGCCGCGGCGGACCGGATCCCGCTCAGCCAGGGCAGGTGGTACGCCTGCCGCTGCGGCCGCAGCAGGACCCGCACGGCCTCCTGCGTCTCCCAGCGCGGGGAGATCGCGAATCGGCACCGGAGCAGGTCGGCCGGTCCGAAGCGGAAGTGGAACGCCATGCGGTGCTGCCTCCCGGCCGGCCTCGGATTCGGGCCGGACCGAATCTCTCGGCCCGCCAGCGTAGTCCCGGGAGGCTGCGGAGCATGCCGACCGACAACGAAGCCCCGGTCCCCGCCGCCGGCCGGGGCGCACCCCCGGCCGTCCCGGCGCCCGCCGCCGGGGAAACCGCCCCGCCGCCCCGCCCGGCGGCCACGGCACCGGCGGCCACGGCACCGGCCGCCGGGGCCGTCACCGCGCCGGCCGCCACCGTTGGGGCCGCCACCGGCTACCGGCCCGTGTTCCGCGTCCGCGAGTTCCGTGCCGTGTTCGCCGCGCACCTGCTCTCGCTCCTCGGCGTCGTCATCGCCGAGATCTCCCTCACCGTCCTCGTCTACCGCGCCACCGGCTCGCCCCTCATGAGTGCGCTCACCTTCGCCCTCGGCTTCCTCCCCCACGCCCTCGGCGGCACCCTCCTCGCCCCGCTCGCCGACCGGTACCCCGCCCGCCGGGTGCTCGTCGGCTGCGACCTGCTCTGCGCCGGCTGCGCGGCGGCCATGGTCTGGCCGGGGACGCCCGTCGCGGGGATCCTCGTACTCCGCTGCGCCATGGCCTTCGTCGCGCCCCTCTTCCAGGGTGCCCGCAGCGCCTCCCTGGCGGACATCGTCGGGACCGGCGAGGCCTTCGTACTCGGCCGCTCGCTGCTGCGCATGGTCGCGCAGAGCGCGCAGCTCGTGGGCTTCGGCCTCGGCGGCCTGCTGCTGGCCGCCGCGTCCCCGCGCACCGCGCTCGCGCTGACCGCCACCGGGTTCCTGGCCTCCGCGCTGCTGCTGCGCCTGGGCACCCGGGCCCGGCCCGCCCGCGCCGCCGGCGGTTCCGCCGGGGTACGGGAATCCCCGCTCGGCGGGCTGCGCGCCGTCCTCGGGGAGCGCCGGCTGCGCACGCTCACCCTGCTGTGCTGGCTGCCGCCCGCCTTCGCCGTCGTACCGGAGGCGCTGCTCGCCCCGTACGCCGAGGACATCGGGGCCGGGACCGTCACCCTCGGGGTGCTGATGTGCGCGCTGCCCGTCGGCGCCGTCGCGGGTGAACTCTGGGCCGGGTCGGCGCTCACCGCCCGAACGCGTTCGCGGATCACGGCGCCGCTGGCCGCGGCCGCCCTGCTCCCGCTGCTGCTGTTCGCCCTCCGCCCCGGCCCGGTGGTGGTCCTCGTGGTGCTGCTGGTGGCAGGGCTGGCGCACGCCTACACCCTCGGGCTCGACCGGATGTACGCGGACGCCGTACCCGACGAGCTGCGCGGACGGGCGATGACCCTGCTCAGCACCGGGCTGATGACCTTCCAGGGCGTCGGCATGGCCCTCGCCGGGGCCGCCGCCGAGTTCTTCCCGGCGCCCGTGGTGGTCGCCGGCGCCGGGCTGCTCGGCACGGCGGTCGTCGTGGCCCTCCTCGCCGGGCTCCGGCGGCCGAGGGATGAGACGGGACTCGCGGTCAAATGACCGCCCGGTAGGGTCTGGTGGGTGCCCAAGCCGCTCAGCCTTCCCTTCGACCCCATCGCCCGCGCCGACGAACTCTGGCGGCAGCGCTGGGGGCCCGTGCCGTCCATGGCGGCGATCACCTCCATCATGCGCGCGCACCAGATCCTGCTCGCCGAGGTGGACGCGGTGGTGAAGCCCTACGGGCTGACCTTCGCCCGGTACGAGGCGCTCGTGCTGCTGACCTTCTCCCAGGCGGGCGAGCTGCCGATGTCGAAGATCGGCGAGCGCCTGATGGTCCACCCGACCTCGGTGACGAACACCGTGGACCGGCTGGTGAGGTCCGGCCTGGTGGACAAGCGCCCGAATCCGCAAGACGGCCGCGGCACGCTCGCGTCGATCACGGCCAAGGGCCGGGAGGTCGTCGAGGCGGCGACCAAGGACCTGATGGCGATCGACTTCGGCCTCGGCGTGTACGACGCGGAGGAGTGCGCGGAGATCTTCGCGCTGCTGCGCCCGCTGCGGGTGGCCGCCGCGGACTTCGAGGAGAGCTGAGGCACCCGGAGCCGGGCCCGCGTCAAGATCGCGCAAAACGGACGGTTACGCTCGACGGCATGAAACGAAGCGTGCTGACCCGCTACCGCGTCATGGCCTACGTGACCGCGGTCATGCTCCTGATCCTCTGTGCCTGCATGGTGGCGAAGTACGGCTTCGACACCGGGGCCGGCCTGACCTTCGCGGTCTCGCAGGTCCACGGCGTGCTCTTCATGATCTACCTCGTCTTCGCCTTCGACCTGGGCTCCAAGGCGAAGTGGCCCTTCGGCAAGCTGCTGTGGGTGCTGGTGTCGGGGACCATCCCGCTGGCCGCCTTCTTCGTCGAGCGCGGCATCCGCGCCGAGGTCGAGCCGCTGGTCGGCGACGGTCTGGCGACCGCGAAGGCCTGAGCCGGGACCTGGGCCGCGGGGCCTCGGCCGGACCTCGGGGCGGGCCTCGGCCCGGCCTGAGCCCGCCTGGGGCGCCGATGGAGCAGGACACCCCCGGGGATACTCCCCGGGGTTTCCCATCGACATTTACTAGGACGTCCTAGTAAATTCAGGGGTATGGACGCTGACGCCATCGAGGAGGGCCGCCGTCGCTGGCAGGCCCGGTACGACAAGGCCCGCAAGCGCGAGGCCGATTTCACGACGCTCTCCGGAGATGACGTCGACCCCGTCTACGGGCCCCGCCCCGGCGACTCGTACGAGGGGTTCGAGCGCATCGGCTGGCCCGGGGAGTACCCCTTCACCCGGGGTCTGCACGCCACGGGCTACCGCGGCCGGACCTGGACCATCCGCCAGTTCGCCGGCTTCGGCAACGCCGAGCAGACCAACGAGCGCTACAAGATGATCCTGGCCGCCGGCGGCGGCGGGCTCTCCGTCGCCTTCGACATGCCGACCCTGATGGGGCGCGACTCCGACGACCCGCGCTCGCTCGGAGAAGTGGGCCACTGCGGCGTCGCCATAGACTCCGCCGCCGACATGGAGGTCCTCTTCAAGGACATCCCGCTCGGCGACGTCACCACCTCGATGACCATCAGCGGCCCCGCCGTGCCCGCCTTCTGCATGTACCTGGTCGCCGCCGAGCGCCAGGGGGTCGACCCGGCCGTGCTCAACGGCACGCTCCAGACGGACATCTTCAAGGAGTACATCGCCCAGAAGGAGTGGCTCTTCGAACCCGAGCCGCACCTGCGCCTCATCGGCGACCTCATGGAGTACTGCGCCAACGGCATCCCCGCCTACAAGCCGCTCTCCGTCTCCGGCTACCACATCCGCGAGGCCGGGGCGACGGCCGCGCAGGAGCTCGCCTACACGCTCGCAGACGGCTTCGGCTACGTGGAACTCGGCCTCTCCCGCGGCCTCGACGTGGACCACTTCGCCTCCGGCCTCTCCTTCTTCTTCGACGCGCACCTCGACTTCTTCGAGGAGATCGCCAAGTTCCGCGCCGCCCGCCGCATCTGGGCCCGCTGGATGAAGGAGGTCTACGGGGCGAAGTCGGACAAGGCCATGTGGCTGCGCTTCCACACCCAGACGGCCGGTGTCTCCCTCACCGCGCAGCAGCCGTACAACAACGTCGTACGCACCGCCGTCGAGGCCCTCGCCGCCGTCCTCGGCGGCACCAACTCCCTGCACACCAACGCCCTCGACGAGACCCTCGCCCTCCCCAGCGAGCAGGCCGCCGAGATCGCGCTGCGCACGCAGCAGGTGCTGATGGAGGAGACCGGCGTCGCCAACGTGGCCGACCCGCTGGGCGGTTCCTGGTACGTCGAGCAGCTCACCGACCGCATCGAGGCCGACGCCGAGAAGATCTTCGAGCAGATCAGGGAGCGCGGCCTGCGCGCCCACCCCGACGGCCGGCACCCCATCGGCCCCATCACCTCCGGCATCCTGCGCGGCATCGAGGACGGCTGGTTCACCGGCGAGATCGCCGAGTCGGCCTTCCAGTACCAGCGCTCGCTGGAGAAGGGCGACAAGCGGGTCGTCGGCGTCAACGTCCACCACGGCTCCGTCACCGGCGACCTGGAGATCCTCCGGGTCAGCCACGAGGTGGAGCGCGAGCAGGTCCGCGTCCTCGCCGCCCGCAAGGAGCGCCGCGACGACGCCAAGGTGACGGCCGCGCTGAAGGCGATGCTGGACGCCGCCCGGGACGGGTCGAACATGATCCCCGCCATGCTGGACGCGGTGCGCGCCGAGGCCACGCTCGGCGAGATCTGCAACGTCCTGCGCGACGAGTGGGGCGTCTACACCGAGCCCGCGGGCTTCTAGGGGTTCCAGGGGAGGCCGGTCGTACCCACCGCCGAGGCGGCGGGTACGACCGGCCTCCCCTCCCCCTTTCCGGGGATCCGCCGCCCCGCGCGCTCAGGCGCGGGCCACGCCCTGGAGGCCGTGCATCAGGAGGGCGGTGAAGGCGGACGCCCACAGTTCGTCCACCGGCTCGCAGCTCACCAGCGCCCGGTGCACCACCGTGCCCGCGATCACGTCGAAGATCAGGTCGGTGGTGTGGGCGGCCAGGGAGACGTCCTCCTCGGGGGGAAGCTCGCCCCGGGCCTGGGCGCGGTCGCGGCCCAGTACGACGAGACGTTTCTGCCGGTCCACGATCGCCGACCGGATCCGGTCCCGCAGCGCCTCGTCCCGGGTGGACTCCGCGATCACGGCCATCAGGGCCGTACGGGCCTCCGGGCGCCGCAGCAGCCGCGCGAACTGGAGCACCACGTCCTCGATGTCGGCTTCGAGCGAGCCCCGGTCCGGGAGCTCCAGTGCGTCGAAGAGCTCCGCGACCGCGTCCACGACCAGCTCGTTCTTGCCCGCCCAGCGCCGGTAGAGGGTGGTCTTCGCGACGCCGGCGCGGGCCGAGACGTCCCCCATCGTCAGCTTCGACCAGCCCAGCTCCACCAGCGCGTCCCGGGTCGCCGCGAGGATCGCGGCGTCCGCCGCCGCACTGCGGGGGCGGCCGGTGCGGCCGCGCGGGGCGCCGGCGCCGGGGCTGGGGTTGCGCATGGCCGAGACCATACCCGTCGGTAGGGGAACCGGCGGGGAGCCTTTCGGTGTGGTTCAGATCACGGAGCACGCGGGCGCCGGGGGAGTTACGCTACGGCTCGTAGCGTAAGAGCGACAACCACGCGAAGCTACTGGCGCCAGGTGGGGACCCGGCGCCGACCACGCGGCACGAACAACGCTCAACGAACAACGCAGGACGATCTTTCGGGATCCTTTTCGCCGGCGCGCGCACAGGGGGGAGGATGTACGCATGCAGCCCAGAAACATGTCCATGAGCGGCGTCGTCGACCTCGCCGCTGTGAAGGCGGCCGGCGAGGCCAAGGCCAAGGCCGAGCAGGCGCGCAAGGACGCGGCCCGACAGGCCGACGGCGGCGCTCCCGGCGCGCCCGGCGGAGCCGTACCGGCGTCCGCCCTCGTCTTCGACGTAGCCGAGGCGGGCTTCGAGCGTGACGTGATCCAGCTTTCCCACGAGGTCCCGGTCGTCCTCGACTTCTGGGCCGAGTGGTGCGAGCCGTGCAAGCAGCTCGGCCCGCTGCTGGAGCGTCTCACCGTCGAGGCCGGCGGCCGCTTCGTCCTGGCGAAGATCGACGTCGACGCCAACCAGATGCTGATGCAGCAGTTCGGCATCCAGGGGATCCCGGCCGTCTTCGCCGTGGTCGCCGGCCAGGTGCTGCCGCTGTTCCAGGGCATGGCGCCCGAACAGCAGATCCGCGAGACCCTCGCCCAGCTCGTCCAGGTCGCCGAGGAGCGCTTCGGCCTCGTCGGCCTCCAGGTCGACCCCGGCGCCGAGGGCGCCCCGGCGGCTCCCGCCGAGGTGCCGGCCGGTCCGTACGACGCGCTGCTGGAGGCGGCCGTCGTGGCGCTGGACGCGGGCGACCTGGGCGGCGCCGTGCAGGCGTACAAGAACGTACTGGCCGACGACCCGGGCAACACCGAGGCGAAGCTGGGCCTGGCCCAGGCCGAGCTGCTGTCCCGGGTGCAGCACATGGACCCGCAGGCGGTGCGCGCCGAGGCGGCCGCGAACCCCAAGGACCCGGCCGCGCAGATGGCCGCGGCCGACCTGGACCTGGCGGGCGGGCACGTGGCGGACGCCTTCTCGCGCCTGGTGGACACCGTACGGGTCACCTTCGGTGACGAGCGGGACGCCGTACGGGTCCGGCTGCTGGAGCTGTTCGAAGTGATCGGGGCGGACGACCCGCGGGTCTCGGCGGCCCGTACGGCGCTGGCCCGGGTGCTCTTCTAGCCGTACTCCGGTGGCGTCCGCCGCCCCCGGCGATTTGTTGACACGGAGATAAACAGCGGCCGCGCTTTGCCAAATCTTGGCAATCGCGGCCGCTGTTACTCGCAGTAAATCGAACCCCGTGAAGTGTCCGGTTGGTTCGCTCTTCCTCCCTTCTGTCGTGGCCCGGGGTGACACCCAGCGTGCCCGCACGACGGCACCCGGCAAGACTCCGGTTATCCAGCCGTTACCCGCCAGTAACGACCCCCCTTGTGCCCCGGCCGGGAATGCACCACGATCGGCGACGCTCGGTCCTTCCCGCAGAGCCGCTCACCCGGAACCGCGGCGGAGGGTCCCCACCGGGCCGGCCGGTGACAGTGGCACCGGCCGTGGACAGGGGGGTCTCCGCCACACCGGCGGAGCCTGTCCTCCAGGTTGCGCGAACGCGTGGCCCAGTGGTTGTCGCTCGGGGGTGAACGCCGGTGTACGGACGCGGTTGCGCCGCGGCTCGGCCGCCTGCGCTCCTTCCCGAGGACGTAGCACTTCTCCCATCCCAGGACGGGCCTCCCGGCCCGGACCGGAGATGTACGTCCGAGAAGGAGGAACAAGATGAGTTCTCAGGTGCGTGGCGGAACCAGATGGAAGCGCTTCGCGCTCGTCATGGTGCCGAGCATCGCGGCCACCGCCGCGGTCGGTGTGGGTCTGGCGCAGGGCGCCCTGGCGGCGTCCTTCAGCGTCTCGGGCCAGGACTTCAAGGTGTCGGCCGACCAGCTGGTCGGTGACAACCTGATCCAGTACGGCAGCCTGGCCGAGGGGCACCAGCTCGGCTCCAAGGAGAAGACCAAGCACCCGGTCACGATCTCCGGCTTCAGCCGTGCCGAGATCACCAACATGTGCCAGTCGCTGGTGACGCCGACTCCGATCGGCCCCATCACCCTGCAGCTGCGCACGGGCAACAAGGGCCGTCCGGCCGTCGCGGAGAACATCTACCTCGACGTCGCCGAGCTGGACGCGGACGCCAAGTTCGATCAGCTCGACATCGGTGTCGCGGTGGGCGACGGCAGCCACACCACCAAGCCGGTCCCCGGCACGGTGGCGGACGCCGGGCTGTTCTCGCAGCGGGCCAAGAAGGCCACGCTGACGAACGTCCGCCAGAAGGCGTGGGCGACGACGGCGGGCACCTTCACGCTGCCCGACCTCAAGCTGCGCCTGCTCAGCGGCAACCAGCCGTGCTACCAGGACGAGAAGTAGTCCCGTCCCGGACGTGACCGGCCGGGCGGGGGGGCGGGGGGGGGGGGGGGGGCCCCGCCCCCCCCCGGCGCCCCGCGGGCCCCGCGGCGGGCGGGGGGGGGGGGGGGGGGGGGGGGGCCCCCCCGCCCGGGCGGCCCCCCCCC
>NZ_JBIBCI010000010.1:148290-295052 GCF_042901085.1 Streptomyces sp. NPDC012794
GGGGGGGGGGGCGGGGCGGGGGGGGGGCGGGGGGGGGGGGGGGGTGGGGGGGGGGGGGGGGGGGGGGGGGGGGGGCGGGGGGGCGCGCCCCCCCCCCCCCCCCCGGCCGGGCTCCACAGAGTTCTCCGTACCACCGTTTCCAGGGAGCTGTTGTCCATGAACCCCCAGGCCCCGGTTCACGCCGCAGACGATCACTGGCTCACTGTCATGCGCCACCGCTTCCGTGCCTGGCGAGGTGCCCGTCCTTTCTGGGCCGGACTGTTCACGCTCCTCGGCGGAGTGCCGATCATCTACTTCCCGTTCGCGGACATCCGGCTGGCCAACGTCAGCCTCGCGATGGCGACGACCTCGGGATCCGTGTCGCTGATCCTCGGCGTCCTGCTGATCACGCTGGGCCTCGGCCTCTGGTTCCAGCAGGGCATCCGCGTCTTCGCGGGCGTCGCCGCGATCCTGCTGGCCCTGGTGTCGATCCCGAAGTCCAACCTCGGCGGCTTCTTCATCGGTTTCCTCACCTCCATGATCGGCGGATGCCTCGCGCTGGCCTGGGCGCCGGGTGCTCCGGCGGAGGAGGAAGAGCCCGAGCGGCCCGAGGCGCAGAAGGGGGACCCGTTCCACGGCTTCCCGGGGCCCCGAGACACGGAAACGGCGTACGCGACCGAGACGACTGCCCACGCCGATGGCGGGAGGAACAGTGCGGGGTGATGAGACGCAGCGGGGCGTGACCCCCGGAGCGGAGTCCCGTGAGAAAAGGGGGCCGCGCCACGCGGCGCCCAGGAAATCGCTGCTGAACAAGCTCCAGATACCCGTCGGCAAGACGATGGCGCTCGCGGCGATGCCGACGGCCGTGCTCGTCGGGATGGGCATGGCCCCGAAGCTGGCACTCGCCGACGAGAAGGACATCCCCTTCGCCCCCGGCCCGTGCGTGACCCGCTCCGACGAGCCGACGCCCAGTCCGTCGACGTCCACGCCGGGCTCGCCGTCTCCTTCGGCCCCGGCGTCGCCTTCGGCCGGCGCGAGCCCCTCGCCGGGCGCGAGCAAGCCCCCGAAACCGGCGGTCAGCCCCTCGGCGTCCCCGTCGGCCCGGCCCGAGGTCCCGAAGACGCCGAAGCAGCCGTCGACGAGCGCCTCCCCGTCCCCGTCGGCCACGGCCACGAAGCCGGCCAACCCGCTGGACCCGCTGGGTGTCGGTGACGCCCTCAAGGGCCTCGTGGACGGCCTCGGCAAGCCCCTCCAGGACGCGACGAAGCCGGCCACCCCGGCGCCCGCGCCCACCCCGGCCACCCCGTCCAAGGACCCCGCCGCCGACGCCATCCGCGACGCGGCGAAGAAGGCCGGCGCCACGGTCGAGGAACTGCCCCAGGACGTCAAGGACACGGCCGCCAAGCCGAAGGACGAGACGGGCAAGACGCCCAAGGGCGCCGAGAAGGACGGGGACAAGGCCTCGCCGAGCCCCTCCCCGACGACGTCGGCGACGACGGACCCGGACGGGAAGCAGCCCTTCCCCTGCCCGACCTTCGACGCCGAGGCCTTCGCCAACGCCAAGCTTGAGCCGGGGATCCCGCTCCTGCCGGACGAGCCCTGGTACCTGGACAGCTCGCTGCTGACCCTCTACGGCCTCGACTACGAAGGCATCGTGGAGGTGAAGACGGCGGGAGGCAAGATCAAGAAGGTCCTGAAGTTCACGGCGGACTCACTGGACATCAAGGACCTCTACCAGACCGTCGGCAAGGGCCCCAACGTCGCCCACCTCAAGTCGCGCCCGGGCTCCACATCCCAGATCCGCGGCGGCAAGGTGACGATGTACACGGAGAGCCTCAAGGGCAACCTCTTCGGGCTCATCCCGGTCGAGTTCACCCCGAACACCCCGCCGCCCCTGAACGTCCCCTTCGCGTTCTTCACGAACGTCAAGGTCGTCCAGGCCGGCCAGTTCGGCGGCAACCTCACGGTCCCGGGCCTGAGCAACTACATCGGCCCGCCGGAGTAACCGGCCGGACCCCGCGCGGTCGCAGCAGCACCGAGGGCGGCACCCCGGATTCCGGGGTGCCGCCCTCGGTCTCTGTGCGGCAGAGTCAGGCGGCCGGCGTCAGGGCTCAGGCGCCCGCGGCCGTGTCGCCCAGGTGGTGGACGCGGACCATGTTGGTCGTGCCGGGGACGCCGGGGGGCGAGCCGGCCGTGATGATCATGGTGTCGCCGGCGTTGAAGCGCTGGAGCTTCAGCACCTCGCCGTCCACCAGGTCCACCATCGCGTCGGTGGTGTCCACGTGGGGGACGATCGCCGACTCGACGCCCCAGCTCAGGGTGAGCTGGTTGCGGGTGTTCACGTCGGTCGTGAAGGCCAGGATCGGCTGGCTGGCGCGGTAGCGCGACAGGCGGCGGGCGGTGTCGCCGGACTGGGTGAAGGCGACCAGGGCCTTGCCGTCGAGGAAGTCCGCGATCTCGCAGGCCGCGCGGGCGACGGAGCCGCCCTGGGTACGCGGCTTCTTGCCCGGCACCAGCGGCTGGAGGCCCTTGGAGAGGAGCTCCTCCTCGGCCGCCGTCACGATCTTCGACATCGTCTTGACGGTCTCGATCGGGTAGGCGCCCACCGAGGACTCGGCGGACAGCATGACCGCGTCGGCGCCGTCGAGGATGGCGTTGGCGACGTCGGAGGCCTCCGCGCGGGTCGGGCGGGAGTTGGTGATCATCGACTCCATCATCTGGGTCGCGACGATCACCGGCTTGGCGTTGCGGCGGCACATCTCGATGAGCCGCTTCTGGACCATCGGGACCTTCTCGAGCGGGTACTCGACGGCAAGGTCGCCGCGGGCCACCATGACCGCGTCGAAGGCCGCGACCACGGCCTCCATGTTCTCGACGGCCTGGGGCTTCTCCACCTTGGCGATGACGGGGACCCGGCGGCCCTCCTCGTCCATGACGCGGTGGACGTCCTTGACGTCGTTGGCGTCGCGGACGAAGGAGAGGGCGACCATGTCGCAGCCCATCCGCAGGGCGAAGCGCAGGTCGTCGACGTCCTTCTCCGACAGGGCGGGGACGTTCACGGCGGCACCCGGCAGGTTGATGCCCTTGTGGTCCGAGATGACACCGCCCTCGATGACGATGGTCTTGACCCGCGGGCCCTCGACCTCGGTCACCCGCAGCTCGACGTTGCCGTCGTTGATCAGGATCTGGTCGCCCTTGGTGACGTCACCCGGCAGGCCCTTGTAGGTGGTGCCGCAGACGGACTTGTCGCCCGGGACGTCCTCGGTGGTGATGGTGAACTCGTCACCGCGCACCAGCTCGACGGGACCCTCGGCGAAGGTTTCCAGGCGGATCTTGGGGCCCTGGAGGTCGGCGAGGACGCCGACCGCGCGCCCGGTGTCCTCGGAGACCTTCCGGACGCGGTCGTACCGCTCCTGGTGTTCTGCCTGGGATCCGTGGCTGAAGTTGAATCGGGCCACGTTCATACCTGCCTCGATGAGCGCTTTCAGCTGCTCATACGAGTCGACGGCGGGGCCCAGCGTGCAGACGATTTTGGAACGGCGCATGAAGCGGATCCTATCCGTTTGTTTCGTAGCGGAATATTCCGTCTGGCGGAAAGTCCAAGTGACTACTGGGTAACCAGCGCGTACGCCTGGGAGGCGATCTCCAGTTCCTCATCGGTGGGCACCACGGCCACCGCCACCCGCGCGTGCTCCGGGGAGATCAGCCGCGGCTCCCCGGAGCGCACGGCGTTCGCCTCCGGGTCCAGCGCGAGGCCCAGCTCCTCCAGCCCGGCGATCGCCGCCTCCCGCACGACGGAGGCGTTCTCGCCGACGCCCGCCGTGAACACCACCGCGTCCACCCGCCCCAGGACGGCCGTGTACGCGCCGATGTACTTCTTCAGGCGGTGCACGTACGACGCCAGCGCGAGCCGGGCCGACTCGTCGCCCTCGCCCGCGCGCCGCGTCACCTCGCGCATGTCGTTGTCGCCGCACAGACCCAGCAGACCGCTCTTCTTGTTGAGCAGCGAGTCGATCTCGTCGACGCCCAGCCCGGCCACCCGGGCCAGGTGGAAGATGACCGCCGGGTCCAGGTCGCCCGAACGGGTCCCCATGACCAGGCCCTCCAGCGGGGTCAGCCCCATGGAGGTCTCCACGCAGACCCCGCCCCGCACCGCGGAGGCGGAGGCGCCGTTGCCCAGGTGGAGCACGATCACGTTCACGTCCTGCACCGGACGGCCCAGCAGCGCGGCCGCTGCCCGCGAGACGTAGGCGTGGGAGGTGCCGTGGAAGCCGTACCGCCGGATGGCGTACTCGTCGGCGGTCGCCGCGTCGATCGCGTACCGCGCCACGTGCTCCGGCATCGTCGAGTGGAAGGCGGTGTCGAAGACGGCCACCTGGGGCAGGTCGCCGCGCAGCTCGCGCGCCACCTCGATGCCCGTCACGTTGGCCGGGTTGTGGAGCGGGGCCAGCGGGATCAGGCTGCGGATCTCCGCCAGCACCTCGTCGTCGATGACCGTAGGCCGGGTGAACCGGGTACCGCCGTGCACCACCCGGTGGCCGACGGCCGCGAGCTCAGGGGAGTCCAGGCCCAGCCCGTCGGCCGCCAGCTCCGCCGCGACCGCCCGCAGGGCGGCGCCGTGGTCCGCGATCGGCCCGAGGCGCTCGCGCTTGCCGCCGGCGGCACCGTCCCCGGTGAGCGGCTCGTGCACGAGGCGGGAGGTCTCCTCGCCGATGCGCTCCACCAGGCCGGCGGCGAGGCGGGAGCGGTCCTCCATGTCGAGCAGCTGGTACTTCACCGACGACGAGCCGGAGTTGAGGACGAGTACGCGCGTTGCGGTCACGATGAGGGGTCTTTCCTTCGGATGCGGTCGGGGATCACGGATCACTGGGCCTGCGGCAGGGACTGCGACTGCGCCTGGATCGCGGTGATCGCCACGGTGGTGACGATGTCCTGGACCAGCGCGCCGCGCGAGAGGTCGTTGACCGGCTTGCGCAGGCCCTGGAGCACCGGCCCGACCGCGACGGCGCCGGCCGAACGCTGCACCGCCTTGTACGTGTTGTTGCCCGTGTTCAGGTCGGGGAAGATCAGCACGCTCGCCCGGCCGGCCACCTCGGAGCCCGGCAGCTTGGTCGCCGCGACCGAGGGCTCCACCGCGGCGTCGTACTGGATCGGCCCCTCGACCGCCAGGTCGGGGCGCTGCGCGCGGACCGCCTCGGTGGCCTTGCGGACCTTCTCCACGTCCGCCCCGGAGCCCGAGGTGCCCGTCGAGTACGAGAGCATCGCGATCCGCGGCTCGACACCGAAGGCGGCGGCCGTGGCCGCCGACTGCACGGCGATGTCCGCGAGCTGCTCGGCGTCCGGGTCCGGATTGACCGCGCAGTCGCCGTAGACGAGGACCCGGTCGGCCAGGCACATGAAGAAGACCGAGGAGACGATCGAGGCCTCGGGCTTGGTCTTGATGATCTCGAAGGCCGGGCGGATGGTGGCGGCGGTGGAGTGCACCGAGCCGGAGACCATGCCGTCGGCCAGGCCCTCCTGGACCATCAGGGTGCCGAAGTAGTTGACGTCGGTGACCACGTCGTGGGCCAGCTCGACGGTCATGCCCTTGTGCGCGCGGACCTTGGCGTAGTACTCGGCGAAACGTTCCCGGAGGGGGGAGGCCGCCGGGTCGATCAGCTGGGCGCGCGAGATGTCGACGCCCAGGTCGCCCGCCTTCTTCAGGATCGCCTGCTCCTCGCCCAGCAGGGTCAGGTCGCACACCCCGCGGCGCAGCACCACGTCCGCGGCGCGCAGTACGCGCTCCTCGGTGCCCTCCGGCAGCACCACCCGGCGCCGCTCCGAGCGGGCCCGCTCCAGCAGCTCGTGCTCGAACATCATCGGGGTGACGCGCTCCGAGCGGGCCACCGACAGCAGCCCGCGCAGTTCGGCGGTGTCCACGTGCCGCTCGAAGAGGCCGAGCGCGGTCTCCAGCTTGCGCGGGGTCGCGGAGTTCAGGCGGCTCTGCAGCGAGAAGAGTTCCGCGGCGGTCGGGAAGCTGTTGCCGGCCACCGAGACCACCGGGGTGCCCGGGGCGAGCTTGCAGGCCAGCGTGAGGACCTCCTGGGAGGGGCGCTCGTTCAGGGTCAGCAGCACACCGGCGATCGGCGGGGTGCCCGAGGCGTGCGCTGCGAGCGCTCCCACGACCAGGTCGGCGCGGTCCCCGGGGGTGACGACCAGGCAGCCGGGGGTCAGGGCGTTCAGGAAGTTCGGCAGCATCGCGCCGCCGAACACGAAGTCCAGGGCGTCACGGGCGAGCCCGGCGTCGTCGCCGAGCAGCACCTCGCCGCCGAGCGCCCGGGTGATCTGGGCGACGGTCGGGGCGGAGAGGGACTTGTCGTCCGGGAGGACGTAGCAGGGCACGGGGAGGCGGGCGGCGAGCCACTCGGCTATGACGTCACGGTCGTCCGGGGCCACCCGGTTGACGACCATCGCCACGACGTGGCAGCCCAGGCTCTCGTAGGCCCGGTGGGCGCTCTGGGCCTCGGCGCGCACGGCCTCGGCGGGGTGCTTGGTGCCGCCGACGACGGGGACGACGACCGCCCCCAGCTCGTTGGCGAGGCGGGCGTTCAGCGCGAGCTCGTCGGGCAGGTTGGTGTCGGCGTAGTCGGTGCCGAGGGCCAGCATGACCTCGTAGTCGCGGGCCACCCGGTGGTAGCGGTCCACCAACCGGGAGACCAGCTCGTCGGGGCCCTTCTCGGCGAGGAGGGCGGAGGCCTCGTGGTAGTCCATGCCGTAGGCGGTCGCGGCGTCCTGGTCGAGCCGGTAGCGGGCCCGCAGGAGGTCGAAGAGCCGGTCCGGCCCGTCGTGCAGCAGGGGGCGGTACACGCCGACCCGGCCCGTCTGCCGGGTCAGGAGCTCCATGATCCCCAGTTCGACGACCTGCCGGCCGTCTCCCCGCTCGATACCGGTCACGTACACGCTGCGCGTCACGCGTGCTCTCCGTCCCATGCAGTGGATGTCTGATTCACCTGGCTTGACCTCTTGACAATACCTCCGTCAGTGGATAGGGCGCTCCTGGGGAAAAGGCCTGGTCGGGAGGGGCGAAAGGCCTGGTGGGCGGAGTGGCGCGGGGCGCGCTCCCCTCTCGAAACGTGGAACAATCGGACAGGCGTCATCAATACGTCCTTCATATGTACGGCCGGGCCGGGCACAGGGAGGGGCGTACCCCCGGCGCAACGGCAGGGCACGACCAGGAGCAGGAGACACAGCACGATGCGTATCGGAGTTCTCACCGCAGGCGGCGACTGCCCGGGCCTGAACGCTGTCATCCGGTCGGTCGTCCACCGAGCGCTGGTCGGACACGGGGACGAGGTCATCGGCTTCGAGGACGGCTTCAAGGGCCTCCTCGACGGCCACTACCGCCCCCTCGACATCAATGCCGTCAGCGGCATCCTGGCCCGCGGCGGCACGATCCTCGGCTCGGCGCGCATGGAGCGCGCCCGGCTGCACGAAGCCGCCGAGAACGCCAACGAACTGGCGAGCCGGTACGGCCTCGACGCGCTGATCCCGATCGGCGGCGAGGGCACCCTCACGGCCGCCCGGATGCTGTCCGACGCCGGGATGCCGGTCGTCGGCGTGCCGAAGACCATCGACAACGACATCTCCTCCACCGACCGGACCTTCGGCTTCGACACCGCCGTCATGGTGGCCACCGAGGCCATAGACCGCCTCAAGACCACCGCCGAGTCCCACCAGCGCGTGATGGTCGTCGAGGTCATGGGCCGTCACGCGGGCTGGATCGCCCTGGAGTCCGGCATGGCCGGCGGCGCCCACGGCATCTGCCTGCCCGAGCGCCCCTTCGAGGTCGACGCGCTGGTGAAGATGGTCGAGGAACGCTTCGCCCGGGGCAAGAAGTTCGCCGTCGTCTGCGTCGCCGAGGGCGCGCACCCCGCGGCGGGCTCCATGCCGTACGAGAAGGGCGCCATCGACCAGTACGGGCACGAGCGCTTCGCGGGCATCGGCAACCGCCTGGCCATCGAGCTGGAGCACCGCCTGGGCAAGGAGGCCCGCCCGGTCATCCTCGGCCACGTCCAGCGCGGCGGTGTGCCGACCGCGTACGACCGCGTCCTGGCGACCCGCTTCGGCTGGCACGCCGTCGAGGCCGTGCACCGGGGCGAATTCGGCAACATGACCGCCCTGCGCGGCACCGACATCGTGATGGCCCCGCTGGCCGAGGCCGTCACCGAGCTCAAGACGGTCCCGGAGCACCGGATGTACGAGGCCGAGTCGGTCTTCTGACCGGCCGCGTCACGCACCGCCGGCCAGGGCCCAGAACCGGTCCGTGATCTCCGCGAGGAACTCCCGGCCCGCGTCACCGGTGCCGGCCGTGCCCTCGGCACCGCCCCAGCCGAGGGTGGCCACCATCCGCTGCTGGTAGTCGTTGTAGAGGTACTCCAGGACCCGTTCCAGGTGGGCGCGGGGCACGGGCAGCAGCTTGCCCAGCGGTTTGACGTAGGCCTGCCAGCGGGTGGTCACCGCACTGCGCAGCAGCCCGGCGAGCTCCTCGTGCTTGCCGGTCGCCGTCACGAACTGCGCCAGGCTCAGCCCGAGGACCGAGGCCAGGGCGGCGGACTGCCGTTCGTTGCCCTTCCAGCGGCCGGTCTCCTCCATCTTCCGGTACGCGTTCGCCTCCACCCCGATCCGGCGGGCCAGGTCCTCCGGGTCCAGGCCCCGGGCGATGCGGTGCTCCCGCAGGGTGACGGGTTCGGCGAGCAGCTCCCCGGGGGAGCACCAGAGCACGCCGGCGAGGGCCGTGAGCTCGGTGGAGGTGGGCGACTGCTCGCCCCGCTCCCAGGCGGTCACCGTCTCCGGTGCGACGAGCAGTCCGTACTGGGCCCGCAGGCCGTAGGCGACGTGACCGGGGGCCATGCCCAGGGCCGCGCGCAGGCGACGCGCGGCGGGGGCATTGAAAGGTGGGCTGGAGTGCACAGGGCACACGGTAGGAGTGGCCGAGGTGTGACGACTACAGACTATTCAAACAAGCCCATAACTCGTAGGAAAGTCCTATGCAGTTCATGACTTTGGGCGGTTTTCCCGGCGACTGTCCGGTAATCGGATCACAGAAGATCCATTTACAGCGTACGGATTCGGCCACTTCCCCGCAGGTGACCCGGGAAGACCGCGGCGTGATCCCGGTCACACCACCTGAACCGGCCGCGGCCGGCGTCCGTGATCCATGACGGGGGCCCTCGCATACGGGGGTGGCGAGGGCCTCCCCGGACGTCCGTGTGCCGTTCCCCTTCCCTTGACGTCGGCGTCAAGGAATACGGTCGCCCCATGCGCATCGGCGAACTGGCGAAGCGGGCCGGGACGAGCACCCGGACGCTCAGGTACTACGAATCACGCGGACTGCTCGAAGCCCGGAGGACCGGCAACGGCAACGGCTACCGCGACTACGACGAGGACGACCTGCGCCTGCTGCGGCAGATCCGCACCCTCCAGGACTTCGGCTTCGAACTGGAGGAGACCCGGCCGTTCGTCGAGTGCCTGCGCGCCGGCCACCCGGCCGGGGACTCCTGCCCGGCCTCGCTCGCGGTGTACCGCCGCAAGCTCGCCGAGCTGGACGGCCTGATCGGCCAGCTGGCCGACGTCCGCGAGCAGGTTGCCGCCCAGCTGGCCGCGGCCGAGGAGGCCGCCGGGGAAGCCGTGCCGCGCTGCGAGATGACCGGCTGACGCCCGGCGCCGGCGCGGACGAGTGCACGAGACGTGACGTCAGTGAGAGACCTGAGAGGGGAACGGAAATGATCCACGCACAGGGTGTGGCGGAAGTGACCGACGCGGACTTCGAGGCCGAGGTGCTGGCCGAGCGGGACCGGCCCGTGCTGGTGGAGTTCACCGCGGACTGGTGCGGCCCCTGCCGCCAGCTCGCCCCGGTGCTCTCCGCCGTGGCCGCCGAGCGGGCGGACCGCCTCAAGGTCGTCCAGATCGACGCGGACGGCAACCCCGGCGCCGTCACGCGCTACGGGGTGCTGTCCATGCCGACCATGCTCGTCTTCCGCGACGGCGAGCCCGTCAGGCAGCTGGTCGGCGCCCGTGCCAAGCGTCGGCTGCTTCAGGAGCTCGACGACGCGCTGGTCACGGCCTGAGCCAGACCGTCGCCATCGGCGGGAGCGTCATCCGCAGGCTCGCCGCACGCCCCTGGGCCGGTACCGGCTCCGGGCGCAGCGGCCGGCCCTGGCGGACGCCGCTCCCGCCGTACTCCTCGCTGTCGGTGTTGAGGACCTCCCGCCACAGCGGCACCTCCTCCGGCACCCCGAGCCGGTAGTCGTGCCGCACCACCGGGGAGAAGTTCGACACGCACAGCAGCTGCGAGCCGTCCTGCGCGTACCGCAGGAACGCGAACACGTTGTCCTCGGCGGCGCCGCCCTCCACCCAGGCGAACCCCTCCGGCACCGAATCCCGCTCCCACAGCGCGGGAGCCGCCGCGTACGCGCGGTTCAGGTCGCGCACGAGGTCGCGCACCCCCCGGTGGTCGCCGGCGGCCGAATAGGAGGAGTCCAGCAGCCACCAGTCCGGGCCATGGGCCTCCGACCACTCCGACCCCTGCGCGAACTCCTGCCCCATGAACAGCAGTTGCTTGCCCGGGTGGGCCCACATGAAGCCCAGGTACGCGCGGTGCGTGGCCCGCTGCTGCCACCAGTCGCCCGGCGCCTTCGACACCAGCGAGCGCTTGCCGTGCACCACCTCGTCGTGCGAGATCGGCAGCACGTAGTTCTCGCTGAAGGCGTACACCATCCCGAAGGTCATGTCGTCGTGGTGGTACTTGCGGTGCACCGGTTCCTTCGACACGTACCGCAGGGTGTCGTGCATCCAGCCCATGTTCCACTTCAGGCCGAAGCCCAGCCCGCCCGAGTCCGTCGGCCGCGTGACCCCGTCCCAGGCCGTGGACTCCTCCGCGATCGTCACCACCCCCGGGCAGCGCCGGTAGACCACCGCGTTCATCTCCTGGAGCAGCGCCACCGCGTCCAGGTCCTCCCGGCCGCCGTGCCGGTTCGGCGACCACTGGCCCTCCTCACGCGAGTAGTCCAGGTACAGCATCGAGGCGACGGCGTCCACGCGCAGCCCGTCCACGTGGAACTCCTGGCACCAGTAGACGGCGTTGGCGACCAGGAAGTTGCGGACCTCCTTGCGCCCGTAGTCGAACTCCAGCGTCCCCCAGTCCGGGTGCGAGGCCCGGCGTGGGTCCTGGTGCTCGTACAGCGGCCGGCCGTCGAATTCGGCCAGGGCCCATTCGTCGCGCGGGAAGTGCGCGGGCACCCAGTCGACGATCACCCCGATCCCGGCCCGGTGCAGCGAGTCCACGAGGAACCGGAAGTCGTCCGGGGTGCCCATCCGCGAGGTCGGCGCGTAGAAACCGGTGACCTGGTAGCCCCAGGAGCCGCCGAAGGGGTGCTCGGCGACCGGCATGAACTCCACGTGCGTGAAACCGAGCTCCTTCACGTACGCGGGGAGCTGCTCGGCCAGCTGCCGGTAGCTGAGCCCCGGCCGCCAGGACGCCAGGTGCAGCTCGTACACCGAGAACGGCGCCTGGTGCACCGGGCGGGCGCCGCGCGTCGCCATCCACTCGGCGTCCTGCCACACGAACCGCGAGGCGGTGACCACCGAGGCGGTTGCCGGCGGGACCTCCGCGTACTGCGCCATCGGGTCGGCGCGCAGGGTGTGACTGCCGTCCGGGCGGGTGATGTCGTACTTGTACAGGGCGCCCTCGCCGACCCCGGGCAGGAACAGTTCCCACACCCCGGTCGAGCCGAGCGAGCGCATCGGGTGGGCCGTCGGGTCCCAGTACGAGAAGTCCCCGGTGACCCGCACCCCCTGGGCGTTCGGCGCCCACACCGTGAAACGGGTGCCGGCCACGCCCTGGTGCTCCATCGGCCGGGCGCCCAGCGCCGTCCACAGCTCCTCGTGCCGGCCCTCCCCGATCAGGTGCAGGTCCAGCTCCCCGACGGCGGGCAGGAACCGGTACGGGTCGTGGACCTCGATCTCGGCGCCGTCGTACGTCACCAGCAGCCGGTACTCCGGCACCCCGGTGAGCGGCAGCAGGCCGGAGAACAGCCCCTCCCCGTCGTCGAACAGCTCGGCCCGCAGCTCCTCGGCGACGACCGTGACGGCCTTCGCGTACGGGCGCAGCACCCGGAAGGCCACCCCGCCCCGCTGCGTCCGGGCACCCAGCACCGCGTGCGGGTCGTGGTGGCGGCCCTCCAGCAGCCGGGCCCGTTCCCCCGGGTCCAGCGCGGGCGCCGGGTGCACCCCGTGGGGCGGCGCGGCGCTGCCGGCCCGCGCCCCCCTCGGTACGGGCGGCCGGGGCCGCTTCGCCGGTTCCGGTCCGGCTGCGGATTCCTCACTGACGGTCGGTGACGGCTGTCGTGCGGCGCTCACGCGAGCGGCCTCCTCGGGGGCTTCGGATGGGGGGAAGGGGCGGGGGAGGTGCCGGGGACCGGCGGGGGCATGCGGTGTGCGGGCCGCTGCGGTTCCGACAGCCGGCGGATCGCCGCCATCGGGACGTGCAACCAGTCGGGGCGGTGCCGGGACTCGTACCGGGCCTCGTACACCGCCTTGTCGGTCTCGTAGGCGCGCAGCAGGACCGGGTCCTCGCGCGGGTCGCGTCCGGTGGTCCGGGCGTAGCCCTCGCAGAACGCGGCCCGGCAGGCGTCCGCCCAGGCCGGGGCGAAGGGCCGGTGCGAGCGGGCGGCGTAGTCGAAGGAACGCAGCATCCCGGCGATGTCGCGGACCGCCGGCTCGGGGCGGCGGCGGTCCGCCAGCGGCCGGGCCGGCTCCCCCTCGAAGTCGATCAGCGCCCAGCTGCCGTCGGCGGTGCGCAGGGTCTGGCCCAGGTGCAGGTCCCCGTGGATGCGCTGGGCGGGGACCCCGGCGCCCCGGGAGGCGGCCAGCGCGTCGAAGGCGCCGCGCAGCCCGGCCTCGTACGGCCGCAGCGCGGGCACCTCGCGGCAGGTGGCGGACAGCCGGGCGGTCATCCCGGCGGCGAGCCGGGCGGTCTGCTCGGGGCCCAGGGCCAGGGTGGGGAGCGCGGTCGCGAGCGCGCTGTGGACCTCGGCGGTGGCCCGGCCCAGCGCGTGCGCCTCGGCGGTGAAGTCGGCCCCGGAGCCGAGTCTGCGCAGGGCCAGCTGCCAGCCGTCGTCGGAGCCGCGCAGGTAGGGCTGGAGCACGCCCAGGGTCAACGGTTCTCCACCGGCCGGCTCGGCCTCGTACCAGGCCACCGGGGCGGGTACGCGGGTACAGCCGGCGGCGGCCAGCGCCCGGGGGAGCTCCAGGTCCGGGTTGATCCCGGGGCCGACCCGGCGGAACACCTTGAGGATGTACGAATCCCCGTAGATCAGGGAAGAGTTGGTCTGCTCGCCGGACAGCGGCCGGGGCAGCAGCCCGGCCCGCACCGGCGTGTCCGGGTCCCGGTCGAAGCGGAGCGGGCCCAGCGTCCCGGGGGAGCGCAGCCGCTCCAGCAGCAGCGAGGCCAGCCGGGGGTCGCCCAGCGCCTCGTAGACGGCCCGGCCGGCGTACGGGCCGTCGGGGGCGTGCCCGATCAGCGCGGGCGCCAGGGCCGGCGGGAGCGGGGACGGGCGGATGCCCAGCAGGAGCTGGTAGCAGTCCCCGTCCACGTCGAGCAGCAGGTGCAGCAGTCCGGGCGCGGAGCCCGGCGGCAGCAGTTCGGCCGCCGAGACGGCCTCGATGCGGCCGATCCGGCGCCCCTTTCCGGCGAACCAGCGCTGTGCGGGGAGCCAGTCCCGCAGCATCGGCTCCAGCCCGGCGATCCCCGCGGGTCCGGTGGTTCCCTTGGTCCCGGCGGACCCGGGGGCTCCGGCGGTCCCGGTGGCCCGGGCGGCCGTCAGCCGGCTCCGGGCGGATGCAGCCTCCGACATGGCGTCGCGTCCTTTCCCCGGGCCGTCACAGAATGCGCAGAGTGTCCCGGATGTGCGGCAGTTGCTTCTCCGGTATGTGCGAGTGTCGGGTCAGGATGATCCGTACAGGGGCGGGCCGTTGACCCAAAGGAGTGCCCGCCCCGTGGCCCGTCCGTCAGTCGGCGCGCTGGTCGCTGCGGAGCCGGAACCAGTAGAAGCCGTGGCCCGCCAGGGTCAGCAGGTACGGCCACTGGCCGATCGGCGGGAAGCGCACGTCACCCGTGAGCTCCACCGGGACCCGCCCGTTGAACGACCTCAGGTCCAGCTCGGTGGGCTGCGCGAAGCGGGAGAAGTTGTGCACGCACAGCACCAGGTCGTCCCCGAACTCCCGCAGGAACGCGAGCACCGCCGGGTTGGACGAGGGCAGTTCGGTGTACGAGCCGAGGCCGAAGGCCGGGTTCGCCTTGCGGATCTCGATCAGCCTGCGGGTCCAGTGCAGCAGTGAGGAGGGCGACGCCATGGCCGCCTCGACATTGGTGACCTGGTAGCCGTAGACCGGGTCCATGATGACCGGCAGGTTGAGCCTGCCCGGATCGCAGGAGGAGAAACCGGCGTTGCGGTCCGGGGTCCACTGCATGGGGGTGCGCACGCCGTCGCGGTCGCCGAGCCAGATGTTGTCGCCCATGCCGATCTCGTCGCCGTAGTAGAGCACCGGCGAGCCGGGCAGCGACAGCAGGAGGGCGGTGAACAGCTCCATCTGGTTGCGGTCGTTGTCCAGGAGCGGGGCGAGCCGGCGCCGGATGCCGATGTTGGCCCGCATCCGCGGGTCCTTGGCGTACTCGGCGTACATGTAGTCGCGCTCTTCGTCGGTGACCATCTCGAGGGTGAGCTCGTCGTGGTTGCGCAGGAAGATGCCCCACTGGCAGCGCTCCGGGATCGCCGGGGTCTTGGCCAGGATTTCGGAGACGGGGTAGCGCGACTCTCTTCGTACGGCCATGAAGATGCGCGGCATGACGGGGAAGTGGAAGGCCATGTGGCATTCGTCCCCGCCCTTCGCGAAGTCGCCGAAGTAGTCGACGACGTCCTCGGGCCACTGGTTGGCCTCGGCGAGCAGCACGGTGTCGGGGTAGTGCGCGTCGATCTCCGCGCGGACCCGCTTGAGGAGCTGGTGGGTGCGCGGCAGGTTCTCGCAGTTGGTGCCCTCCTCGGCGTAGAGGTAGGGCACGGCGTCGAGGCGGAAGCCGTCGATGCCGAGGTCGAGCCAGAAGCGCAGCGCCGAGATGATCTCCTCCTGCACGGCCGGGTTCTCGAAGTTGAGGTCCGGCTGGTGCGAGAAGAAGCGGTGCCAGTAGTACTGCTTGCGCAGGGGGTCGTACGTCCAGTTCGAGGTCTCGGTGTCGACGAAGATGATGCGGGCGTCCTGGTACTGCTTGTCGTTGTCGGCCCACATGTAGTAGTCCCCGTAGGGTCCGTCGGGGTCCTTGCGCGACTGCTGGAACCACTCGTGCTGGTCGCTGGTGTGGTTCATGACGAAGTCGATGATCACCCGCATGCCGCGCGTGTGCGCGGCGTCCACGAACTCCACGAAGTCGGCGAGGTCGCCGAACTCGGGCAGCACGGAGGTGTAGTCGGAGACGTCGTAGCCGCCGTCGCGCAGCGGGGAGGCGAAGAACGGCGGCAGCCACAGGCAGTCGACGCCGAGCCACTGGAGGTAGTCCAGCTTGGCTGTGAGCCCCTTGAGGTCCCCGACGCCGTCGCCGTTGCTGTCGTGGAAGGAGCGGACCAGGACCTCGTAGAAGACGGCCCGCTTGAACCAGTCGGGGTCGCGGTCCTTGGCGGGGGTGTCCTCGAAGGTGTCGTGGACGGGATCGTTGATGATCATGTGGTGGGTGACCCTCCGGTGGGCGGGGACGGTCGCAGGACGACCAGGACGTGCGCGGGTGTACGGCCCGGTTCCAGGCGCACGTAGTTCGCCCTGCCCCAGTGGTAGGTCTCGCCGGTGAGCTCGTCGCGCACCGCGAGGGACCCGTGCCAGTCGAGGCCGAGTACCGGCATGTCCAACGAGACCGTCGCCTCCTGGGTGTGGTGCGGGTCGAGGTTGACGACCACCAGTACGGAATTGCCGCCCGAGTGCTTCGAATAGGCGATCACCTGTTCGCTGTCGGTCTGGTGGAAGTGGATGTCGCGCAGCTGCTGGAGGGCGGGGTTGCGCCGGCGCAGCCGGTTCAGGGCGGTGATCAGCGGGGCGATCGAGCGGCCCTCGCGTTCGGCGGCGGCCCAGTCGCGCGGCCGCAGCTCGTACTTCTCGGAGTTCAGGTACTCCTCGCTGCCCTCCCGGACCGGCTCGTTCTCGCAGAGCTCGTAGCCCGCGTAGACGCCCCAGGTGGGGGAGAGGGTGGCGGCGAGGACCGCCCGGACCTCGAAGGCGGGCCGGCCGCCCTTCTGGAGGTACTCGTGGAGGATGTCCGGCGTGTTGACGAAGAAGTTCGGCCGCATCACCGAGGCCGAATGGGTGCCGGCCAGCTCGGTCATGTACTCGGTCAGCTCGGCCTTCGTGTTGCGCCACGTGAAGTAGGTGTACGACTGCTGGAAGCCGACCGAGGCGAGCGCGCGCATCATGGCGGGCCGGGTGAAGGCCTCCGCCAGGAAGATCACGTCGGGGTCCGACTTGTTGATCTCGGCGATCACCTTCTGCCAGAACACGACCGGTTTGGTGTGCGGGTTGTCGACCCGGAAGATCCGGACTCCGTGGTCCATCCAGTGGCGCAGGACGCGGACCGTCTCCTCGACGATGCCCGCCATGTCCGTGTCGAAGTGGACCGGGAAGATGTCCTGGTACTTCTTCGGCGGGTTCTCGGCGTAGGCGATCGTCCCGTCCGCCCGGTGGCGGAACCACTCCGGGTGCTTCTCCACCCACGGGTGGTCCGGGGAGCACTGGAGGGCGAAGTCCAGGGCGACCTCCAGCCGCAGGCCCCGGGCCCGGTCCACGAAGGCGTCGAAGTCCTCCAGGGTGCCGAGCTCGGGGTGGACGGCGTCGTGGCCGCCCTCCGTCGAACCGATCGCCCAGGGCACTCCCGGATCCCAACTGCCCGCCGACAAGGTGTTGTTCGGACCCTTGCGGTAGGTCGACCCGATGGGGTGGACCGGCGGCAGGTAGACGACGTCGAAGCCCATGGCGGCGATGGCCGGGAGCCGTTCGGCGGCGGTGCGGAAGGTCCCGCTGACCGGTGCCTCGCCCGGCTTCACCACCGCTCCCTCCGAGCGGGGGAACATCTCGTACCAGGAACCGAAGAGGGCCCGCTTGCGTTCGACGATCAGGGGGAGCGGCTTGGCCGCCGTGACCAGCTCCCGGTACGGGCGCCGGGCGAGCGCCGCGTCCACCGCGGGCGCCAGCGCGGCCGCGTACCGCTCGGCGGCCGGCCGGTCCTCGTCGCGCATCGCGTCGGCGGCGGCCAGCACCGCCTCGCGGCCGTCCCGCTTCGGGATCCTGGCCGCGGCCCGCACGTAGAGCTCGGCGCCCTCCAGGAGGGTCAGGCCGGTGTCCAGGCCCGCCGGGATCTTGATGGCGGCGTGGGCCCGCCAGGTGGCGACCGGATCGCTCCATGCCTCGACCGTGTAGGTCCACCTCCCCTCGGCATCGGCGGAGACCCGCGCCCCCCACCGGTCGGTGCCGGGGGCGAGTTCCCGGAGCGGCACCGGCGGGCGCAGCCGCCCGCTCGGGTCGCGCAGTACGACATGGGCGGATACGGCGTCGTGGCCCTCGCGGAACACGGTGGCGGAGATCTCGAAGACCTCGTCCACGACCGCCTTGGCGGGTCTGGCGCCGCAGTCGACGGCGGGGCGGACGTCCAGCACGGGAATGCGACCGATCATGATGGGATCACCTGAAGGCAGTTCGCAGGGCTCGGTGACGGGCCAGCCGGACTCACGGCTGGTAGTGCACGCTCTGTTCGCTCTGTTTCTAGCCGCTCGGAAGACGGCTGGGCTGCGGGCATGGCCGCTCCTGTCCGCGTTCACTCGGGTGGCGGGGAAAGGTTTTGGGCGGGTGCGCCGTGCGTGGTATCGCGTGTACCCGCTCAGCCCTTCCCACTCTCGCCCCGCCCAATCCGTGCTGCCGGTTAACTACTCGTACGTAGGGGGACGTGGCCGGCGGGCGAACGGCTCGGCGTCCGCCGAGGCTCCGTCAAGTCGGCGAGGATGGGCCGATGGACAGCGAAATACCACCCGCCCCCCTCACCCCGCCGGCCCCTCCCGCCCCATGGGGCGCCGCCCCGCAGCCGGTGCTGGACCTGCCCCGCGGGATGCTGCTGCGGCCCTGGCGGGAGGCGGACGCCCCGGTGCTCGTCGCCGCGTACGAGGACCCCGGCATCCGGCACTGGAACCGGCCCGAGCCGGAGACCCCCGGGACGGCGGCGGCCCGCATCGCCCGCTGGAACCGGCGGTGGACGCGGCAGGAGGCGGCGCTGTGGGCTGTTTCCCCCGGGCCGGACTCCCCGGCCGTCGGCCTGATCGGCCTCGGCGACTTCGACCCGGCGGGCGCCGCCGCGGAATTCCTGTACTGGCTGCTGCCGGACGGCCGGGGCCGGGGGGTGGTGACCCAGGGCGTGGCCGCCGTGGCCGAATGGGCGTTCCGCGACGCGGGCCTGCACCGGCTGCGGATCTGCCACTCGGTGGCCAACCCGGCCTCCTGCGCCGTCGCCCTCAAGGCGGGCTTCCCCCTGGAGGGCACCATGCGCGGCGCGCTCCGGCACGCCGACGGCTGGCACGACGAGCACCTCCACGCCCGTCTCGCGACGGACGCCCGGCCGGGCGCTCCGGGAGGCGGGATGGCCGGAGCCGGTCCGCGGCGCTAGCCTTCCGGGGGCCGACGCGCGGGTGCACAGCGTGGTGCGGTCGCTCCGATCCGTCATCCCCTGCGAAGGTGGAACGTGTGAAGGCTATCCGTCGATTCACCGTGCGCCCCGTCCTCCCCGAACCCCTGATGCCGCTCGCCGACCTCGCGCGCAACCTGCGCTGGTCGTGGCATACGGAAACCCGCGAACTCTTCCAATCCGTCGACCCCGAGGGCTGGCAGGCCGCCGGCGGCGACCCCGTCCGGCTGCTCGGCTCCGTGCCCGCCGCCCGGCTCGGGGAACTCGCCGCCGACCGGCGCTTCCTGCGGCGGCTGGCCGTCGTCGCCGCCGACCTCGACGACTACCTCCACGGCGCGAGGTGGTACCAGACCCATGAGAACAGTGCCGGGTTCCCGGCCGCCATCGCCTACTTCTCCCCCGAATTCGGCATCACCGCAGCCCTGCCCCAGTACTCCGGCGGGCTCGGGATCCTCGCCGGGGACCACCTGAAGGCCGCCAGCGACCTGGGCGTCCCGGTCATCGGCGTCGGCCTGCTCTACCGGCACGGCTACTTCCGCCAGTCGCTCTCCCGCGACGGATGGCAACAGGAGCACTACCCGGTGCTCGACCCCCACGAGCTGCCCCTGTCCCTGCTGAGGCAGGAGGACGGCACCCCCGCCCGGGTGACGCTCACCCTCCCCGGCGGAAGGTCGTTGCACGCGCACATCTGGCAGGCCCGCGTCGGGCGGGTGCCGCTGCTCCTGCTCGACTCCGACGTCGAGGACAACGACGCCGGCGCCCGCGAGGTGACCGACCGCCTCTACGGCGGCGGCAGCGACCACCGGCTCCTCCAGGAGATGCTGCTCGGCATCGGCGGCGTCCGCGCCGTGCGAGCGTACTGCCGGATCACCGGCCACGCCGACCCCGAGGTCTTTCACACCAACGAGGGACACGCCGGCTTCCTCGGACTCGAACGCATAAGGGAACTGGACGGCGAGCACGGCCTCGGCTTCGACGCCGCCGTCGAGGCCGTGCGCGCCGGAACCGTGTTCACCACCCACACCCCCGTGCCCGCCGGCATCGACCGCTTCGACCGCTCCCTGGTCGCCCGGCACTTCGGCGAGGGCGGCGAGCTGGCCGGCGTACCCGCCGAGCGGATCCTCGAACTGGGCGCCGAGTCCTACCCCGGCGGCGACCCCGGGGTGTTCAACATGGCCGTGATGGGCCTGCGCCTCGCCCAGCGGGCCAACGGCGTCTCCACCCTCCACGGGGCGGTCAGCCGGGGCATGTTCGCCGGGCTCTGGCCGGGCTTCGACGCCGCCGACGTGCCCATCGTCTCCGTGACGAACGGTGTGCACGCCCCGACCTGGGTCGCCCCCGAGGTCATGCGGCTCGGCGCCCGCCAGATCGGGGCCGGACGGACCGAGGACGCCCTCGCGGCGGGCGCCTCCGCCCGCTGGGACGCCGTCGCGCAGATCGCCGACCAGGACGTGTGGGACGTACGCCGGACCCTGCGCGAACAGCTCGTCCAGGAGGTGCGCGACCGGCTGCGCGCCTCCTGGAAGCAGCGTGGGGCCGCCGACGCCGAGCTCGGCTGGGTCGACGGCGTCCTCGACCCGGACGTGCTGACCATCGGCTTCGCCCGCCGCGTGCCCTCGTACAAGCGGCTCACGCTGATGCTGCGCGACCCCGAGCGGCTGCGGAGGCTGCTGCTGCACCCGGACCGCCCGGTGCAGATCGTCGTCGCCGGCAAGGCGCACCCGGCCGACGACGGCGGCAAGCGGCTCGTGCAGGAGCTGGTGCGCTTCTCCGACGACCCGCGCGTGCGCCACCGCATCGTCTTCCTGCCGGACTACGGCATGGCCATGGCGCAGAAGCTCTACCCGGGCTGCGACGTCTGGCTGAACAACCCGCTGCGCCCGCTGGAGGCCTGCGGGACCAGCGGGATGAAGGCCGCGCTCAACGGCTGCCTCAACCTGTCCGTCCTGGACGGCTGGTGGGACGAGTGGTTCGAACCCGACTTCGGCTGGGCCATCCCCACGGCCGACGGGCTCGGCACGGACGAGGACCGCCGCGACGACCTGGAGGCGGGCGCCCTCTACGAGCTGATCGAGGAGCGGGTCGCACCCCGCTTCTACGACCGGGACGGCCGGGCCGGGCTGCCCGTGCGCTGGATCGAGATGGTCCGGCGCACCCTGGTCTCCCTGGGGCCCAAGGTGCTCGCGGGGCGGATGGTACGGGAGTACGTGGAGCGCCTCTACACCCCCGCCGCGCTCGCCCACCGAACCCTGACCCCCGACACGGCGCGCGACCTCGCCTGGTGGAAGGGCCGGATCCGGGCCTCCTGGCCGGAGGTCGCGGTCGAGCACGTGGAGGCCGTCGCCGCCGCGCCCGTGGGAGGCACCGCAGAGCTGGGCGCCACCCTCACGCTGCGGGTGCGGGTGGCGCTGCACGCGCTCACGCCGGACGACGTGGAGGTGCAGGCCGTCGCGGGGCGGGTCGACGCCCAGGACGTGATCCGGGACGGCCGGGCCTTCCCGCTCAAGCCCGCGGCCGGCCCCGACCTGGAGGGGCGCTGGGTCTACGAGGGCCCGCTCGCCCTCGACCGGACCGGGCCCTTCGGCTACACCGTGCGCGTCCTGCCGGCGCACCCGCTGCTGGCGAGCCCGGCCGAGCTGGGCCTGGTCGCGGCGCCGGTGGGCAGCGAGGCGTCGCTGGGCGGGGTCCTGATGCGCTGAGGCCCTGACGCGGGGGCTCCGGCCGCCCCGGCCGCCACGGCGTCCGTACACCCGTACGGACGCCGTGGCGGTGCGCGGGGGTGCCGGGAGGGCGAAGCTTCGAGCGTGCTGTGCATGGCAGCCCACCGGCGGCCGGTGCGCTCCGAGACTGCCCCGGGACGTCCACCGGAGCCGGTGTCCCGCACCCGAGAAACGGACCCTCACATGCGTCTTCGTTCCACCGCATCGGCCGCGCTGGTCGCCTCCTGCGCGCTCGTCCTGCCGACCGCCGGCCCGTCCCTGGCCTACGACCACGACCGTGACCGCGGCACCCTCGGCGAGCTGCACTACCGGTTCACCGACGGCGACGGCGACGTGCGCCGCAGGACGATCGAGCCCGCCGACAACGACACCTGCTACCGGCTGACGAACACCTCGCGCAACCGGTCCGCCTTCTGGGTGGCCAACGAGACGGAGTCCCTCGCCCTCCTGTACCAGGACGGCAGCTGCGGGGGCGAGGCGGTGGAGGCGCTCCGGCCGGGCGAGCGGGCGCACGACCTGTCGGTCCGGTCGGTGTACTTCAAGCCGACCGGCCACCACCACGGCCACCACGACGGTCACCACGGCGGACGTGACGACTGGCACGACGACTGGCAGGACGACTAGGACCGCGGCATGGGACAGGGCCGCCCGGGGAGGTCTTCTCCCGGGCGGCCCCGTGGTCTGCGCGGTTCAGCTGTGGTTCACGACCGGCCCCGGCGGGGTCAGAAGGTGAGCTTCCAGCTGTCGATCTTTCCGGTGTCCAGGTTCGCGTTGTCGTTGACCCGGAGCTTCCAGACGCCCTGGGCGACCTCGGAGGAGGCGTTCACCGTGAAGCTCTTGACGATGTTGTCCGCACTGCCGCCGGCGCGGTTGTGCAGGTTGTACAGGGTGCCGTCGGGGGCGACCAGGTCGACCTTCAGGTCACCGATGTAGGTGTGGACGATGTTGACGTCCACCTTGAGGGTGCTCGGGGCGTTGCCGGTCCGGGTCACCGTGATCGGGGAATCGACGGTCGCGTTGTCGGCGATCGCGTAGTCGGTGGTGTTCTCGAACACGTTCTGCTGCGCCGTGCCGACGGTCCAGGTGAAGGACGCCGTGCCCGTCTTGGACGCCGAGTCGGTCACCGTGACGGTCACGTTGGACGTGGCCGCGGTGGTGGCCGTACCGGAGATCAGACCGGTCGAGGAGTTGATCGACAGGCCGGCCGGGAGGCCGGTCGCCGAGTAGGTCAGCGCGCCCGGGTTGGTGCTGGTCGCCTGGACCTGGAGGCTGACCGCCGTGTTGATCTGGGTGGTCTGGTTGGCGATCGGGGTGACCGTCACGCCGTTGTTGATGCGCGGGCCGACGTTGACGGCGGCCCAGGCGTTGGCGACGTTGTTGTACGTGGCCGAGCCCTGGCCGTACAGGTCGGCGGCGGCCCTCAGCGTCTGGGTGCGGGCGTCGGCGTAGTTGGTGGTCGACTTGAAGTAGCCGACCGTCAGCGCGCGGAACCAGATCTTGGAGGCGGCGTCGCGGCCGATCGCGGTGACGGGGAGGCCGTCGGAGGTCGGCGAGTCGTAGCTCACGCCGTTGATGACCTTGGCGCCGGAGCCCTCGGAGGCCAGGTAGTACCAGTGGTTGGCCGGACCCGAGGAGTAGTGGACGTCGATGCCGCCGAGGCCGGAGTACCAGGCGTCCTTGGAGGAGCCGTCCTTGCTCGGCTTGTCCATGTAGCGCAGCGGGGTGCCGTTGCCGCGGATGTCGATCTTCTCGCCGACGAGGTAGTCGCCGGCGTCCTGCGGGTTGTTGGCGTAGAACTCGACCGCCGCCGCCATGATGTCGGAGGTGGCCTCGTTCAGACCGCCGGGCTCGCCGCTGTAGGTCATGTTGCCGGTGACCGAGGTCAGGCCGTGGGTCATCTCGTGCGCGGCCACGTCGATCGAGGTGAGCGGCTTGCTGTTGGCGTCACCGTCGCCGTAGGTCATGCAGAAGCAGGAGTCGTCCCAGAAGGCGTTGACGTACGCGTTGCCGTAGTGGACCCGGCTGTACGGGGCCACGCCGTCGTTGCGCAGGCCGTTGCGGCCGTGGACGTTCTTGAAGTAGTCCCACGTCACCTGGGCGCCGTAGTGGGCGTCCGCGCCGGCGGTCTCCGTGTTGGAGGGGAGGCCGTTGCCCCAGATGTCGTCCGGGCCGGAGAACAGGGTGCCGGTGCCGGAGGTGCCCCGGTTCAGGTTGTAGGTCTTGTGGCTGCCGCGGCCGGCGTCGGTCAGCGTCCAGTTGCTGCCCGACTGCGAGCTGCCGAGGGTGACCTGGCCGCTGTACTGGGTGTTGCCGGTGCCGGTCTGGACACCCTGCCACTGGGCGATCTTCGCGCCGGTCTTGGCGTTCGTGATCACGTGGAGCTGGCTGGGGGTGTCGTCGTCCTGGAGACCGCCGACGACGGTCTCGAAGGCCAGGACCGGGACACCGTCCGCGGCCCAGATCACCTTGCGGGCGCCCTTGTCGGCCTTGGTCTGCTTGGAGCCCTCGGCGTTCGCGGCCGAGACGGCCTGGCCCTCGGCGGCGGCCGGGGTGACCGTGGCGTTGGTGTCGGCGACCTTGATCTCGTGCTGGGTCGCCTTGGTGACGCTCTTGGTGACGCCGCCCTTGGCGTGGACCGTGAGGTCGCCGCCGAGGACGGGCAGACCCTCGTACGTCCGCTCGTAGGTGGTGTGCGTGGTGCCGTCCGCGTCCTTGACCACATCGCGGACGATCAGCTTCTCGCCGCCGCCGAGGCCGAGCGCCTTGGCGGCCTGGGCGGAGGTCGAGTTGGCCTCGGTGATGAGCGTCGCACGCTCCGAAGCGCTGAGTACGGCGGGGGCCGCGCCCGGGTTGGGCTGGGCGGCCGCGCGGGCAGCCTGCGACGCGGTGGCGTCGGCGGTGGCGGAACCGGCCTGTATGCCTACGGCGAGCAGTGCGGCCGCGGCAACGAGTGCGCCGGCCGCGGTGGCACGCCGCTGGGGGGTGGGACTCAACGCAGACTCCTTCTGCAAGGGGGGGTTCCGGATGGCTGGGTGGGCCTCCGGGCAGATCAGGGCTGGTGCGATGAACGGATCGAAGAGTGCCACCTGCGGGCTGCGATGTCAGGGCCACATCAAAAGGTTGGCCGGAAACAGTCCGTTGTCCGAAGATACGTATCCGGTATGCGAACCATTCACCTTCGTATGGGAAGGGATCGCTCCACCTGACGGAACGGCTGTCGCCTCCTGTTGAAAGGTGGGAGACGCGAAGCCATGTTCACCCGAACGGCATCTCCCGTACGGGCGTTTGTCGTACTGTTTCCCGGTGCGACAGATGTTCGCTGCCAGGGGAAGCAGTGGACAGGCACCACCGACATTGACCACGTGCCAGGGGGGCCCATGAGGCATGTCCATTTTCCTGCGCAAAGAATGGCCGGGGAGACCACCGCGCCCGACGGCCCGGCCAGGCGGCTCGGTGACAAGGCGCGGTGGTACCTGCCCGCCGCCGTGGGCGCCGACCTCATCGGGGCCGCCGTGCCCGTGGGTCTGGTCTTCGAGGCGGCCGGGCAGGCCAGGCCCGGGTACTGCGCCCTCGGTGCGGCCCTCGCCTGGGCCGGGGTGCAGGCCCTGCGCCGACGGTACTCCGCACGCGTGCTCGGCGAGTCCCGCGGGGTGCTGCCCGTGCTGCACGACTGGCTGATTCTGATCGGTGTCCTCGCCGTCGCCCGCGTGGTGACGGCGGAGGACACCCCCCGGCTCGCCGCCCTCGGCGCCCTGCTGCCCGCACTCCTCGTCACCGTCGCCCGCCACAAACTGACGTACCACCACCTCTCCGCCGCCCGCCGCGAGGCGCAGGCCGTCAGCCGGGTCCTGGTCGTGGGCGAGCCCGCCGCCGCCGAGCACGTCATCGCCCACCTCGCCGCCCGCACCGACCACCCCTACGTCGTCGTCGGCGTCGTCCCCGTCGGCGAGGGCCCCCTTGCCGGGGGCATGCCCGTCGCGGCCCGGCTGGAGGACTCGATGCCACAGGCCCCGGACGGGGACGCCGCCGCCGTGCTGGGAGCCGTCCGCAGCCACCACGCCGACCTGGTGCTCGTGGCGCCCGGGGCCCGGATCGCGGGGGAGCGGCTGCGCCGGGTGGCGTGGGCCCTGCACGACGAGGGCCTCGAACTGGCCGTCTTCCCCGGACTGGTGGAGGTCTCCGTCAAGCGGCTGGAGACCCTGTCGGCCGGCGGACTCGCCCTGCTGCGGGTCGCGCCGCCCGTGCGGCGGGGGGTGCAGCCCCTGCTCAAGGCGGTGTTCGACCGGGTGGGGGCGGCCCTCGGGCTGCTCCTGCTGTCGCCGCTGTTCCTCGGGCTCGTCCTGGCCATCCGTCTCGGCTCGACGGGGCCGGCCTTCTACAGCCAGCGCCGCGTCGGGCGCGACGGGGTCCCCTTCGTCATGTGGAAGTTCCGCACGATGGTGGTGGACGCCGAGCGCCTCAAGGCCGACCTGGCCGGGGCCAATGACAACGACGGCCTGATGTTCAAGATGCGCCGCGATCCCCGGGTCACCCCGGTGGGCCGACTGCTGCGCCGCACCTCGCTGGACGAACTGCCGCAGCTGGTCAACGTCCTGACGGGCAGCATGTCGCTGGTCGGCCCCCGGCCGCCGCTGCCCGAGGAGGTGGCCGAGTACGGCGAGGTCGAGCTGCGCCGGCTCACCGTACGGCCCGGGATGACCGGGCTGTGGCAGATCAGCGGGCGGTCGGACCTGTCCTGGGACGAAACGATTCAGCTCGACCTGCAGTACGTGGACAACTGGTCCTTCACCAGCGATGTCGACGTGATGGGCCGTACGCTCCGCGCCGTCGTCGACGGTCGCGGAGCGTACTGAGGAGCGGCCCCGTTGATGCCCCCGCCGAGCCCGTCAGCCCTGGGCCAGCCACCAGCGGTAGGTGGCGTCGATGCCGTCCCGCAGCGCGATGCCCGGCTTCCAGCCCAGCGAGGTCAGGCGCGAGACGTCCAGCAGCTTGCGCGGGGTCCCGTCGGGCTTCGACGTGTCCCAGGCCAGCCTGCCGCGGAAGCCGGTCACCTCGGCGACCGTCTCGGCCAGTTCCCTGATGGTGAGGTCCTCCCCGCAGCCGATGTTGACGGGCTCGTCGCCGTCGTAGCGCTCCAGCAGCACCGCGCAGGCGGCCGCCAGGTCGTCCACGTGGAGGAACTCCCGGCGCGGGGTGCCGCTGCCCCACAGGGCGACCTCCTCGCGGCCCTCGGCCGCCGCCTCGTGGAAGCGGCGGATGAGGGCGGGCAGCACGTGCGAGGACTGGAGGTCGAAGTTGTCGCCCGGGCCGTAGAGGTTCGTGGGCATCGCGGAGATGTACGAGGCCCCGTACTGCTTGCGGTACGACTGGACCTGCACGATGCCGGCGATCTTCGCGAGGGCGTAGGCCTCGTTCGTGGGCTCGAGGGGACCCGTCAGCAGGGCGTCCTCGGTGATCGGCTGCCGGGCCAGCTTCGGGTAGATGCAGGAGGAGCCGAGGAACAGCAGACGGCCCACGCCGGCGGCGTGCGCGCCGGCGATGACGCTGAGCTGGATCCTGAGGTTGTCCTCCAGGAACTGCACCGGGTACGTGCTGTTCGCCATGATCCCGCCGACCTTGGCGGCGGCCAGCACGACGGCGTCGGGGCGGACGTCCCGCAGGTACGCCTCCGTCGCGGCGGCGTCGCGCAGGTCGAGGTCGGCGCGGCCGCGGGTGAGCACCTCGTGGCCGTCGGCGGTGAGGCGGCGCGCGACCGCGGACCCCACGAGGCCGCGGTGTCCGGCGACGAAGACGCGGGCGTGCGGGGGCAGGAGGGGCTGCGAACGTGTCATACCGCCGATGATGCCAGTCCGCCCGCGGCGGGTTGCCGGGGAGCCGGGATCCCGCCGGCCGGCGGCCGGCGGCGTGCCCTCCGGCCCCGGGACCACGTGGGTCCGAGCCACCGTCAACAGGGGCCGGGGCCGCGGGGATCCGCGGCCCGGACACCGCCGGGCCAGGACGCGGCCGGCCCGGCGTGTACGGTACCCATCCGGTCGCCGGGAACGGGGGGCGGCCGCGGTGCGGCCGCCGGTCCCGCGCGGCCGTACACGACCAGCGGCCGGCCGGGCCGCACGCAGGCACCGGGGCGCGGCCCCGGACAGAACAGCAGCAACCGACCCCAGGGGGACCCCAGATGGGCAAGACCGCACTGATCACCGGCGTCACCGGGCAGGACGGCTCGTACCTCGCCGAGCTCCTGCTCTCCAAGGGCTACACGGTGCACGGCCTCGTGCGGCGGTCCTCCAGCTTCAACACGGAGCGGATCGACCACGTCTACCAGGACCCGCAGACGGAGAACCGTTCCTTCGTGCTGCACCACGCCGACCTCTCCGACGGCGTCGCCCTGGTGAACCTGCTGCGCGACATACGCCCCGACGAGGTCTACAACCTCGGCGCCCAGTCGCACGTCCGCGTCTCCTTCGACGCCCCCCTCTACACGGGCGACGTGACCGGACTCGGCGCGCTGCGCCTGCTGGAGGCCATCCGGGCCAGCGGGGTCGACACCCGGATCTACCAGGCGTCGTCCTCCGAGATGTACGGCTCCACCCCGCCCCCGCAGAACGAGGGCACCCCCTTCCACCCGCGCAGCCCGTACGGCGCGGCCAAGGTCTTCGCGTACTGGACCACGGTGAACTACCGTGAGGCGTACGACATGTTCGCCGTGAACGGGATCCTCTTCAACCACGAGTCGCCCCGCCGTGGCGAGACCTTCGTGACCCGCAAGATCACCCGCGCCGTCGCCCGCATCAAGGCCGGTCTCCAGGACCACCTCTACCTCGGCAACCTCGACGCAGTCCGCGACTGGGGCTACGCTCCCGAGTACGTGGACGCGATGTGGCGCATGCTCCAGCAGGACGAGCCGACCGACTACGTGGTCGCCACCGGAGTCGCCGCCACCGTGCGGGAGTTCGTGGAGTCCTCCTTTGCCCACGCCGGCCTCGACTGGACCGAGCACGTGCGCTACGACGCCAAGTACGAGCGCCCCAGCGAGGTCGACGCCCTCATCGGCGACGCCTCCAAGGCGCGCGAGATCCTTGGCTGGAAGCCGACGGTGCTGGTGCCCGAGCTGGCGCGGATCATGGTCGACGCCGATGTCCGGCAGGTCGAGGACCAACTGGCGGGCGCCACCGTGCGGATCGACCGCTGAGGCCTCCCGCTTCGCCTACGATTTGCCGTGTCCCGGTCATTCCCGCGAGCTCAGGGCTTCGTACGGGTATGGCCGGGCGCGTATCCGCCGTATGTCCACAGTGCACCCTCCCGCCTGAACCCCGTTGATTCCAAGTTGGTATGCAATGGGTCAAGTGAGGTGACCGGGACCTCGCGTGAGCCCTAGTCTGCGCCAGTACATATGGCTGTTCGGATAGTTCCAGCCATCAAACCGGGCGAAAGCCCTGGGGGGCCCATGCGTAGATCCAGAGGGCTGACTGCTGCCCTCGCACTGTCACTGGCCGGCGCCGGCACGGGACTCGGCCTGGTGCTGATGCCCGAGGCGTCGGCCATCACGCCGCCGGTGGCGTTCACCGCCGACGAACTGCCCACCTGGCAGCCGAACGGCGTCGTCTTCGCCATGGAGCAGGCGAACGGCACCGTCTTCGCCGGGGGCACCTTCTCGGCCGTCCGCCCGCCCGACGGCGCCGGCGGCGCCGAGCAGGAGGCGGTCAACTTCGCCGCCCTGGACGCCGGGACGGGCAGCCCCACCTCCTGCAAACTGGCCTTCACCGTGAGCGACGGCAGCGCGACCGTCCGGGCGCTGGCCGTCTCCAAGGACAAGAAGACCCTTTACGCCGGCGGTTACTTCGGCGCCGTCAACGGCACCCCCGTCTCCAGCCTCGCCGCGATCGACATCGAGAGCTGCACCCCCAAGGCCTCGTTCCACCCGGGCGTGCCCGCCACCGTGCGCGCGCTCGACGTCACCGACGACACCCTCTACGTGGCCGGCGACTTCGGCACCGTCGACGGCCAGACCCGCGAGCGGTTCGCCGCGGTCGACGCGGCCTCCGGTGCCCTCAAGCCCTTCACCGCCAACGCGGACGAGCCCGGCCGGGCCGTCAAGGTCAGCAACGACGGCAAGCACGTACTGCTCGGCGGCGACTTCTTCGCCGTCAACGGCGCCAACAGCCACGCGCTCGCGGTCGTCGACGCCACCACGGGCGCGGTGACCAAGACGTACGCCAACATCCCGTCCAACTCGGTCGTCAAGCACATATCCGCCGACGCGACGGGCTACTACACGGGCAACGAGGGCTCCGGTGGCGGCGTCTTCGACGGCCGCCTCGGCCTGAACCTCGACTTCGGCGAGAAGTGGCGCGACCGCTGCCTCGGCGCGACCCAGTACGTGCTGCCGCATGACGGAGTCCTCTACAGCTCCTCGCACGCGCACGACTGCTCCACCGAGCTCGAATTCCCCGACGGCAAGCGCCACTTCTTCCTCGCCCAGCCCACCGACCACACCGGCGCCGCCCCCGCGCCCGTGGACGGCTTCGTACGCGGCCCGCGCAAGCTCGGCTGGCACCCGACCGCCAACGACGGCGTCGGTGAGGGCATCGGCCCGCGCGTCATGTCCGTCGCCGAGAAGGGCGGCGTCAAGTACCTGTGGGCGGGAGGCGAGTTCACCCTCGTCAACGGCCGCCCCCAGCAGGCCCTGACCCGCTTCGCCAGCACCGGCGACATCGGCGCGCCGACCACCCCCGTCGCCAGCGCCGCCAGCGTCAAGCCCGGCGAGGCGCAGGTCCGCTGGCGCACCAGCTACGACCAGGACGACAGCAAGCTCACGTACCGGATCTACCGCAACGGCTCGGCCACCCCGGTCCACACCATGACCGCCGACTCCCTGGAGTTCGAGCGCCCGCAGGCCTCCTGGACCGACACCACCGTCAAGGCCGGCCAGTCCTACACCTACCGGGTGACCGCCACCGACGCCGCCGGCAACACCAGCGCCCTGTCGGCGAACGCCTCCGTGACCGTCCCGGTCTCGGTCCAGGCCTACCCGGAGAAGGTCCGCGCGGACGGCGCCCAGCTGTACTGGCGCTACGACGACACGGTCAGCCCGTACGTCGCCGACTCCTCCGACGGCGGCAACACCAGCGGCATCCAGGTCAACGCCCCGGCGCTGCGCCAGAGCCCCGGCGCGGTCAGCGGCACCAGCACCGCCATGGGCTTCAACGGCACCAGCCAGCAGGTCCACAGCGACCACCGGCAGTTCGTCGGCAGCTCCTTCACCATCGAGACCTGGTTCAAGACGAACACCACGCGCGGCGGCAAGCTGATCGGCTTCGGCAACAACACGGTCAACACCAGCGGCTCCTTCGACAAGCAGCTGTACATGACCAACACCGGCCGCCTCGTCTTCGGCGTCTACAACGGCTCGGCCCGCACCATCTCCACCGGCCTGTTCGAGACGTACAACGACAACAAGTGGCACCACGTCGTCGGCACCCAGGGCCCCGGCGGCATGACCCTGTACGTGGACGGCCAGAACAAGGGCACCCACAGCGCCACCACCTCCACCGCGTACGCCGGCTACTGGCACGTGGGCGGCGACAACCTCAGCGGCTGGCCCAGCCGCCCGACGAGCAACTTCTTCGCCGGGCAGATCGACGAGACCGCCGTCTACCCGTCGGCGCTCACCCAGGCCCAGGTCAAGTCCCACTTCGACCTGGCCAAGGCCCCGACGGACACGGTCGCCAAGGTCGCCGTCTCCGAGGACACCTACATCAACCAGGGCGCCCCCGGCACCGCCTACGGCACCTCGTCCTCCCTCGCGGTGCGCGGCACCTCGGCGTACGAGACGTACCTGCGCTTCACCCTCCCGGCCGCCCCGGCCGGACAGGTCCTGAAGGCCGCCTCCCTCCAGTTCAAGACCTCCACGCAGACCGGCGCCGGCACCGCCGACACCGTCTCCGTGGTCCCCGTCACCGGCACCTGGAGCGGCGACGGCACGACGTTCAACACCAAGCCCACCCTCGGCACCACCCCGCTCGGCAGCATCGCGGGCGTGCCGGACGGCTCGGCCGTACAGAACGTCGAACTGGACACCGCCGCGGTCTCCGCGGTACTGGGCGGCAGCTACAGCCTCGGCCTGACCGGCACGGGCACCGACCCGCTGTGGATCTGGTCCTCGGAGTCCACCGCCGCGGACGCCGCCCCGCAGCTGGTCCTCACCTTCGGCCAGAAGTAACCGCCTGACGGCTACGGGCCCGGCACGCCAGGCGCCGGGCCCCGTACGCCCACCCACCCAGTACGCACGGGAGCCACCTGATGTACCGACGCTCCGCGGCGGCCGCCGTCCTGCTCGCCGCCGCCCTCACGCTGACCGGCTGCAGTTCCGCGGACGACGGCCGGGCCGGCGCCGCCCGGACCGCCGATCCGAAGCCGCCGGCCCCGTCCTCCGTCCCCGACCCGGCGGACGCCACCACCGGGCCCACCGCGGCGGCCCCGCCCGACGCGAAGCCGACGGGCCCGGTCCTGCCGGACGCGAAGCTCACCCCCAAGACGGGCAGCTTCAAGGAGAACGAGAAGAAGTACCTGAGCGGACGCGTCCCGGAGAAGACGGACCCGGCGGCCGTCCTCCAGATCGGCCAGGAGACCTGCCAGCGGGTGGAGCGCACCGCCAAGCGGGACAAGGAAGCCGCGGCCGCGGCCGTCATCTCCGGCGAGGTCACCGGCGCCAGGGACGCGATCACCCTGCTCTGCCCGGAGCAGAAGCCGGTCCTGGAGACCGCGGAGAAGGGCTTCGGCGACGGCCCCCGCACCGCCCCCGCCCCCGGCACCTACCGGGCCCTGACCCAGAGCACCACGTGCACCTGGGAGGTCAAGGGCAAGGACGGCTCCGTCCTCGCCTCGGGCCCGGAGGCCCCGCCCAAGCCGGGCGACAGGATCACGGCCACCGTCCCCGCCGGCGCGGACCGCTTCACCTCGACGGGCTGCTACGCCTGGCTCCCGGCGTAACCACAGCCGCGACCCAACTGCCCCGCGCCGGTGGGCGTTTCGCCGCCCGTCTTGCGGGTAACCGCGCCGTCACACGACACACGGAGGCGAATCCTATGCGGGGCATCGGCGGTTGCATCGCCCTGATCGTGGTGGGGGCGGTCCTCACCTTCGCGAGTGACTGGGAGCTGGAGAGCGTCAACCTCGACCTCGTCGGCCTGATCATGATGGCGGCCGGCTGCGTCGGCCTCGGCGTCTACGCGAGCGTCCTCAAGCGCCGCCGTGCCACGGCCGCCTTCCCGGTGGTGGAGGAACACCACCACCGGGGCGAGCTCTGATTTTCCACGCGCCGGACGGGGGCACGGCTCCCACCGTATCGGCCGGGGCGGGCCTCTGTCCTCAGCGGCGGACGGCCCCCTCGTACACCCCGAGCAGGGTGTCCAGTACGGCGTCCATGGAGAAGGAGGCCGCGGCCAGTTCACGGGCGGCCGTGGAGGCGCTCGCGTTGGCGGCGGGGGCCAGGAGGTCGAGGACCGCCTTCGCCACACCCTCCGGGCCGGGCTCCACCGCACGGCCCGCGCCCGCCCCGGCGATGTCGCGGGCCAGGCCGTTGGAGTGCGTGACCACCGACGGGACGCCCACCGCGAGGGCCTCCAGGACCGACATGGGGAACGGTTCGTCCACCGAGGGCAGTACGTAGACGTGGGCGCGGCGCAGCTCCGTCAGTACCTCGGCGGTGGACAGGGCCCCGGGGACCGTGAACCGGTCACCCAGGCCCAGGGCCGCGATCCGGGCCCGGACCGCCGCCAGCTCGCCCTCGTCCGGGCCGGCCACGACGAACTCCGCGTCGGGGTGCACGGCGAGCACCGCCGGGGCCGCGTCCACGAAGTCCACCGGGCGCTTGCGGGACTGGAGCCGCGCCGAGTACAGGATGCGCGGCGGACCGGCCGGCGGCGGCCGCTCCTCCTGTGCCGGGGTGCCGTTGACCAGCCGGACGGCCCGCGCCAGCGGCGAGCCGGCCACCGCGTCGAGCCCCTCCCGCTCGTGCGGGGTCAGGTACAGCACCGCGTCCGCGCCGCGCAGCAGGCGGCGCACCGCCACCGCGTCGAGGACCTTGGCCAGGACCCTGCCGCTCGGGTCCACCATGCCGTGGGTCTGGAGCACCAGCGGTGTGCGGGCCCGCAGCGCGGCCAGGGCCACGGGCAGGGTGACCAGGTCCCGGGCCAGGTGGACGTGGACGGCGTCGGCGTCGCGCACCAGGCGGCCCGCCGAGGCCAGCAGGGCCGGCGAGGTCATCCCGCTGAAGCCGAGGGGCAGCAGCCGGCGGGCCGGGAACAGCTTCGCCGGGACCCCCTCCACCACGGTCGGCCAGGGGTCGAAGCCCTCCCCGAGCGCGAGGAGCCGTGCCTCGTGCCCGCGCGCCCGGAGCCCCGCGGCCAGGTTCAGCGCGACCCGTACGGGGCCGCCGAAGGCGTGCGAGGGGGAGTGCAGGGTGACGGCGTGCAGGACTCTCACTTCGGCTCCTCCACCGGGCGGCGGCGCCCGTCCTGGGTCTGCAGGGTCAGGGCGGGCAGGTCCCGGTGCACGACCGCGCCCGCGCCCGCCACCGCGCAGCGGCCCACGGTCACGCCCGCCAGCACGGTGGCCCGTACGGCCACCCACGCGCCGTCCTCGACGGTGATCGGGGCGTTGCGGTAGCGGAAGTCGGCGGCCCGGTGGTCGTGCGAGCCGGTGCACAGCATCGACTCCTGCGAGAGGCACACGTGCGAACCGATGGTCAGCGGCTCCAGGTTGAGCAGCCAGACGCCCTCGCCGATCCACGTGTGGTCACCGACCTCCAGCTTCCACGGCCACAGCACGCGCACCCGGTGCCGGATCAGCACCCCCTCGCCGATCTTCGCCCCGAAAGCCCGCAGCAGCGCCACGCGCAGCCGGGCGGGACAGAACCAGGCCATGAAGAGGGTGTTCATCACGGCGAACCACAGGGCCTGCGTCAGCAGTCCCCGCCCCTTGTCGTATCCGGCCAGCGTGAAAGCAGGAAGATCGCGCAACAGTCGCCCCTCGTCGTCCGCCCCGGGCGCGCCTCCCCGGGCGCCGAACGCTCAGACTAAACTGCGCGCTGATCACTTACAGGGGTGGGGGCAACAGTGGCCACGGACATGCGCGAACCCGCCGTGAAGCCGGTCCCGCCGTTCTTCGAGGACGAGTCCCAGTGGGGGAAGGTCACCACCCCGCGGACCCTGCTCTCGCGGGCGCTGTCCGTGCCCCTGGCCCTCGGATTCACCGTCTTCCTCCCGCTCTTCGTCGCCGTCCAGCCCGGCGACGGCCAGCACGACGCCGCCTTCTGGCTCCAGCTCCTGCTCACCATGTACGCGGGCGCCCGGCTGTCCGCCATGGTCCTGACCAGCCGTCGGAAACTGCTCCAGGGCTCCTTCTGGCTCTTCGTCTACATGGCCATGGGCGTGGCCCCGCTCGCGCAGGCCGTCCTCGGCCGGGTCCCCACCCCCGTCGTGGGGCCCCGCTCCGACCTCACCCTCGCCATCGGGCTGGTCCTGCTCGGCTGTACGGCCTTCGACGTCGGCGTGCTGCTCGCACGCCACCGGCCCGCGGGGCGCGCGGGCGGCGTCCCGGGCGAACCCCGGCCGCTCATGGCGCACCGGCGGCGGCTCCAGCTGCTGACCGTCCTCGCCTTCCTGGGCAGCGTGGCCTTCATCCTCAAACTCGGCGGCCCCGCCGTCTTCTTCTCCAGCCGCCAGGAGATCATCGCCGGGATCGAGGAGGCGGGCGTCTCCAACGGCGACGGCCAGGCCGGCCAGGCCCTGCTGCGCGGCTTCGGCACCGTGCCCGCGCTGCTCGCGCTGCTCCTGTACACGCGCTGGCTGATCACCTCCAAGTTCGCCCGGCGCAAGGTGTCGGTCATCGTCACCTGGTCGGCGCTGGCGGTCCTCAACCTGATCGTCAACAACCCGGTCTCCAACCCGCGCTACTGGTTCCTGACCGTCCTGTTCGCGCTGCTGTTCACCGTCTTCCCGGTGAGCGCCGCCATGTACCGGGTGGCGCTGTCGATGGCCGTCGTGGTCGCCCTGCTCGTCTTCCCCTTCGCGGACCGCTTCCGCTACGACGAGAAGAACTACAAGCCCGTCGAGACGACCTCGTTCCTGGAGCCGATGGCGCTCAAGGACTACGACCAGATCGGCATGTTCGCGAACACCATCACCTTCTCCGAGTCCGGCCCCGGCCACTTCTACGGGCGCCAGCTCGCCGGATCCGTCCTCTTCGCGGTGCCCCGCTCGGTGTGGCCGGGCAAGCCGCGCGACACCGGCGTGATGGTCGGCCAGTGGATGGGCACGGTCAACACCAACCTCTCCTCGCCGATCTGGGCCGAGCTGTGGCTCGACTTCGGCCCGCTGGGCATGGGCGCCGGGCTGCTGGGCATCGGGTACGCCTCCGCGCGCGTGGACCGCCGCTACGCGAAGCGGGCCACGCGCCGCTCCGCACCGGGCAGCCTGATCTCCGTGGTGGTCCCGCTGGTCGCCGGGTACTCCTTCATCCTGCTGCGCGGTCCGCTGCTCCAGGCCTCCGGCCGGGTCGCGATCGCCGCGATGTGCCTCGCGCTCGTGGCCACGTACCGCCAGGACAAGGCCACCACCCTGCGCTGACGCGGCACGGCCCCGGCCGCATGGCGCCGTGCGCTCAGGCGGCGGCCGCGGCCTCCGCCGGCACCTTCAGGCGGCCCACCCGCAGCCACCCGGCGGCGGCCTTCGCGGCGGAGCCCAGGGCCAGGCCCCAGGCGGCGCCCGCGACGCCCCACACGGCGTACCCGCCCAGCAGCAGGCCCACCGACAGCAGCGAGTACACCACCTGGAGCGAGAGGGTGGCCTTCGGACGGAGCACGCGCAGGGTCAGCAGCGCGCAGGTGCCGAGGCCCATGACCGCGTACTGCGCGCCCGTGGCGGGCAGCAGGGCCGAGGCCGAGGCCCAGGTGTCGCCCAGCAGCTCCCGCCCCAGCCGGTTCGGCAGGGCGTACAGCACCGCCGCCCAGCCCGCGCCCAGGACCGCGAGGACCCCTCCCGTCAGCGCGGTCAGCCGGACCACGCCCCGCTTGCCGGACGCCCGCCCGACCACCGGCGGCCCGAAGGCGTTCGCCGAGTTGAACAGGACGTTCAGCGGGCCGAAGAGGGTACTGGCGCCGCGCAGCGCACCGACGGCGAGCGGTGCCGCGAACACGCCGAGCCCGAGCACCGCCAGCTGGCTGGAGCCGTTGCCCACCGCGAACTCGACGACGAAGCGCCGCCCGAGGTGCCCGCGCCGCAGATAGGGCCGCAGGTCCGCGCGCACCCCGCGCACGAACGGCCGCAGCAGCCACAGGCCCAGCCCCAGCGCGGGCAGCGCGGACAGCCCCCACACCAGCACCAGCCGGCCCGCCGAGGCCCCGTACGGCTGCAGGGCCAGGGCCCCGGCCACGCACGCCAGCCGCAGCGCGTCCGCGGCCAGCGCCCGCTCGGGCACCCGCAGGGCGGAGAAGCAGTAGCGCAGCCCGTCCTGGACGAGCACCGCCGGCAGGACGAGTCCCAGCGCGAGGAACGCCCACCCGGCGTCCCCGGGCACCGCGAGGCCCACCGCGGCCGGCACCAGCCCGGCGGCGGCCGACGCGGCGGCCGTGAACAGCACGGAGGAGCGGCACACCGTCGCCAGCCGCTCGCCCTTCTCCAGCACCACGGTCTGGCCGACGTACGCCATGTTCAGCCCGAGGAGCACGCTGAAGGCCACGTACACCATGGAGAAGGCGGCGAAGCCCGAAGCGGACGACAGCCGGGCCGCCAGGACCAGGACCAGGATGTTCGTGGCGCTGGCGGCGGCCTGGTCCAGGACCGAGGAGACCGCGGCGAGACCCCGCCGGCTCACCTGCGGCCTGTGCGGACGGTGCGCAGCGCCACCGTGTCGCTGCCGTCGCCCGGGACGGCCTCCCCGGCTCCGGCGCCCTCCCCGGCCGACGGCTCCGGCCGCGCCCCGCCGCCGGCCGCGCCGCCGGCGGCCTCGGCCCCGACGGCGCGGCCCGCGCCGCGCTTGCCGGAGTGCGGCGGCGCGTGCAGCACGGCGCCCAGCACCGTCCCGCCGGCGCCGCTGATCAGCTCGCGGATCCGGGCCAGGTCGGTGCGGTGCACGGCACGCGGGTCGCAGACCACCAGGACGCCGTCGACCCGGTCGACCAGGGCGAGCGCGTCGGCGTACGAGAGGACGGGCGGCGCGAGCACCACGACGGTGGAGTTGGGGGAGTCGGCCTCGGCGATCAGCCGGGTGGTGCGCGGGGAGGTCAGCGCACGGGCCACGTTGCGCACCCGGTCGCCCGGGATCAGGTCGAAGTCGCCCGATTCCCCGGCGTCCACGACGAGCTGGCGTCCGTCGGGCCACTCGGGGGCGCCCGTGCCCGCGCCGCCAGGCGGCTGGCTCCAGCGCGGCCGCCCGGCCGCGTCCGTCGGGAGCTGGCTGGCCAGTACCGGGGTGCGCAGGTCGGCCTCGATGAGCAGGACGTCCTTGCCGGTCTCGGCGAAGGAGGCGGCCAGGTTCACGGCCACGGCGGCGGCCGTCTCGCTGCTGCCGCGCGGGGCGACCACCAGCAGCCGGCGCCGGTCCGCGAAACGCGAGTCGTAGGCCAGCCGGAAGGCCACCGAGCGGTACTCCTCGGCGAGCCGCGGATCGGCTTCCCCGGCCGCGAGGAGCGGGCCGCCGCCGGTCCGGTCCCGGGGCAGGTAGCCCAGTACGGGCGCGCGCAGGGACCGGGCCACGTCGCCCTCCGAGCGCGGCGCCGGGTCGAAGACCAGCCGGACCCATGCGGCGAGCAGGCCGAGCGCCAGGCCCACGGCCGCGCCCAGCGTGAGCGACATGGGGAGGCCCGGCCCGTCCGGAGCGGCGGGCGGGGTCGCGGCGCTGGTGACCCGGCCCGGGGTCATGTCCAGGGCCTGCAGCTTGGCGATGTTGCCGTTGAGGGTGTTGACCTTGTTCTGGAGGTCCGTCCGCGAGGAGAGGGCCGCGTCGCGGGCGTTCCCCGCCGGCATGTTGTTGATCTGCCGGGCCACCTCGTCGAGCTGCTTGGCGATGGGGTCGCGCTGGGCCTCGTACCCCTTGACCATCTTGTCGCGGGTGACGTCGAGGGCCTCCTGCCGCTTGAGCAGGTAAGCGGCGGCCATGCCGTTGGCGCGCTTGGCGGCTTCCTTGGGGGAGGCCGCGGTGTAGGTGAACCGGAGCACCATCGTCTGCGGCGGGTTGGTCACCTGGAGGCCGCCGCGCAGGGCCCGGAAGCCCTTGTCGGGCACGCCGAGCGTCTTCGCGGCCTGTTCGGCCGTGGAGCTGGAGAGCGCCACCTGGCGCTCGGAGCCGATGTTGATGGCCTTGTCGGGGGCCATGCTCGGGTTGAACGGGTCGTCGGTGGGCGCGCGCAGCACCACGTCCGCGACGGACACGTAGGTGTCCGACGTGGACACGCCGAGGTAGACGCCGCCCAGCAGGCCGGCCGCCACGCCCGCGCCGATGAGCCGGCGGTAGCGCAGCAGCTGCTTGAACTGGTCGCGCAGGAGATCGGGTTCGTCCTCGGCCGGGGCCGTCGCCGGGCGGTTCGTCTCGGTCACGGACGCGGTCCCCCAAGTGCTTCGTCGATGAGTGCGTCGATGCGGGCCAGGCCCGCCTCACGGCTCAGGTGGGCCGCCACGTGCGCCGGACCGGCCGCGCCCAGGGCCTCCGCGGCCTCGGGGTCCTCGGCCAGGGACCGGACGGCCTTCAGCAGGGCCTCCGGGTCCTCCGGCGGTACGAGCACCCCGGCGCCCGACCGCTCCACCTCCTGCGCGGTTCCGCCCTGCGCCGCGACGGAGGCGACGACGGGCCGGCCGGCCTGGAAGTAGGAGGTGAGCTTGGACGGGACGCTCATGTCCAGCACGCCGGCGTGCTGCGTGACCGCGAGGACGTCCGCCGCGGCGAGGACGTCCGGGAACTCGCCGTCCGCGGCAGGGGGGATGATCTCCAGGTTCGGCACGCCGGCGGCGAGGCTCGCGAGGGCCGCGCGCTGGCTGCCGTCGCCCATGAGGACGAAGCGGACGTCCGGATCCAGCCGGGCGGCGCCGACGAGGACTTCGAGGCCCTGCTTGAGGCCCATGTTCCCGGAGTGCAGGACGACGGTCTGGCCGGGCGCCCAGCCCAGGTGGTGGCGCGTCTCCCCGCGCGGCCTGGTGGGCCTCGGCACGTGGGACCAGTTGGGGGCGAGCCGGATCCGCCCCGGGTCCACGCCCATCGCCACGACCCGGTCCACGAAGGTCTCGTGGATGACGCCGACCAGGGTGGCCCGCGTGAGGGCGTACGCCTCCGCGCGTCCGGCGATCGCGGCCGCCTTGTCGCCGCCGCTGATGCCGCTCTGCGCGGCCGCGGCGCCCATCAGGTCCTGGACGACGGGGACGAACGGCACCTTCCAGCGGGCCGCGAGCCGTGCGGCCGTCACCCCGCCGGCGAGGCTCGGCATCTGCGCCATGACCGCGTCCGGCTTCGGCATCCGGGGCGGGGCCACCGCACCGTGCAGCAGAATCGATCCTTCGAAGAGGGCCCGCCGGAGGGCGGTCTGACGGGGCGGCACCGTGTGCGCGCGCCGGTGTACGGTGACCCCCGCGCGCCGTTCCGTGCGCCGTAGCGCCCCCTTGTACTCCGGCTCGACCGACCAGGCCGGATAGTGCGGCATGCCCGCCAGGACGTGCGTGTCGTGGCCGGTACTCGCCCAGTGCTCCGCGATCTGGGTGGCGTACGGCCCTATGCCCGCATGCTCGGGGGCGTAGTTGGTGGAAACCAGCAGCAGCCGCCGGTGACCGGATGTGGACACTGAACGTCCCCTTCTCCCCTGGATGATGCGCACGTCACCCTATTCGTTCACCGACGGGCTATGGAACGTGCACGCTATTGTCTGCTGAATCGCCGCACCGGGGGGTGCGGCCGCTGGGGGGTAACCGATGACGGAGCGCGAATTGACCGATCCTGTGCCGTCCACGCGCAGGCCGTACCGGGTGGGATACGCGCCCGGTGCCTACGACCTCTTCCACATAGGCCACCTCAACATCCTCAGACACGCCCGCAGCCGGTGCGACTACCTGGTGGCCGGCGTGGTCTCGGACGAGATGGCCGAACTGGCCAAGGGGCGCCGCCCGATGATCCCGCTCGTCGAGCGGCTGGAGATCGTCCGCAGCGTCAAGTACGTCGACGCGGCCTTCGTGGAGACGGTCCCCGACAAGGTGGAGACCTGGAGGCAGGTCCGCTTCGACGTCATCTTCAAGGGCGACGACTGGCGGGGCACCCCCAAGGGGGCGAAGCTGGAACGGGACTTCGCCGCCCACGGGGTCGACGTCGTCTACTTCCCCTACACCGTGCACACCTCCAGCACCCAGCTGCGCCGGGCCCTGGACGCCCTCGCCCAGCCGGCGGGCCCGCCGCTGGAGCAGCTCACCGCCGAACGGCGCTGAGCTCGCGGAACCACTTCGCCAGGAACGCCAGCAGGAACAGGGCGGCGACCGCGCCCAGGCCCGCGTACGCCCAGCGGAACAGGGTCCCGCCGCCCAGCAGCAGGAACACCAGGCAGAACACCCCGTAGTCCACGGGCAGCAGCGCCACCGCGCGCAGGGTCGACGGCGCGGCGGCCGGGCTGCCCGGGGCGGGCTTCGGCTTGAGCTTCTCGGTCAGCAGCCCGCCGAAGAAGGTGACGACCGCGGCGAACTGGAAGCCCAGCGGCACCAGCAGCCAGCCGTCCGAGCCCGTCCCGTAGGCCTCGGGGAACCGGTGGAAGGCGATGAGCACGCAGGCGTGCAGCGCGGTCAGCTTGGCGGCGTCCACGACGTGGTCGAGCCACTCGCCCGCCGCGCTCCCGCCGCCGCGCAGCCGGGCCAGCTGGCCGTCGGCCGAGTCGAAGGCGAAGCCGACCGCGAGCGCCGCCCAGACGGCCACGCCCAGCCCCCACGAGGGCGCGGCCAGGGCGACCGCCGCCACGGCCGCGAAGCTGAACGCCGCGCTGACGAGGGTCACCTGGTTGGGGGTCAGGCCCAGCGCGTAGGCCCCGGCGGCCAGGTAGCGGCCGGCGGGCCGGTTGACGAACCGCGAGTAGAGCGACACCCCCTTGGCCGACTTCTGCGCCCCCCGCAGTTCCCGGAGCGCGGTCCCGACTCTCCCCATGCGTGCCCCTGTTCGTGTGGTCATGTGTTCGTGTGTTCACGGGAAGGGCACATCATCGCAGGGGGAGCGAAAGGTTCCGCTCCGGATCGGCCAACTCGCCCCAGGAGCGCGCGCACCGGCTCCCGCCCGCGGGGCCCGCGCACCACCGCACGGCCGGCTCCCGCCCCCCCCGGGTCAGCTCACCACCCGCAGCAGCAGCACCGACCGCGCCGGAACCGTCAGCGGCTCCCCGCCCTGGTGCCGGGTCCCCGGCGGAGCCGCCTGCGCCTCCCGCGAGGTGTCCAGCACCAGCTCGTACGCCGTCGCCCACGGCGCGCCCGGCAGCACCCACTCCACCGGCCGGTCCCCGGCGTGCAGCAGCGCCAGGAAGCTGTCGTCCGTCACCTGCCGGCCCCGCTCGTCCCGCCCCGGGATGTCCCGCCCCGACAGGTACAGGCCCAGTGCCGCGGCCGGCGCGTACCAGTCCCGCTCCGTCATCTCCGCCCCCGCCGGGGTGAACCAGGCGAGGTCCCGCAGCCCGTCCGCACCCTGCGCCCGGCCGGAGAAGAACGCCCGCCGGCGCAGCACCGGATGGGCCTGGCGCAGCGCGATCAGCCGCCGGGTCAGCGCGAACAGCCCGCTCCACTGCGGGTCGGACAGCAGCGACCAGTCCACCCACCCCGTCTCGTTGTCCTGGCAGTACGCGTTGTTGTTGCCGCCCTGCGTGCGCCCGAACTCGTCGCCCGCCACCAGCATCGGCACGCCCGTCGACAGCAGCAGCGTCGTCAGCAGGTTGCGCAGCTGCCGCCGCCGCAGCGCCCCGACCCGCGGATCTCCGCTCTCGCCCTCGGCCCCGCAGTTCCAGGACCGGTTGTCGTTGGTGCCGTCCCGGTTCGCCTCCCCGTTCGCCTCGTTGTGCTTGCGCTCGTACGAGACCAGGTCGCGCAGGGTGAACCCGTCGTGCGCGGTCACGAAGTTCACCGAGGCGTACGGCCGCCGGCCGCCCCACGCGTACAGGTCGCTCGACCCCGACAGCCGGTACCCCAGGTCCCGTACGTCGGGCAGAGCGCCCCGCCAGAAGTCCCGTACGGCGTCCCGGTAGCGGTCGTTCCACTCCGTCCACAGGGGCGGGAACGCGCCCACCTGGTAACCGCCCGAGCCCACGTCCCACGGCTCCGCGATCAGCTTGACCCGCCGCAGCACCGGGTCCTGGGCGATCACCGCGAGGAACGGCGACAGCATGTCCACGTCGTGCATCGAGCGGGCCAGCGCCGCCGCCAGGTCGAAGCGGAAGCCGTCCACCCCCATCTCGGTCACCCAGTACCGCAGGGAGTCGGTGATCAGCCGCAGCACGTGCGGGCGCCCGGCGTGCAGGGTGTTCCCGCAGCCCGTGTAGTCGGCGTAGCGGCGCTGGTCGGACTGGAGCCGGTAGTAGCCCCGGTTGTCGATCCCGCGCAGCGACAGTGTCGGACCCAGTTCCCCGGCCTCCGCCGTGTGGTTGTAGACCACGTCGAGGATGACCTCGATGCCCGCCGCGTGGAGGGCCTTCACCATCCGTTTGAACTCGCCGACCTGCTGCCCCGCCGTCCCGCTGGCGGAGTACCCGGCGTGCGGGGCGAAGTACCCCACCGAGTTGTAGCCCCAGTAGTTGCGCAGCCCCCGCCGCAGCAGGTGGTCCTCGTGCGCGAACTGGTGCACCGGGAGCAGTTCCACCGCCGTCACGCCCAGCGTCCTCAGGTGCTCCACCGCCGCCGGATGGGCGAGCCCCGCGTACGTACCGCGCAGTTCCTCGGGAACACCCGGATGGCGCATCGTGAACCCGCGCACGTGCAGCTCGTAGATCACCGAATCGGCCCAGGGGGTCTTCGGCCGGACGTCGTCCGACCAGTCGTCGTCATCGTGGACGACCACCCCCTTCGGGACGTACGGGGCCGAGTCCCTGTCGTCCCGGACCGTGTCCGCGATGTACTGCTGCGGCCAGTCCCGCACGTGCCCGTACACCTCCGGCGGCAGCGAGAAGTCCCCGTCCACCGCCCGCGCGTACGGGTCCAGGAGCAGCTTCGCCGGGTTGTACCGGGCACCCGTCCAGGGGTCCCAGCGCCCGTGCACCCGGAACCCGTACCGCTGCCCCGGCCGCACGCCCGGGACGAATCCGTGCCAGATCTCGTGCGTCAGCTCGGTCAGGGTGCAGCGGGTCTCCGCCCCCAGCGCGTCGAACAGGCACAGCTCCACCGCCTCCGCGCCCTGCGCCCAGAGCGCGAAGTTGGTGCCCTCCACCCCGGCCGGCCCCGCGTGGTAACGGGCCCCCAGCGGGTGCGAGGAACCGGGCCACACCGGTGGCGGCGGGGGCGCGGCCGCCCGTAACACCTTGGCCTGGACCCGCTCCCGTACGGCGTCCATGCCCGCGACGGCCCTGCTGGCATCGCTGGCGGCGGTATCCACCGCCTCTTGCTCGGCTGCGCTCGACAATGCCCGCCTCCACGGCTCCTGGGTACCGGCGGGGGAGTGCGGCCCGGCGTCCCGGCCGGGCCCGCCCCCGTCTGGTCCTTCCCACTGTTCTGCCCGGACTGTTCTGCCCGGAACGTGCCCGGCCCTCACGTTTCCCCCGGAGGGCCCCGGTCGTTGGACGGGGCGTGACTCTTCTGACGAGGCGGGCAGGGGCGGGCTTGGCCGCCGTGGCGGCGTGGGCGGCCCTGCTGGGCGGGCTCACCGGCTGCACGGGGGACGGCGGGTCCCCCGTGGAGATCCAGCTGCCCGGCAAACCCCGCTCCCCGGACGAGGCCATCCGGATCACCCCCGAGGACAACGCCAAGGGCGTACCGGCCGACGGCCCGCTCCGGGTGCACGTCCCCGAGGGCCGCCTCGAACGGGTCAGGGTCACCAAGGTCGAGGACGCCCAGGAGGAAGAGGTCCCCGGGGAGATCGCCGCCGACGGCCTCAGCTGGAGCCCCGACCCCGACGCCGGCCGGCTCGCGCTCGCCGCCAAGTACACCGTCGACGCGGTCGCCCTCGACGGGCACAACCGCCGCCAGGCCCGGCACACGACCTTCACCACCTACGTCCCCGAGGAGCGGTTCATCGGCTACTTCAAGCCCGAGAACCGCTCCACCGTCGGCACCGGCATGATCGTCTCCTTCAACTTCAACCGGCCGGTCAAGCAGCGCGCCGACGTGGAACGGGCCATCACCGTCACCTCCCGGCCGCCCGTGGAGGTCGTCGGCCACTGGTTCGGCGGCGAGCGCCTCGACTTCCGGCCCAAGGAGTACTGGAAGCCCGGCACCGAGGTCACCGTCAGGATGAAGCTGCGCGACATCGAGGGCGCGCCCGGCTCGTACGGCATCCAGGACAAGACCATCCGCTTCACCGTCGGCCGCTCCCAGGTCTCCACCGTCGACGCGGAGGCGCACACCATGGAGGTCCGCCGGGAGGGGCGGCTGCTGTCCACCATTCCCATCAGCGCCGGAGCACCCGGCAACCCCACCTACAACGGCAAGATGGTGGTGATGGAGATGTTCGACGTGACCCGGATGAACGGCGCCACCGTCGGCTTCACCGGCGAGGACGGCAAGGGCGAGTACGACATCCCGGACGTCCCGCACGCCATGCGGCTCACCGCCTCCGGCACCTTCCTGCACGGCAACTACTGGGCCAGCCCCGACACCTTCGGCACCACCAACACCAGCCACGGCTGCGTGGGCCTGCGCGACGACAAGGGAGGCGGCTCGGACACCCCGGCGGGCTGGTTCTTCGACCGGACGCTGGTCGGCGACGTGGTGGAGGTCGTGAACTCGAAGGACAAGACCGTCGCCCCCAACAACGGACTGGGCGGCTGGAACATGTCCTGGGCCGACTGGGTGGCGGGCTCCGCCATCGGCTGACGCGCCGGCCCACCCGCCCGCCACACCCGCGCGCGGCTCCGCGGACACGCTCCGGACGTCCCCGCACCCCGGAGGAGCGGCGCGATCGAGTGATTGTCGGACCGGAATGCCGTACGCGGAGAGTGTCCTCCGTCGCCGCGCCGACGCCCGCCCGCAGCCTGTCAGGGCCATCGGCGCGGGCGGATGGCGCAGACAGCGGACGGAGTGTCATGTCAGCAAGGAACTGGACCCTCGGGCTGGCCGTGGGCGCCGTACTCGCGGCCGGGACCCCCACGGCCCTCGCCGCGGGCCCGGGCACCGAGCCCCCCACGGCGGCACGCGCCCTCAGGGCCCCGCTGCCCGGCGGCCTCGGGCCCTGCATCCCGGGCGGTACCGGCCCCGGCGAGGGCTGCCCGTCCCCCTACCCGGAACCCAACAACCTGCCGTTCACCGGCCGCGACAGCAACATCAACGTGTTCGTCGGCGGGGACATGCTCGTCCGCCGGGGCGCCGCCGAGGCGGAGGGCAAGGTCGTCGTCCTCGGCGACTTCGACATGAACAAGTCCGCCGGCGGACTCGTCTACAACGTGGGCATCGCCGGAGTCGGCTCCCGGGTCCCCCCGCCGAAGGACTCCGACTTCCTCACCACCGGCGGGGACGTCACCGTCGCCCCGCGCCAGTCCCTCCTCGCCGACGGCGGAACCGTCCGCTACGCGGGCAGCCTCAGCGGAACCGTCACCGGCGTCCTCGCCCCCGACCCGAACGCCGCGGTCCCCTACAGCCGCCTGCGCGGCGCGCTCACCGCGGCCAGCACCTGCTACGCCCTGCCCGGGGGAACCCCGCGCACGCCGACCGGCCGGGCCGTCTGGAGCGCCCAGGAGACCGTCTTCACCGGCGACGGGGCCTCGCCCCTCCAGGTCTTCAACGTCGACTTCGACCTCTCCGGCCCCTCCGGCGCTCAGCAGACCCTGCGCTTCGCCGGGATCCCGGACCACGCCACCGTCCTGGTCAACGTCACGGGGGAGTCCCCGGCCGTGCGCGTCAACAACGCCCTGCTGCCCGCCGGGCTGCGCGAGCGGCTGCTGTGGAACTTCCCCGACGCCCAGTCGGTCACCCTGGCCGGCTCGGCGCAGCTCGGCGGCAGCGTGCTGATCGGCCCGCAGGCGTCGGTCGCCACCGTCTCCGTCATCGGCCTGAACGGGCGCTTCTTCACCGCGGGCAGCGTGACCCACACCAGCCCGACGGAGACCACCGGCCTGGGCGCGGAATTCCACGCCTACCCCTTCGACGGAGACCTGCCCGACTGCGCGCCGGTCCCGCCGGCCAGGGGCGCGGTGACGGTCGTCAAGCACGACGAGGACGGCCGGCCGCTGCCCGGGGCGCGGTTCGAGCTGTGGAAGGAGACCAACGGCCGCGACGGCCTCCAGTACGAGGGCCAGGACCCCGATACCAAGGTGGACGAGTGCACCACCCTCGCGGACGGAACCTGCCGGCGCGATGAGGAACCCGGTACCTACTACTGGCGCGAGACGGCCCCGCCCCCCGGCTACGAGCTCCCCGCCAACCCCGTGCACGTGCTGGTCCTGACGGCGGAGAACATCTCGGAGGGCGTCCGCCGGGTCGCGGTGAACCGCAGGACCCCCGAGCCGCCGGACGGCAGCGCCAGGGTCGTGCTGCGCAAGGTCGACAAGGACACCGGCGAGCCGCTCGCCGGCGCCCGCTTCGAGCTGTGGCGCGAGACCAACGGGACCGCCGGCCTGCAGACCCGCGAGAACCCCGACACCCGGCTTGACGGCGTCTGCGTCACCGACGAACGGGGCTCGTGCACGGTCGAGCTGCCGGTGGGGGAGCGCTACTACTGGCGGGAGGTGGGCCTCCCGGCGGGCTACGAGCGCCCCGGAGACCCGGTCACCGCCTTCGAGCTGGAGCGGGGTGACGCCGAGGAGGTCGTCGTCGTCACCGTCCCGAACCGGAAGGAGGAGGACCGGGCCGGCACCATCAGGGTCCTGAAGAAGGACGCGAAGACGAAGCGCCCGCTGCGCGGGGCGGAGTTCGAGCTCTGGAGGGAGACCAACCACACCGCGGGCCTCCAGCAGCGCGGCATCAACGCCGACGAGCGGATCGGGGCCGAGTGCACCACCGGCCGGAACGGCGTCTGCTCCTTCGACGGGCTCCCCGACGGCGCGTACTACGTGGTCGAGGTGGACGTCCCCGAGGGCTACGCCCTGCCGCGCGACCCGGTGACCGGCCCGCTGACGCTGGACGGCCGGACCCCGGGCCACCGGATCACCGTCACCCTCCTCAACCAGCGGGCGCACGATGGTCAGCCCTGCCCCTGCAAGGACAAGCCGGACCACGGCCGCCCCGAGCACGGGCGTCCCGACCACGGACGTCCCGACCACGGACGTCCCGAGCACGGCGGGCCGGAGCACGCCCGTCCCGAGCACTGACGCACCGACGCACTGACGCACCGACCGTTCCGGCCGGTCCCCGGGTGACGGGCCCCGGGGGCCGGCCGCAGGGGCCGGCGCCCCGGCCGCCCCGGCACTTGGGACGGAACGGTGACATGACTGTGCCTATTCGTAATCTCCCCATGTGATTTCCTGACGACAGCGCGCGACTGTCCGTGCGCGGGGGACATGGGGAGAAGACGAGTGAACCTGCAGCCGATACGCGGCCGCGTCCGCACCGGCCTGCCGGCCGTTCTGCTGGGGGCGGTCCTGCTGCTGACCAGCGCCTGCGGCGGCGGGGGCAACAGCGCGGGCAGTGGCGGGGACAACGGCAAGCCCGGGGGCGGCACGGCGAAGACCGGCACCGAGGCGTCCAAGGCCGTGGTCAGCGTCAAGCCGGACGACGGGTCGAAGGAGGTCGCGACCAGCGGCGTCCTGAAGATCACCAGCAGCGGGGGCAAGCTGACCACCGTGACGGTGGCCGACACCAAGGGCAACGCGGTGGAGGGCAAGCTGGCCGCCGACGGCTCGGCCTGGGAGCCCGCCCGCCACCTGGCCGCCGCCACCGAATACAAGGTGCACGCGGTCGCCAAGGACGAGGCCGGACGCGAGTCCGCCAAGGACACCACCTTCACCACCCTGACCCCGCAGAACACCTTCGTCGGCCACTACACGCCCGAGGACGGCTCGACCGTCGGCGTGGGCATGCCGGTGTCCATCAACTTCACCCGCGGCATCACCAACACGGAGGCCGTCGAGAAGGCGATCACCGTGACGTCCGAGCCGTCCGTGCCGATCGAGGGCCACTGGTTCGGCAACGACCGCCTCGACTTCCGTCCCGAGAAGTACTGGGCCGCGGGCACCAAGGTCACCGTGAAGCTCGCGCTCGACGGCGTCGAGGGCCGCCCCGGCGTCTACGGCAAGCAGACCCGCACGGTCAACTTCACCATCGGCCGCTCCCAGGTCACCACGGTCGACGCGAGCTCCAAGAAGATGGAGGTCGTCCGCGACGGCCAGGTGCTCAAGACCATCCCGATCACCGCGGGCGCCCCGTCGACGACCACCTACAACGGGCAGATGGTCATCAGCGAGAAGTACAAGGTGACCCGGATGAACGGCGCCACCGTCGGCTTCGGCGGCGAGTACGACATCTCCGACGTCCCGCACGCGATGCGGCTGTCGACCTCCGGCACCTTCGTCCACGGCAACTACTGGGCCTCCTCCAGCACGTTCGGCTCGGAGAACGTCAGCCACGGCTGCGTCGGCCTGGAGGACGAGCGCGGCGCCGGTGACCCCAACACCCCCGCGGCGTGGTTCTACAACGAGTCGCTGATCGGCGACGTGATGATCGTGAAGAACTCCAAGGACAAGCAGATCGCCCCGGACAACGGCCTCAACGGCTGGAACATGGACTGGGCGGAGTGGATCAAGTAGTCCCACCGCACGCTTAGTCCGGGTGGCCCGGTGCTGTGACCCACAGCACCGGGCCACTTCGCGTACCGCGCTTTTCCGGGGGAGACCCCCGGACCCCCGGCCGCTAACCTCCCCCGTATGACCATCTCTCTCGAAGTCTCCGAAGGCGTCGGCACCATCCTGCTGGACCGCCCGCCCATGAACGCCCTGGACATCGACACCCAGGACCGGCTGCGCGTGCTCGCCGCGGAGGCCACCGACCGCGCCGACGTGCGCGCCGTCATCCTCTACGGCGGGGAGAAGGTGTTCGCGGCCGGCGCGGACATCAAGGAGATGCAGAACATGGACCACGCGGCCATGGTCGCCCGGTCCCGCGCGCTCCAGGACGCCTTCACCGCCGTCGCCCGCATCCCCAAGCCCGTCGTCGCCGCCGTCACCGGTTACGCCCTCGGCGGCGGCTGCGAGCTCGCCCTGTGCGCCGACTACCGCATCGCCGCCGACAACGCCAAGCTCGGCCAGCCCGAGATCCTGCTCGGCCTGATCCCGGGCGCGGGCGGCACCCAGCGGCTCTCCCGGCTGATCGGCCCCTCCAAGGCCAAGGACCTGATCTTCACCGGCCGCATGGTCAAGGCCGAAGAGGCCCTCGCCCTCGGCCTGGTGGACCGGGTCGTGCCCGCCGCCGAGGTGTACGAACAGGCGCACGCCTGGGCCGCCAAGCTCGCCCAGGGCCCGGCGATCGCGCTGCGCGCCGCGAAGGAGTGCGTGGACGCGGGCCTGGAGGCGGACATCGACACCGGCCTGACCGTCGAACGCAACTGGTTCGCGGGCCTGTTCGCCACCGAGGACCGCGAGCGCGGCATGCGGAGCTTTGTCGAAGAGGGCCCGGGCAAGGCCAAGTTTGTTTGAGCGCAGCCGTATGAGCGCATCCCTTTTGAGCGCAGCCGTACGCCCGGTGTGACGGGCGACGCCTCGAGGGGCGCATGAGCTCGGCTGCACGAAACACGTGCGGGTGGATTAGCCAGGCCTTAAGGCAGTCTTAAGGGCAGCCGGTGATCCACTCACCGTGATCGTCGGGCCGCGCAACGTCACCCCAGGTGAGAGTCGTTCATGCGGCCCTCGGTTGCCCGTCGCATATGCCGGTACGCCCCCTCGGGATCCTCGGTTCCGGGGGGTGTATTCGCGCGGAACGGCCCGGGCGGACGCGCGGGCCGTCCATGATGGGTGCATGGCGGGCCTGGAGGGTGTGGAACAGCCGCGGCAGCGCAGCAGCGCTTCGGCCGTGCGGCTGACGGCGGCGGTCGAGGACGAACAGGGCCTCAGGGCGCTGGAATTGTACGGGAACCCGGCCGAGGCGGAGGTGACGCTGCCGTCCATGCCGGAGTCCGCCGGTACGGCCCGCCGGCTCACCCAGAGCGTGGTCGTCCGCTTCTGGGGCCTGTCGCCGCAGATCTCCGAGCACGCCGTCCTGCTGGTCTCCGAGCTCGTCGGCAACGCCGTCCGCCATACCGGGGCACGGTCGTTCGGCTTACGCATGCTGCGCCGGCGGGGGTGGATCCGGGTGGAGGTGCGCGATCCCTCGCGGGGACTGCCCTGCCTGATGCCGGTCCACGAACTGGACACCACTGGCCGGGGGTTGTTCCTCGTCGACAAGCTCTCCGACCGCTGGGGCGCGGACCTGCTGCCGCGCGGCAAGATCACCTGGTTCGAGATGCGGGTCGCCGACCGCTGAGGCCCCCGGAACGCCAGAAACCCCCTCTTGCCCAGGTGGGGCGCGGCGGGGGTTTCATGGGTGCGCCGAGGACCGGTGGGGTGTGTGATCCTCGGCGGGGACTTCGCTCGGGTCAAAGGGAAGCCGTGGTTCCGACTATGGCAGACGAGTCACGGAACGCCAAAACTCCCGACTCGGACATAAGTGTGCATATCCGAAGAGTTTCCATCTAAATCCTAGGTGAGATGGGCCACTCACCTCGCAATCAGCGAATAAATATCGACCGCTCTGTGTAAATCGTTGATCACATAACGGACGATCACCCCTGAGAGGCCATTCGGCGGAAGTCGCAAATTGGGTCAATCATTACCTTCGGCGCCATCCGGCCCTTAAATGGGCGGGTGCTCTGTTACCCAGACCGTCGTACGGCCCTGCGCGCCACGGTGGCGGCCGCCGCCGGCGTCCTCACCGCGGCCTGCGGCACGGACGGCGGTCCGGCGGCGCCGGGACCCGCCCGGGCCGCTCCCGCCCGCCCCGCCCGGCCGGCCGGGCCGGCGCCGGCCGCCCCGCGGCGCTTCCCCGGGCAGCCCGTGGAGATCGCGCACGGCCCCCGCGACCGGCCCCGGGTCGCCCTCACCTTCCACGGCAACGGGGACCCCGCCATCGCCCGGGCCGTACTCGCCACCGCGGAGAAGTCCGGCGCGCGGGTCACCGTACTGGCCATCGGCAGCTGGCTCGACGAACACCCCGCCATGGCCCGGCGGATCCTCGACGGCGGGCACGAACTGGGCAACCACACCCAGCGCCACCTCGCGATCAACGGCATGTCCGAGGCGAACGCCTACGCCGAGATCACCGGCTGCGCCCAGCGGCTCAAGCGCCTCACCGGCTCGATCGGCACCTGGTTCCGCCCGTCCCAGACCCAGTACGCCACCCCGCTCGTCCGGCGGCTCGCCCAGCGGGCGGGCTACCCGCACGTCCTCTCGTACGACGTGGACTCCCTCGACTTCACCTCGCCCGGCGCGGCGGCCGTGATCCGCAACGTCACCGGGACGATCCAGCGCGGATCGGTGGTGAGCCTGCACTTCGGCTACGCGGACACGGTCGACGCGATGCCGCCCCTCCTCGACGAACTCGCGCGCCGCGAACTGCGCGCGGTGACCACCACGGAGCTGCTGACCTCATGAAGACCAACCGCCTTCCCCGGAAGGCCACCGTGCTGCTGGCCGGTCTGGTCCTCGCCGCCCTGGCCGGCTGCGGATCGGCAGACGAGTCCCCCGCCGAGGCGCTCGGCTCCAAGGGGCCGGCCAAGCCCGTCAAGGCCATCCCCCCGGCCGCGCCGCCCGGGCTGGCCGGCATGCCCCCGCTGCTCGACCCCCACGACGTGTACGCCGCCGACCGGCCGAACCGGCTCTCCCCGGTGGTCAAGGACTTCCCGTCCCGCGTCTACGTGCCCAACACCAACTCCAACACGGTGTCCGTCATCGACCCGGCCACGTACAAGGTCATCGACACCATCCCCGTCGGTGTCCAGCCGCAGCACGTGGTGCCCTCCTGGGACATGAAGACCCTGTGGGTCAACAACAACCGGGGCCACACGCTCACCCCGATCAACCCGGCCACCGGCGAGGCGGGCAAGCCCGTCGAGGTGCACGACCCGTACAACCTCTACTTCACGCCCAACGGCAAGTACGCCGTCGTGATGGCCTCCATGGACCGCGAACTGGTCTTCCGCGATCCCCACACCATGGACCGGGTCAAGACGGTCCCCGTCACCTGCTTCGGGGTCAACCACGCCGACTTCTCGGCCGACGGCCGCTACTTCATCGTCAGCTGCGAGTTCTCCGGCGAGCTCCTCAAGGTCGACACCGAGAAGATGGAGGTGATCGGCCAGCAGAAGCTGCCCTTCGAGGGCGCGATGCCGCAGGACGTGAAGATCTCCCCGGACGGGAAGACCTTCTACGTCGCGGACATGATGGCGCACGGCATGTGGGTGCTCAGCGGCGACGCGTTCGACGTCCCCAAGCTGCTGCCCACCGGCAAGGGCTGCCACGGGCTGTACGTCAGCCGCGACTCCCGGGAGATGTACGTCTCCAACCGGGGCGAGGGCAGCGTCTCGGTCTTCGACTTCAAGGAGAAGCGGCTCACCAAGAAGTGGCAGCTGCCCAACGGCGGCAGCCCCGACATGGGCGGGGTCTCCGCCGACGGCAAGGTGCTGTGGCTGTCGGGCCGCTACAACTCCGAGGTCTACGCGATCGACACCGTTACAGGCAAGCAGCTCGCCCGGATCCCCGTCGGCGGCGGCCCCCACGGCCTCGCCGTCTACCCGCAGCCCGGCCGCTACTCCCTGGGCCACACGGGCATCTTCCGCTAGGTCGTCGAACAACGGTGCCCCGGGAGCTCGCACAGCTCCCGGGACACCGTGTCATGGGGCCGCCGACGGGCGGCGAACGCGTCGGCCGTGCCGGTACGTTATGCCGTGATCCCGGAGCGTGACAAGCCGTGGCCGGATCCATCAGCTGGAATTAAAGCTTCCGCCCACCCGCCCGGTGACCGCTTCCGGAGGAGCGCGCGCGGGCCGTCGGATTCCCCTCCGCGGCCCGGACGGGACCCCCGGAGTGCCCGCGCGTCCGGTGCCGTTACCCTGAGCCGGTCAACAAGCACCGAGAAGGGGTGGACCCAGTGGCTGACATCGAGAGCGCACGGGCGACGTTCGACAAGTTCGACGTGAACGGTGACGGCTTCGTCACGGCCGACGAGTACAGCGCGGCCATGAGGGCGATGGGTGACCACTACGTCACCGCCGCGATCGCGGACTCCGTGATCGCCGCCAAGGACAGCGACGGCGACAAGCTGATGAGCTTCGACGAGTTCTGGGCCTCCCTGAACAAGTAAGCGCGGCGCGTCCGCCTCCGCCCCGCAGGCCGGGGCGGGGGCGCGTCAGGCCCCGTCCTCCGGCGGAGCCTCCCCCGAAGCCAGTTTCTCCACCTCGGACAGCGCTTCCTCCAGCCAGCTCAGCCAGAACCCCTCCAGGGCGATGCCGCCGTGCAGCACGAGCCGGCGCAACCGGTCCGCGGCCGCGTCCCGCCCCGGCGGGAAGTCCTTCGCCTCGATGGCCTCGTACGTGGCCAACTGCGCCCGGTGCAGCTCCAGATGGCGCCGCAGCTCCGGCCCCAGCCGCTGCGGGCCGACCACCGCCGCCGCACGGATCCGCAGCAGCAGTGCGTCCCGCACCGGCTTCGGGTCCTGACTCTCGTCCACCCACCGCGCCAGCTCCGCGCGGCCGTCGGGCAGGACCTCGTACTCCTTCTTCTGCCCGCGCACGGGCACCTCGCTCGGCAGCGCCCGGATCAGCCCGGCCTCCTCCAGCCGCCCCAGCTCCCGGTAGATCTGCTGGTGCGTGGAGGACCAGAAGTAGCCGATCGACTTGTCGAACCGCCGGGTCAGCTCCAGCCCCGAGGAGGGCTTCTCGAGCAGGGCGGTCAGGATGGCGTGCGGCAGCGACATGCCGCCATCCTAGGTTTGCGGCCGGGCCGGCGGCGCCGCCGGCCGCCACTCGGCCAGCGCCTCCGGCACCCGCGGACCGGGCACGCCCGCCGCCAGCAGGCCGTGCGCGCGCAGCAGGGCCGTCACCGCCGGCGCCCAGGCCTGGCGCAGGCCCGCCGACGCCAGCAGTTCCGGGTCCGACAGCAGCTCCCCGGCGGGGCCCGTACGGATCCCGGCCGGGGTCAGCACGGCCGCGTCGTCGGCCCAGCGGACCGCGAGGTCCACGTCGTGGGTGGCCATGACCACCGTGGTGCCGGTCGCGCGCAGCCCCGCGAGGACGTCCAGGAGGCGTTCCTGCCCGTCCGGGTCGAGCCCGGCAGTCGGCTCGTCCAGGATCAGCACCCGCGGGGCCATCGCCACCGCGCCCGCGATCGCCGCGCGCTTGCGCTGCCCGTACGACAGCAGGTGCGTCGGGCGGTCCCGCAGCGCGGTGATGTCCAGCGCGGCCAGGGCGGCGTCCACCCGCTCGCGGACCTCCGCGGCCGGCAGTCCCAGGTTCATCGGGCCGAAGGACACGTCCTGCCCGACGGAGGCGGCGAAGAGCTGGTCGTCCGGGTCCTGCACCACCAGCTGCACCGAGGTGCGCAGCCGGACCAGGCCCTTGCGGTCGTACGCCACCTCCGCGCCGCCGAGGCGCAGCGCCCCCGTGCCGGGCCGCAGCCCGCCGCTCAGCAGCCGCATCAGCGTGGTCTTGCCGCTGCCGTTGCGGCCCAGCAGCACCAGCGCCCGGCCCTCGGCGATGGCGAAGTCCACCCCGGACAGCACGGCCGGGCCGTCCTCGTACGCGTAACCCGCGCCGACCAGCTCCACCAACGGGGTCACAGCCACAGCTCCTTCAGTACGAGGGTCCCCGCGACCAGGGCGGCCAGCAGGGCGGCGGACCCCGCCAGGAACCGCCGGGACAGCGCCGCGTCGGGTACGAGCACCCGCAGCGCGCCGTCGTAGCCGCGCCCCGCCAGCCCCTGCTGGAGCCGGGCGGCACGGTCGAAGGCCCGGACGAACGAGGTCGCCGCGAGCCCGGCCAGCGAACGCCACACCGCGGCCCGGCTCGTCTGCCCGAGCCGGGCCGCCTGGGCGCGGCGCACCTGGGCCATCGAGTCCAGCAGCAGGAAGCCGATCCGGTACATGACCAGGGCCACGTCCACCACGGGTGCGGGCACCCCGGCCCGCACCAGCCGGGGCAGCACGTCCGAGACCGGTGTGGTGAAGGCGAACAGCAGCACCCCGAGCGAGGCCGCGGAGGTGCGCAGCAGCAGCTCGGCCGCGTGCCGGGGCCCGTCCGGGGCCAGGGCGAGGAAGCCGTCGGGGCTGCCCACCGAGACCATCAGCGGCAGGGCCCCGGTCACGCAGAACCCGAGCGGGACCCGGAAGGCCCGCCACAGCTGCCGCCCGGGCACCCCGGCGGGCCCGAGCAGCACGGCCAGGGTCGCGGCGGCGACCAGCGGCCCGCCGGGCCAGGGCGGCAGGCACACGGCGGTGACCGTGAGCCCGAACCCCAGCAGGGCCTTCTCCAGGGGGTGGCGGCCCCGCCAGCGGCTGGAGTGGGCCGCCACGTCGATCGGCAGCACCGCCTACGGCTCCGGGGTGGTGCGGGTCTTCTCGGCCGCCCCGGCCTCGGCGAGGGCCTGTGCGGCGCCCTGGCGCCGGCCCTTGCGGACGCCGAAGTAGTAGGCGAGGACGCCCGCGCCGAGCGCCGCCTGGAGCGCGAACAGCGCCGACTCGATCTCGCCCGAGGGGGGTTCGTACAACGGGGAGAACCAGGGCTCGTAATCCGGCTTCAGCTCCGTGATGGCCGCCTCCGCCTGGGCGTCGGCGCCGGCGAACGGCTCCTCCTTGCCCTCGCCGAGCCCCAGCGCGAGCGGGATCACGGCCAGTGCCGCCACCAGGAGCAGCAGCAGGGTGTTGATCTTCGTGTTCCTGGTCATCAGAGTGCCGCCCCCTGCTCGGTCCGCTTGCCGCCGGTCAGCTTCGTGACGCCGAGCCGGACCAGGTCCGCCGCGCTGGACTGCATCAGCAGCCGCATCACGAGCACGGTCAGCAGGCCCTCGCTCACGGCGAGGGGGATCTGGGTGAGGGCGAAGATGCCCGCGAACTTCTCCAGGGAGCCCAGGAAGCCGCTCGCCGGGTCGGGGAAGGCCAGCGCCAGCTGGACGGAGGTCACGCAGTAGGTGATCAGGTCGGCGAAGAAGGCGCCGAAGAAGACGCCCACCATCAGCGGCAGGCCGGACCTGCGCAGCAGCCGGTAGACGCCGTAGCCCGCCCAGGGCCCCGCGACGGCCATCGAGAACACGTTGGCGCCCAGCGTGGTGAGCCCGCCGTGGGCCAGCAGCAGCGCCTGGAAGAGCAGGGTGATCGTGCCGAGCACCGCCATGACCGGCGGACGGAAGAGGATGGCTCCGAGCCCCGTTCCGGTCGGGTGCGAGCAACTTCCCGTCACAGAAGGGATCTTCAGGGCGGACAGGACGAACGTGAACGCACCGGACGCCCCGAGCAGCAGCGTGCTCTCCGGGTTCGCCTTCACCTCGCGGGTCAGGGCCCGGACCCCGTGGACGACGAAGGGGGCGGACGCGGCGCCCCAGGCGGCCGCGTGCAAAGGGGGCAGGAACCCCTCGGCGATATGCATGAGTTGGGAGACCTCTCCAGCACCTCGTGGATGGACGACGCGCCTCGGCCGGTCTCCTGGCTCACGGGTCATGATGCCCGGGCTCCGCCTTCCCGGGCCCGTGCGGTCTCCCGCGTGGGCCCAGTGGCCTGCCCGCTGGGGGCGCCTCCCGGACGGCGTCAGGGAGGATTGGAGCCGGACTTCCCGATTACAGTGGCGAGGGCCGCACCGGTTTTCCACCGGTTTCCCGAACACCAAGGCCCGATGACCCTAGTCGTCCGCACGGACCGTCACAACCCGGACCCCCGGACACCGGCGGCCGCCCCCCTGATACGACGGCGGGCCCGGGACGTCACGCGTCCCGGGCCCCCCGTCCGTACCCGCTCGGGTCAGCAGGTGTTCGGGTGCGCGATGTCCAGCACGAACCGCTCGGGCGAGTGCAGGACGGAGGTGCTGTAGGACGGCTGGGTGTCGAAGGCGGCGCCGAAGGTCACGTACCCCTCGAAGTCGCCGGTCAGAGCGATGCCCTTGAGCTTGCTGAGGTAGATCTTCTGGAGCTTGGGCCCCTGGTAGACGTTCTGCCCCGCGTCGTCGTGGGCGGCGGCGGGGTGCAGCCGGATCTCCAGGAAGTACTTCCCGGCCAGCGGCACGGGCTTGCCGGACCCGTCGTAGACCAGCTGGGACACGGGGGTGACGGTGACCGGGGGGACGTACCCCTGGAGGTCGATCACGATCCGGTCGAACGTGCAGTGCCCGCCCCAGCGCGCGTTGACGACGAGCGGGGTCTGGGTGCGGGTGGACGTGGTGGCGGCGGAGGCCGGCGACGTGGAGAGCGCGAGCCCGGCGGTGAGCAGGGCGCCCGTGGCCAGGGCCACGATCCGGCGGCGGTGCGGGTGACGCATGATGTCTCCCCGGTTCCGTGAGACGGGGACTGCCTGTCATCTCCTAGGACACCGCCGGGGCGCCCGCGGTTCCGCGCGCCGCGCCTCAGTACGCCAGCAGCGCGCTCAGCTGCGCGTCCAGGTCGTAGTGGCGCCGTTCCTGCCCGCGCGGCACCAGCTCCGTCATCCGCCGGCACAGCGCGCGCACGTCCCTGGCGCGGGCGGAGACCACGCAGCCGAGCTCGCCGTTGCTGAAGCCGAGCAGGACGCGCGGCTCCGAGCCGCTCCAGCGGGGCCACACCTGTACGTCGCCCTCGCCGGTGGGCGCGTGCTGCCCGTCGAGCAGCAGCTCGCGCGCGAACACCCAGCGGGCGAGGTGGGCCCCAGCGCCCCGGAGGTCGACGGCCACCTCGTACGGGCGGTCCGTGCGGTAGACGAAGCGGCCGGTCAGGGGCACGCTCAGGGGGGCGGCTTCCAGCCGCAGCGGCAGGAGTCGGTGGTCGGTGATGATGGCCATCGGCGGCTGCCTCTCGTCGTGCGGGGGTGGTCCGGCGCCCCTCCCCGCACGCTATCGCCGCCCGTGGGCGCGCTCCGGGGCCGAAGGTCCCGAGGGGCCGGGCCGCACGGCCTCTTTTCGGCCACGACCCGGTCCGCACACCGGTCCGGACCCCGCCCGGAGATCCTTATCGGTTCAGCACTCGATCACGTTGACCGCGAGCCCGCCGCGCGCCGTCTCCTTGTACTTGACCTTCATGTCGGCGCCCGTCTCCTTCATGGTCTTGATGACCTTGTCGAGGGAGACCTTGTGGCTGCCGTCCCCGCGCATCGCCATCTTCGCCGCGGTGACGGCCTTGACGGCGGCCATGCCGTTGCGCTCGATGCAGGGGATCTGGACGAGGCCGCCGACCGGGTCGCAGGTCAGGCCGAGGTTGTGCTCCATGCCGATCTCGGCGGCGTTCTCGACCTGCTCGGGGGTGCCGCCCAGGACCTCGGCGAGGGCGCCCGCCGCCATCGAGCAGGCGGAGCCGACCTCGCCCTGGCAGCCGACCTCGGCGCCGGAGATCGAGGCGTTCTCCTTGAAGAGCATGCCGATCGCGCCCGCGGCGAGCAGGAAGCGGACCACGCCGTCCTCGTCCGCGCCGGGCACGAAGTTCACGTAGTAGTGCAGGACCGCCGGCAGCACGCCCGCCGCGCCGTTCGTGGGAGCGGTCACCACGCGCCCGCCCGCCGCGTTCTCCTCGTTGACGGCCATCGCGTAGATCGTCGTCCACTCGCTGCGGTGCATCATCGGGTCGCCCTCGGTGCGCAGCTGGCGCGCCGTGGAGGCGGCCCGGCGCTTGACGCGCAGCCCACCCGGCAGGATGCCCTCGCGGGACATGCCGCGCGAGACGCAGGACTGCATGACGCGCCAGATCTCCAGGAGGCCCTCGCGGATCTCCTCCTCCGTGCGCCAGGCCTTCTCGTTCTCCAGCATCAGGGAGGAAATCGACAGACCGGTCTCGTTGGCCAGGCGCAGCATCTCGTCGCCCGAGCGGAAGGGGTACCTCAGCACCGTGTCGTCGAGCTTGATCCGGTCCTCGCCGACCGCGTCCTCGTCCACGACGAAGCCGCCGCCGACCGAGTAGTAGGTCTTCTCCAGCAGCGGGGCGCCGGAGGCGTCGTACGCGAAGAGGGTCATGCCGTTCGCGTGGTAGGGCAGGGAGCGGCGGCGGTGCAGGATCAGCTGGTTCGGCTCGTCGAAGTCGATCTCGTGGGCACCGCCTATTTCCGCACCCAGCAGACGCAGCTTGCCGCTCTTGCGGATGCGCTCCACCTCGTCGTCGGCGCTCTCGACGTCCACGGTGCGGGGGGAGTGGCCCTCCAGCCCGAGCAGGACCGCCTTGGGCGTGCCGTGCCCGTGGCCGGTCGCGCCGAGGGAGCCGAAGAGCTCCGCCCGGACGGAGGCGGTCTGGGCGAGGGCGCCGTCCTTCTTCAGCCGCGTCACGAACATGCGCGCCGCGCGCATGGGACCGACCGTGTGCGAGCTGGAAGGACCGATGCCGATCGAGAAGAGATCGAAAACGGAGATGGCCACTGGCGGACTCCCGGAACCTCCCCGCTGTGACGGGGAAACAACGACCCGTCCAGCTGCCTGCGGGGGTAGCGGGGGCAGCCGACGGATGGGCGGACTTTGCGGAGGTTTGGGCAAAGAGCGCCGGTGGGCGCCCTTGCCCTGCTATAGCAGCGTACGTCGTTCATGCGGGGGTCGGTCCCCGCGCCGGGGCGTTGCCCGGAGTGATTTCGGCCTCGGCCGCCCCGGACGGACGCCCGGCCGGGCGGGCCGCCGGGCCGGGGCCCGGCGGAGGTTCGGGCCGTGAAAAGGGGCCCGGCCCTGTGCGAGAACACGGCCGGGCCCCCAGGGCCGTCCTTAGAGCGACGGGTACAGCGGGAACTTCGCGGCCAGGGCCGAGACGCGCGCCTTGAGGTCGGCGGCGTCGTAGTCCGGCTTCAGCGCCTGCGCGATGATCTCGGCGACCTCGGTGAAGGCCTCGGCGTCGAAGCCGCGGGTCGCCAGGGCCGGCGTACCGATCCGCAGACCCGAGGTGACCATCGGGGGCCGCGGGTCGTTCGGGATGGCGTTCCGGTTGACCGTGATGCCGACCTCGTGGAGGCGGTCCTCGGCCTGCTGGCCGTCCAGCTCGGAGTTGCGCAGGTCGACCAGGACCAGGTGCACGTCGGTGCCGCCCGTGAGGACGTCCACGCCCACGGCCTTGACGTCGTCCTGCACCAGGCGGGCGGCGAGGATCCTCGCGCCCTCCAGGGTGCGCTCCTGGCGCTCCTTGAACTCCGGCGAGGCCGCGACCTTGAAGGAGACGGCCTTGGCCGCGATCACGTGCTCCAGCGGGCCGCCCTGCTGGCCCGGGAAGACCGCGGAGTTGATCTTCTTGGCCAGCTCCTGCGTCGACAGGATGACACCGCCGCGCGGACCGCCGAGGGTCTTGTGCGTGGTGGTGGTGACGACGTGGGCGTGCGGGACCGGGTTCGGGTGCAGGCCCGCGGCGACCAGACCCGCGAAGTGGGCCATGTCGACCATCAGGTACGCGCCGACCTCGTCCGCGATCCGGCGGAACGCGGCGAAGTCCAGCTGGCGCGGGTAGGCGGACCAGCCGGCGACGATCAGCTGCGGCTTGGACTCCTTGGCGAGGCGCTCGACCTCGGCCATGTCCACCTGTCCGGTCTCGTCGACGTGGTACGGGACCACGTTGTAGAGCTTGCCGGAGAAGTTGATCTTCATGCCGTGGGTCAGGTGACCGCCGTGGGCCAGGTTCAGGCCCATGATCGTGTCGCCCGGCTTCAGCAGCGCGAACATCGCGGCGGCGTTGGCCTGCGCACCCGAGTGCGGCTGGACGTTCGCGGCCTCGGCGCCGAACAGCGCCTTGACGCGGTCGATCGCGATCTGCTCGACCACGTCGACGTGCTCGCAGCCGCCGTAGTAGCGGCGGCCGGGGTAGCCCTCGGCGTACTTGTTGGTCAGGACCGAGCCCTGGGCCTCCATGACGGCGACCGGAGCGAAGTTCTCCGACGCGATCATTTCCAGGGTCGACTGCTGGCGCACGAGCTCGGCGTCGACGGCGGCGGCGACGTCGGGGTCGAGCTCGTGGAGAGGGGTGTTCAGAACGGACATCAGGATCCCCTGGGGTCAGTTACCGGCGGTGAGGGCGGTGTACTCGTCGAAGGAGAGCGCGTCCTTCGGCTCCTCCGACAGGCGCACCTTGAACAGCCAGCCACCCTCGAAGGGAGCGGAGTTCACCAGGGCCGGGTCGTCCACGACGTCCTGGTTGAACTCGACGATCTCACCGGAGACGGGGGAGTACAGGTCGCTGACCGACTTGGTCGACTCCAGCTCGCCACAGGTCTCGCCCTCGGTGACGGTGTCGCCGACCGCGGGGAGCTGGGCGTAGACGACGTCACCGAGCGCGTTGGCGGCGAACTCCGTGATGCCGACCGTCGCGACGCCGTCCTCGGCGGCCGACAGCCACTCGTGCTCCTTGGTGTAACGCAGCTGCTGGGGGTTGCTCATGACCTGATTCTCCTGGATGCGGGGAGGTGGATACGAACGGTGGTCTTGCGGGCTGAGACGGTGGAGCCGGTACGAGGGTTACTTCTGCCGCTTGTAGAAGGGCAGGGCCACGACCTCGTAGGGCTCATGCGTACCGCGAATGTCGACGCCGACGCCGGAGGTGCCGGGCGCGGCGTGCGCCGCGTCGACGTACGCCATCGCGATCGGCTTGCCCAGCGTGGGGGACGGGGCGCCGGAGGTCACCTCGCCGACGACCTCGCCGCCGGCGACCACGGGGAAGCCGGCGCGCGGGACGCGGCGGCCCTCGGCGACCAGACCGACCAGCTTGCGCGGCGGCTTGGTGGCGGCGACCTCGGCGGCGGCCTCCAGGGCGGCACGGCCGACGAAGTCGCCCTCCTTCTCGAACTTCACGACCCGGCCCAGCCCGGCGTCGAAGGGGGTGAGGGCGGTGGTCAGCTCGTGCCCGTACAGCGGCATGCCCGCCTCCAGGCGCAGCGTGTCGCGGCAGGACAGGCCGGCCGGCACCAGACCGGCGTCCTTGCCCGCCTCGGTCAGCGCCTGCCACAGCTCCACGGCGTGCCCGGGGGAGACGAACAGCTCGAAGCCGTCCTCGCCCGTGTAGCCGGTGCGGGCGATCAGCGCGGGCACGCCCGCGACGGTGCCCGGCAGGCCGGCGTAGTACTTCAGGCCGTCCAGGTCGGCGTCCGTGAGCGACTTCAGGATGCCGGGGGACTCCGGGCCCTGGACGGCGATCAGCGCGTACGCGTCACGGTCGTCGCGGACCTCGGTGTCGAAGCCGGCGGCGCGCTCGGTGAGCGCGTCCAGCACGACCTGGGCGTTGGAGGCGTTGGCGACGACCATGTACTCGGTCTCGCCGAGACGGTAGACGATCAGGTCGTCCAGGATCCCGCCGTCCTCCTGGCAGATGTGCGTGTAGCGGGCACGGCCGACGCCGACGGTGGAGATGTTCCCGACGAGCGCGTAGTCCAGGGCCTTCACGGCCTCCGGGCCGGTCAGGGTGATCTCGCCCATGTGGGACAGGTCGAACAGGCCGGCCTTGGTGCGCACGGCGTTGTGCTCGTCGCGCTCACTGGCGTAGCGCAGCGGCATGTCCCAGCCCGCGAAGTCGGTCATGGTCGCACCGAGCGAGCGGTGCAGCGCGTCGAGCGCGGTCAGGCGGGGGGCAGTGCTCATGGGTGTGGCTCCCGGGTCCCAGGGCATGACATGACGAGGAGGTTCCTCCCCATCTGTCATCGGAACCTGAGAGGTTCGCCGAGAGTTCCCGGAGGGGGAACGCCGACTTGCACCTTGGGTGGAGCACGCGCCGGGCCGTCGGGGACGGACGCGGCGGGGCTCGCTTTTCAGATCTGCCTCATCCACGCGGTACGGGGCCTGAGAGATTCAAGGGAGGTACTTGCTCCTTCGGCGCCCGGGCACGGCCTCGCGGCCTGCCGGGACTCTCCCGCGCGGATTCAAGCGGCCGGTATGCAGTTTGGTGTCCAGATGGCGCACATCATTGCACGGGACGGGCGGGAGGGGGCAGTGGGGCCCGCAAGAACGTGCGGTCCGCGCGCTCCGCGGAGGCCGCCGCGCGCGCCGCCCGGCCGTCCGCGCTGTGGAACGTCCGCCCGCAACCGCGGCCGGCGGATTACCGTCTCTTTACATTCAGTGGGCATGGGGCCCTCGCGGCCCGATTCGGGGGGAGACGATTCACTGTGCGGAGGTTCGGAGTGGTGACGACCACGGGCACGGTCGGGGCGGTCCCGGCGCCGCGGAGCGCGGCCCGCCCCGCGGCGGCCGGCGGTCCGGTGCGTGACCTGCGGGGACGGTCCGCGGGGCCGCACCGGCTCGGCTACGCCGCCGGGGACATCGTCGTGGTGTCCGGGCTGCCGGGCGGCGGCAAGAGCACCCTGATCAATCGGGCCGCCGAGACCGGCATCGACTCCCAGGACACCCGCGAGCGCTGGGAGCGCCGCATGCCGTCCGCCCTGCCGTACGCGGTGTACCGGCCGCTGGTGCGCGCCGCCCACTACCGGGGGCTGTGGCGCGAGCTGCGCTCCGGCGCCTCTGTGGTGGTCCACGACTGCGGCACCCAGTCGTGGGTGCGGGCCCTGCTGGCCGCCGCCGCCCGGCAGCGGGGCCGGTCCCTGCACCTGCTGCTGCTCGACACCACCCCCGAGGAGGCCCTGGCCGGGCAGGCCGCGCGGGGCCGCCGGGTGTCGGCGTACGCCTTCGCCCGTCACCGGAGCGCGGTCGCACGCCTCCTGGCCGCGGCCGAATCGGGCCGCCCCCCGCGCGGCTGCGCCACGGTCACCCTGCTGGACCGCCGGGCGGCCTCCGCCCTGAACCGGATCGCCTTCGACGCCTGAGGCGGCGGCGTCCGCGGCGAGCCGCCCGCCCCGGCCCCCCGCCGTAGGCCGAGGTAGCCTCGGGGCGACATCGGCGCGGAACAGGGAGAGCGGGCGCACATGACGGGCAACGGCTGGCCGGCGAACGAGTTGGAGCAGGTGCTCGGAGCGGTGCTCGGCCGGGCGGACGCCGGCCCGCAGATCCTGGAGGCGCTCGGCCGCAGCCGGGTCTGGGTGCCGCTGCCCCAGGGCGGCGGTCCCGACAGCACCTCCCTCGACCTCCCCACGATGCTGATCGGCGGCGAGGCGTACGTCCCCGTCTACAGCTCGGAGGCCCAGTTCCGCTTCGCCGCCGGCCCCGCCATGGACTTCGCGGTCGCCCCCGCGGTCGAGTTCGCCCGCGGCCTGCCCCCGCAGCTCGGCATCGCCCTGAACCCCGAGGGCGCCGTCGGGGTCCCGCTGCCCCCGGCCGCCGTCGCGGAGCTGTGCCGCACCGGCCGTACCGAGCTCGACGGCCCGGCCACCGGCGGCCGCGTCCGGCTGTTCGAACCCGACTGGCAGGACGACCCGGTGGACTTCCTCGCCGCCGCCGCCGAGGAGTTCCGGACCACCGGAGCGGTCGCGGCCGCCCACCGCTGCCTCGCCAGTGTCGAGGGCGGCGACCCCCAGCTCTTCATCGGTGTCCGGCTGACGGGATGGGATCCCGAGGCGCGGAACGCCCCGCTGGAGGCGCTCGGCCGCGCCCTGGCCCGCGTACCGGCGCCCTGGCCGGTGCAGCTGATCCTGCTGGACGCCGCCGAGGACCCGGTCACGGACTGGATTCGTGAGCGCGTACGCCCCTTCTACCTGCCGTAGCGCCGCTTAAGCTGGTTGGGACGTGTGGACGACGGGCGGAAGAAGACGAAGAGGGGTACCGGGTGAGTGCGTCAGGCACGGCCGCGGCCGGGCAGGTCGAGCACATGCTGCGCCAGGTGACTCCCGGGCGCTATGAGAGCTACGAGTCATTCCTGCGCGCCCTCGCCGAGGGCAGGCTGTGGATGCTGCTGTGGCAGGGGCAGCCGGGCTCGCCGGACGCCCAGTACGGCGGCATGGAGGTCGAGGGCCTGGGCTACGCCCCCTGCGTGACCTCCCCGCAGGAGCTGGCCGCGAGCGGCTGGAACCGCGGCTACGAGGTCGTCACCGGCCGGGACATCGCCCGCGCCCTGTACCCGGACCGCTGGGGGCTGTGGGTCAACCCGCACGCCCAGGGCGGCGGCCTCGGCGTGCCGTGGGCCGACCTGCGCCGGGTCGCCACCGGCCTGGACCGGATGCCCGCGGGACCGCTGCGGCTGTCCGAGCCGGCTCTGGAACTCCCGCAGTTCTACGGGCTGCTGACCCAGCACGCGCACCGGACGCCGGCCGTGAGGTCGCTGCGCCGCGCCTGGGTGCAGCCCTCGCTCGGGTCGGCGTACCTCGCGGTGGGACTGGACCTGTACGACGCCTCGGCGCCCGCGCTGGAATCCGTACGGGAGATGATGCGCCAGTCGGTCGGCGCCGTGCCCGAGGGAGTTCCGGTGTGCACGGTCGCGCTGGCGGACGAGCACGATCCGGTGGCGATGTGGCTGCGTGCGCAGACCCGGCCCTTCTACGACCGCGAGGGGCAGGCGGCCGCCTACTGAGCCGCTCCAGGGGCTCCGGGGGCGCGTTCCCCGAGCTGCTTACAGGGATTTCCCGGGTGCGCCCGGACCCTGAGACGGACCCGTCCGACGGACACCGGGCCGCCGGGAACCATGGTTCCCGGCGGCCTTCGCCTTGTCCGGATATCACCGCAGACGGGCGTCCAATTGACGCGGTACTCCACTGAGTTGGCCCTGATGTCCGTTTGTGTACCGAACGGACGGTCTTGCTCCGCTGAGCCGTCAGCGGAGTCCGGATAACGGGAACCACGGCCTCAGATCACGGTTGCGCATCCATTCATCTGCGGGTCTGGCGGCTGGTCGAGCGCCCGATGAAGACTCCCCACCCAAGAGCCGGTCAGTCCTCTCGGACGCGGTTCGGCACGTGGTTCCGCCGTTCGTCCCGACACGGCGCACCCGTACTTCCCGCACCTCAGCAGCACCGCACCGCCCGCACCGCACCCTGCTCCACCCACAGCACGGCCGCACCGCCAGCACCTCGCACCTCGTACGCGTTCACGTGCCCCGAGCACTCGAGCGCCACTCCGCACCAACGCCGCCACAGCGGCGGGCATGGGCCGACCCACCCGTCGGCCGAGAGGGGTCCCCACCACGATGACGGCACCACTGCACGACACGAGCGCGGAAACACCCGCACCCGTGTCCGTAGCCGACGTCCCTGCCAAGGCCATCGAAGGCCGCTCGCCCGGCCGCATCGCCTGGATGCGGCTCAAGCGCGACAAGGTCGCGCTGACCGGCGGCGTGATCGTGATCCTCCTGATCCTGGTGGCGGTCTTCGCGCCGCTGATCGTGAACCTGCTGGGCCACGACCCCAACGAGTTCCACGAGGACATGATCGACCCGGACCTGGGCACGCCGCTCGGCTCCTTCGGCGGCATCAGCTCCGACTTCCTGCTGGGCGTCGAACCGACCAACGGGCGCGACGTGTTCAGCCGGATCGTCTACGGCGCCCGCATCTCGCTGGTCGTCGCCTTCCTGGCGGCCTTCGTCTCGGTCGTCCTCGGCAGCCTCCTGGGCGCCCTCGCCGGCTTCCTCGGCGGCTGGGTGGACGGGATCATCAGCCGCCTGATGGACCTGCTGCTGGCATTCCCGCAGCTGCTGTTCACCATCGCCCTGGTCTCCGTCGTCCCCAACTCCTTGTGGGGGTTCGAGGGTTCGGGCGTCCGCATGGGCGTGCTCATCCTCGTCATCGGCTTCTTCGGCTGGCCCTACATCGGCCGCATCGTCCGGGGCCAGACGATCTCCCTGCGTGAACGCGAGTACGTCGAGGCCGCGCGCAGCCTCGGAGCCGGCCGCGGCTACATCCTGATCAAGGAGCTGCTGCCGAACCTGGTCGCGCCGATCCTCGTCTACGCCACGCTGATCATCCCGACCAACATCCTGACCGAGGCGGCCCTCAGCTTCCTGGGCGCCGGCGTGAAGCCGCCCACCGCTTCGTGGGGAAAGATGCTCTCCGACGCCGTCCCCATCTACCAGGACGACCCCATGTACATGGTGGTCCCCGGCATGACGATCTTCATCACCGTCCTGGCGTTCAACCTCTTCGGGGACGGGCTGCGCGACGCACTCGACCCCAAGGGCAGCTGAACCGCTTCTTCGATTCACCACCTATGGAGGTTGGACAACCGTGATCCGCAGAAAGCAGGCTCTCGCGATCACCGCCGTGATCGCCGCCCTCTCGATGACCGCCGCGTGCGGTGGCAACGGGGACAAGAAGGCCGAGAACAAGGCCGACGGCGACAGCGGCAAGGGTTACAGCGGTGCCGCCACCGCCGTGATCAACCCCTCGGAGGACAAGGGCGGCGAGCTCAAGCTCTGGTCCCCCCAGGACGTCGACTACCTCGACCCGGCGCGCGCCTACTACGGCTTCGTGTGGAACATGCAGCGGCTCTACGTCCGCAGCCTGCTCGCCTACGACGCCAAGCCGGGCAAGGACGGCACCAAGGTGGTCCCGGACCTCGCCGAGGCCCTGCCGGTCATCAGCAACGACGGCAAGACGTACACCCTCAAGCTCAAGGAGGGGGTGAAGTTCGAGGACGGTACGCCGATCACCTCGAAGGACATCAAGTACGGCATCGAGCGCGTCTTCGCCCAGGACGTCCTGTCCGGCGGCCCGACCTACCTGATCGACCTCCTGGACCAGGGCCAGAAGTACCCCGGCCCGTACAAGGACACGGACCCCAACAAGATGGGTCTGAAGACGGTCGAGACGCCGGATGACCGGACGATCGTCTTCAACTTGGCGAGCGCCAACTCGGACTTCAGCTACCTGCTGGCCATGCCGTCCTCCTCGCCGGTCCCGATGGGCAAGGACACGGGCGCGACCTACACCAACAAGCCGATGTCGACCGGTCCTTACAAGGTCGAGAGCTTCACCGCCGGCAAGGGCGCGACCTTCGTCCGCAACGAGAACTGGGACCCGAAGACGGACCCGATCCGCAAGGGTCTGCCGGACAAGGTCTCCTTCACGGTCACCACCAACCCGGACGACATGGACCAGCGCCTGCTCTCGGGCGACATCGACATGGCCGTCGACGGCACCGGTGTCCAGCAGGCCGCGAAGAACAAGATCCTGAAGGACGCGAACCTCAAGAAGAACGCGGACAACCCCTTCACGGGCTACATCCGCTACTTCGCCTTCCCGCAGACGGTCGCGCCGTTCGACAACATCGAGTGCCGCAAGGCCGTCATCTACGCGGCCGACCCGAAGTCCCTCCAGACCGCGCGCGGCGGCCCGACCAGCGGTGACCTCGGCGCGAACATGCTGCCGGCCGGCGTCCCCGGCTCGGACAAGAGCTACGACCCCTTCGGTCTGACGAAGGGCAAGCCGCAGGAGGCCAAGGCCAAGGAGGCCCTCAAGGCCTGTGGCAAGCCCGACGGCTTCGAGACCACCATCGCGGTGCGCAACAACCGCGCCCCCGAGGTGAAGACGGCCGAGTCCCTCCAGGCCTCCCTCGCCAAGGTCGGCATCAAGGCGACGATCGACCAGTTCGACGGCAAGCTCTCCTCCTCCACGATCGGTTCGCCCGAGAACGTGAAGAAGAAGGGCTACGGCATCATCGTCATGGGCTGGGGCGCCGACTACAACTCCGGCGCGGGCTTCCTGCAGCCGCTGGTCGACGGATCGTTCATCCTGCCGAACGGCAACAACAACTACACCGAGGTCAACGACCCCGAGATCAACGGCCTGTTCGACAAGGCCGCTGCCGCCCCCTCCCCGGAGGCCGCCGCCCCGTTCTACGGGGAGATCAACAAGAAGGTCATGGACAAGGCGCTCTACCTGCCGATCAACTTCGACAAGGCGCTCGTCTACCACAACCCGCGCCTGACGAACGTCTTCTTCAACGAGTCCTTCGGCAAGATCGACCTCGCCACCGTGGGCATCGCGCAGAAGTAGCAGGAGCACAGAAGTAGCAGGCTGCCCGGCGATGAGCCGGGCAGCCGGGCAGCCCGGCCGACCGCCGGGCAGGCAACCGCAACTCAGCACGTAAGTAAGTGCCTTCACCGCACATGCGCTAGTCCGAAGGGCAGGTGAAGGCCGCAGGCGCTGGCCGCCGCCCCCACGAGGGGCGGCGGCCAACAGCCCCGGGCGGCCGACTGCAGTGCTCGTCTACCTCATACGGCGGCTGTTCAACGTCGCCGCCACGCTGCTGGTGGTCTCCTTGGTCACCTTCGGCATCTTCTTCGCGGTCCCGAAGCTGACCGGCAGCGATCCCGCGCTCATGTACGCCGGCCGGGAGACCAACGAGACCGCCCTGGCGGGCATCCGCGTCAAGATGGGCTTCGACAAGCCCATCTCCGAGCAGTACCTGCTCTTCGTCAAGGGCATCTTCGCCGGCCGCGACTACGACGGCGGCACCGAGATCACCCACTGTGCGGCTCCCTGCTTCGGCTACTCCTTCAAGACCGAGGCGCCCGTCTGGGAGACCATGATGGACCGCATCCCGGTCACCCTCTCGCTCGCCCTCGGGGCGGCCGTGATCTGGGTGATCGCCGGTGTGGCCACGGGCGTGATCTCCGCCCTCAAGCGCCGCACCGCCATCGACCGCACCGTCATGGTCGGAGCGCTCGCCGGCGTCTCCCTGCCGATCTTCTTCACCGGCATGGTGGCCCCCGCGATCTTCGTCTACAGCCTCGGCTGGCTGGACGTCTCCAACTACAAACCCCTCACCGAGGATCCGCTGGCCTGGCTCAACAGCCTGATCCTGCCCTGGGTCACCCTCGCCTTCCTCTTCGCCGCCACCTACGCGCGCATCACCCGCGCGACCATGCTGGAGGTGCTCGGCGAGGACTACATCCGCACCGCCCGGGCCAAGGGACTCAAGGAGTCCGTGGTCATCCGCAAGCACGCCCTGCGCTCCACGCTCACCCCGGTCGTCACGATGTTCGGCCTCGACCTCGGCGGGCTCCTCGGCGGCGCCGTGCTCACCGAGACCACCTTCAACTTCCAGGGCCTCGGGACGGCGGCCGTCGCCGCCATCGGTGCCGGCGACCTCCCCGTGATCATGGGGGTCACCCTGCTCGCCGCGCTGTTCGTGGTGATGGCCAACCTGATCGTGGACCTGCTGTACGCCGTCATCGACCCGCGCGTGAGGCTGACGTGACCAAGAACGATTCCGACCAGCCGGCCTTCGTGCCCGAGCAGGGCGGCGCGCGCGACGCGGCCCCCTTCCTCTCCGTGCGCGACCTCAAGGTCCACTTCCCGACCGACGACGGCCTGGTGAAGTCCGTCGACGGCCTCACCTTCGACCTGGAGCGCGGGAAGACCCTCGGCATCGTCGGCGAATCCGGCTCCGGCAAGTCGGTGACCTCGCTGGCCATCATGGGCCTGCACCGCACCGGCAACGCGCGCAGCCGCCCGCACATCTCGGGCGAGGTGGTGCTCGACGGCGAGGACCTGGTCAGCGCCGACGCCGACCACGTACGCCGGCTGCGCGGCCGCAAGATGGCGATGGTCTTCCAGGACCCGCTGTCCGCGATGCACCCGTACTACTCGGTCGGCAAGCAGATCGTCGAGGCGTACCGGACCCACCACGACGTGGACAAGAAGAAGGCCCGCGCCCGCGCCGTCGAGATGCTCGACCGCGTCGGCATCCCGGAGCCCCACCAGCGCGTGGACGCGTACCCCCACGAGTTCTCCGGCGGCATGCGCCAGCGCGCGATGATCGCGATGGCGCTCGTCAACAACCCCGAACTGCTCATCGCGGACGAGCCGACCACCGCCCTGGACGTCACCGTCCAGGCGCAGATCCTCGACCTGATCCGCGACCTCCAGAAGGAGTTCGGCTCCGCGGTCATCATGATCACGCACGACCTCGGTGTGGTCGCCGAGATGGCCGACGAGATCCTCGTGATGTACGGCGGCCGGTGCGTCGAGCGCGGCACCGCGGAGAAGGTGTTCTACGAACCCCGCCACCCCTACACCTGGGGACTGCTCGGCTCCATGCCGCGCATCGACCGCGACCAGACCGAGCGGCTGATCCCGGTCAAGGGCTCGCCGCCCAGCCTCATCAACATCCCGAGCGGCTGCGCGTTCAACCCCCGGTGCCCCTACGCCGACGTGCCCAAGGGGGGCATCACCCGCACCCAGCGGCCCGAGCTGACCCAGGACGACAGCCGGCACTGGTCCGCCTGCCACATGTCGCAGGAGGAGCGGACCCGGATCTGGACCGAAGAGATTGCGCCGAAGCTGTGACGGACATGAAGAAGGACACCGCCGCCCAGGACCCCGCCGAGGGCTCCGCCCCGGGCTCCGGGACCGTCACCGAGGCGGAACCGCTGCTGAAGGTGACGGGCCTGGTCAAGCACTTCCCCATCAACAAGGGGCTGCTGCGCCGCGAGACCACCGCCGTCAAGGCCGTGGACGGCATCGACTTCGACGTCCGGCGCGGTGAGACCCTCGGCGTGGTCGGCGAGTCCGGCTGCGGCAAGTCGACGATGGGCCGCCTCATCACCCGCCTGCTGGAACCGAGCAGCGGCCGCATCGAGTTCGAGGGCAAGGACATCACGCACCTGAGCGTGGCGGGCATGCGCCCGCTGCGCCGCGACGTGCAGATGATCTTCCAGGACCCGTACGGCTCGCTGAACCCCCGGCACACGGTCGGCGCGATCGTCTCGGCCCCCTTCAAGCTCCAGGGCGTCACCCCCGAGGGCGGCATCAAGGCGGAGGTCCAGCGGCTGCTCGCCCTCGTCGGCCTGAACCCGGAGCACTACAACCGCTACCCGCACGAGTTCTCGGGCGGCCAGCGCCAGCGCATCGGCATCGCGCGCGCCCTGGCCCTCAAGCCGAAGCTGGTCGTCGCCGACGAGCCGGTCTCCGCGCTCGACGTGTCGATCCAGGCGCAGGTGGTGAACCTGCTGGACGACCTCCAGGAGGAGCTCGGCCTGACGTACGTGATCATCGCGCACGACCTGTCGGTCATCCGGCACGTCTCGGACCGCATCGCGGTGATGTACCTCGGCAAGATCGTGGAGCTGGCCGACCGCAAGTCGCTGTACGAGTCGCCGATGCATCCGTACACGAACGCGCTGCTCTCCGCCGTCCCGGTCCCGGACCCGAGGCGGCGCGGCGCGAAGAGCGGCCGCATCCTGCTCAAGGGCGACGTGCCCTCGCCGATCTCCCCGCCGGCCGGGTGCCGCTTCCACACGCGGTGCTGGAAGGCGACGGAGCTGTGCGCGAAGCAGGACCCGCCGCTGGTCGCCCTCAAGCCGGGCCACCAGGCGGCCTGCCACCACCCGGAGAACGCCCCGGCCGCGTCTTCCTGACACCCCGCCCGCGCGGCGCGGCACCGGCTCCGTGGCCTCGCGCCCGCCGCGCCGCTCGGGTGGTTCGGCGTAGGGGTGCCCCTCCGGCGTCGCGCCGCCGCGGCGCCGGAGCCGGTCCGGCGGGCGCGGGCGGCGTCGGGGCCCCCGGGGCGTCGGGGCCGTACAGGCCCCCCGCCCCGCGCTTCCGCCCGCGCTTCGGCTTCGCGCTTCGGCCCCGGCGGGCGGCGGCTCCGTGGCGGGCGACAATGGCGGGGTGCTCCACGATCTCTTCCCGCCCGGCATCCAGCACGTCCTGGACCTCGCGGGCATCTTCGTCTTCGCCACCGCCGGCGCCCTCCTCGCGGTCCGCAAGAACTTCGACGTCTTCGGCATCGCCGTCCTCGCCCTCGTGACCGCCCTCGGCGGCGGCCTCCTGCGCGACCTCTGCATCGGCGCCGTCCCGCCCGCCGCCTTCAGCGAGCTCAGCTTCTTCGTCACCCCCCTGATCGCCGCCGCGCTCGTCTTCTTCCTCCACCCCGAGGTCCAGCGCATCAACCGGGCCATCAACGTCTTCGACGCCGCCGGCCTCGGCCTGTTCTGCGTGTCGGGCACCACCAAGGCCTACGAGTACGGCCTCGGCCTGACGTCCTCCGCCGCGCTCGGCGTCGCCACCGCCGTCGGCGGCGGTGTGCTGCGCGACGTACTGGCCAACGAGGTGCCGTCGCTGCTGCGCGACCGCGAGATGTACGCCGTGCCCGCCGTCGTGGGTGCCGCCATGGTGGCCGTCTTCATCAGCTTCGAGGTGCTGAACCCCTTCACGACCGCGCTCGCGACCGTCACCACCTTCGTGCTGCGCCTGCTCGCGATGCAGTACCACTGGCGGGCCCCGCTGGCCTGGAACCGGCGCTCCTCGGTGGCCGAAGAGCCGTAGTTCCGTCCCCGAAACAAAAGCTACCGCTTAGTAGCTTACCGGTGTACCGTCGTCGGCATGTCTTACGCAGCGGCCCAGGCCTCCATCGGCGACAGCGAATTCGACCGCGACACCACCATCACCGCCCGCCCGGGCGAGCCCGGGGTGTACGACGCGGAGCTGTCCGCCGGCTGGACGATCATCACCGCCGTCAACGGCGGCTATCTGCTGGCCCTGGTCGGCCGGGCCCTCGCGGCGGCCCTGCCGCACCCGGACCCCTTCACCGTCTCCGCCCACTACCTCACCTCCTCCGTGCCCGGCCCCGCCGTGATCCGCACCGAGGTGGTCCGCGTCGGCCGCACCCTCTCCACCGGCCAGGCCTCGCTGTTCCAGTACGACGCGAACGGCGCCGAGATCGAGCGCATCCGCGTCCTCGCCTCGTACGGCGACCTCGCCGCCCTCCCCGACACCGTGCACACGGTGGCGCGGCCGCCGGTGATGCCCGCGTACGAGGACTGCCTCGGCCCCGAGGCCGGTCCGGCCCCCATCCCCGGGAGCAGCGCCATCGTGGACCGGCTGCGGCTGCGGCTGGACCCGGCGACGGCGGGCTGGGCGGTCGGAGCGCCGTCCGGCAAGGGCGAGATGCGGGCCTGGTTCGAACTGGCCGACGGACGCGACGCCGACCCGCTGTCGCTGCTGCTCGCGGTGGACGCACTGCCGCCGACCGCTTTCGACCTCGGCCTGCTCGGGTGGGCCCCCACCGTGGAGCTCACCACGCACATCCGCCACCGCCCGGCCCCGGGTCCGCTGCGGGTGGGCATCGTCACCCGCAACCTGGCCGGCGGCTTCCTGGAGGAGGACGCCGAGGTCTGGGACTCGGCCGACCGCCTGGTCGCCCAGTCCCGCCAGCTGGCGCGCGCCCCGCGCTGACGCGAGGGGGCGCCGGCCCCGGTTCCCGGAACCGGGGCCGGCGCCTCGGGGTCACGGCGCCCGCGCGCACCCCGGGCGGGAGCCACCGGGGCAGGGGGCTCGTAGAATCAAAAAATCATGGCCTACCTCGACCACGCCGCGACCACGCCGATGCTCCCGGAAGCCGCTGCGGCGATGACCGCGCAGTTCGCCGCCACCGGAAACGCGTCCTCCCTGCACGCCGCCGGCCGCCGGGCCCGCCGTACCGTCGAGGAGGCCCGCGAGGCCCTCGCCGAGGCCCTCGGCGCGCGCCCGAGCGAGGTGGTCTTCACCGCGGGCGGCACCGAGGCCGACAACCTCGCCGTCAAGGGCCTCTACTGGGCCCGCCGCGACGCCGACCCGGCCCGCACCCGCGTCCTCGCCAGCCCCGTCGAGCACCACGCCGTCCTGGACGCCGTGCACTGGCTCGCCGAGCACGAAGGGGCCGAGGTCGAGTACCTCCCCGTCGACCGCTACGGCCGCGTGCACCCCGAGGACTTCCGGGCGGCGGTCGAGCGCGACCCCGACGGCGTCGCCCTCGCCACGGTGATGTGGGCCAACAACGAGATCGGCACCGTCATGCCGGTCCGTGAACTCGCCGCCATCGCGGGGGAGCACGGCGTACCCCTGCACTCCGACGCCGTCCAGGCCTTCGGGCAGCTCGACGTCCGCTTCGGCGACAGCGGCCTCGCCGCCATGACCGTCAGCGGCCACAAGGTGGGCGGCCCCTACGGGATCGGCGCCCTGCTCCTGGGCCGCGACCAGAGCCCCGTCCCCGTCCTGCACGGCGGCGGCCAGGAGCGGCACGTCCGCTCCGGCACCCTCGACGTACCGGCCATCGCCGCCTTCGCGGTGGCGGCCGTACTCGCCGCCGAGCGGCGCGAGCGGTTCGCCGCCGAGGTCGGAGCCCTGCGCGACGAGCTCATCGCGGCCGTGCTGGCAGCCGTCCCCGACGCCGTCCTCGGCGGCGACCCCGAGGACCGGCTCCCGGCCAACGCCCACTTCAGCTTCCCCGGCTGCGAGGGGGACTCCCTGCTGCTGCTCCTGGACGCGCAGGGCATCGAGTGCTCCACCGGCTCCGCCTGCACCGCGGGCGTCGCCCAGCCCAGCCACGTCCTGCTGGCGGCGGGCACCGACCCGCGGCTGGCCCGCGGCACCCTGCGGTTCTCCCTCGGCCACACCTCCACGAGGGAGGACGTCGCCGCGGTGGCCGCCGCCATCGGCCCCGCCGTGGAACGCGCCCGCACGGCCGGCCTCAGCTAGGCCCTGTCGTCAAAGTCCCGCCTGGCCTGCGGCGTCCGGCACCGCACCTCGCCGCGTTGTCGGGGCACCCAGGTACGTCCAGTACTCGGGCGCCCCTCCGCCTTGCGATGCACGGCACCGGACGCCGCAGGCCTGACCGGCGCTACTTTGACGACAGGACCCAGGGCCCCCTCCGCCCGCCGGCTTCACCCAGGGCAGAACGCCGCTCCCTTCCCCCGGCGCCCGGGGTCCCTAGGCTGAAGGGGTGAGCACTCATGCGCCCGACGGGTCCCGCGTCATCCCCCTGCGCCCGCACACCTCACCGCCCGGTTCCGGCGGGGCGGTCCGCGCCCCGCAGCGGCCGGCGCCGGCCTCCCCGGCACCCGCCCCGGGCGAACCGCTGTGGCGCCACCTCGTCGGTGACGTGCTGCGGCGCGAGCGGCTCGCCCAGGAGCGGACGCTGAAGGACGTCGCGGAGGCGGCCCGGATCTCGATGCCGTACCTGTCGGAGCTGGAGCGCGGACGCAAGGAGGCCTCCTCCGAGGTGCTCGCGGCCGCCGCCCGCGCCCTCGGGCTGGGCCTGGCCGACCTGCTCTCCCTCGCCGCGGACGAACTGACCAGGCACGACCGGAGCCGGGCCGGCGGGCGCCGTCCCTCGCCGACGGCGCGGTACGACTCCCTCTGCCTCGCCGCCTGACCGGACGACGGCCGGCCGGTCAGGCGGGCGCGCTCGCCGCGGACGGCGCGCGCGGGGCGCGAGGTCAGGCGAACGCGAACCGCCGGCTCAGCACCTCGTCGGCGAGCCCGTAGGCCACGGCCTCCTCGGCGGTCAGCACCTTCTCCCGGTCCATGTCCGCGCGCAGCGCCGCCACGTCGTGGTGCGTGTGCCGGGACAGGACCTCCTCCACCTGTGAGCGGATGCGGACCATCTCCTTGGCCGCGAGGCTGAGGTCGGAGACCGTCCCCTGCCGGCCGTTGCTGGCCGGCTGGCCGAGCAGCACCCGCGCGTGCCGGAGCACGAACCGTCGCCCGGGATCGCCGCCGGCCAGCAGCACCGCCGCCGTGGACGCCGCCTGACCGACGCAGAACGTGGAGATCGGAGCCTGCACGAACGTCATCGTGTCGTAGATCGCCATCAGCGAAGTGAACGATCCGCCGGGCGAGTTGAGGTAGATCGAGATCTCCCGCTCCGGATCGGCCGACTCCAGGTGCAGGAGTTGCGCGATGACCACATTGGCGACCCCGTCGTCCATCTCGGTGCCGATGAAGACGATCCGTTCGTTCAGCAGCCGGCTGAAGACGTCGTAGGACCGCTCGCCCTGCGCCGTGCGCTCGATGACGTAGGGAACCGTGTACGACCCCATGTCACAGCCCCGCCCGTCGGCGCGACGCGGCCGGGCGGATGTCGGCGAGCGACTCCACCACCCGGTCCACGATCCCGTACTCCCTGGCCTGTTCGGCCGTGAACCAGCGGTCCCGGTCGCCGTCCCGCGCGATCGTCTCCTCGCTCTGGCCGGTGTGCTCGGCGGTGATCCGCTCGACGGCCTCCTTGGTGTACCGGAGGTTCTCCGCCTGGATCTCGATGTCCGCGGCGGTGCCGCCGATGCCCGCCGAGGGCTGGTGCATCATGATCCGCGCGTTCGGCAGCGCGAACCGCTTGCCGGGCGCCCCCACGGTCAGCAGGAACTGGCCCATGCTCGCGGCGAAGCCCATCGCCAGCGTCGAGACGTCGTTCGGGATCAGCCGCATGGTGTCGTAGATGGCGAGGCCCGCGGTGACCGACCCGCCGGGGCTGTTGACGTACAGGCTGATGTCGGTGCGCGGGTCCTCCGCCGACAGGAGCAGCAGCTGCGCGCACACCCGGTTGGCCGACACGTCGTCGACCCGGGTGCCGAGGAGCACGATCCGCTGGGCGAGCAGCTGGGCCGCCAGGTGGTCGTCGAAGGGGCTGGGCGGCGTGCCGCCCTCCTCGGCGCGGGGCGGGAGCGTGATGAGTGGCATTGTCTGTTCTCCTTGTCCGGACGCGGAAACCGTCGGCTCCACTCTTGACCCCGAAAGCCCCCCGCACGCGGTTCCTCTGCCCGCCGCAGATTCGCCGGCAGCAGAGGTGACGGACGGTCACCCTCCGTGCGGTGAGGCGGAGCTCGCCCGTCGGCGGGGCCTTAACCTCTGTGGATGCGCCCCATGGACCACAGAGACGTCGACCAGGCCGTCGCCGAGATGCTGCGCGTCCTCGGCCCGCACGACACGGAGGACTGGACGGGGCCGGCGGGCCCGCTGGAGTGGAGCTGCTGGACGACGGCGGCCCACGTCGCGCATGACCTGCTGGCCTACGCCGGGCAGGTGGCCGCCCGTCCCGCCGAGGCCTACCTGCCCTTCGACCTGACCGTCCGGGCGGACGCGTCACCGCGCGAGGTCCTCCAGGTGGTCGCCGCCGGCGGGGCGCTGCTCAGCGGAGCACTCGCCCTGGCCGGCCCGGACGTGCGGGCCTGGCACTGGGGGCCGACCGACCGGACCGGGTTCGCGGCGATGGGTGTGGCCGAGGTCCTGCTGCACACCCACGACATCGCGCGGGGGCTACGGGTCCGGTGGCTGCCTCCGGCGCCGATGTGTTCCCCGGTGATCCGCCGGCTCTTCCCCGATGCCCCGCCGGGCGATCCGGCACAGGTGCTCCTGTGGTGCACGGGCCGGGGCGAGCTGGCCGGACGGCCACGCCGTACCTCGTGGGCCTGGCAGGCCGCCCTGTCCCCCTGACCGGCTGCCCGTGGGAGCCGCGTCAGTCCCAGGAGTTGAAGAGCAGCCCGCCCAGGGTGTCGATCTCGTACGCGCGGACCTGGCGCCACTCGGCCCGGGCGAGCGCCGAGGTGTCCACGTCGCCGAGGCGCGCGGTCAGTGTCCCGGTGCTCAGGACGGTGAAACCCGCGTCGGTGAAGACCCCGGACCAGGGCGGCGGAGGGAGGAAGCCGTCCCGGTACCAGTCCCGGCGCTGCCCCGCGAAGGCGATCCAGGGGTGGTGCGCGTGGCACAGGACGACGGCCGGCGCCGCCCCGCCGGTCACGCACCCGGTGTGGAAGGTACGCGGGTACGCCCGGGCCTCCACCTCGCCCACCGTGCCCCCGGCGGCCCGCGCCGCGGCGTACAGGGCCGTACGGAAGGCGGACAGGCCGGTCTCCGGAAGCGGGCCGCCCCCCGGCCGGACGAAGCCCGTCGCGCCCGGCGGCAGCGAGAACGCCCACCGCCTCTCCCCGGAGCGCCTCACGCCGGCAGCTGCGCGCGCACGAGCGCGATGTAGCGGTCCCAGTCCCAGTGCGGCCCGGGATCGGTGTGGTCGGCGCCCGGGACCTCGTTGTGACCCAGGATGTGCTTGCGGTCCGCCGGTATGCCGTACCTCCGGCAGATGTCGGCGGCCAGCCGGGCCGAGGCCGCGTACATGGCGTCGGTGAAGTCCTTGGGCCGGTCGACGAAGCCCACGTGCTCTATCCCGACGCTGCGCTCGTTCATCCGGCGGTTGGCCGCGTGGAAGGCCACATCCAGCTCGCGCACCATCTGCTCCACATGGCCGTCCTGGCGCACGATGTAGTGCGCCGACGCCTTGTGCCACGGGTTCCTGAAGGCGTCCACCGAGGACTCGAAGCCGCCCTGTGTGACATGGACGACGATCCGGTCCACCCGGTAGTCGTCGGGCCGGTCCGCCAGCCGCCAGTTCGCCGGCGAGGCCGCCGTCCAGCTCGCCCCCGCGTGGTCGAGCTCGCCCTCCTTGCGCGGCTTGGAAACCCCCGGCAGCAGCCACCGGGCCCGCGCGATCTCCTCCCGGGCCACCACCCCCGCCGCCGCGAGGACTCCCAGACCGCCCAGGAGCACCGCCCGCCGGGTCCGGCGCGGGCGCTTCTCCGCCTGTTCGCTCATGTGATCCACCCCCCACAGCCGATAACGCGCTGTGACCCCGTCCGGTTCCCCGTACCCTGGACGGTGCTATGACTGAGAACCTGCCGCGCACCGCCCGCCCCCTCCGCGTCCTGGCCGCCATGTCCGGCGGTGTGGACTCCGCCGTCGCCGCCGCCCGCGCGGTCGAAGCCGGGCACGACGTCACCGGGGTCCACCTGGCGCTCTCCGCGAACCCCCAGTCCTTCCGGACCGGCGCCCGCGGCTGCTGCACCATCGAGGACTCCCGCGACGCCCGCCGCGCGGCCGACGTCATCGGCATCCCCTTCTACTGCTGGGACCTCGCCGACCGCTTCCGCGAGGACGTCGTCGAGGACTTCATCGCCGAGTACGAGGCCGGCCGCACCCCGAACCCGTGCCTGCGCTGCAATGAGAAGATCAAGTTCGCGGCGCTGCTCGACAAGGCCCTCGCCCTCGGCTTCGACGCGGTCTGCACCGGCCACTACGCCACCATCGTCGAGAACGCCGACGGCTCCCGCGAGCTGCACCGCGCCTCCGACATGGCCAAGGACCAGTCGTACGTCCTCGGCGTCCTCGACGAGAAGCAGCTGGCCCACGCCCTCTTCCCGCTCGGTGACACGATCACCACCAAGGACGAGATCCGCGCCGAGGCCGAGCGGCGCGGCCTGGCCGTCGCGAAGAAGCCCGACAGCCACGACATCTGCTTCATCGCCGACGGCGACACCCAGGGCTTCCTCGCCCAGCGCCTCGGCAGGGCCGAGGGCGACATCGTCGACGAGACCGGCGCCAAGGTCGGCACCCACGAGGGGGCCTTCGGGTTCACCATCGGCCAGCGCAAGGGCCTGCGCATCGGCCACCCGGCCCCCGACGGCAAGCCTCGCTACGTCCTCGACATCTCCCCGGTGAACAACACCGTCACCGTCGGCCCCGTCGAGGCCCTCGACGTCACCGCCCTCACCGCGATCCGCCCCCGCTGGTGCGGCTCCACCCCCGCCGCCCCCGGCACCTACACCGCGCAGCTGCGCGCCCACGGCGGCGAGACCGAGGTCTTCGCCGAGGTCGTGGACGGCGAGCTGCGCGTCTCCTTCACCGAGCCGGTCCGCGGCGTGGCCCCCGGCCAGGCGATCGTCCTCTACGACGACACCCGCGTGGTCGGCTCCGCGACCATCGCCACGACGACGCGCACGGCCGCCGCCGTCTGACACCCGCGGATCAGACCACCGTCAGGACGATCTTGCCGGTGGTCCGGCCGCGCTCGCCGATCTCGTGGGCCTTCGCGGCCTCCGCCAGCGGCAGCACCGTCTCGACCAGCGGCTTGAGCAGGCCCCGGTCCGCCAGGGCCGCGATCTCCTCGAGCCCCTTCAGGTCGGGTTCCACCAGGACCCAGGACGCGCGCACACCGTCCGCCGCGGCCGGTACGGAGTCCGGGCCCGGGAGCGAGACCAGGTGGCCGCCGCGCTTGAGCACCTTCAGCGAGCGCTCGGCGACCTCGCCGCCCAGGGCGTCCAGGACCACGTCCACCTCGGAGACCGCCTCGGCGAAGTCGCCGGTCCGGTAGTCGACCAGCTCGTCGGCGCCCAGCTCGCGCAGCAGGCCGTGCTTGGCGCCGCTGGCCGTGCCGATCACGTACGCCCCGCGCGCCTTGGCGATCTGGACCGCCAGGTGGCCGACCCCGCCCGCCGCCGCGTGCACCAGGACGCGCTGCCCGGCCGTGACCCCGGCGGTGTCGACCAGCGCCTGCCAGGCGGTCAGCGCCGCGAGCGGCAGCGCGGCCGCCTGTACGTGGCCGAGGGAGGCGGGCTTGCGGGCGAAGTGCCGGGCCGGGGCGGCGACGTACTCGGCGTAGCCGCCCGCCTGGCGGGGGAAGCTCGGCATGCCGTACACCTCGTCACCCGGCCGGTACAGCGTCACGCCCGGGCCCACCGCCTCGACGGTACCGGAGACGTCCCAGCCGACGATCGGCACCTCGCCCCAGGCGATCAGGGCGCCACTGGCCCGGGTCTTCCAGTCGACCGGGTTCACACCGGCCGCGTGGACCCGGACCAGGATCTCGCCCAGGCCGGGCTCCGGGCGGTCGACCTCCCGCTCCACCAGGGTCTCGGGGCCGCCCCATCCGTTCACGACGATCGCGCGCATCTCTGTCTTCCTCATTCCACGGGATTCCGTCCGGTACCGGGCTCTCCCCGGCGACACGTCCCACACTCGGACATCCCGGCACTCCGCGGTATTGGCCGGATGGCCAGGGTGTGACAGGATCCGGCCATGGACAGCGCACGGAAAACGACAGCGCGGGCCGCGGCCGGCGGAGGCCCCCACCGGGTCGCGGTGCTCGCCCTGCCGGGCGTACCCCCCTTCGAGCTGGGCATCCCCTCCCGCGTCTTCGGCAGCGCCGTGGACGCCGCCGGGCAGCCCCTGTACGAGGTCACCGTCTGCACCGCCGACGGCGGGCCCGTCCTCAGCGACGCCGGGTTCACCGTCCAGCCCGCCGCCGGGCCCGAGGCCCTGGCCGCCGCCGACACCGTGATCCTCCCGCCCACCCACGCCATGCCCGAGCTGGCCCGCGGCGGACCCCTGCCCCCCGAGGTCACCGCCGCCATCGCCGGGATCCGCCCCGGCACCCGGCTCGTCTCCATCTGCACCGGCTCCTACGTGCTCGCCGCCGCCGGGCTCCTCGACGGCCGCCCCGCCACCACCCACTGGAACCTGGCACCCGAGTTCCGCCGGGCCTACCCCCGCGTCCAGGTCGACGAGGAGGTCCTCTTCGTCGACGACGGCGACGTCCTGACCTCCGCCGGCGTCGCCGCCGGCGTCGACCTGTGCCTGCACCTGGTCCGCCGCGACCACGGGACCGCCGTCGCCAACCGGGCCGCCCGCATGTGCGTCGTACCGCCCTGGCGCGACGGCGGACAGGCCCAGTACATCGACCGCCCCGTCCCCGCCCCCACGGTCGCCACCACCACCGCCACCCGCGCCTGGGCCCTGGAGCGCCTCGACGAGCCGATCAGCCTCGCCGAACTCGCCGCCCACGCCCGGATGAGCCTGCGCACCTTCACCCGCCGGTTCCGCGACGAGGTCGGCATGACCCCCGTCCAATGGCTCACCGGACAGCGCCTGGAGGTCGCCCGCCAGCTGCTGGAGTCCAGCGACCTCCCCGTCGACCTGGTCGCGCACCGCTCCGGCTTCGGCTCCGCCAACTCCCTGCGCCAGCACATGCGCACCGCCTTCGGCGTCTCCCCGATGGCCTACCGGCGCACCTTCGGCCCGCACGTCATGACCTCGGAGGTAATCGCCACCGCCGACGCCCGCTGACAGCATCGGGGCAACGGCCGGGACCGCCCGGCCGAACGGACAGGGGAGACCGACATGACCGCGTACGCCATCGCCCACCTGCGCCGCCCCACCGTCAACGAGGACGTCCTGCGCTACATCGAGGAGATCCAGGCGACCATGGACCCCTTCGGCGGCCGCTTCCTCGTCCACGGCAAGGAGGTCGAGGTCCTCGAAGGCCCCTTCCCCGGCACGGTCGTCGTCATCGGCTTCCCCGACATCGAGCGGGCCCGCGCCTGGTACGCCTCCGACGCCTACCAGGCCATCCTCGCCCTGCGCACCGACCACATCCCCGGCACCGCCGTCCTGGTCGAAGGGGTCCCCGCCGACTACGACGCCACCGGACGGGCCCGCGACCTCCGCGAGGCCGCCGGACTCTGACCCGCCGGCGGGAGCGGCGGACCGCGGCGGCGGCGGGGCCCGGGCGGATGCGAGCATGGGCCGTATGGCTACTCACCTGATCACCGGTGCCGGATCCGGCATCGGCGCCGCCGTCGCCGCCCGCCTGCACGCCCGCGGCGACGACCTCGTCCTGCTCGCCCGCGACGCCGCCCGCGCCCGGCAGCTCGTCGAGCGCTACCCGGGCGCGCGGACCCTCGTGGGAGACCTCGCGGACCCCGACCGGCTGTCGTGGGCGTTCTCCAAGCAGCCGGTGCCCGAACGGATCGACTCCCTGCTCCACATCGCCGGGATCGTCGACCTCGGACCCGTCGGCGACCTGCGCCCCAAGACCTGGCACCAGCAGCTCAACGTCAACCTGATCGCCCCCGCCGAGGTCACCAGACTGCTGCTGCCCACCCTGAGGGCCTCCAAGGCCACCGTCGTCTTCGTGAACTCCGGCGCCGGACTCCAGGCCCACGCCGAATGGGGGGCCTACGCCGCCTCCAAGCACGGCCTCAAGGCCCTCGCCGACGCGCTGCGCGAGGAGGAGAAGGCCAACGGCGTACGCGTCACCTCCGTCTACCCCGGCCGCACCGCCAGCCCCATGCAGGCCAAGGTCCACTCCCAGGAGGGCAAGGAGTACGACCCCGCGCGCTGGATCGACCCCGAGTCCGTGGCGACGACCATCCTGATGGCCGTCGACCTGCCTCGCGACGCCGAGGTCAACGACCTCTCCGTCAGGCCCGGCCGATGACCGCGGGCGCCACCGGCGTCGGCTCCCTCCCGGGCGGCGACGCCCGCGAGGCCGCCAAGACCGTCACCGGCTCCTTCGAGGACTTCCCGTACCTCCCCGAACTGCCCGCCCGCGGGCCCGGCGCGGACATGATCGGCCGCACCCTGGGGCTGCTCGTCGACATGTACGCCCACGTCGAGCCCAGCGGCTGGCGGATCAGCGACCGCCCCGGCCGCGACACCCGGCGCGCCCGCTCCTGGCTGGGCGAGGACCTCGACGCCCTCGAGGAGTTCACCCAGGGCTACACCGGCCGACTGAAGGTCCAGGCCGTCGGCCCGTGGACGCTGGCCACCGCGCTCGAACTGCACGGCGGCGAAGCCGTGCTCCAGGACGCCGGGGCCTGCCGCGACCTCGCCGGCTCCCTCGCCGAGGGTCTGCGCGACCACCTGGCCGACGTGCGCAGGCGCGTCCCGGGCGCCGAGATCGTGCTCCAGTACGACGAGCCGTCGCTCACCGCCGTCCTGCTCGGCCGGGTGCGCTCCGCCAGCGGGTACCGCACCTACCGGGCCGTCGACCGGCAGGTGGTCGAGAGCACCCTGCGCGACCTCTTCGCCGTGCACGACGGTGAGGTCGTCGTGCACTCCTGCGCGCCCGACGTCCCCTTCGCACTGCTGCGCCGGGCCGGCGCCGCGGGAGTGTCGTTCGATTTCTCACTGCTCACCGAGCGCGAGGACGACGCCATCGGCGAGGCCGTCGAAGGCGGCCTGAAACTCTTCGCCGGAGTGGTGCCGGGCACCGATGCCCCGTTGTCGGACCCGGGCGGTAGCGTCATGGGTGTCAGGAAGCTCTGGCGCAGGCTGGGACTGTCCCCGGGGGCTCTCGCCGAGTCGGTCGTGGTCACCCCGTCGTGCGGTCTGGCGGGCGCCTCGCCCGCGTACGCCCGCGCGGTACAGGCCCATTGCGTCAGGGCGGCGAGGTCGCTCGCCGACAACCCTGAGTGACGGTCGAGGACGGGCCACGGGAGGACACGGCATGGCAGCCGAACAGCAGGACACGGCAGTACCGACGGCGGCGCGCGAGCAGCACCAGCTGCTCGCCGAGCAGATCGAGGAGCACCGCTTCCGGTACTACGTGAACGACGCGCCGGTCGTCAGCGACGCCGAGTTCGACCAGCTGCTGCGCTCGCTGGAGGCCCTGGAGGAGCAGTACCCCGAGCTGCGCACGCCCGACTCGCCCACCCAGAAGGTGGCCGGGGCGTACGAGACCGACTTCGCCTCCGTCGTGCACCGCGAGCGGATGCTCTCCCTCGACAACGCCTTCGACGACGAGGAGCTGTCCGCCTGGGCCGACCGGGTCGCCCGGGACGTGAACACCCCGGACTACCACTACCTGTGCGAGCTCAAGGTGGACGGCCTCGCCGTCAACCTCACCTACGAGAACGGCCGCCTCACCCGCGCCGCCACCCGCGGCGACGGCCGCACCGGTGAGGACATCACGCCCAACGTCCGCACCATCGCCGAGATCCCGGACCGCCTGCGCGGCGACCGGATCCCGGCCCTGGTCGAGATCCGCGGCGAGGTCTACTTCCCGATGGAGAAGTTCGAGGAGCTCAACGCCCGGCTCGTCGAGGCCGACGGCAAGCCCTTCGCCAACCCGCGCAACGCGGCGGCCGGTTCGCTGCGCCAGAAGGACCCGAAGGTCACCGCGACCCGCCCGCTGCACATGGTGGTGCACGGCATCGGAGCCCGTCAGGGCTTCGAGATCGAGCGCCAGTCGCAGGCGTACGAGCTGCTGCGCGAATGGGGCCTGCCCACCGCCCGCCACAACAAGGTCGTCTCCTCCCTGGCCGAGGTCCGCGCGTTCATCGACCACTTCGGCGAGAACCGGCACTCGGTGGAGCACGAGATCGACGGCGTCGTGGTCAAGCTCGACGAGATCGCCCTCCAGGGCCGGCTGGGCTCCACGGCCCGCGCCCCGCGCTGGGCCATCGCCTGGAAGTACGCCCCCGAAGAAGTCAACACCAAGCTCATCGACATCAAGGTCGGCGTAGGGCGCACCGGCCGCGTCACCCCGTACGCCCAGGTGGAGCCGGTGACCGTGGCCGGCTCCGAGGTGGAGTTCGCGACCCTGCACAACCAGGAGGTCGTCAAGGCCAAGGGCGTGCTCATCGGGGACACCGTCGTCCTGCGCAAGGCGGGCGACGTCATCCCCGAGATCCTGGGCCCGGTGGTGGACCTGCGGGACGGCACCGAGCGCGAGTTCGTCATGCCGGCCGAGTGCCCCGTCTGCGGGACGGGGCTGCGCCCGATGAAGGAGGGCGACATCGACGTCCGGTGCCCCAACGCGCAGACCTGCCCCGCGCAGCTGCGCGAGCGGCTCTTCTACCTGGCCGGCCGCCAGAGCCTGGACATCGAGAACTTCGGCATGGTCGCGGCGGCCGCGCTCACCGGCCCCCTGGAACCCGCCGAGCCGCCGCTGCGGGACGAGGGCGACCTCTTCGACCTCACCATCGAGCAGCTGCTGCCCATCAAGGCGTACGTGCTCGACCAGGACAGCGGCCTGCCCAAGCGGGACCCGAAGACCGGCGAGGAGAAGATCGTCAGGGTCTTCGCCAACCAGAAGGGCGAACCGAAGAAGAACGCCCTGGCCATGCTGGAGAACATCGCCGCCGCCAAGCAGCGTCCGCTGGCCCGCATCATCAACGGCCTCTCGATCCGGCACGTCGGCCCCGTCGCCGCCGAGGCGCTCGCCCGCGAGTTCCGTTCGATCGAGCGCATCGAGCAGGCCTCCCTCGAGGAACTGACCGCCACCGAGGGCGTCGGCGCGATCATCGCCGCCTCCCTCAAGGAGTGGTTCGCCGTCGACTGGCACCAGGAGATCCTGCGCAAGTGGCGGGCGGCGGGCGTCCGCATGGAGGAGGAAGGATCCGCCGAGGAGGAGGGGCCGCGTCCGCTGGAGGGCCTGACCGTGGTCGTCACCGGCACCCTGCTGAACCACACCCGCGACGGCGCCAAGGAGGCCCTGCAGAGCCGGGGGGCCAAGGTCACCGGCTCGGTGTCGAAGAAGACCTCCTTCGTCGTCGTCGGCGACAACCCCGGCTCGAAGTACGACAAGGCCGTACAGCTGAAGCTCCCGATCCTCGACGACGCCGGCTTCGAAGTGCTGCTCGCACAGGGGCCCGACGCCGCGCGCGAGGCGGCGCTCCCGCTGGAGGGCGGCGGCGAAGGCGAAGCCGAGCGGTAGCCCGCGGGGGAGTCGTCCCGGGGGCGGCGGAGGCCAACGGATGCGTGGTGTGCGGCCGTACGGGCGGGCGCACGCCCGGCGCGGCCCCCGGTGGTGAACGGCCGGCGGGAGGCCGGCCGGGCCGCGGTGAGCCGTCGGATCATCGGACGCGTGACGGGGGCCCCGTCCAAACTCGCCCGTTCGGCGGATACCGTACTGATGAGGATGGCTGGGCCGTATTCGGGCAACCACCGCCGACCGCTGCCCCTGGAGGCCTCTCGCGTCCTACTGTTGTGGGGTGCGCCCGTCGTGCGCGGCTGCCTGATGCGCTTTCAGCCGTGATGGCACGACACCGGGGCCATCACGTGACATCGGCATCGCCGGCTGTGAGAGGGACGGGCATGAAACCCACCGAAAGCGCCGACCCGTCACCTGAATTCGGCGGGGACACCCCGCCCGTACGGGCGGGCCGGTTCGGTGTCCTGGGTGCCAGGACACCGGAGACCCGGGCCCCCGGCACCGGAGCGGGCGGACCGGGACAGGAGGGGCGGCGCACCACGCTGGCCCTCGCCCTCGTGGGCCTCGCCGCCGTGGTGCTCGCCGCCGGCATCGCCTCCGCGCTGACCGCCCGTCAGGCGCTGTTCCCCGGCGGAGCGGTGGGCTGGGGGCTCGCCCTGCTCACCGGCATCATCGTCGGCCACCTCGTCGCCCTGGGCCGCGACCGCTGGTGGGGCGGCACCGGATCCGGTGCGGCGCTCACCCTCGGGGTGCTCATCCTGTACGGCTGGATCCCCGCCGGACTCGTCTCCCTGGCGGTGGTCTCCCTCGTCGGGGCCGCCCGCCGGCAGCGCTGGCGGCAGGGCCTGCTGCACGGCTCCGTCGACATCCTCGGCATCGGCGCGGGGGCCCTCGTACTGGCCGCCTTCGGCGACGCGCCGAGCGTCGAGCGGCCCTGGACGCCCCTGGACTGGGACCTCGCGGCCGCTCCCGAGGTCGCCCTCGTCGCCCTCTCCTACCTGCTGGTGACCCGGATCCTGCTGTGGTTCGCGCTCACCCCGCGCGGCGGCGGGCTGCCCACCGTGGCCCGCACGGCCGTCCTGCGCCAAGCCCTGGTCGCCGCCGCCCTGCTGGGCATCACCCCGCTGATCTGCGTGGTCGCCAGCACCCAGCCGGTACTGCTGCCCCTCTTCGCCGTACCGCTCATCGCCCTCGACTCCACCCTGTGGATCGCCCGGGCCCGCGCCGAGGAGCAGCTGCGCGACCCGCTGACCGGCCTGCCGAACCGGCAGTGGCTCCTGGAGCGGGCGTGGTCCGCACTGGACGAGGCCGAACGTTCGGGCACCCGGTCCGCCCTCGTGCTGATCGACCTGGACCGCTTCCGCGCCGTCAACGACACCCTGGGCCACCTCGCGGGGGACCGGCTGCTGCTCCAGATCGCCGAGCGGCTGCGCCAGGCGCTCCCGGCCGAAGCGGAGGCGGCCCGGCTCGGCGGCGACGAGTTCGCCGTACTGCTGCCCGCCACCGACTCCACCACCAGCGCCCAGCGGGTCGCCCGCGGCCTCGTCGCCGAACTCAGCTCCCCGCTGGACCTCGACGGCCTCACCCTGGTCCTGGAGGCCAGCGCCGGCCTCGCCGTCTTCCCCGACCACGCGCTGGACGCGGAAGGACTGCTGCGGCGGGCCGACGTGGCCATGTACCAGGCCAAGCGCGACCGCACCGGCGTCGAGGTCTACGAGTCCAAGCGCGACAGCAACACCCCCGACCGGCTCGGCCTCCTCGGAGACCTCCGCCGGGCCCTCGACGCCGGCGAGGTGGAACTGCACTACCAGCCGAAGGTCCGCTTCGACGGACAGGTGGCGGGGCTGGAGGCGCTGGTCCGCTGGGTGCACCCCGAACGCGGGCGGGTCTCCCCGGACGAGTTCATCGCCATCGCCGAGACCTCCGGGCTGATGCCGCACCTCACCGAGTACGTGCTGGAGACGGCCCTCGCCCAGGTCGCGCGGTGGCGGGCGCAGGGCCTGAAGGTCCCGGTCGCCGTCAACGTCTCGCCGCGCGACGTCCACACCCCCGGCTTCGCGGGAGCCGTCGCCGCCCGGCTGGCCCGGCACGGGGTCCCGGCGAGCGGGCTCCAGCTGGAGATAACGGAACACGTCCTGCTGGAGGACCCGCAGCGGGCGGCCGACACCATGGCCGGGCTCACCGGCCACGGAGTCAAGATGTCCCTCGACGACTTCGGTACCGGCTACTCCTCGCTGGTGCACCTGCGCCGGCTGCCGGTGAGCGAGCTGAAGATCGACCGCTCGTTCGTGGCCCGGCTCGCCGTGGACGCCCAGGACGCGGAGATCGTCCGCTGCACGGTCGACCTCGCGCACTCCCTGGGCCTGCTGGTCGTCGCCGAAGGCGTGGAGGACGACGAGACCTGGGAGCGCCTGCGGGACCTCGGCTGTGACGCGGTGCAGGGCTGGCTGGTCGCCGCCGCCATGCCCCCGCAGGAGGCCACCGCCTGGCTCCTGGCCCGCGGCGAGCGCGGCTGGCGCCGGCCGGCCGACATCACGGCGGAGCTGGCCGCCGCGGCCGCGGCCACCTCGGAGACCCCGGCCCCGTAGGCCGCGCCACCGGAGTCCCGCCCGGTCCCGGTGCGGGGCGGCCCGCGGGGTGGTGCCGCCCGGCCCCGGCGGGGCCGCGGCAAACCGTTTAACGGGTCGGGGGCCCGGCCCCATAGGATTGGCACCGAAACCTACACACTCACCACCCCCAGAGGATCGCTGCATGCCTGGCATCACGCGCGAGGAGGTCGCCCACCTCGCTCGGCTGGCACGTCTGGAACTCAAGGCCGAAGAGCTCGACCACTTCGCCGGACAGCTCGACGACATCATCGGCGCGGTCGCCCGCGTATCCGAGGTCGCCGACCAAGACGTCCCGCCGACCTCCCACCCGCTGCCGCTGACGAACGTCATGCGCGCGGACGAGGTCCGTCCCTCGCTCACCCCCGAGCAGGCGCTTTCCGGTGCTCCCGCCCAGGAGCAGCAGCGTTTCAAGGTGCCGCAGATCCTGGGGGAGGACTAATCACCATGGCTGACACCCACATCATCAAGCTCACGGCCGCCCAGACCGCCGAGAAGATCGCCACCGGCGAGCTCACGGCCGTCGAGGTCACCGAGGCCCACCTCGCGCGCATCGAGGCGACGGACGAGAAGGTCCACGCCTTCCTGCACGTCGACCGTGAGGGCGCCCTGGAGCAGGCCCGCGCCGTGGACGCCAAGCGGGCGGCCGGCGAGAAGCTCGGCCCACTGGCCGGCGTTCCGCTCGCCCTCAAGGACATCTTCACCACCGTCGGGGTCCCGACCACCGTCGGTTCGAAGATCCTCGAAGGCTGGATCCCGCCCTACGACGCCACCCTGACGCGCAAGCTGAAGGAAGCCGGCGTCGTCATCATCGGCAAGACCAACATGGACGAGTTCGCCATGGGGTCCTCCACCGAGAACAGCGCGTACGGCCCCACCGGCAACCCCTGGGACCTCACCCGGATCCCCGGCGGCTCCGGCGGCGGCTCCGCGGCCGCGCTCGCCGCCTTCCAGGCCCCCCTGGCCATCGGCACCGACACCGGCGGCTCCATCCGCCAGCCCGCCGCCGTCACCGGCACCGTCGGCGTGAAGCCCACGTACGGCGGCGTCTCCCGCTACGGCATGGTGGCCTTCTCGTCCTCCCTGGACCAGGGCGGCCCGTGCGCCCGTACGGTCCTGGACGCGGCCCTCCTCCACGAGGTCATCGCCGGCCACGACCCGCTCGACTCCACCTCCATCGACGCCCCGGTCCCGCCGGTCGTCGAGGCCGCCCGCAACGGCTCCGTCGCCGGCATGCGCGTCGGTGTGGTCAAGCAGTTCGCCGGCGAGGGCTACCAGGCCGGCGTCGTCCAGCGCTTCAACGAGTCGGTGGAGCTCCTCAAGGAGCTCGGCGCCGAGATCGTCGAGCTGGACTGCCCGTCCTTCGACCTCGCCATGGCCGCGTACTACCTGATCGCGCCGTCCGAGGCCTCCTCCAACCTGGCCCGCTTCGACGCCATGCGCTACGGCCTGCGCGTCGGCGACGACGGCACCAGGTCCGCCGAGGACGTCACCGCCCTGACCCGTGAGGCCGGCTTCGGCGACGAGGTCAAGCGCCGCATCATCCTCGGCACGTACGCGCTCAGCTCCGGCTACTACGACGCGTACTACGGCTCCGCCCAGAAGGTCCGCACGCTCATCACCAAGGACTTCGAGAAGTCCTTCGAGCAGGTCGACGTGATCGTCTCCCCGACGACCCCGACCACCGCCTTCGCGATCGGCGAGCGCACCGACGACCCGCTGGCGATGTACCTCGCCGACCTGTGCACCATCCCGACCAACCTGGCCGGCAACTCCGCCATGTCGCTGCCCTGCGGCCTGGCACCGGAGGACGGTCTCCCGGTCGGACTGCAGATCATCGCCCCGGCGATGAAGGACGACCGCCTGTACAAGGTCGGTGCCGCCGTCGAGGCAGCCTTCGTCGAGCGCTGGGGTCACCCGCTGCTTGAGGAGGCTCCGTCGCTGTGAGTTCCAGTGCACTGTCCAAGGCCAAGGGCTTCAAGAAGTCCAAGTCCGGCACCTACCTGTCGATCGGCACCACCGCTTTCGGTGCCATCAGCGTGATCAAGCAGGCCCGCAAGGCCCGCACCGAGAACGACACGCTGAAGCTGGTCGACGCCGTTGTGTCCGCCGCCGCCATCGTCACCGGCCTCGCGATCCTGTACCGCGAGCTGAAGCGCCTCGGCGACGACGACGTCCTGCTGGGCTGAGAGGGAAAGTTTCACCGTGACCACCTTCACCGAACTGCTGTCGTACGAGGACGCCCTCGCGTCGTACGACCCCGTCATGGGCCTCGAAGTCCATGTCGAGCTCGGCACCAGGACCAAGATGTTCTGCGGCTGCTCCACCGAGCTGGGCGCCGAGCCCAACTCGCAGACCTGCCCGACCTGTCTGGGTCTGCCGGGCTCGCTCCCGGTCGTCAACGCGATCGGCGTCGAGTCCGCCGTCAAGATCGGTCTCGCGCTGAACTGCGAGATCGCCGAGTGGTGCCGCTTCGCCCGGAAGAACTACTTCTATCCGGACATGCCGAAGAACTTCCAGACCTCCCAGTACGACGAGCCCATCGCCTTCAACGGCTACCTGGACGTCCAGCTGGAGGACGGCGAGGTCTTCCGCGTGGAGATCGAGCGCGCCCACATGGAGGAGGACACCGGCAAGTCGCTGCACGTCGGCGGCGCCACCGGCCGTATCCACGGCGCGTCCCACTCCCTGCTGGACTACAACCGCGCCGGCATCCCGCTCATCGAGATCGTCACCAAGCCCATCGAGGGCGCGGGAGCGCGCGCCCCCGAGGTCGCCAAGGCGTACGTGGCCGAGCTGCGCGAGGTCATCAAGGCGCTCGGCGTCTCCGAGGCCCGCATGGACAAGGGCCAGATGCGCTGCGACGTCAACCTGTCGCTGCGTCCGAGCCCGGAGGCCCCCTTCGGCACCCGCTCGGAGACGAAGAACGTCAACTCGCTGCGCTCCGTCGAGCGCGCGGCCCGCTTCGAGATCCAGCGCCACGCGGCGGTGCTCTCGTCGGGCGGCTCGATCGTGCAGGAGACCCGGCACTTCCACGAGGAGGACGGCTCCACCACGGCCGGCCGCATCAAGGACAACGCCGAGGACTACCGCTACTTCCCCGAGCCGGACCTGGTCCCCGTCGCCCCGGCCCGCGCCTGGGTCGAGGAACTGCGCGCCGGGCTGCCGGAGATGCCGCGCGTGCGCCGCAACCGGCTCCGCGAGGAGTGGGGCGTCAGCGAGCACGACATGCAGTCCATCCTCAACGCGGGCGCCGTGGACTCCATCGTCGCCACCATCGAGGAGGGCGCCGACTCCGCCGCCGCCCGCAAGTGGTGGATGGGCGAACTGGCCCGCAACGCCAACGAGCAGGGCGTCTCGGTCGACGAGCTGCCGATCACCCCGGCCCAGGTGGCGCGCATCGCGGCCCTGGTCGCGGCCGGCGACCTGAACGACAAGCTGGCCCGGCAGGTCATCGAGGGCGTCCTCGCGGGCGAGGGCACCCCGGACGAGGTCGTCGACAAGCGCGGCCTGAAGGTCGTCTCGGACGAGGGCGCGCTCGGCGCGGCCGTGGACGAGGCCATCGCGGGCAACGCGGCCATCGCCGACAAGATCCGCGGCGGCAAGGTCGCCGCCGTCGGCGCCCTGGTCGGCGCGGTCATGAAGACCACCCGCGGTCAGGCCGACGCGGCCCGCGTCAAGGAGCTCATCCTGGAGCGCCTCGGCGTCGAGGGCTGAGACCCCGGCTCCTGACGGAGGCCCCGCACCGGATCCCGGTGCGGGGCCTCCGCCGTTCCCGTACGCGTTGTCGTACGGGTCTTCGTACGCGCGTCCGGGCGCGGGCGCGTGTCCGGATGTGACGGGGAATCGTCATTGCCGCCATGCGGGGGCCACGTGAGGATGGGGGCATGCCCACTTCGCACCGGGTCGTCATCGCGGTCTTCCCCGATGTCGACCTCCTCGACGTCACCGGTCCGGCCGAGGTCTTCGCCCTGGCCAACCGGGAGACCGGCGGGCGCGCCGGTTACGAGGTCGTCCTCGCGGGGCCCGAGGCCGGACCGGTACGGACCTCGGCGGGGGTGCGGCTGCTCGCGGACCGCGCCTTCGGCGAGGTCGGCGAGCGGGTGGACACCCTGCTGGTCCCGGGCGCGGTCGACGTGACCGACGCCGGACCCGTCGCCCGGATCGACGAAGCCGTCGTGGAGTGGGTACGGGAGACCGCCCCGCACGCCCGGCGGGTGGCGTCGGTGTGCGTGGGCGCGCACCTGCTGGCGGCGGCCGGGCTGCTGGACGGGCGGACGGCGACCACCCACTGGTCGACCGCCGCCCAGCTGGCGGCCGAACACCCGCAGGTCGTGGTCGATCCCGATCCGATCTTCGTACGCACCGACCACGGCCGGCTGTGGACCGGGGCGGGGATCAGTGCCTGCCTGGACCTGGCGCTGGCTCTCGTCGCCGAGGACCTGGGCGAGCAGACCGCCCTGGCGGTGGCGCGGCAGTTGGTGATGTACCTGAAGCGGCAGGGCGGCCAGAGCCAGTTCTCGGTGCCGCTCAGCCGGCCGGCCGCCGGACGGCGGGACATCGACGACCTGCGCGTGTGGATCGCCGACCACCTCGACGCGGACCTGTCCGCACCGGCCCTCGCGGCCCGGATGTGCCTGAGCGAGCGGCACTTCGCCCGCGTCTTCACCCAGGAGACCGGCACCAGTCCCGCGGCCTACGTGGAAGCCGCCCGCGTCGAGGCGGCCCGGCGCGTCCTGGAGACCACCGACAGCCCGCTCGACCAGGTCGCGGCGGCCGCCGGTCTCGGCTCGGCGGAGACCCTGCACCGGGCCTTCCGCCGGCAGCTCGCCACGACCCCGGCGGCCTACCGCCGCCGGTTCCGCACGCAGGCCGGCTGACCGGCACCCATCGGTCCGGACCCCGAGAAGGCTTCGAGGACTTCGAGGAACGGGCCCGGCTTTGCGCTGCCCTTTTCCGTCCCATTCATCCCTTGTGAAGGGTTTTCCGAGCATGAGCACGAGCACGAGCATGAACACGGCCACCGCTTCCACGGCCCTGCGCACCCTGATCGGGCTGGACGGGCGGCCGCCCCGGCTGGCCGATTCCGTCCTGGTGATGATCGACTTCCAGAACACCTACCGCACGGGCGTGATGGCCCTGGACGGCGCCGAGGAGGCGCTCGCGGCGGGAGCCCGGCTGCTGGAGCGCGCCCGCGCCGCCGGCGCCCCGGTCGTCCACATCGTCAACGACGGCGGCGAGGGCACCCCGTACGACATCCGGGCGCACATCGGCGCCATCAGCGACGAGGTCGCCCCGGCCGAGGGTGAGCCGGTGGTGGTCAAGCGCTTCCCGAACGCCTTCCACGCCACCGGACTGGAGGAGACCCTGAGCGGTCTCGGCTTCGGTGCGGGCAGCGGCAAGGACCTGGTGCTGGCCGGGTTCATGACGCACATGTGCGTCACCTTCACCGCCGAGGGGGCCTTCAACCTGGGCTACCGGCCCACGGTGGTCGCCGGGGCCACCGCCACCCGCGCCCTGGCCGCGCCGGACGGCACCGTCGTGCCCGCCGAGGCCCTCCAGGCGGCCGCGCTGGCCACGGTCACCGACCTCTTCGGCCTGGTGATCCCCGGGGAGGACGATCTTCTGTAGCGATCGCTAGTTAAATCGGATTGGTTTCTTTCTGTAGCGACCGCTACCGAATGAAACGGGGGACCCTCATGTCCGGAGCCACAGCCACCACCCGGGCCCGCTACGCCCGCACCGTCCGCACCGAGAGCGGGGGCCCGGGCCTGCTGCTGGCCCACGGGGCGGGCGGATCGGTCGAGGGCAACTTCGGGCCGCTGCTGGACGCGCTCGCCGCCCGGCACAGCGTCGTCGGCGTCGACTATCCCGGCGCCGGGGACACCCCGAAGGCCGAGGGGCCGCTGCGGCTCGACGAGCTGGCCGACCAGCTGGTGGCCGCCGCCGACGCCGAAGGGCTGGAGCGGTTCGCGGTACTCGGCTACTCCCTTGGCGGGAACGTGGCCGTCAGGGTCGCCACCCGGTACCCCGAGCGGGTCACCGCGCTCGTGCTCACCGCGAGCTTCGCGCGGGCCGGCCACGGCTTCGGGCTGGTCGGGGAGATGTGGGCCGAGCTGGGCCGGCGCGGGGAGAACGAGCTGCTCGCGCGGCTCCTCGTACCGCTCGTGCTCAGTGAGGAGCAGCTGGAGGCGCTGAGCCCCGAGCAGCTGGAGGACCTCGTGCGGGGGACCGCGGCCACGGTGACGCCCGGGGGCGGGGATCAGGCCGCGCTCATCAAGGGCGCGGACCTGCGCGCGGAACTCGCGGGGATCGGCGTACCGGTCCTGGTCGTCGAGACGACCGGGGACAGGCTCGTACCGCCCGCCTTCCAGCGGGAGCTGGCGGACGCCCTGCCGGGCGCGCGGCGCGCGGAACTGCCCACCGGGCACCTGCCGTTCGCCGAGCGCCCGGGGCAATGGGCGTCCCTGGTGACGGAGTTCCTCAGCGAGCGTCCGGCGCGCTGAGGAAGGCCAGGCGGGCCGGCTTCGCCGGGAGGTGGACCTCGGGCAGGTCGATCTCCGGCAGTACGACCTCGGGCCCGAGCACGAAGCCGGTCCGCTCCAGCAGGCCGATGGCCTTGGCGTTGCGGGCGTCCGGTTCGGCGACGACGCGGCGGGTGGCGGGGTCGGAGAACACGTACGCGATGAAGGCCGTCATCAGGGCCCCGGTGAAACCGTGCCGGACCGGGCCCTGGCTTGGGGCGATCAGCAGGTGCACGCCGACGTCCCCCGGCCGGACCTCGTAGCACTCGCCGACCCGGTCCTCGGCGCACTCGTACGTCTGGAAGAGGGCGACCGGCTCGCCGTCGCGGGCGACCATGAACGCGTGGTGGGTGGTGCGGCGGTCGACGTCCTCGTAGATCTCCTGCACCAGTTCGCGGCTGGCGCCGCCCATGCCCCAGAAGCGCGCCCGCTCCTCGGTGACCCAGCCGTGGATCAGCGCGGAGTCGGCGGCGGGGTCGACGGGGGTGATGGTGACCGTCCCGAAGCCCTCGACGTGCCGGGTGTGGACGGGCTGACGGGTGGAGGCGGGGGCGGAGCCGGTGTTCATGCGGATTCCTTGGTGAGGCGGGCCCAGTCGGTGACGACGGGTACGAGTTCGCAGCTCGCCCAGAGGGGCAGCTGGTCGCGGTGGTGGGGGGAGCCGGGGACGCCGTCCGCGCCCAGCGGGACCGCCCAGAGGCTGTCTTCGCGGCGTGCCAGGTCCCAGACGTAGCGGGCGGCCGAGGCGCGGGCGGCGCGGTCGGTGTGACCGGGCACGGAGGACGTGGCGTTGACGCAGTCGTGGTCGCCGCCCAGGCCCGGCCACTCGGCGTCCGGATCCGGCAGCGCCGACCAGGGGGCGAGGACGTGGAGTCGGCCCCAGGGGGACCCGGGGACGGCGGCGGCCGTCTCCTCCAGGGCCGCGCGCACGTGCGCGGCGCGATCGAGCCCGGGGAGGAGGGGGGTGGTCAGCAGCCCCTCCAGGGCGTAGCCGACGCGGGGCAGGAGGTACAGCCAGGGGTGGAAGACCTCCGGTCCGGCGGGGGCGGGTGCCAGGCCGGCGAAGACGGGGTCGGCGGTGAAACGGCGTACGGTCGCGCTGCGGAAGGCCGCGAAGACGGCGGCGTCGGTGCTGTCGGCCTCCATGTGCCGGTCCCAGGCGAGGAGCCGTTCGCGGAGCCGGCGGGCCGCGGGGGAGAGCCCGTCCAGGTCGGGCAGCAGCGCGAGCAGCGGTGCGGCGGAGGCGAGGTACGTGTCACCGTGCACGTCGGCCATGGCCTTCGGGGACCAGTCCGCCGAGCCGCTGAGCAGCTCCCGGATGCGGTCGGCGCGGTGCGGCGGCGCGAACTCCACGCCGAGGGGGGACGCGATCCCGCGCGCGTTCGCCATCACGGCGAAGCCCTGTACCGGTTCGGCGGGGGTGGGCGCCCAGCCCCGCCAGGCGTGGCGGGCGTCCCAGGCGGGCACGGGCCGGAGCCGGTTGGCGCCGTCGCGCAAGGGCACGGCTCCCGCGACGCGGTGCAGCAGGCCGCCCTCGGAGTCGGCGGCGTGGACGACGTTGACCGGCTCGGCCCAGCCGTCGAGGGCGCGGTCGACGTCGGCGACGGTGCGGGCGCGCAGCAGGGCGGGCAGTGCGGCGAAGCCCAGGTCACGTCGGACGCGGGGCGGGTAGCGCAGGGAGAGGGCGTCGGCGCCCCCGGGGACGAGGCCGGTGGCGTCCTCGCGGACGACGACCGGCCCGCGCGCGGTCTCCAGGACCTCCACCTCGACGTCGGCGGCGCCGGCCACGGAGATGGTCTCGGTGTGGCGGGCGACCGGCTCCCAGGTGCCGTCGGGGCCCAGCGCCTCCAGGCCGTCGCCGGCGGGCCGCAGTCGTTCGGCGTAGAGGTCCTGGTAGTCGGCCATGGCGTTGGTGATGGCCCAGGCGACGCTGCCGGTGTGGCCGAAGTGGGCGAGGCCGGGCACGCCGGGGACGGCCAGGCCGAGCACGTCGTACTCGGGGCAGGAGATACGTATCTGCTGGTAGACGCCCGGGTCCTCGATGAACCGGTGCGGGTCGCCCGCGATGATCGCCGCACCCGTGGCGGTCCGGTCGCCTGGTACCAGCCAGCCGTTGCTGCCGGCGGTGCCGGGTCCGTCGGTCGCGAAGAGGGTGGCGGCGTCGTCGCCGAGGACGCGGGCGACGCGTTCGCGCCAGAGCTTGGTGGCGAATCCCGCGAAGAGGACGTGGGTGGCGATCCAGACGGACAGCGGGACCCAGGGCTCCCAGGGGGCCGGGGTGTGGCCGGTGCGGGCGAAGCGGTCGTCGCGGGCGGCGCCCTCGGCGAGACCGGAGTTGACGCCGTCGACGTAGGCGCCGAGCCAGGCGGCGGTCCCGGGGTCGAGTGCCTCGTGGCAGCGCCGTGCGGTGTCGTCGAGGCGGGCCTGGCGGGCGAAGCGGTCCCAGGCGACGCAGTCGGCGCCGAGGAACGCGGCGCTGGAGCCCTGTGCGCGGTGGCGCTCGACCTCCAGCTGCCAGGCACGGTCGAGGGCGGTGACGCGGCCCTGTGCGTAGGAGAGGCGGATCGGGTCGGAGGCCCGCAGGTGCGGGATGCCCCAGCTGTCGCGGTAGACCTCGTGGGCCTCTGTAGTCACACTGCTCACACTCTTCCCCGAGTTCCTTAGGTTAGGCTGTCCTAACTATAAGGGTGCGGGGAAGGGGACGGGCATGGCGGTCGGCAAGGGCTGGGAGGGCGTGGTCCTCAAACTGCTGCGCGGCAAGGACTTCACCTTCACGGTGACGGGGGTGGAAGACGTCACCGAGCACTTCCGCCGGGTCCGCTTCGGCGACGGCGGGCTTCTGGCGGCCGTCGGCGACTCCCTGCACCCGACCATGTGGGTCCGGGTCTGGTTCCAGGGCGGCAGCCGTCCGCACCAGCGGGCCTACACGCTGGTCGACCCCGACCCGGCCACCGGCACCTTCGCCTTCGAATTCGCCCTGCACGACGGGCTGGCCAGCCGGTGGGCGCGCTCGGCCGCACCGGGGGACACCCTGGAGGCGACCGTCCAGGGCACCGGCTTCACGGCGCCGGACCCCGAGCCGGAGCGGCTGCTGGTGATCGGTGACCCGGCCTCCCTCCCGGCCGTCAACTCCCTGCTGGACGCCTACCCGCACACCCCGGCCACCATCTGGTTCGAGACCCAGCACGCCTCCGACGCGCAGCTGCCCGTACGCGCCGACGCGGGCCGGCACGACGTCCGGCGGGTGGCGCGGGGCGGTTCGGCGCTGGCCGAGCGGGTGCGGGCCGAACTCCCGCAGCTGCTGGGCCCGGACCCGGCCTCCGCGTACGTCTGGCTGGCCTGCGACGCGGCGACCACCCGGAGCCTGACGGCGTACCTCAGGAAGGACCTGGGCCTGCCGAAGCAGCGCGTGAACGGCCTGGGGTACTGGCGCGCGGACTGAAGCCCGCGGGGCTACGCCCCGACCGTGCCGCCGACTACGCCCCGACCGTGCCGTCGACGGCCTCGCGGAGGAAATCGGCGTGGCCGTTGTGGCGGGCGTACTCGTGGATCATGTGCAGCATCACCAGGCGCAGGGAGGCCTCCTGCTCCCACTTGATGACGTACGCCCTTTCCTCCAGGGACTCGGCGGCCGCCTCGACGGCACGGGAGTGTTCCACCTCCGCCTCCCAGGCGGCGAACGCCTCGGCGCGGGTGGCCCCTTCGGCGTCGTACGCCGCCTGGAAGTCGTGGTCGTCGGACCACAGGTGGGGGACGTCCGCGCCCCCGATCGTGCGCCGGAACCAGTGGCGTTCCACCTCGGCCATGTGCCGGACCAGGCCCAGCAGCGACAGGGTGGAGGGCGGCGACGCCCGGCGGCGCAGCTCCTCGTCGCCGAGGCCCTCGCACTTCAGGGCGAGGGTGGCCCGGTGGTAGTCGAGGTAGGCGCGCAGGGTCTCGCGCTCCCCGCCGGTCAGGGGCGGCCCGACGCGTTCCGTGTTCGGCATGCACTGATCTTCCCCGCCGCCGGGCCCGCACGGAAGGGCCGCCCGGCGGCGGAAGCCCCCGGAGGCGCCCCGGGTTCGGGGCGGAGGCGGCGCGCGGCCGGATCAGGCTCCGTCGCCCCGCCACACGTACGGGGTCGTCACGCCGACGACGCCGAAGCCCAGGCGTTCCAAGATCGGACGGCTGTCGTCCGAGGCGTCCACCTGGAGGTAGGGGATGTTCCGGGCCGCCGCCACACGGGCGCGGTGGGCCACCAGGAGGCGGTAGATGCCGCGGCCGCGCCATCGCGGGTCCGTGCCGCCGCCCCACAGGCCGGCGAAGGCGCCGTCCGGCCGCATTTCCATCCGGGCCGCGCTGACCGGGACGTCCCCGGCCATCGCCACCACGGCCTCGATGGTGTCCGGCTCGTCCCGCAGCCGGCTGAGCACCTGCTCACGGATCCGGGGCCGCTCGGTGCCGAAGGCCCGGTGGTGGACCTCCATCATCAGGTCCACCCCGGCCTCGTCCGTCACCACCCGCAGGGTGATCCCGTCGGGCGGCTCCACCGGCATGGCGGCGAGATCGGCCGTCCGCCCCACCAGCAGGGTCTCCGGCGCCTCCGGTACGAACCCCGCCGCGAGCAGCCGGTCCCCGAGGTCCGCCGGGCGGTCGTGGGAGTACAGCTTCCACTCGAACTCCGGTCCGCCGCCGTCCTCGCCGCGCGCCCCGAAGTGCGCCACCTGCGCCGCGATCTCGGCGTCCGCCGTGTCCTCGTCGAGGTCCGACCAGAGCACGCCGTTCCAGCCGAGCCCGGGCACGGTCTGGCGTACGACCGCGCCCACCCGCTCCACCCGCGCGTGGGCGGCGTCGGGCCGCGCGTCGCGCCGCATCTGCGCGTCGTAGCGGTCGCGCACCGCCGAAAGTTCATCGGGGTTCATCTTCATGGGATGAGCTGACCAGTGTCGGGGCGGGCGTACAACTGCATTAACCTCGGCCCGTGAACGACGACTCCGCCATCTACACCGGCAAGGCCACCCCCGACGCCGCAGCCGACCGGGGCTGGCTCCTCGGCCACTTCAAGAGCGCCGGCGATCCCCGCCACAGCGAGGACGTCGAGATCAAGTGGGGGGTCCATCCCAAAGGGGAGGAACGCGAGCGGTGGGTGACCGGCGAGCGGCGCACCGCCCTCCAGGTGCTGATCAGCGGCCGGTTCCGGCTGGAGTTCCCCGGCCGCACCGTGGTCCTCGCCGAGCAGGGGGACTACGTGGTCTGGGGCCGCGGGGTCGACCACTCCTGGTACGCCGAGGAGGACACGGTGGTCCTCACCGTGCGCTGGCCCTCGCTCCCCGGCTACCGGGCAGATGAGCCGTCCGCCCCGGAGCGCCGGTGACCGAGGTCCCGCATCTCCCCCCAAGCCTGTGACGATGCACACGAAACCAGCCGACGATCACGAAAGGCTGGAATCGTGTCGATCGAGGTGTATACCACCCTGGCCGCGACGGGACTTCGCGGCCGAACCTTCACAAGTTCACGAGTTCATGAGTTCTTTGCGCCGGGCTGCCTCCCGCTGAAGATCCGAACCACCAGGGAGCACGTCCGTTGGCAGCAATCGCACGGTGGTGCCTGCGGCACCGACTGGTCACCGTCCTGATCTGGCTGCTCGCCCTCGGTGGGACCGCCGCGGCGGCCGGGGCCGCCGGAACCGCGTTCTCCAACGACTACGAGGTCCCGGGCACGGAGTCCGCCAAGGCCCACGCCCTGCTGCGCGAGGGCTTCCGCGACCAGGGCGGCGACACCGACACCATCGTGTGGCGGGCCCCTGACCACCGGACGGCACGCACCCCGGACGTGGAGCAGCGCATGACCCGGGCCCTGGACGCCGTCGCCGCCCTGCCCGGAGTGGCCTCGGTCGCGAGCCCCTACGCACCGGGCCCCCCCGGCGCCGCGCAGATCAGCCGCGACGGACGCACCGCCTACGCGGTGGTCACCTTCGACCGGCAGGCCGACTCCGTACCCCGGGCCCAGGCCAAGGCCGTCGTCGACACCGCGAAGAACGCGACCACCCAGGCGGACGGGCTCCAGGTCGAACTCGGCGGCCGCGCCATCGGCCTGACCGAGGCGCCCAGCGCCCACCTCGCCGAGGTCATCGGCGTGGGCATCGCCGCCGTCGTCCTCTTCCTCGCCTTCGGCTCCCTCGCCGCGAGCCTGCTGCCCCTCGCGACCGCACTCGTCAGCGTCGGCAGCGCCTACTTCGGCATCACCCTGCTCGGGCACGCCATGCCCGTCGCCGACTTCGCCCCCATGCTGGGCACCCTCGTCGGCCTCGGCGTCGGCATCGACTACGCCCTGTTCATCGTCACCCGGCACCGCAAGGGCCTGGCGCGCGGGCTCACCGTCGAGGAAGCCGCCGCCGGCGCCGTCGCCACCACGGGCCGTGCCGTCGTCTTCGCCGGGGCCACCGTCTGCATCGCGCTGCTCGGCATGCTGGTGCTGCGGCTGAACTTCCTCGACGGGGTCGCCATCGCCGCGTCCCTCACCGTCACCCTGACGGTGGCCGCCTCCGTCACCCTGCTGCCCGCCCTCCTCTCGTACATCGGCATGCGGGCCCTCTCGCGCCGCGAACGGCGCCGGCTCGCCGCCGACGGACCCCGGCCACAGCCGCCCACCGGGTTCGCCGCCCGCTGGTCCGCCTTCGTGGAGCGCCACCCCAAACTGCTCGGAGCGGTCGCGACCCTGGTGATGGCGGTGCTGGCGCTGCCGACCCTCTCGCTCCACCTCGGCACCTCCGACCAGGGCAACAACCCGGCCGCCTCCACCACCCGCAAGGCCTACGACCTGCTCGCGGACGGGTTCGGGCCCGGTACGAACGGCCCGCTCAGCGTCGTCGCCCGGCTCGACGGCGCCGGGGACCGCATAGCCGTCGAGCGGCTGACGGAAACCCTGCGCACCACCGAAGGAGTCGCCTCCGCCGGCCCGGCCGTCTTCAACCGCAGCGGGGACACCGCCGTCCTCACCGTCATACCGGACTCCGCCCCGCAAGCCCGCGCCACGAGCGAGCTGGTCGACACCCTGCGCCGGGACGTCATCCCGCGCGCGGGGCACGGCAGCACCATGGAGGCCCACGTCGGCGGGGTCACCGCCGGCTACGACGACTTCGCCGAGGTGATCGTCGGCAAGCTGCCGCTCTTCGTCGGGGTGGTCATCGCCCTCGGGTGCGTCCTGCTGCTGCTCGCCTTCCGGTCCGTCGGCATCCCGCTCAAGGCCGCCGCCATGAACGTCGCCGCCGTCGCCTCCTCCTTCGGCGTCGTCGTGGTGGTCTTCCAGTGGGGCTGGGGGAGCGAACCGCTGGGCCTGGGCAGCGCCGGGCCGATCGAGCCCTTCCTGCCGGTGATCATGGTGTCGGTGCTCTTCGGCCTGTCCATGGACTACCAGGTCTTCCTGGTCAGCCGGATGTACGAGGAGTGGCTGGAGACCGGCGACAACCGGCGGGCCGTCCGTGTCGGCCTCGCCGAGACCAGCCGGGTGATCAACTCGGCGGCCGTCATCATGATCTCCGTCTTCCTGGCCTTCGTGCTCAGCGGCGACCGGCTCATCGCGATGTTCGGCATCGCGCTCGCCGCCGCCGTAGCGCTCGACGCCTTCGTCCTGCGCACTCTGCTCGTCCCGGCGCTCATGCACATGCTCGGCGGCGCCAACTGGTGGATCCCCGCATGGCTGGACCGCCGGCTGCCCCGCATCAGCATCGAGCCGCCGGAACGCGCCACTCCCCGTGCGACACTTCCGTCGCAGCGGCCGGAAGCGGACCACGCCGAACCGGCCCGCACGCCCCGCTGACCGGTCACGAGCCGTAAGGAAGCACAGATGTTCGCGAGAGAACTGGCCGACGACGCCCAGCTGTTCCCGCTGGAGGTGTGGCACGCCGAGGAGTTCCTGGCGCACATGGACCGGGGCCGCGAGTTCATCGGCCGGTACATCGGGCTGCCGGACCGCGTCACCGACCTCGCCTCGGCGCGGCACCTGCTCGGCTCCAAGGCGGAGGAGGCCGCCAGGGACGGCGCCCGGCTCTACGGCATCCGCGTCGGCGGCACCCTCGTCGGCGGCGTCCTCTTCCGGGAATTCGACGCCGCCGCCGGCAACTGCGAGGTCGGCTGCTGGCTGGAGCCCGCGGCGGCCGGCCGGGGCCTGGTCGGCAAGGCCTGCCGGGTCCTGATCGACTGGGCCTTCGACGTGCGCGGCATGCACCGCGTGGAATGGCACGTGGCCTCCGGCAACGAGAAGAGCATCGCCCTCGCCGAACGCCTCGGACTGACCCGCGACGGCGTCATGCGGCAGAACCACCTCCACCGCGGCGTCCGCCAGGACACCGAGGTCTGGGCCGTCCTCGCCCACGAGTGGGCCGCCGCCCGCCCGACCTAGCCGCGGCCCACCACCGGCGCAGCGTCCGCCGCCCTCTCAGGAACCTCTCAGAAACGCCGCCTACGGTGCCCGGCATGGACACCACCAAGACCCCCGCCCCCGCCGCCCCCGACGCGGACGCCGCCGAGGACAAGGCCCCCGGTACCCCGGACGAGGCCGCCACCGCCGGGACGGCGGCCGCCGGCCTCGACGGCGCCCCGGCCGGCACCGCCGAGGACGCCGAGGACGCGGACGCCGACGACACCGGGGAGGACGCCCCCGAGCGGAGCACCGGCGTAGGGGCCGCCGCATCCGCCGTCGTCGCCGCCGGTCTGGGCCTCGTCGCCCTCAGCGGCAGCTGGGTGTCCCGCGTCGCGGCCGAGCGCCAGACGCTCATCGGCCAGATCGAATCGGTCAGCGCGACCACCGCCAAGGAGAAGATCGCCGCCCTGTACGGCGACGCCTGGCACATGACCGCCGTCGTCAACGGTGTCCTTTCCACCCTCGCCCTCCTCCTCGCCGTCATGGTCCTCGCCGGCCCGGCCTTCGGCGCCCCCGGCCGGGTCCACCCCGCGTGGGTCCGCTCCGTCTCCTGGGCCGCCGTCGCCCTGGGGCTCATCGGGGTCCTGCTCTTCGGCCTCATGTACTTCGACCTGCTCTTCCCGCTCCCCACGGCCGCCCAGTAGGCACCGCCTTACGGGATCTCCCCCCGGTCTTAGGCCGCCCCAGGCCTCCTCAGGGACACCGGGCCCCGGTCTAAGGACCCCGGCCCCCAGGAGATGCGGCATGCGCCCCATGTGCCGCACCCCTCTGGGACGCGATTCTCGGATCACACCGCACGAGGTGCCCGAGAAGAGCAACCAGGGAGACGAGATGTTCGAGTACGAGATCGCCACCGCCCGCCGAGCCGACCTCATCCGCGAGGCCGACCGTTACCGGATCGCCCAGGAGGCCAAGAAGGCCTCCCGTGCCTCCTCTCGGAGCCAGGAATCCGAAAGGCCGGTGAGTCGGCACCGCAGTCTCTTCACCCGCGCCGCCTGACCCGCGCCGCGGGCCCGCCCGGACTGACCCGAGATGACGAGCGCACCGATAACGACTGCCACCGGACCGGACCCGTGTGCGATGCTCGGCGGCGTGGAGACCAGATCTGTCAGCCCGGTGTTCGTCGGCCGAGCCGACGAACTGGCCGTACTCGTCGACGCCCTGGCGCGTGCCGCCGGCCAGGAGCCGCAGGCCCTGCTCATCGGGGGAGAGGCCGGGGTCGGCAAGACCCGCCTGACCGAGGAGTTCCTCACGGAGGCCGCCCGCCGCGGGGCCGTGGTGGCCGTCGGCGGCTGTGTGGAGATCGGGGCGGAGGGACTTCCCTTCGCCCCTTTCTCCACCGCTCTGCGCACCCTCCTGCGCCTGCTCCCCGACGAACTGGCCGAAGCGGCCGCCGGCCAGGAGGACGAACTCGCCCGCATCCTCCCCGAACTCGGCGAGACCCCCCGGGGCCCCCACGACGAGGAGAGCACCGCCCGGCTCTTCGAACTGACCGCCAGGATGCTGGAACGGCTCGCGGCCGACCGCACCGTCGTCCTCGTCCTGGAAGACCTGCACTGGGCGGACACCTCCACCCGGCACCTCCTCGCCTACCTCTTCCGCACCCTCGGCCGGGGCCGGCTCGTCCTCGTCGCGACCTACCGCGCCGACGACATCCACCGCCGCCACCCGCTGCGCCCGCTCCTCGCCGAACTCGACCGGCTCCGCACCGTCCACCGCATCGAACTGCCCCGCTTCAACCGGGCCGAGGTGCGCCGCCAGCTCGCCGGGATCCTCGCCTCGCAGCCGGAGGAGGCCTTCGTCGACTCCGTCTTCGACCGCTCCGACGGCAACGCCTTCTTCGTCGAGGAACTCGTCGCCTCCCGGGAGAGCGGCTGCCGCACCGGGCTCACCGAATCCCTGCGCGACCTCCTGCTCGTCCGCGTCGAGGTACTGCCCGACGCCGCCCAGCGTGTGGTGCGCATCGTCGCCGAGGGCGGCTCCACCGTCGAGTACGCCCTGCTGCGCGCCGTGGTCCGGCTCGGCGAGGACGAACTGATCGAGGCCCTGCGGGCCGCCGTCGGCGCCAACATCCTCCTCGCCACCACCGACGGCGACGGCTACCGCTTCCGCCACTCGCTGGTCCGCGAGGCCGTCAGCGACGACCTGCTGCCCGGCGAGCGCGCCCGCGTCAACCGCCGCTACGCCGAGGCCATGGAGGCCGACGGATCGCTGGTCCGCGCCGAGGAACGGGTCATCCGCCTGGCCAACTACTGGTACGCCGCCAACGACCCCGCCAAGGCGCTGCCCGCCGTCCTCGCCGCCTCCGTCACCGCCCGCCGCCGGCACGCCTACTCCGAGCAGCTCAGCCTGCTGGAGCGGGCCATGGACCTGTGGGACAGCGTCCCCGACGAAGTACGCGCCGACCTGCGCCCCGCGGACTACACCGAGGTGTACCCGCCCTGCGGCTGCGACCCGGCCACGACCCCGCTCCAGCGGCTCGACCTGCTCGCCGAGGCCACCGTCGCCGCCCGCTTCGGCGGTGACCGCGAACGGGCCCTGAAGCTCACCAAGCTGGCCCTGCGCACCCTCGAGGAGGACCGCGACGACCCGCTGCGCGCCGCCTGGTTCTGGACCGAGCGCTCCCGCCTCGTCGCCAACCTCGGCCGGGGCGACGGCTGGCAGGAGATAGCCAGGGCCCAGGAACTGGTCAAGGGGCTGCCCCCGTCCCAGGTGCACGCCGACGTCCTCGTCCGGGCCGCGGGCTGGGGCATGCTCCACAACCCCGGCCCCGGCAATCTCGCCGCGGCCGAACGGGCCGTGGAATACGCCCGCATGATCGGCGCCGAGGAGACCGAGCTCAACGCCCGGATCACCTACGGCTGCCTGCTCACCGACTCCGGCGACGGTGCCACCGGCCTCGCCGAACTCCACGCGGTCAAGGACCGCGCCACCGAACTCGGGTTCACCGTGGTCGCGGGTCGCGCGCACGTCAACATCACCTCTCAACTCGAAGCCATGGGCCGGTCCCGCGAAGCGGTGGAACTGGCCGAACAAGGGGTCGAACTCGTCAGCAGGTCCCGGCTCCTGGACACCGAGGCCTGGGTCTGCGGGAACATGGCGGAAAGCCTGTACAGCCTCGGCCGCTGGGACGAGGCCGCCGAGGCCGCCCGCCGCACCCTGCGCGTCGGACAGAGCGCCGCCCCCCGCGGCTCCGCCTCCGCGCGCCTGGCCTACCTGGCCCTGGCCCGCGGAGAACTCGCCGAGGCCGCACAGCAACTCGCCGCCGCGCAGACCCACTTCGGCACCCACGACAGCCAACCCCAGCACCGGCTCCCGCTCTACCGGCTCGCCATCGGTCTGGCCGACGGAGAGGGCCGGATAGACGGCGTCCGCGCCGAGACCGCGGACGCCGTCGCCCACGGCTTCCCGCTGGGCCACCACCGCTACGCCTGGCCCCTGCTGCTGGCCTCCGCCTCCGCCGAGGCCGACGCCCGGGGCCTGCCGGCGGCCGACGCCGGCAGGGGCGCCGCCCTGGAGGTGCTGCGCACCGCCGCCCGGACCCTGGCCACCCCGGTGCCCCTGTGGACCGCGCACGCCGAGTACCTGCGGGCCGAGCTGCTCCGCGCCGAGGCCCGCGACACCGTCGCCGACTGGACCGCCGTCGAGGCGGCCGTACGCCCGCTCCAGCGCCCGTACCTGCTCGCCCGGGCCCGCCACCGGCTCGCCGAGGCCCTGCTGGTCTCCGGCGGGGACCGCGAGACGGCCGCCGACCTGCTGCGCGACGCCCACGCCGCCGCCGACGGGCTCGGTGCCCGACGGCTCCGCGAGGACCTGGCCCTGCTCGCACAGCGCGCCCGGCTCCCGCTGACCGCCGAGGAGTCCCGGCCGGCCGCACCGGCCCCGGACGCCGATCCCATCGAGGCCCTGGGCCTGACCAGCCGCGAGCGGGACGTCCTGCGCCTCGTCGCGGCGGGCGGCACCAACCGCCGGATCGCGGAGGAGCTCTTCATCTCCCCGAAGACGGCCAGCGTGCACGTCTCGAACATCCTGGCCAAGCTCGGCGTCGCGAGCCGGGGCGAGGCCGCGGCACTCGCCCACCGGCTGCGCCTCTTCGCGGCCCCCCTCGCCCCGGTGGCCCCGCCGGGGCCCCTCTAGACCCGGTTGGCCTCGTCGGCTCCGTCGGTCCCGTCGGCGCCAGGGTCCCGGACCGCCTCGGCGGCGGGGCGTATGAGCACCTTGCCGGAGTCGAGGTCTATGGGCCCCCGTCCCGGATCGCCGTCACCGACGTCGGTCCGGGACAGCTCCAGCCGCTTCTTCTCCTCGTCCGTGTGCTTGCGTCCCGGGTTGAACAGCTCCTCGATCATGTTGAACACGCGTCCACCCTGCCTTCCGCCCCTTCCGGAGCCGTTCAGGTCACCGCACCGTCAGTGTCAGGATCCTGTCGTCGCCCGCTTCCGGCGAGCCGCGCCCGTCCGTCTCGCTCGTCACCAGCAGCAAGCCGTCCCCGCCGAGGGGTACCACCGTGCGCAGCCGGCCGTACTTCCCCTGGAGGAAGGCCTCAGGCTCCGCAGCCGGGGCAGCCCCCTTCAGCGGGATCCGCCACAGCCGCTCGCCCTTCAGTCCGGCCATCCAGATCGAGCCCTCCGCCCAGGCGATCCCGCTCGGCGAGGCCTCGTCCGGCTTCCACACCGCCACCGGATCACGGAACCCGGGCTTGCCCGCCTTCCCCTCCGCCTCCGGCCAGCCGTAGTTGCCACCCGGCTCGATGAGGTTCAGCTCGTCCCAGGTCCGCTGGCCGAACTCGGCCGCCCACAACCGCTTGTCCTTGTCCCAGGCGAGGCCCTGCACATTGCGGTGCCCGTACGAGTAGACGACGGAGCCGGCTTCCGGATTGCCCTGCGCCGGCTGCCCGTCCGGGGTCATCCGCAGGATCTTCCCGCCCGGCGATTTCCGGTCCTGCGCCAGCGACGTGTCCCCGGTCTCCCCCGTGCCCGCGTAGAGCATCCGGTCCGGGCCGAAGGCGATCCGCCCGCCGTTGTGGATCAGCCCCTTGGGGATGCCCCGGAACACCGTGTCCGGCGCGCCCAGCTGTTGCCCGGCCGGTCTCTGCTCGTCGTACCGCATCCGGGCGATGCGGTTGTCGGACTCGGTCGTGAAGTACGCGTAGACCATCCGGTCCGAGGCGAAGGACGGGGACACGGCCAGACCCAGCAGTCCGCCCTCCCCGCCCGGGGCGACCCCGGGGACCTCCCCGATCCGCGTCACCGCACCCGTGTCCGTCCGCACCCGGCTGATGGTGCCCTTGTCCCGGGAGGCGACCAGCAGGTCCCCGCCGGGCAGCGGGGCCACGCCCCAGGGGGTGTCCAGGCCCTTGGCCGCCTCTCCCGACACCGTCACCGACCCCTTCGCCGGCGGCCCCGACGCCTCCGGCCGGCCCGAGGCCCCCGAGGACGCCGCTCCCGTCGGCGGCGAGCCCGGTGGCGAACCGCCCGGCCCGGCCCGTTCGCCGTCCGGCGGGGAGCAGCCCGCCGCCAGCAGGGCACCGCACCCCGCCAGTGCGAGCGCCGCCAGCACGCCCCGGCGCCGCGCGGGCCCACCCCCGTGCCCCGGCGCCGCCCCCGGGCCCCGCGTCCCGTCCTCGTGAAACCGCCCGTACCGCATGGTCCCGCTCCCCTCCGGCCGTCCTCAGCCGTCCGTCCCAGCCTCGTGTCCTCCAGTCCTGCCCTTCACATGACTCAACAGACCGGGCCGCTCCCGAAGTTCCATCCCTCGTACACCCGATCGAGTGGATGTGGGGAAGCCGGAGAGATCCGGAGTCGCCCGCTGGGAGGTACCCCCAGACCCGCGACGCCTGGCACGGCACCTCGCCGCGTTGTCGGCACAGCCGAGTACGTCCAGTACGCGCGCTGTGCCTCCGCCTTGCGAGGCACCGCACCAGACGCCGCGGGCTTGACCGGCAAGACCCGAAAGAGACGACCTAGTCCCAGGCTCCCACCGCCGCCGGCAGCCCCGCTATCTCGGCCAGCTCCCCCGCCGTGAGGCGTACCTCGGCCGCCGCGGCGTTCTCCGCCGCCCACCGCGCCCGCTCCGCCCCCGGCACCGGCACCACGTGCGGTCCCTGCGCCAGCACCCAGGCCAGCGCCACCTGCGCCGCCGTGACCCCGGGCCCCCGCCGCCGGGCCACCCGCCGCAGCCCCGCCACCAGCACCTGGTTGGAGGCCATCGCGTGCGCCGTGAACCGAGGGTGCCGCGCACGCACGTCCGCGTCCTCGAAACCCTGCCCCGGCGTCAGCGTCCCGGTCAGGAATCCGCTGCCCAGCGGCATCGCCGCCAGCAGCCCCACCCCCCGCGCCGCACACCACGGCAGCAGCTGCCACGCCGCCTCCGGCGACCACACGGACAGCTCCGCCTGCACCGCCGTCACCGGGAACACCTGCTGCGCCCGCTCCAGCTGCCGCACGGTCGTGCGGTACCCCCGGTCCCCCCGGCGCCCCGCACCCGGCCCGGCCCCCGCACCCAGCGCGCAGAACCCCAGCGCCCGTACCTTGCCGGCGCCCACCAGCTCCGCCATGGCTCCCCAGGTCTCCTCCACGGGCACCTCCGGATCCACCCGGTGCAGCTGGTAGAGGTCTATGACGTCGGTCCGCAGCCGCCGCAGCGAGGCGTCGCACGCCCGCCGCACGTACCCCGGCCGCCCGTCGGCCACCACGTGCCCCTCACCCGCCCGCAGCCCCACCTTGGCGGAGACGAAGGCCTCGGCCCGCCGCTCCCGCAGCACCCGGCCCAGCACCAGCTCGTTGGTGAACGGCCCGTACAGATCGGCCGTGTCCAGCAGGTTCGCCCCCAGGTCCAGCGCCGTGTGCAGGGTGCGCAGCGATTCCTCGCCCCGCCGGCGCGAAGGCGCGTAGGCCCAGCTCATCGGCATGCAGCCGAGCCCTATGGCTCCCACCGTCAGCGGTCCCGACCCGATCGACCTGCGCTCCACCCCTGCGTCCCCCTTCCGGCCCGGTCCCGGTCCGGCCCTCAAACTAACGGCTTGATCCAGTTCCCTTCGCATAGCCTCGCGATCATGACTGTGACGACCGGGGACGTCTGGCTCCCCTTCCCGCCCGGACAGATCGACGGCCTCCCCGACTACTTCCGCTACCGCCAGTGGGACGGAGAGGACACCTTTCCGGCCGATCCGGCCGACTGCGTCTTCTACGTCACCCCGTACATGAAGTCCCAGGAGGTGACCCTGCGTCCGCTCGCGGCGATGCCCGGCCTGCGCGTGGTGCAGACCCTCACCGCCGGCATCGACCACGTCCTGCCCGGCCTCGGCGACCTCCGCCCGGGCGTCCGGCTGTGCAACGCCCGCGGCGTCCACGAGGCCAGCACCGCCGAGCTCGCCCTCACCCTCACCCTCGCCTCCCTGCGAGGCATCCCCGGCATGGTGCGCGGGCAGGACCGGGAGGAGTGGCGCGGCGGCTTCTACGCCGCCCTCGCGGACCGGTCCGTCCTGATCGTCGGCTACGGGGCGATCGGCGAGGCCGTCGAGGACCGGCTCGTCCCCTTCGAGTGCGGCCGGATCACGCGCGTCGCCCGCTCGGCCCGCACCGCCCCGCACGGCCCGGTCCACGCCCTCGCCGACCTCCCCGCCCTCCTGCCCGAGGCGGACGTAGTGGTGCTGACCACCCCGCTGACCGAGGACACCCGGGGCCTCGCCGGCACCGCCTTCCTCGGGCGGATGAAGGACGGCGCCCTCCTGGTGAACGTCTCGCGGGGGCCGGTCGTCGACACCGCCGCCCTGCTGGCGGAGCTGGAGTCCGGCCGGCTGCGCGCCGCCCTCGACGTCACGGACCCCGAGCCGCTGCCCGCGGGCCACCCCCTCTGGCACGCCCCCAACGTACTGATCACCCCCCATGTGGGCGGCAGCAGCTCGGCGTTCGAGCCCAGGGCGAAGCGGCTCGTGGCCCGCCAGCTCACCCGGTTCGCCGCCGGGGAGGAAGTCGGCAACACCGTGCTGATCAAGGACTGAGGCGGGTGCGCCCCCGCCCCGGAAGCAGCGCGCGCGCAGGTCCGGCGGCAGGGCGGCGGCCATCCCGACGCGACCGGTGGCCACGACCCCCCTCATGGTAACTGAGCGTAGAGAAGCTATGTCGCTGAGTGACGAAAGTGGTGTATCGTCCGGAACAAGGGGCTGCGCCACGTACGTCTGGCGCTGGGGAGTGATCGGACACTTTGGGGGGCGACGGGCGATGCACGGCCAATGGACGAAGGATCCGATGCGGCAGAGCCGCCGGAGGCGGCGCCGCCGGCACTGGGTTGCGCCAGAACCGTCCGGCGAGGGGCACCGGTGAGCGCCCAGGGGGCGGCGCTCCTGACCCGGTCGCCGGTCACGGGCGGCGGCCGGAGCATCGCGGCGCAACTCCTCCTCGCACTCGTGAGCGGCGGCTACGCCGTCGGGGCCGCCCTCGGCTGGGGGTCGGACGAACTCGCCAAGATCATGGGCGACTTCGGGCTCAGCGCCGCCGGATTACTGGCCGCGTTCTCCTGCTACCACTACGCCCGCGCGATCGACCGGCGTGAGCGCCCCGCCTGGCTGATGTTCGCCTTCTCCTCGCTCATGGGCGGCCTGGGGAACGCGGTCTGGGGCTGGTACGAGGTGGTCCTCGACCAGAAGCTCCCCGAGCCCTCGATCGCCGACTTCGCCTTCCTCTGCTTCGCACCGCCCGCCATCGTGGGCCTGCTCGTCCTGGCCAAACGCCCGGTCACCCGCGCCGGTTGGGTCTGCCTCGGCCTCGACTCCTGGCTCATCGGCGGCTCCCTGCTGACCCTCTCCTGGAGCCTGGCCCTCGCCAACGCCGCCCGCACCGCCCAGTCGGGCGCCCCCGGCAACGTGCTGCGCGCCGCGCTCTCGCTCGCGTACCCGCTCCTCGACATCGCGCTGGTCTCGATGGTCCTGGTGCTGCACTTCCGGCGCTCGGCGAACAACCGCTCGGCGGTCAACACGGCGATCGCGGCCCTCGCCCTGACCGTCCTGAGCGACGCGCTGTTCACCTCGCCGCTGCTCAACACCACGTACAGCTCCGGGGAAATCCTCGACGCCGGCTGGTTCGCGGGCTCGCTGCTGCTCGCGTACGCCCCCTGGGGCGCCCGCCGGCCCGAACCGGCGCCGCGTCCCTCGCCGCCGCGCCACGACCGGCCCCACAGCCGTCCCATCACCGGCTCGCTGCCCGCCCTCACCCCGTACCTCGCGGCCGCCGTCTGCACCCTTGGCATCCTGGCCAACGTCGTGGACGGCCGGAAGGTCGACCGGATGGTGGTCTTCACCGGCTGCACCGTCGTCCTCGCCCTCGTCATCCGGCAGGGCATCATGCTCCTCGACAACATCGCGCTCACCCAGGAACTGGCCCAGAAGGAGAACCACTTCCGATCCCTGGTCCAGGGCTCCAGCGACGTCATCATGATCGCCGCGCCCACCGGGACCCTGCGCTACGTCAGCCCAGCCGCCGCCGGGGTCTACGGCCGCGAGGCGGAGGAGCTGGTCGGCACGGAGCTCGCCGCCCTGATCCACCCCGAGGACCTCGGCCGGGTGGTCCACGAGGTACGCCGCTTCCTGGCCGCCCCGCCCGCCGAGGAGCCCACCACCCGCATCGAGTGCCGCTTCAGGTCGGGCGGCGGCGAGTGGCTGAACGTGGAGTCCACGGTCAACCGCCACCAGGGCGGCCTCATCCTCAACAGCCGCGACGTCACCGAGCGGGTCCGCCTCCAGGCCCAGCTCCAGCACAGCGCCGAGCACGACCCGCTGACCGACCTGCCCAACCGGGCCCTGTTCACCCGCCGGGTCCGCCAGGCCCTCACCGGCCGCCGGGCCGGCGACCACAGCACCGCCGTGCTCTTCATCGACCTCGACGGCTTCAAGGCCGTCAACGACACCATCGGCCACCAGGCCGGCGACGAGCTGCTCATCGAGGCCGCCCGCCGCCTCCAGGACGCCGTCCGGGCCGGGGACACCGCCGCCCGGCTCGGCGGCGACGAGTTCGCCGCGCTCATCCTCGGCGACGGCAGCCGCGACCGCAGTGCCCGCGAGTGCCAGGTCCACGACATCGCCGACCGGCTGCGCGCCACCCTCTCCCAGCCCTACCGCATCGCCGGGAGCGAGGTCCGGGTGGCCGCCAGCATCGGCGTCGCCTTCGCCGACCCCGGCATCACCCCCGCGGACCTCATGCGCAACGCGGACCTCGCGATGTACCGGGCCAAGGCGGGCGGCAAGGACCGGGTCGAGCTGTACGCGCCGCAGATGCAGGCCGAGATCGTCCGCAAGGCCGAGCTGGCCGGGCGGCTGCGCACCGCCCTGCACGACGGCGACTTCGCCCTGCTGCACCAGCCCGTGGTCTCCCTGGCCACCGGCGAGGTCACGGCGGTCGCCGCGCAGGCCCGCTGGCGTTCGGCCCAGGGGATCCTCTTCACCCCCGCCGAATTCCTCCGGGTGGCCGAGCACAGCGAGGGCGGCCCGGCCGCCGGGCCGGACGCCTCCCGCACGGCCGAACTGGGCCGATGGCTCCTCGAACAGGCGGTGGAGCAGGCCGCCGAGCGGCACCGGGCGGGGCACGGCGTACCAGTGGCCGTCCGGATGACCGCCCAGCGGCTGCTGGACCTCTCCGTGCCCGGGGGGAGCGTGGAGGCCCTCCTGAACCGCCACGGGCTGCCCTCCGGCGCCCTCGTGCTGGAACTGGCCGCCTCCGACCCCAGGGTGCCCTTCGACGAGCTTGAGCGCCGCCTGACGGCCCTGCACCGGCTCGGCGTACGGATCGCCCTCGACGGCTTCGGCAGCGGCTACGCGGCCATCAGCGCCCTGCGCCGCCTCCCGGTGGACCTGCTCAAACTCGACCGGGGGCTGGTCGAAGGCGTGGTCGAATCGGCCAGGCTGCACAAGATCACGGCTGGATTGTTGCGCATCGCAAACGACCTCGGCATGCAGTCCGTGGCCGACGGGGTGGACCACCCCGAGCAGGTGCTGGCCCTGCGGGCGATGGGGTGCACCCACGGCCAGGGCGCGGCCTTCTCCGGACCACTCGACGAATACAGGCTGCGCCGCTCGCTCGTGAGAGGTACGTTCCCAGTACCGGGCGGTACGGCCCAGCCGGCCTTGGCCGGAGGCTCGTCCGGTGGCTCGATGGTCATCCATAGGGGCTCACATAATGAGACGCCCGTCCCACCCGCTTGACATCCACCTCCCGCCGGAGGGAGGGTCAATGCCATGCGCACCCGAATTCTCGTACTTGGAAAGCGCGTCGGCTGAAGCTGGGGCCTGCATGTCCCCGCTCGACACCACCGACGCGCTCCCCTCGCTTGCCACCCGGCACGAGGGGTTTTTTGTTGCACTGGCACACGTCTCCGGACCTGATCCGGAGCACCCCCGCTCCTCGTAAAACCCTCAGCTTCGAGAAGAGAATGCCGATGACCGAGCAGGCCTCCGGGGCCCACCATCCGCAGCCGCGGCCCCGTACGGGCGGACAGCAGTCCGCCGCAGTTGAGCACGTGACGGGTGCGCAGTCCCTCATCCGCTCTCTCGAAGAGGTGGGGTGCGACACCGTCTTCGGTATCCCGGGCGGCGCCATCCTCCCGGCCTACGACCCGATGATGGACAGCAAGAGGGTCCGTCACATCCTGGTCCGCCACGAGCAGGGGGCCGGCCACGCCGCCACCGGCTACGCCCAGGCCACCGGCAAGGTCGGCGTCTGCATGGCCACGTCCGGCCCGGGCGCCACCAACCTGGTCACCCCGATCGCCGACGCGCACATGGACTCCGTCCCGCTCGTCGCCATCACGGGCCAGGTCTCCTCCAAGGCGATCGGCACCGACGCCTTCCAGGAGGCGGACATCGTCGGCATCACCATGCCGATCACCAAGCACAACTTCCTGGTCACCAAGGCCGAGGACATCCCGAGGACGATCGCCGAGGCCTTCCACATCGCCTCCACCGGACGCCCCGGCCCGGTTCTGGTCGACATCGCCAAGGACGCCCTCCAGGCGAAGACCACGTTCTCCTGGCCGCCCGCCATGGACCTGCCCGGCTACCGGCCCGTCACCAAGCCGCACGCCAAGCAGATCCGCGAGGCCGCCAAGCTCATCTGCCAGGCCAAGCGCCCCGTCCTGTACGTCGGCGGCGGCGTCATGAAGTCCGGTGCCACGGCCGAGCTCAAGGTCCTCGCCGAGCTGACCGGCGTCCCGGTGGCCACCACGCTGATGGCCCTGGGCTCCTTCCCCGACAGCCACCCGCTGCACGTCGGCATGCCGGGCATGCACGGCTCCGTCACCGGTGTCACCGCGCTGCAGAAGTCGGACCTGCTGATCGCGCTCGGCACCCGCTTCGACGACCGCGTCACCGGCAAGCTGGACAGCTTCGCCCCCTTCGCCAAGGTCATCCACGCGGACATCGACCCGGCCGAGATCGGCAAGAACCGGGAGGTCGACGTCCCGATCGTGGGCGACGCCCGCGAGGTGATCGCCGACCTGATCCAGGCCGTCCAGGCCGAGCACACCGAGGGCAACGCGGGCGACTACACCGCCTGGTGGAAGGACCTCAACCGCTGGCGCGAGACCTACCCGCTGGGCTACGACCTGCCCGAGGACGGCATGCTCTCCCCGCAGCAGGTCATCGAGCGGATCGGCGCGCTCGCACCCAAGAGCACGATCTTCGCGGCGGGCGTCGGCCAGCACCAGATGTGGGCCTCGCACTTCGTCAAGTACGAGGAGCCGCGCACCTGGCTGAACTCCGGCGGCGCCGGAACCATGGGCTACGCGGTCCCCGCCGCGATGGGCGCCAAGGTCGGGATGCCGGAGCGCACCGTCTGGGCGATCGACGGCGACGGCTGCTTCCAGATGACCAATCAGGAACTGGTCACCTGCGCGCTGAACAACATCCCGATCAAGGTCGCGATCATCAACAACGGTGCGCTGGGCATGGTCCGCCAGTGGCAGACCCTGTTCTACAACCAGCGGTACTCCAACACCGTGCTGCACGCGGACGAGACGGGCCACGACACCGTGGGCTCGCAGCTCGGCGAGTCCAACGCGCCCCGCAAGGGGACCCGCGTCCCGGACTTCGTCAAGCTGTCCGAGGCCATGGGCTGCGTCGCGCTGCGCTGCGAGGACCCGGCGGACCTGGACAAGGTCATCGCCGAGGCCAACGCGATCAACGACCGCCCGGTCGTGATCGACTTCATCGTCCACGAGGACGCCATGGTGTGGCCGATGGTCGCCGCAGGCACCTCCAACGACGAGGTCATGGCAGCCCGGGGCGTCCGCCCCGACTTCGGCGACAACGAAGACGACTGAGCCGAGAGAGCCCGAGAGAGAGAACGACTCACATGTCCAAGCACACGCTCTCCGTCCTGGTCGAGAACACGCCCGGCATCCTCGCCCGGATCGCCGCGCTGTTCTCCCGCCGCGGGTTCAACATCGACTCCCTCGCGGTCGGCGTCACCGAGCACCCCGACATCTCCCGCATCACCATCGTGGTCAACGTCGAGGACCTTCCGCTGGAGCAGGTGACCAAGCAGCTCAACAAGCTGGTCAACGTGCTCAAGATCGTCGAGCTGGAGCCGTCGAACGCCATCGAGCGCGAACTCGTCCTCGTGAAGGTCCGCGCCGACAACGAGACCCGCTCGCAGATCGTCGAGATCGTCCAGCTGTTCCGCGCCAAGACCGTCGACGTCTCCCCGGAGGCCGTCACCATCGAGGCCACCGGCGGCAGCGACAAGCTCGGCGCCATGCTCAAGATGCTGGAGCCCTTCGGCATCAAGGAGCTCGTGCAGTCCGGCACCATCGCCATAGGGCGTGGCGGACGGTCCATCACGGACCGCAGCCTGCGCTCCCTCGAGCGCAGCGCCTGAGCCCCGCGCGTCCGGTTCATGACGCGGGGCTGACACGCCGGCCCGCATAGCGAGACCGAGAAACTCTCATTCCGTTCCCCGCCGTACGGTGGGAGCAACACCAGCGCACCAAGGAGATATCCCAGTGGCCGAGCTGTTCTACGAGAACGACGCCGACCTGTCCATCATCCAGGGCCGCAAGGTCGCGGTCATCGGTTACGGCAGCCAGGGCCACGCCCACGCGCTGTCGCTCCGTGACTCCGGCGTCGACGTCGTCGTCGGCCTCAAGGAGGGCTCCGGCTCCAAGGCCAAGGCCGAGGAGCAGGGCCTGAAGGTCGTCTCCGTGGCCGAGGCCGCCGAGTGGGCGAACGTCATCATGATCCTGACCCCGGACCCGCTCCAGGCCGAGATCTACGAGGCGTCCATCAAGGACCACCTGCAGGAGGGCGACGCGCTCTTCTTCGGCCACGGCTTCAACGTCCGGTACGGCTTCATCAAGCCCCCGGCCAACGTGGACGTCGCCCTGGTCGCCCCGAAGGGCCCGGGCCACCTGGTCCGCCGTCAGTACGAGGAGGGCCGCGGCGTTCCCTGCATCGCCGCCGTCGAGCAGGACTTCTCGGGCAACGCCTTCGCCCTGGCCCTGTCGTACGCGGCCGGCATCGGCGGCACCCGCGCCGGCGTCATCAAGACCACCTTCACCGAGGAGACCGAGACCGACCTGTTCGGTGAGCAGGCCGTCCTCTGCGGTGGCGCCTCCGCTCTGGTCAAGGCCGGTTTCGAGACCCTGACCGAGGCCGGCTACCAGCCGGAGATCGCGTACTTCGAGTGCCTGCACGAGCTGAAGCTCATCGTCGACCTCATGTACGAGGGCGGCCTGGAGAAGATGCGCTGGTCGGTCTCCGAGACCGCCGAGTGGGGCGACTACATCACCGGCCCGCGCGTCATCACCGACGCCACCAAGGCCGAGATGAAGAAGGTCCTGGAGGAGATCCAGAGCGGCAAGTTCGCCGAGGAGTGGATGGCCGAGTACAAGGCCGGTCTGCCGAAGTACAACGAGTACAAGAAGGCGGACTCCGAGCACCTGCTCGAGACCACCGGCAAGAAGCTGCGCAAGCTGATGAGCTGGGTCGACAACGACGAGAGCTGATCTCGTGAACGGCGGGGCCGGGACGGTGCGTCCCGGCCCCGCCGCGCATCCGCCGGTTCCCCCGGTCGAGGATCACCGGAATGTAGCCCTCGGATAGCGCGGATTGTCCACCCCGGCCAATCCCGGACGGGTGATCCTTCCGTACAGGAGGAAATCCGCGCCCGAACCGCTACTACACTGCTGAACACAACGCGTCAGGCCCACAGTGTCGTGCGTCTTCCACGCGGCTACCCCCTCCACCGCCTGCGGCCGTCGGGACGGCCGTCCGCACTGGACTTGTGAGGACCCACGTGAGCTCGAAACCTGTCGTACTCATCGCCGAAGAGCTGTCGCCCGCCACGGTGGACGCGCTCGGTCCGGACTTCGAGATCCGGCACGTCAACGGCGCCGACCGCGCCGAGCTGCTCCCTGCGATCACGGACGTCGACGCGATCCTCGTCCGCTCCGCCACCAAGGTGGACGCCGAGGCCATCGCCGCGGCCAAGAAGCTGAAGGTCGTCGCCCGCGCCGGTGTCGGCCTCGACAACGTCGACGTCTCCGCCGCCACCAAGGCGGGCGTGATGGTCGTGAACGCCCCGACCTCCAACATCGTCACCGCCGCCGAGCTGGCCTGCGGCCTGCTCGTGGCCACCGCCCGCAACATTCCGCAGGCCAACACCGCCCTGAAGAACGGCGAGTGGAAGCGGAACAAGTACACGGGCGTCGAGCTCAGCGAGAAGACCCTCGGCGTCGTCGGCCTCGGCCGCATCGGTGTCCTGGTCGCCCAGCGCATGTCGGCCTTCGGCATGAAGGTCGTCGCGTACGACCCGTACGTACAGCCCGCGCGCGCCGCCCAGATGGGCGTCAAGATGCTGACGCTGGACGAGCTGCTCGAGGTCGCCGACTTCATCACCGTGCACCTGCCGAAGACCCCCGAGACCGTCGGTCTCATCGGGGACGAGGCCCTGCACAAGGTGAAGCCGTCCGTCCGCATCGTCAACGCCGCGCGCGGCGGGATCGTGGACGAGGCCGCGCTGTACTCGGCCATCAAGGAGGGCCGCGTCGCCGGCGCCGGCCTCGACGTGTACGCGAAGGAGCCCTGCACGGACTCCCCGCTCTTCGAGCTCGACCAGGTCGTCTGCACCCCGCACCTCGGCGCGTCCACGGACGAGGCCCAGGAGAAGGCCGGCATCGCGGTGGCCAAGTCGGTGCGGCTCGCCCTCGCCGGCGAGCTCGTGCCGGACGCGGTCAACGTCCAGGGCGGTGTCATCGCCGAGGACGTCCGTCCGGGCCTGCCGCTCGCCGAGAAGCTCGGCCGCATCTTCACCGCCCTCGCGGGCGAGGTCGCGGTCCGCCTCGACGTCGAGGTCTGCGGCGAGATCACCCAGCACGACGTCAAGGTGCTGGAACTCTCCGCTCTCAAGGGTGTCTTCGAGGACGTCGTCGACGAGACGGTCTCCTACGTCAACGCCCCGCTGTTCGCGCAGGAGCGCGGCGTCGAGGTCCGACTGACCACCAGCTCGGAGTCCCCGGACCACCGCAACGTGGTGACCGTTCGCGGCACCCTGTCGGACGGCCAGGAGGTGTCCGTCTCCGGCACGCTCGCCGGCCCGAAGCACCTTCAGAAGATCGTGGGCGTCGGCGAGTACGACGTGGACCTGGCCTTGGCCGACCACATGATCGTGCTGCGCTACACCGACCGCCCGGGCGTCGTCGGCAAGGTCGGCCAGCTCCTCGGGGAGGCCGGTCTGAACATCGCGGGCATGCAGGTCGCCCGTGCCGAGGAGGGCGGCGAGGCGCTCGTCGTCCTCACCGTCGACGCGGCGGTCCCGGCGGACGTCCTCGCGGCCATCTCGGCGGAGATCGGCGCCGCCTCGGCCCGTACGGTCAACCTCGGCTGACCGTCGCACACCGTCGAGGGGGCCCGGGGTCAACCCCGGGCCCCTTCGTGTCATCCCCTGTCCGAGGGGGCGCGTACGCATGGGACGCCCGTATATGACGGATGTATAAACACTGCGTGCGAGACCTTCGTCCAGGACGGCCGCCTTGCTACGGTGACGGCCATGGGACACAAAGAGGATCTCCTCGAAGGCGCCAAGAAGTGCCTGGTCGAGAAGGGTTTCGTACGCACCACCGCGCGCGACATCGTCGGCGCCTCCGGCACGAACCTGGCCTCCATCGGCTACCACTACGGTTCCAAGGACGCCCTGCTCACCCAGGCGTTCATCGCCCTGATGCAGCAGTGGGGCGAAACGGCCTTCCAGGACGGCATGCCCGGTGCGGACGGGTCCCTGGAGCGCCTGCGCGCCCTGTGGGAAGGGGTCCTCGCCCAGCACGACACCTCGGCCCCCGTCTGGGCGGCCAGCATGGAGGTCGCGCTGAGCGGCGAACGGCTGCCGCAGCTGCGCGGGATGCTCGCCGCCTCCCAGGCCGAGGGCCGCCGCGGCCTGATCTCGCTCCTCACCGGCACCCCCGAGGAGGAGCTCACGGAACGCGACGAGCGCACCCTCGGCTCCGTCTGCCAGGCGCTGCTCAACGGCCTGATGATCCAGTGGCTGCTCGACCCCGGCACCGCCGCCTCCGCCGAGGAGTTCACCGAGGGGCTCCGCCGCATCGCGGAGGGGCTGACGGCCGCCGCGGGCGGATCCGCCGGACGCCCGCTGGAGCAGACCCGATGAGATCCGGGTTCCTGCCGGCCGGGGACGACCTCGGCCCGCTGCCGCCCGTGGGCCGCATCCCGGACGCCCGGCCGCTGCCCCGCTCCCCGGCCGGGATCATGCGGCGCTGCGCCGCCACGGCCGTGGACCTGACCATCGCCGTCGTGGTGATCCTCGTACCGCTCCTCGGGTTCGACCGGGTGCTCGGAGTCCTCGCCCTGCCCGACCGTGAATCCGCTACCGCCTGGCAGTCGGCCGCGGCGGCCTGGACGGCGGCCTTCGTGCTGCTCTACTCGCCGCTGTCCGTCTCGCGCCGGGGGGCGACGCCCGGCAAGCGGCTGATGGGCATGGAGGTCGTCGCCCGCGGGGGCGGGCGCCTCTCCTACGGGCAGGCGGTGGTCCGCCACCTCACCAACCTGGTGGTCACCGGCATCCCCTTGCCGGCCGTGGCCAACGCGTCCTCCATGACGCTCAGCCCCGACGCCCTCGGCATCCACGACAAGGCCGTCGGCAGCGCGGTCATCCACCGCCGCCCGACCGTCGCCTGAACGGCGCTCAGGCCTGCAGGCGGGCGGCCTTGAGCGCCATGTGGAGCAGCAGCCTGTCCTCGCCGGCGTCCAGGTCGAGCCCCGTCAGCTGCTCGACCCGGCCCAGCCGGTAGTACAGGGTCTGGCGGTGGATGCCCAGCTCCGCCGCCGCGCGGCCCGCCTGCCCCGCGCAGTCGAGGAACACCTCGGCGGTGCGGGCCAGTTCCCGGTGGGCCGGAGCCAGCAGGGCCCGGGTCGCCGGGTCGTCCGCCGGGCCCGCGGCCACGGCGGCCAGCATCCGGTACGGCCCGATCCCCGCCCACCGCGCCACCGGCCCCAGCCCCGGCTGCGCGGCCGCCGCCCGGGCGGCGGCGGTGGCCTGGGCCCAGGCGGCGGGCAGCTCCGTGAGCGCCCGGACCGGGTCGGACAGCCCGGCGGTGACGGCGCCGCCCCCGGACGGGCCCCGCGCACCGCCGCCCGGCCCGCCCGCCGGAGCCGCCGCCGACGGCAGCAGCCGCCCGGCCGCCGCCAGGGCCGGAGCCGTCGCGTCCCCCGACCGCAGCCGCAGCAGCACCGCGAGCACCGCCGACGCGGGACCGGCACCCGCGCCGTCCGGGCCCTCGCCCCCCGCCGGGACCACACACACCGCCGCCGCCCCCGGCACCGATCCCGGAGCCTCCCCGGACCACGGGGCCACGCACACGGCGGCGTGCGGTCCCTCGGCCCCGGGCCCCAGCGCCACCCGCAGCGCGGCCACCGCCATGTCCTGCTGCCAGCCCGGGCCGGCGGTCAGCACCGCCAGGAACTCCCGGGAGAGGTCGGCGCCCGCCCTGGCCTCCTCGGCGAGCAGCACCCCGATCCGCCGGGCCACGTCCATGGCGGCCTCCAGGGCGGCCGGACCCGGGCCCGGATCCTGGTCGAGGAGCCACACGTAGCCCTGCACGATGCCCCGGTACCGCACCGGCAGGCAGATCCGCCCCCGGAAGACGCCCGCGTCCGGGGCCGCCGGGATGCGCACCGGGCCGGTGGCGCGCGCGATGCCGAAGCCCTCGAACCAGGCCCGGACGGCCGCCGTCGACTGCCGGGTCAGGATCGAGCGGGTGCGCACCGGGTCCATCACGAGGTCGTCCTCGCTGTCGTGCGCGCCGAAGGCGATGAGGCGGAAGTCCCGGTTCTCCAGCGTCGCCGGGGCGCCGAGCAGCGCCGAGATCTCGTCCACCAGGTCCTGGTAATCGCCTTTCACGCGGCCATTCTCCCACTCCGCGGCCTCCCCTTCAGACAGATGTATGAGATCCGGGCCACGGATGCGTGACAGCTGTCGATGGCAGAGGATCGTGGAGATCCTTAGGTTTCACGGTGGTTTCACTCGCGTTTTCCCTACGGCCGCAGCACCACCCCCGCGGCGTCCGTTCGTCCGCTTCTGCCACCCGTTGGAGGTGCCCCGTGCTGGGTCCCGCGATCCTCGCCGCCTCGCGCAGCGACAAGATGCGCCGTATCGTTTCCGCCGCCCCGGTGACCAAGCCGGTGGTCAACCGGTTCATCCCCGGTGAGACGGTCGACCAGGTCATCCCGATCGTCGAGGAGCTGACGCGCAAGGGCCTGGAGGTCACCCTCGACGTCGTCGGCGAGGACATCACCGCCGTCGAGCAGTCCTACGCGGCCCGGGACGCCTACCTGGAGCTCGTCCAGCGCCTCAAGGAGCTTCAGCTGGGCGAGACGGTCGAGATGTCGGTCAAGCTGTCCATGTTCGGCCAGGCGCTGGAGGGCGGCCACGAGCTGGCCCTCGCCAACGTCCGCCCGGTCGTCGAGGCCGCCGCCGCCATCGGCACCACCGTCACGCTGGACGCCGAGGACCACACCACCCTCGACTCGATGTTCGCCATCCACGAGGAGCTGCGCCGGGACTTCCCGCAGACCGGCTGCGTGATCCAGGCCTACCTCTTCCGCACCGAGGCCGACGCCCGCCGGCTGGCCGCCGCCGGCAGCCGCGTCCGGATCGTGAAGGGCGCGTACAAGGAGCCCGCCGAGGTCGCGTACCAGGACAAGGCCGAGATCGACAAGGCGTACGTCCGGATCATGAAGATCCTGATGGAGGGCGAGGGCTACCCGATGATCGGGTCCCACGACCCGCGCCTCATCGCCATCGCCCAGGAGCTCGCCCGGCAGGCCGGGCGCAAACTGGACGAGTACGAGTTCCAGATGCTGTACGGCATCCGCAGCGAGGAGCACCTGCGGCTCGCCGCCGAGGGCCACCGGATGCGCGTCTACACGGCCTACGGCACCGACTGGTACGGCTACTTCATGCGCCGCCTCGCCGAGAAGCCGGCCAACCTGCTCTTCTTCCTCCGCTCGATGATCACCAAGAACTAGGTCAAGGAGTTACCAGCCCCATGGATGCTGTGACCCAGGTCCCCGCGCCGGTCAACGAGCCGGTCCACTCGTACGCCCCCGGCAGCCCGGAGCGCGCGCGCCTCGAGATCCAGCTGAAGCAGCTGTCCGAGAACCCGATCGACCTCCCGATGACGATCAACGGCGTCAAGCGGATGGGTGGCGGCGAGCGCTTCGACGTCGTCCAGCCCCACGACCACAAGTCGGTCATCGGTACGTACGCCAACGCCACCGAGGCCGACGCCCAGGAGGCCGTCGACGCCGCCCTGGCCGCCGCCCCGGCCTGGCGCGCGATGTCCTTCGACGACCGCGCCGCGATCATCCTGCGCGCCGCCGAGCTGCTGGCCGGCCCGTGGCGCGAGAAGCTGGCCGCCTCCACCATGCTGGGCCAGTCCAAGACCGTGCAGCAGGCGGAGATCGACACCCCCTGCGAGCTCGTCGACTTCTGGCGCTTCAACGTCCACTTCGCCCGCCAGATCCTGGCCGAGCAGCCGGCCGCGAACAGCGCCGGCGTGTGGAACCGCAGCGACCACCGCCCGCTCGAGGGCTTCGTCTACGCGATCACCCCGTTCAACTTCACGGCCATCGCCGGCAACCTGCCCACCGCCCCCGCGCTCATGGGCAACGTGGTCGTGTGGAAGCCGTCCCCGACGCAGACCCACTCCGCGGTCCTCCTCATGGAGCTCCTGGAGGCGGCCGGTCTGCCCAAGGGCGTCATCAACCTGGTGACGGGCGACGGCATCGCCGTGTCCGAGGTGGCCCTGAACCACCCCGAGCTCGCCGGCATCCACTTCACCGGCTCGACCAAGACCTTCCAGTACCTGTGGAAGACGGTCGGCAACAACATCGAGAAGTACCGCTCCTACCCCCGCCTGGTCGGCGAGACGGGCGGCAAGGACTTCGTCGTCGCGCACCCGTCCGCGGACCGCGCGATCCTGAAGACCGCCCTGACCCGCGGCTCCTTCGAGTTCCAGGGCCAGAAGTGCTCCGCCTCCTCGCGCGCCTACGTCCCGGCCTCCATCTGGAACGACGGCTTCAAGGAGCAGTTCGCGGCCGAGGTCGACGGCATCGCCATGGGGGACGTCCGCGACCTGTCCAACTTCATCGGCGCGGTCATCGACGAGCGCTCCTTCGCGAAGAACAAGGCCGCGATCGACCGTGCGAAGGCCGACCCGACCTGCACGATCGTCGCGGGCGGCACCTACGACGACTCCGAGGGCTACTTCGTCCGCCCGACCGTCATCGAGTGCACCGACCCGGACAACGAGGTCTTCACGACCGAGTACTTCGGCCCGATCCTCGCGATCCACGTCTACGAGGACGACAAGTACGACGAGATGCTGGCGCAGATGGAGAACGTCTCGGCCTACGCCCTGACCGGCTCCGTCATCGCCCAGGACCGCTACGCGGCCGCCGACACGATGGAGAAGCTCCGCTTCGCGGCGGGCAACTTCTACATCAACGACAAGTCGACCGGCGCCGTCGTCGGCCAGCAGCCCTTCGGCGGCGGCCGTGCCTCGGGTACGAACGACAAGGCCGGCGCGGCGTCCAACCTGCTCCGCTGGACCTCGACCCGCTCCATCAAGGAGACGCTGGTCCCGCCGACCGAGTACGGCTACCCCCACATGGGCTGACCCCGCCCGACCCCTGAATCCCGCCCCCGCTCCGGTACCCCCAAGCCCGGAGCGGGGGCGGTCCAGGTCGCGGGGGCGGACCGCGGGTTCAGACCTCCACCAGGACCTGGTCCAGGGACTTGCGGACCAGGTCCGGGACCTCACAGTCGTCCGCGGGGTAGCCGACCGGGATCACCGCGAAGGCCTTCTCGTTCTCCGGACGGTTCAGGACGTGCCCCAGGAAGCGCATCGGGCTCGGGGTGTGGATGAGCGCCGCCAGGCCCGACAGGTGCAGGGCCGACAGCAGCATGCCGACCGCGATGCCGACCGACTCGTCGACGTAGTAGTGCTTGCGCTTCGTGCCGTCCGGGCCGAGCCAGTAGCGCTGCTGGAAGACCACGATCAGCGCCGGCGCGTCCGTGAGGTGGGTCTTCACGGCGTCCGTGCCGATGGGGCGCAGCGCGGCGAGCCACTCGTCGCCGAGGCGGCCGTCGTAGGAGATCTGCTCCTCCTGCTCGGCCGCGGCGCGGATCTGCTGCCGGATGCCCGGGTCCTTGACCAGGACGAAGGTCCACGGCTGCTGGTGCGCCCCGGAGGGCGCGGTGGCGGCGCAGGCGATCGCGTCGCGGACGGCCTGCTCGGGGACGGGATCGGGGGAGAAGTGGCGCACCGTCCGCCGCTCGTCCATCCGGGCCCGCAACTCCGCCGCGCGCGCGAGCGATTCGGGGCCCGGCATGCGCGCGGGACGGTAGGGGACGGGCCGGTAGGGCCGGCCATGGGTGGGGGTCCACTGCTGGGTCTCAGGCGACATGCGCAGATCTTCCAGCGAGGGAACCCCCGAGGCCAGGGGAGCGTCATCTGCCAATGTCCGTTGTGTACTGACAGGGGGGCTATGACCGTGTCGAACGTCGGTCGATTCGTGGAGTGGGAGGGCTGCTTCAACGCCCGTGACCTCGGCGGCCTGGGAGCGCTCCGGCCCGGGACGCTGGTACGGTCCGACAGCCTCGACGGGCTCACCGCCCGCGGCTGGACCACACTGGCCCGCCACGGGGTGCGCACCGTCATCGACCTGCGCAACGACGGCGAAGCCGAGCCGGACCACGCCCCGCGTCCGCCCGGGCTGACCACCCTGCGGATCTCGCTCGACGGCATCGAGCACCGGGACTTCTGGGACGTGTGGTGGGGCACTCCGGGCTTCGGCACCCCCGCGTATTTCCGGCCTTTCCTGGAACGGTTCCCCGACCGCGTGGCCTCCGTCGCCCGGGCCGTCGCCACCGCCCCGCCGGGCGGGGTCGCCTTCCACTGCGGTCTGGGCCGCGACCGGACGGGGATCATCGCGCTCGTCCTGCTGAGGCTGGCCGGGGCGACCCCGGAGGAGACGGCCGACGACCACGCTCTGAGCGAGCCGCGGGTCCGGGCCCGGTACGCGGCCCTGGGCCGGCCCTACGACGCCGCCGAGATCCAGGACTACGTCGCCGGTCTCGGCACCACCGTCCACGCCCTGGCCGCGGACACCGCGCGGTGGCTGGACGCGGGCGCCTACCTGAGCTGGGCGGGGCTGACGGCCGCCGAACTGGACCGGCTGCGGGGCAGACTGGGGGCATGAGCGACGCCACGCACATCCGTCTCGCGCACACCTCGCAGCTCGGCGCGGACGACCTCGCCGTGATCCGGGACCTGCTCGACGCGGCCTTCGACGGGGACTTCGGCGACGAGGACTTCGAGCACGCCCTCGGCGGGATGCACGCCCTGGTGTACGGGGGCGGCGTGCTCGTGGCGCACGGCAGCGTCGTCCAGCGGCGGGTGCTGCACCAGGGGCGGGGCCTGCGGACCGGGTACGTCGAGGCCGTCGCCGTACGCGCCGACCGGCGCCGGCGCGGGCTCGGAGCGGCGGTGATGGCCGGGCTGGAGGGCGTCATCGCCGGGGCGTACGTCCTCGGCGCCCTGTCCGCCTCCGACGAGGGCGCGGCCCTGTACGGGAGCCGGGGCTGGACGCCGTACGCCGGGCAGATCGGCGTCCTCGGCCCGGCGGGGCCCGAGCGGCTGGCCGAGGAGGAGGGCTCGACCTACCTGTGGACGCCGCCCGGCGGGGCCGTGCCGGACGCAGCCGGGCGGATCGACTTCGACTGGCGCAACGGGGACGTCCTGTAGCCGGGGCCGGAATCAGCTGCCGGCCCGTACGAGCATCTTGCCCAGGTTCTCCCCGCGGAGCATGCCCAGGAAGGCCTCCACGGTGCGGTCGAAGCCCTCGGCGACGGTGGTGTCGGTGCCGATCCGGCCGCTGCGCAGGTGGGGGACCAGGAGATCCTCCAGCTCGTCCTGGAGACCGGTGTGGTTGCGGACCAACACCCCCTCCAGGCGCAGGGACTTGTGGACCACCTCGAAGAGGTTGCGCGGCGCGGCGGGGGAGCGGTCCCCGTTGTACATCGAGATGGCGCCGACCCAGGCGATCCGCCCGTACTCGCGCAGGGACGCGATCGCGCCCTCCAGGTGCTCCCCGCCCACGTTGTCCACGTAGACGTCGACGCCGTCCGGCGCGGCCTGCGCCAGCTGCTCGGCGACGGGCCCGTCGTGGTAGTCGAAGGCGGCGTCGAAGCCGAGGGTCCCGGTGAGGTGGGCGGTCTTCGCCGCCGAGCCGGCGCTGCCGATGATCCGGCGGGCTCCGAGCAGCCGGGCGATGTGCCCGGTGGCGGTGCCGACCCCGCCGGCGGCGGCGGAGACGAAGAGGTCCTCGCCCTCGCGCAGGGCCGCCGTCCGGGTGAGGGCGGCGTAGGCCGTCAGGCCGGTGCCGCCGAGGATCGACAGGTAGGCCTCCAGCGGGACGCCCGCGTGGCCGGGCAGCTTGCGGGTGCCGTCCACGCCCAGGGTGACCAGGGAGTGGGTGCGCCAGCCCGCGCGGTGGAAGACCAGGTCGCCCTCCGCCAGGCCCGGGTCGCGGGAGGCGGTCACCCGGCCCACCGTGCGGCCCTCCAGCGGGGCGTGCAGCTCGAAGCCGCCCTCGCCGCCGTCCATCATCCCGCGGTGGTACGGGTCCACCGACAGCAGCAGGTTCTCCACCAGGGCGGTGCCGGGGGCGGGTTCGGGGACGGGCGAGGAGACGTACGCGAAGTCGGAGGCGGACGGGAAACCGGTCGGACGGGCGATCTGGTGGACGGAGTGGGCCGTTTCGGTGCTCATGGCCCCGACCGTAGGAAGGAATCCCGGAGCCGGGCAGGGGGTTGCGCTCATGGAAGCCGCACATCCATGAACGCTGCTCATACACCGAGGTGGGAACCCATGGCCGAGCTCGCCCCGCAGGAAATCCGGGTGCTGGTCGCCGTCGCCGAGACGGGCGGCTTCTCCGCCGCGGCCGCCGTGCTGGGCATCAGCCAGTCCGCCGTCTCGCACTCGGTGCGCGGCAGCGAGGGCAAGGTCGGCGCGGTGCTCTTCGAGCGAGGGCGCGGCGGGGCCTCGCCCACCCCGGCCGGGGAGCGGGCCGTGGCGCTGGGCCGGCGCATCCTGCGGCTGTACGAGGTGCTGGGCGCGGAGGCGCGGGGCGCGGCCCGGGCCCCCGCCGGGCGGGACGCCGGGGAGGGGGTGCTGCGCGTCGCCGCCTTCCGCAGCGCGGCCCTGCACCTGCTGCCGCCCGCGCTGGAGCGGCTGGCCGTGCTGTACCCGGGGATCCGCCCCGAGGTCAGGGTGGTGCGCGAACTGGGTGCCGGCACGGCGGGGGAGGTGGCCGCGGGCCGGGCGGACCTGGGCATCGCGACGCTGGGCGCGCGGGAGGACGTACCGCCGGGGCTGCTGACCGGGGTGCTCGTGGAGGAGGCGTACGCGCTGGTGCACCCGGTCGGGCACGCGGACCCGAGGGCGCTGCCCCTGCTGGACTGGGACGAGAACTGCGGCTCCTACACCCGGGAGTGGTGGCGTGCCCAGGACTGGATCCCCGGGGCCACCGTGAAGGCCGAGGACGACGCCATGGTGCTGACCATGGTCGGGCGGGGGCTGGGTATGGCGATCATGCCGGAGCTGTCGCTGCGCGAGGCGCCGGACACCGTCGAGATCACCGGTCTGGGGCCACGGAGGCCGGTGAGGCAGGTGGGATACGTCACCACGCCGGAATTGGCATCGACCCACGCCGTGAGGGCTCTGATCAGGGAACTCCGGGCTGAGAAGGTCTGAAAACGGAACCACTGGAGGGCTCCCTTCGGGGGTTTCCCGTCTCAGATACTAGGAAGTCCGAGTAATTGCGGAGACAGACAGCCGGACCTGCCCTAGCTTTGTAGGAGCCGAACGTCTCGCTGATCCTGCGAATGGCGGTCGAGAGCGCGCGCCCCTGGCAGGCAACCCCTGCGGCGCACGGCTCCCCGCCTCTTCCGGCGCCTTGAAGGAACACCCCTCATCCGTGGCCCCGCCACGCCGTGATCCCAAGGAGTCGATCACCATGACCCCCACCACCGCCGCAACGCGCCGCGTCCGCCACTCCTCCCCGGCCGACGCCGACCGCAAGAACGCCGCCGCCGCCCTCCAGCGCGCCCTGGACCGCCGTGACAACGGCGGCTCGACCGGTCACTGACCGGGCTCCCGGCGGGGGACGCCGACCAGCCCGTCCGCACCGGGCACATCGCGTCCCCGCCGGTCCCGCGGCCCTCCCGCGTTCCGAATGGTGGACGCGATATGTCTGAGGGCTGGGACACGGAGTACGGTTCCGACATGTCGACCAGCATCAATCTCGCAGTGATCCCCGGTGATGGCATCGGCCAGGAAGTCGTGGCTCAGGGCCTCAAGGTCCTTACCGCGGTCCTGCCCCAGGATGTGAAGCTGGAGACCAAGGAGTACGACCTCGGCGCCCAGCGCTGGCACCGCACCGGTGAGACCCTCCCGGACGCGGAGCTCGAGGCCCTCAAGCACCACGACGCGATCCTGCTGGGCGCCATCGGCGATCCCTCGGTCCCGTCGGGCGTCTTGGAGCGCGGTCTGCTGCTGAAGCTCCGCTTCGCCTTCGACCACTTCATCAACCTGCGCCCCTCGAAGCTGTTCCCGAACACGGCCACCCCGCTGGCCGGCCGTCCGGAGATCGACTTCGTCGTGGTCCGCGAGGGCACCGAGGGCCCGTACACCGGCAACGGCGGCAGCCTGCGCACCGGCACCCCCGCCGAGGTGGCCACCGAGGTCAGCGTGAACACCGCCTACGGCGTCGAGCGGGTCGTGCGCGACGCGTACGAGCGGGCCAACGCGCGCCCCCGCAAGAAGCTGACGCTCGTCCACAAGAACAACGTCCTCGTGTACGCGGGCCACATGTGGAAGAACATCTTCGACAGGGTCGGCCAGGAGTACCCCGAGGTCACCACCGACTACCTGCACGTCGACGCCGCGACGATCTTCTTCGTCACCCAGCCCGAGCGCTTCGACGTCATCGTCACGGACAACCTGTTCGGTGACATCCTCACCGACCTGGCCGCGGCCGTGACCGGCGGCATCGGCCTGGCCGCCTCCGGGAACATCAACCCGACCGGCGCCTTCCCGTCCATGTTCGAGCCCGTGCACGGCTCGGCCCCCGACATCGCGGGCACCGGCAAGGCCGACCCGACCGCGACGATCCTCTCGGTGGCCCTGCTCCTGCGCCACCTCGGCTACGAGGAGCAGGCCGTCCGCATCGAGGACGCCGTCTCCGCCGACCTGGCCGAGCGCGACGGCACCTTCCGCTCCACCGACGCGATCGGCGACGCCCTCGCCGCGCGAGTAGCCGGCTGACCCGGCCGTTCCCTCCAGGAAGCCGCCAGGTCACAAAGGGACCTGGCGGCTTCTCCTGTGCGGCCCCCGGTGCCACCATCTCCCTGGGCCGCTAAGCCCCGTTTCTCCGAAGCGTGCCCACGAGCGATAATCGAACGCGAGGCCGCGGAATACGGGGAAGCTCGGACGTCCTGGTACGCATGAGCGCGGTCCGCCCTACCCAACCGGTGAAGGACAAGCACTCATGACGACGCCCACGATCGAGCTCAAGCCCTCCTCGAACCCGCTGTCCGACGCGGAGCGCGAAGCGATCCTGGCCAACCCGGGCTTCGGCCGCCACTTCACCGATCACATGGTGACGATCAAGTGGACCGAAGGCCGCGGCTGGCACGACGCCGAGCTCGTCCCGTACGCCCCGCTGTCGATCGACCCGGCGAACATGACCCTGCACTACGCGCAGACGATCTTCGAGGGCCTCAAGGCCTACCGCCAGCCCGACGGCACCGTCGCCACCTTCCGCCCGCGCGCCAACGCCGAGCGGTTCCAGGCCTCCGCCCGCCGCATGGCGATGCCCGAGCTGCCGGCCGATCTCTTCATCGAGGCCTGCGACGCCCTGATCAAGCAGGACCGCGCCTGGGTGCCGGACTCCGGCGAGGCCTCCCTGTACCTGCGTCCGTTCATGTTCGCGTCCGAGGTCGGGCTGGGCGTCCGCCCGGCCAACGAGTTCCTCTTCATGGTCATCGCCTCGCCCGCCGGCGCCTACTTCCCCGGTGGCGTCAAGCCCGTCTCCGTCTGGCTCTCCGAGGAGTACGTCCGCGCCGTCAAGGGCGGCACCGGCGCCGCCAAGACCGGCGGCAACTACGCGGCCTCCCTCGTCGCCCAGGCCCAGGCCGCCTCGCACGGCTGCGACCAGGTCGTCTGGCTCGACGCCGTCGAGCACCGCTGGATCGAGGAGATGGGCGGCATGAACCTGTACTTCGTGTACGGCGACCGCATCGTCACCCCCGAGCTCACCGGCTCGCTCCTGCCCGGCATCACCCGTGACTCCCTCCTCACCATCGCCCGCGACCTCGGCTACACCGCCGAGGAGGGCCGGATCTCCACCGAGGACTGGAAGCGCGACAACGAGAACGGCACCCTGACCGAGGTGTTCGCCTGCGGCACCGCCGCCGTCATCACCCCGGTCGGTTCGGTCAAGTCGGAGCGCGCCGGCTGGACCCAGGGCGACGGGCAGCCCGGCGAGGTCACCATGAAGCTCCGCCAGGCGCTCCTCGACCTCCAGACCGGCCGCACTCCCGACACCCACGGCTGGATGCACCCGCTCGGCTAGGCGTTCGGCGCCCCGGACGCAAAGGAAGGCCCCCCGCGCGGTGCGCGGGGGGCCTTCCGGCGTTCCGGGAGGGAGCGCGGGTCAGCGCTCGTCCTCCGTTTCGCCGTCGTCCTTCTTCTCCTCGCGCTCCTTGTCCTTCCCCTCCGGGCCGAGCCCCACGACGGCGTCGCCGAACGCGTAGGCCAGGCCGGCGATTCCCTTGACGATCTTCCCCGCCACGTACGCGACTTCTTCCACGATGCCTCCCCGTGTCGTGGGCGCCGGCCCCCGTCCTATTCGGCCGCCGCCACCACTGCGTTCCCCGCCGGTCCGGCGGCCGGTGCCGCCTGCGGCCGGACCGTCAGGGCGGTGTACACCGCCCCGCCGACCAGCCCCGACAGGATGAAACTACAGTCCACCCCGCCGGTGAGGGCCAGCAGCGGGCCCTCGTACACCGGGGTCGACACGGCGGCCAGTCCCACGGCCGCGCCCGCCGCCCAGGAGGCCGTGGCGCGGACGTTCCAGCCGCCGCTGTACCAGTAGACGCCGCCGCGGGCCCGACGGTTGAACACCTGGAGGGCATCGGCGTCGTAGATCCCGCGGCAGCGCACGAAGCCGATCAGGGTGACCACGGCCCAGGGGGTGCCGATCGCGGTGAGCAGCAGGACGAAGGAGGTCATCGCGGACTGCACGTCCCACTCGAAGGAGCCGAAGAAGACGAACGCGGTGGCCACCACCGCGGCGATCACGGTGGCCTTGGTGCGGGTCGTCCTCGGCACGATGGCGTCCAGGTCCAGGCCCATGGAGTAGAGCATCAGCCCGGCGTTGCCCACCGAGCCGGCCGCCGCGGCGGGGAGCAGCGGGACGAGGTACCAGAAGGGCGCGGCCTCCACGAGCGGCCCGGCGTAGTCGGCGCCGGCGCGGGCGGCGAGGGCGGTGTAGGTGCCGAACAGCTGCGGGACCAGCAGGCCGACCAGCAGTCCCAGGCAGGTGGCCCGGAAGACCTTGCGGGAGCCGTGGCGCCGGGGGGAGACGTAGCGGGTGTAGTCGCCCAGCAGGGTGATGAAGGCGACGGGTCCGCTGAGCCCGGCCGCGACGGCGGCCAGCAGCCAGGTCGGCCAGAACGAGCCGAGCAGGTACGCGGTGTCCGGAGGGGCGGCGGTGGTGAAGTCCGGGGCGTAGGCGACGACGCCGACGGCCAGCAGGACGACCATGGCCACGGACAGCACCTTGCTCATGCGCAGCAGCAGCCGGTAGCCGTAGACGGCCGCGACGACGGTGCACGCGGCGAGTACGCCGTACATCACGGCCCGGGTGGTACCGGTGTCCGGCAGCCCGGTGAGGCGGGACAGGGCCGCGGCCATCACGTCGCCGCCTATCCACAGGGTGAGGGCGGTGTAGCCGAGGGAGAGCAGCAGTCCGACGACGGAGCCGACCAGCCGTCCCCGTACGCCGAACTGGGCGCCGCTGGAGGTGGACAGGTTGGTCGCGGTCCGCAGGGACACCAGGGCGAGCGGCGCGGTGAAGGCGATGCCGACCAGGGTGCCGGTCACGATGGCGGTGACGGAGGGCACCAGCCCGAGCCCGAAGGACGGGGGCAGCCAGCCGAAGACGATCACGCCGAGGCAGAGGTTGGAGCCGAGGAGGATCGAGACCAGGTCGCGGGGACCGCTGGTCCGCTCCTCCTCGGGGATGGTGTCGACTCCGCGCTGTTCGATGGGCATGGGGGGACTCCCTTGGCAGGGCGGGGGGTGGTTGCACAGTGGTTTGAGCGTCATTCAATGTGACCTGAGCCGGTGGCGCAGGTCAATTCTTCTCCACGAGGAAATGAAGAGTTAGAGTGATGCTCTAACCCATTGACTCAAAAGGTGGTGGATCGGCGTGCGGCTGACCCCTACGGAGCGCGACCGGCTGCTGCTGCGCAGCGCCGCGGAACTGGCCCGGGCCCGACGGGCCCGGGGCCTGAGGCTCAACGTCCCCGAGGCCACCGCGTTGATCGCGGACACGGTCTGCGAGGCCGCGCGCGACGGCAAGCGCCTGGCGGAGGCCATCGAGGAGGCCCGCGGCGTGCTCGGCCCCGACGACGTGCTGCCCGGCGTGGCCGACGTGGTCACCGAGGTCCACGTGGAGGCCGTCTTCGACGACGGGTCCCGCCTCGCGGTGGTCTCCGCGCCCATCCAGGGCGCCGTGTCGCTCGGTGACGACGCCCCCGGCGCCGTCGTACCCGGCCCCGGCGCCCCCCAGCCCGAACCGCGGCTGCTCCTGCGCGTGCGCAACACCGCGTCCGTGCCGGTCAGCGTCACCTCCCACTTCCACTTCTTCGAGGCGAACCCCCGGCTCGACTTCGACCGCGCCGCCGCCTACGGCATGCGGCTGTGCGTACCGGCGGGCTCCTCGGTGCGCTTCGACCCGCACGGCGAGGGCGAGGTGGGCCTGGTCCCGATCGGCGGCGAGCGCATCGCGATCGGCTTCGCCGGCCTGGTCGACGGCCCGCTGGACGCCCCCGGAGCCAAGGAGCAGGCCCTGGCCCGCGCCGCCGCCTGCGGCTACCTCGGCGCCGCCGCCCCGACCGACGACGCCCCGGAAGGAAACCAGGCGTGAGCCGTCAGACCCCCCACAGCGACCACAGCGCGCACTGCGCCCCGGGCAGCCGCCACATCGACCCGCACGAGTACGCCTCGGTCTTCGGCCCCCGCGCCGGCGACCGGGTCCGGCTCGGCGACTCGGGGCTGACCGTCCGGGTGGAGTACGACGCCCAGAAGCCCGGCGACGAGTTCCTGGCCGGCTTCGGCAAGACCGCCCGCGACGGCCTGCACCTGAAGGGCGCCGCCGTCCGCGACACCTGCGACGTCGTGATCAGCAACGTCCTGGTGATCGACGCCGTGCTCGGCATCAAGAAGGTCTCCATCGGCATCCGGGAGGGCCGCATCCACGCGATCGGCCGCGCCGGCAACCCGGACACCCTCGACGGGGTCGACGTCGTCGTCGGCACCGGCACGAGCATCGTCTCCGGGGAGGGCCTGATCGCCACCGCCGGAGCCGTGGACACCCACGTCCACCTGCTCTCCCCGCGGATCATGGAGGCCTCCCTGGCCGCCGGTGTCACCACCGTCATCGGTCAGGAGTTCGGTCCCGTGTGGGGTGTCGGCGTCAACTCCCCCTGGGCGCTGAAGCACGCCTTCAACGCCTTCGACGCCTGGCCCGTCAACATCGGATTCCTCGCCCGCGGCTCCTCCTCGGACGCCGCGCCCCTGGTGGAGGCCCTCGCCGAGGGCGGCGCCTCGGGCTTCAAGGTCCACGAGGACATGGGCGCGCACACCCGTGCCCTGGACACCGCCCTGCGCGTGGCCGAGGAGCACGACGTACAGGTCGCCCTGCACAGCGACGGCCTGAACGAGTGCCTCTCCGTCGAGGACACCCTGCGCGTCCTGGACGGCCGGACCATCCACGCCTTCCACATCGAGGGCTGCGGCGGCGGGCACGTCCCCAACGTGCTGAAGATGGCGGGCGTGCCGAACGTCATCGGCTCGTCCACCAACCCCACCCTGCCCTTCGGCCGCGATGCCGTCGCCGAGCACTACGGCATGATCGTCTCCGTCCACGACCTCAAGCCGGACCTCCCCGGCGACGCGGCCATGGCCCGCGACCGGATCCGAGCCGGGACGATGGGCGCCGAGGACGTCCTGCACGACCTCGGGGCCATCGGCATCACCTCCTCCGACGCCCAGGGCATGGGCCGGGCCGGCGAGACCATCCGCCGCACCTTCGCGATGGCCGCCAAGATGAAGGGCGAGCTCGGCCCCCTGGACGGCGACGGCGAGGGCGACGACAACGCCCGCGTCCTGCGCTACATGGCCAAGCTGACCATCAACCCGGCCGTCGCCCACGGCCTGGCTCACGAGATCGGCTCCATCGAAACCGGCAAGCTCGCCGACATCGTGCTCTGGCGCCCGCAGTTCTTCGGCGCCAAGCCGCAGCTGGTCCTCAAGTCGGGCTTCCCGGCCTACGGAGTCACCGGTGACCCCAACGCCGCCACCGACACCTGCGAACCACTCGTCCTCGGACCGCAGTTCGGCTCGTACGGGGCCACCGCCGCCGACATCTCCGTCGCCTTCGTCTCCGCCGCCGCGGCGGCGCTGGGCGGCGACGCGATGCCGACCCGCCGCCGCCGGGTCGCCGTACGCGGCACCCGGGGCATCGGCCCCAAGGACATGCTCCTCAACTCCCGGGTGGGCGCGGTCGACGTCGACGCGCGCAGCGGACTCGTCTCCCTCGACGGGGAACCGCTGCGCTCCGAAGCGGCCGACTCGGTCTCCCTCAACCGCCTCTACTTCTTGTAAACGGCACACCCTGTGAACGGCACAGCCCGTAAGCCCGTAAGGACCCCCGCCATGACTGCACAGCCCGCCAAGCCCTCGGCCGACGGCTTCCGGATGCCCGCCGAGTGGACCCCCCACGAGCGCACCTGGATGGCCTGGCCCAGCCCCAACCCCACCTTCACCAACGCCCAGGAGCTGGCCGAGGCCCGTGAGGCCTGGGGCGCGGTCGCCCGCGCCGTGCGCGCGTACGAACCGGTGACCCTCGTCGTCTCCCCGGGCGACGCCGAGAGCGCCCGGGCGGTCGTCGGGGACGACGTCGAGCTCGTCGAGCGGGAGCTCGACGACGCCTGGATGCGCGACATCGGCCCGACCTTCGTCACCAACGACGCCGGTGAACTGGCGGCCGTCGACTGGACCTTCAACGGCTGGGGCGCCCAGGAGTGGGCCCGCTGGGACCACGACGCGAAGATCGCCCGCCACGTCTCCGACCTCGTCGGCACCCGCACCTACAGCACCCGCCTGGTGAACGAGGGCGGCGCCATCCACGTCGACGGCGAGGGCACCGTGCTCCTCACCGACACCGTGCAGCTCGGCGAGGGACGCAACCCCGGCTGGACCCGCAAGCAGGTCGAGGAGGAGATCCACGCCCACCTCGGCACCACCAAGGCCATCTGGCTGCCGTACGGCCTGGCCGGCGACTACGGCACCTACGGGACCCAGGGCCACGTGGACATCGTCGCCGCCTTCGCCCGCCCCGGCGTGGTCATGGTCCACACCCAGCCCGACCCGGCCCACCCGGACCACGAGCGCTGCAAGACCATCGCCGCCATCCTGCGCGCCTCCACCGACGCGCGGGGCCGGCTGCTGGAGGTCGTGGAGGTCCCCGCGCCGACCGTTCTCGAGGAGGACGGCGAGTGGGTGGACTACTCGTACATCAACCACTACCTCTGCAACGGGGGCGTGGTGCTGTGCGCCTTCGACGACCCGCGCGACGAGGAGGCCGCGGAGATCTTCCGCGGACTCTTCCCCGAGCGGACCGTGACGCTCGTTGACGCACGTACGATTTTCGCCGGGGGTGGCGGTATCCACTGCATCACCCAGCAGCAGCCGAAGGTCTGACCCGAGGCGGACCTCGTGAAGGAGCGGACCATGGCGGCGGGTGGAGTACCGGTACGGGCGGCGCGCAAGAACGCGCCCCCGCGCGAGGACGTACTCGTCGCCGCCATGGCCACGATCGCCGAGCGCGGACTGGAAGGCCTGACCATGGCCGGCCTGGGCCGGCAGGTCGGGATGAGCAGCGGCCACCTCCTCTACTACTTCGGCAGCAAGGACGAGCTCCTGCTGCAGACCCTGGAATGGAGCGAGGCGGCCCTCGGCGACCAGCGCAGGGCCCTGCTGGCCCGCCGCGGCCCGGCGCGCGAGCGCGTACAGGCGTACGTGGACCTGTACGTGCCCGACGGCGCCCGGGACCCGCACTGGACCCTGTGGCTGGAGGTCTGGAACCGGTCCCAGAACGCGGGCCCCCAGGAACGCGAACGGCAGGCCGCCATCGAGGGCGCCTGGCACCGCGACCTGGTCGCCCTGCTCGCCGAGGGCATCTCGCGCGGCGAGTTCCGCGCGGTCGACCCCGACCGCTTCGCGGCCAGGCTGCGCGCCCTGCTCGACGGATTCAGCATCCAGGTCGCCGTCGGACTGCCCGGCATCGAGCGGGAGGACATCCTGGCGCACGTCGGGGAATTCCTCGCCGAGACCCTGGCCGGGTAGGCCGTCCCCGGGCCGCGGGCCGCCCGCCGGACGGCGGGTGCCCGCATGCTGAGACCGGCGTCCACGGGCCGAGGGCCTTGTGTCACACTGCGGGCGTGTCTGCTCGGCTCATGATTATGGACAGCAGCGCGCCGGTCCTCTGTGACCGCTGAAACCGTGGACGACCTCCGCGGCAGCGGCCACCGTGCCTCAGACCCGCGCGCAGACCTCTCGCACCCGCGAGGGGTCTTTTCGTTTCCAGGGCAGAAACATGCCGGAACCGGACAGCGCGCGATGATGGGGGCAGTGGATCCCCGGTCTCCGGAACCACTCATCCGACAGGAGTCAGATCAGCATGACGACGACAGAGGCGAGCCAGCCGACAGAGGCACTCGACGACGGCTTCCACGTCTTCGACACCACCCTGCGCGACGGCGCCCAGCGTGAGGGCATCAACCTCACGGTCGCGGACAAGCTGACGATCGCGCGGTACCTCGACGAGTTCGGAGTCGGCTTCATCGAGGGCGGCTGGCCCGGCGCCAACCCCCGCGACACCGAGTTCTTCGCCCGCGCCCGGGCCGAGATCCACTTCAGGAACGCCCAGCTGGTCGCCTTCGGCGCAACCCGCCGGGCCGGCGGCGACGCCGCCTCGGACCCGCAGGTACGCGCCCTCCTGGAGTCCGGCGCGCCGGTCATCACCCTCGTCGCCAAGTCCCACGACCGCCACGTCGAACTCGCGCTGCGCACCACCCTCGAAGAGAACCTGGAGATGGTCCGCGACACCGTCTCGCACCTCGTCGCCCAGGGCCGCCGCGTGTTCGTCGACTGCGAGCACTTCTTCGACGGCTACCGCGCCAACGCCGAGTACGCCAAGGCCGTCGTCCGCACCGCCCACGAGGCCGGCGCCGACGTCGTCATCCTCTGCGACACCAACGGCGGCATGCTCCCCGCCCAGATCGGCGCGGTCGTCTCGACCGTACTGGCCGACACCGGCGCCCGCCTGGGCATCCACGCCCAGGACGACACCGGCTGCGCCGTCGCCAACACCCTGGCCGCCGTCGACGCCGGCGCCACGCACGTCCAGTGCACCGCGAACGGATACGGGGAGCGCGTCGGCAACGCCAACCTCTTCCCCGTCGTCGCCGCGCTGGAGATCAAGTACGGCCGCAAGGTCCTCCCCGAGGGCGCGCTCGCCGAGATGACCCGCATCTCCCACGCCATCGCCGAGGTCGTCAACCTCACCCCCTCCACGCACCAGCCGTACGTCGGCGTCTCCGCCTTCGCGCACAAGGCGGGCCTGCACGCCTCGGCGATCAAGGTCGACCCGGACCTGTACCAGCACATCGACCCCGAGCGCGTCGGCAACACCATGCGCATGCTGGTCTCCGACATGGCCGGCCGCGCCTCCGTCGAGCTCAAGGGCAAGGAGCTCGGCGTCGACCTCGGCGGGGACCGGGCGCTGATCGCCCGCGTGGTCGAGCGGGTCAAGGAGCGCGAGCTGGCCGGCTACACGTACGAGGCCGCCGACGCCTCCTTCGAGCTGCTGCTCCGCGCCGAGGCCGAGGGCCGGGCGCGCAAGTACTTCCGTACCGAGTCCTGGCGGGCCATCGTAGAGGACCGCCCCGACGGGACCCACGCCAACGAGGCGACCGTCAAGCTGTGGGCCAAGGGCGAGCGGATCGTCGCCACGGCGGAGGGCAACGGCCCCGTCAACGCCCTCGACCGCGCCCTGCGGGTCGCCCTGGAGCGCTTCTACCCGCAGCTGGCCAAGTTCGAGCTCGTGGACTACAAGGTCCGCATCCTGGAGGGCAAGCACGGCACGGAGTCCACGACCCGCGTCCTGATCTCCACGACGGACGGCAGCCGCGAGTGGAACACGGTGGGCGTCGCCCCCAACGTCATCGCGGCCTCCTGGCAGGCCCTGGAGGACGCCTACACCTTCGGCCTCCTCCACGCGGGCGTCGAACCGGCCGAGTAGCTCCGGCGCACACCTCGCCGGGCTCCGGCCCGGCGAGGTCCTCGACCCCTGTGCATGCCGCTTATGTCCGGCTTACACGGGAAATTGCCGGTTCGGGTAGCGTCGTCAGTATGAGGACCAGGCTGATATCCATACGCGTGGGATCGATGCTGTCCGGTCTGCTGCTGGCCCTGTCCGCCGGGGCGCTCGGCGCCGCCCCGCGGGCCTCCGCCGCCGACGGGGGGACCGCCGCGGTGGCGGAGGCGCTCAAGAAGGGCCCGGTCTACGTCGATCCCGGGGCCGCCGCACAGCTGTCGCCCGCCCAGGCGGACGCCCTGGCCGCGAAGATCAAGGCGGCCGGCAAGCCGCTCTTCGTCGCCGTGCTGCCCGCCACCGCCGCCTTCCCCGCCGACAGCGTGCTGCGCACGGTGCGCACGCAGACCGGGATCACCGGGCTCTACGCCGTCCGGCTCGGCGACGGCTTCAACGCCGGGGCCGACCGGGCCGTCATGCCGGGCAACGCGGTCCGCAACCTCACCGACGCGGTGAAGGCCGGCGGGGCGGTGGACGCCGCCACCCAGCTGAACGACTTCGCCGACCAGGCCCTCCCGCAGCTCAAGGGCCGGGCCCCCGCCTCCTGGAGCGAGGGGTCCGGCGGGGGCGGATCCTCCGCCGGGGCGCTGATCGCCCTCGGCGCGGTGGCCCTGGCCGGCGGCGGTGGCACGTACCTGCTGGTCAAGCGGAACCGGAAGAAGAAGGAAGAGACCCGGCGCGAAGCGGTCGCCCGGCTCGCGGTGGTGGTGGACGAGGACATCACCGCCTTCGGCGAGGAACTCGACCGCCTCGACTTCCACCCCGGTGAGCCCGGCGCCGACGACGCCATGCGCGAGGACTACGAGCACGCCCTGGACTCCTACGAGAAGGCCAAGCGGATCATGGCCTCGGTGCGGGAACCGCACGAGGTACAGGGCGTGACCCAGGCGCTGGAGGACGGCCGGTACGCGCTGGCCGGCCTGGACGCCCGCCGCCAGGGCAAGCCGCCGCCCGAGCGCCGCCCGCCCTGCTTCTTCGATCCCCGGCACGGTCCGAGTACGCAGGACGCGGCCTGGGCGCCGGCCGGCGGGGCGGCCCGTACCGTGCCGGTCTGCACGGCCGACGCCGTACGGCTGCGCGACGGCGTGGACCCGGCGGTGCGCACCGTGGACACGGAGCACGGCCCGCGCCCGTACTACGACGCCGGCCCGGCCTACGGACCGTGGGCCGGCGGGTACTTCGGCGGCGGCATCCTGCCCGGCCTGCTGATGGGCACGATGCTCGGCTCGATGATGGCCGCTCCCGCCTACGCCTCGGACTTCGGCGGCGGGTACGGCGGCGGGGGATTCGAGGGCGGGGAGGTCTCCGGATCCGACTACGACCCGTCCGACTTCGGCGGCGGGGACTTCGGCGGTGGTGGCGGCTTCGACGGTGGCGGCGGCTTCGACGGCGGGGGCGGCTGGTAGCCGCCCCCGGGGTTCCGCGCGACCGGGATCAGGCCTGCTTGACCGCCGAGATGTCGAAGGTCAGCTTCACCTTGTCGCTGACCATCACGCCGCCGGCCTCCAGGGCCGCGTTCCAGGTGAGGCCCCAGTCGGAGCGGAGGATCTCCGCGGAGCCCTCGAAGCCGACGCGCTCGCTGCCGTAGACGTCCGTGGCGGAACCGGAGAACTCCAGGTCGATGGAGAGCGGACGCGTCACGTCCTTGATCGTCAGCTCGCCGGTGATCCGGTACGCGTCACCGCCGAGGTGCGCCGCCGAGGTGGAGCGGAAGGTCATCCGCGGGAAGAGCTCGGCGTCGAAGAAGTCGCTGCCCAGCAGGTGGGCGTCGCGGTCGGCGATGCCGGTGCTGACCGAGGCGATCTCGACGTCGATGGCGGCGGTGGAGCGCGACGGGTCGTCGCCGTCCAGGTGCAGGGTGCCCTCGTGCCGGGCGAAACCGCCGCGGACGTTGGTCACCATGGCGTGGCGCACGGTGAAGCCGATGCTGCTGTGGGCGGGGTCGATGACGTAGTCGCCGGTGAGCGCGGCGAGCGCCGGGTCGACGTCGAGCGTGGCGACCGGACCCTGCGGAACGGACTCGCTGCGGGTGCCGCGGCGGGAGAAGAGACCCATGACTTCCTCCTGAGGAGATCCTGTTTCGTTGAACTTTCAACAAGAACGACGCTAGACCCATTCTGTTCAAATTTCAACTTCCTGGGCTGGTGTCGGCGTTTTTATAGGAACCCCACAAAGGGTGGAGGTCCCCGCTGGGGGAGTCCATGCATGCTTCGGAGGTTCTGTCCGGGCCGGACAGCGGACGGGGCCGGAGACTGTGTAGAACCGACGGAGGGTTTTGATGGCCACGCTCCGTAAGGTCGGTACATGACCGTTGTGGACCAGACTTCGAGCGAGCCGACGGACGCCCGTGGGCGCGTGGCCGAGCTGCACTCCCTCCGCGAGGAGGCCCGGCGCGGCCCCAGCGACCGCGCGACCGAAGCCCAGCACGCCAAGGGCAAGCTGACCGCGCGCGAGCGCATCGCGCTCCTGCTCGACGAAGGTTCCTTCAGGGAGGTCGAGCAGCTGCGCCGGCACCGGGCGACCGGTTTCGGCCTGGAGGCGAAGAAGCCCTACACGGACGGTGTGATCACCGGCTGGGGCACGGTCGAGGGCCGCACGGTCTTCGTCTACGCGCACGACTTCCGCATCTTCGGCGGCGCCCTGGGCGAGGCCCACGCCACGAAGATCCACAAGATCATGGACATGGCCATCGCGGCCGGTGCCCCGCTGGTCTCCCTCAACGACGGCGCGGGCGCCCGTATCCAGGAGGGCGTCTCCGCCCTCGCCGGTTACGGCGGCATCTTCCAGCGCAACACCAAGGCCTCCGGGGTCATCCCGCAGATCTCGGTGATGCTCGGCCCGTGCGCCGGCGGAGCCGCGTACTCCCCGGCCCTGACGGACTTCGTCTTCATGGTCCGCGAGACCTCGCAGATGTTCATCACCGGCCCGGACGTGGTCCGCGCGGTGACCGGCGAGGAGATCACCCAGAACGGCCTCGGTGGCGCGGACGTGCACGCCGAGACCTCGGGCGTCGCCCACTTCGCGTACGACGACGAGGAGACCTGCATCGCCGAGGTCCGGTACCTCATCACGATGCTGCCCTCCAACAACCGCGAGAACCCCCCGGTCCACGAGTGCTCCGACCCCGCCGACCGGCGCTCGGACGTCCTGCTGGACCTGGTCCCCGCCGACGGCAACCGCCCGTACGACATGCTCAAGGTCATCGAGGAGCTCGTCGACGACGGGGACGTCCTGGAGATCCACGAGCGCTGGGCGCGCAACATCATCTGCGCCCTCGCCCGGCTGGACGGCCAGGTCGTCGGCATCGTCGCCAACCAGCCCGGCCACCTCGCCGGCGTCCTGGACATCCACGCGTCCGAGAAGGCCGCGCGCTTCGTCCAGATGTGCGATGCCTTCAACATCCCGATCGTCACGCTGCTGGACGTCCCCGGCTTCCTGCCGGGCGTCGACCAGGAGCACGGCGGCATCATCCGCCACGGCGCCAAGCTGCTGTACGCGTACTGCAACGCGACCGTGCCGCGGATCTCGCTCATCCTGCGCAAGGCCTACGGCGGTGCGTACATCGTCATGGACTCCCAGTCCATCGGCGCCGACCTCACCTACGCCTGGCCCACCAACGAGGTCGCCGTCATGGGCGCCGAAGGCGCCGCCAACGTGATCTTCCGCAAGCAGATCGCGGACGCGGAGGACCCCGAGGCGATGCGGGCCCGGATGGTCAAGGAATACAAGGCCGAACTGATGCACCCGTACTACGCGGCCGAGCGCGGCCTGGTGGACGACGTCATCGACCCGGCCGAGACCCGGGGGGTGCTCGTCAGCGCCCTGGCGATGCTCCGCACCAAGCACGCCGACCTGCCGTCCCGCAAGCACGGCAACCCGCCGCAGTAACGAGCGAAGGAGACCTGCCAACGATGAGCACCGCCACCGACACCCTGCTGAAGGTCGAGAAGGGCAACGCCGAGCCCGAGGAACTGGCCGCGATCACCGCGATCCTCCTCGCCCGCGCCGCCGCCACCCCGGAGGAGGCCGCCGTCACCCGCCGTTCCACCGCGGGCTGGCGCCGCCTGGAGCGCAGCCGGGGCTTCCAGGCCCCCCACAGCTGGCGCGGCTGAGCAGCGCGCGCACCAAACGCCGGAAGGCCCCGCACCCCCTGGAGGGGTGCGGGGCCTTCGGCTTGCCCGGGGGGAGCGGGCAACGCGAAGGGGAAGGAGCGGGCAAGGAGAAGGCCCCCGTGTCCGGGACACGGGGGCCTTCCAACGTCCTTGCGGCGCCTGCGCGCGCCTGCCCGGACTCCTACCGCAGACGTGCCATGAGGGCGTGCTCGACGAGCGTGATGAGTGCGCTCTTGGCGTCCGCGCGGTGGCGGGCGTCGGTGGTGATGATGGGGGCGTCGGGGCC
>NZ_JBIBCI010000011.1:0-19875 GCF_042901085.1 Streptomyces sp. NPDC012794
CCCGCGGCGTCTGGTGCGGTGCCTCGCAAGGCGGAGGCACAGCGCGCGTACTGGACGTACTCGGCTGTGCCGACAACGCGGCGAGGTGCCGTGCCGGGCGTCGCGGGTCAGGCAAGATCCGGAAGAGACGGCCTAGCGCCGGCCGCCCTGGCCTGCTTCTGCCTGGGCCTGCTGCTGTACGGCCTCGCCCTGGCCCGGTTCGACTTCCACGAGATCGTCGGCGGCGCGGGTGACCACTGGGTGGCGGGCGGAGCGCTGTCCATCACCGCCCTCGCCGGGGCGAAACTCACCGCCCTGTCCGCGTGGACCGGCCCGGCGCACACGGCCCTGCGCAACGCCACCCTGACGGCCCTCGCCCTCTCCCTGGGCTGGTACGCCGTCCTCCTCGCCGCCGAACTCCGCAGCCTCCGCCCCCGCTACGACATCCGCCGCTGGTCCACCGTCTTCCCGCTCGGCATGACCGCCACCGCCTGCCTCACCGCCGCCCCCGCCACCGGCACCCCCTGGCTGCGGCCCCTCGGCGAGGTCCTGCTGTGGATCGCGGTCGGGGCCTGGGTCCTCACCCTCCTCGCCTTCGCCCTCAGCCGCTGCCCGGGCCGCCGGCCCGCCTGACGGCGTTTCAGCCCGCGCCGAGCGGAGCGGCTGGCTAAAGTCCCGCCATGGCCTACACGTTCCAGGTGACCGTCGACTCCACCGACCCCCACCCGCTCGCCGACTGGTGGGCCGACGCCCTGGGCTGGGAGGTGGAGCCCTCGGACGAGAAGTTCATCCGCCACATGGTCGAGGCGGGCCACGCCACCGAAGAGGACACCACCACCCACCGCGGCACGCTCGTCTGGAAGGCCGGCGCCGCCATCCGCCACCCCGACGGCCTGGAGCGGGCACCCCGCGTGCTCTTCCAGTTCGTCCTGGAGCCCAAGACCGTCAAGAACCGGGTGCACCTGGACGTCCGCACCGGGGAGGACGACCCCCGCGCCCTGATCGAGCGCCTCGTCGCCAAGGGCGCCACCTTCCTCCACGAGGGCAGCCAGGGCCCCTACCAGTGGACCACCCTCACCGACCCCCAGGGCAACGAACTCTGCGTCTCCCATTGAGCGGAGCCCCGGCGGCGCGGGAGCCCATAGGGTGAAGGCGTGAACGTCATCCTCTACGGCGGAACCGGAATGATCGGGCGCGGCGTACTGCGCGCCTGCCTGCGCGACGACGCGGTGAAGAGCGTCCTGTCCGTCGGCCGCACCCCGCTCGGCGTCAGCCACCCCAAACTCCGCGAACACGTCCGGCCCGACCCCGCCGACCTGACGGAGCTCGCCGGCGAGCTGTCCCGCTATGACGCCTGCTTCTTCTGCCTGGGCGTCTCCTCCGTCGGCATGAAGGAGGAGGCCTACCGCGCCGTCACCCACGACCTGACGCTCGGCGTCGCCCGCCCGCTGGCCGCCGCGAACCCGGCGCTCACCTTCGCCTACGTCTCCGGCCAGGGCACCGACAGCACCGAGCGGGGCCGCTCCATGTGGGCCCGGGTGAAGGGGAAGACGGAGAACGACCTGCTCGCCCTGCCCTTCCGCGCCTACATGTTCCGCCCGGGCCTCGTCCAGCCCGTCAGCGGCATGCCCTCCAAGACGCGGCTCTACCGGACGCTGTACGCGCTCACCGCGCCGCTCTTCCCGGTCCTGCGGCGGATCGCGCCGAACCAGGTCACCACCACCGAGGCCCTCGGCCGGGCGATGATCACCGTGGCCACCCCCGGAGCCGAGGTCGCCACCCGGATCCTGCACCCCCGGCACATCAACCGCCTCGGCCTCTGACCAGTCGTAATTGATTACCGGCCCCTCCCTCCCGCACGTGAGAATGAGGCATCTCGAACCGGGAGGAACCCATGAGCCAGGACCACCTGACTCTGCACGGCCTGCTGCCCGCGCAGGAGTTGACACAGGCCATCGACGCCGGGCACGTGACCCGCAAGCAGCACCCCGAACTGCCCCTGTCCCTCTACACGTACACGCGCGCCGCGCAGTACGAGCAGATATGGAACGGGGTCACCACGCGCTGCCGCGGCCTCGTCGCCGACGACGAGACCGGAGCGGTCGTCGCGCTGCCCCTGCCGAAGTTCTTCAACGTCGGCGAGCACGCCTCCGGCCGCCCCTACGCGCCCGCACTGCCCGATGAGACGTTCGAGGTGTACGACAAGGTCGACGGCAGCCTCGCCGTGGTCTTCCACTACGCGGACCACTGGCACGCCGCCACCAGGGGCTCCTTCACCAGCGCCCAGGCCGCCTGGGCGCAGCGCCGCCTCGACACCCGCGACACCACGGCCCTCGTGCCCGGCGTCACCTACCTCGCGGAGATCGTGTACCCGCAGAACCGGATCGTGGTCGACTACGGCGACCGCCGGGACCTCGTCCTGCTCGCCGCGTTCCGCCTGGACGGCATCGAGGTGCCGCTCGCCGAGGCCGCCGGCCACTGGCAGGGCATCGGCTCCGTCGTCAAGGTGTGGCCCGCCATGCCGCTCGACGAACTGCTCGCCCTCGCCGACTCCAGCACCCTGCCCGGCAGCGTGCCCGCGACCGGCACCGACGCCGAGGGCTTCGTCCTGCGCTTCGCCTCCGGCGTGCGCGCGAAGGCCAAGCTCTCGGAGTACGTACGCCTCCACAAACTGCTCACCGGCGTCACCGAGCGGGACATCTGGCGCAGCCACGGCATCCAGCGCTTCGCCGGGACGTCCGTCAAGCGCCTCGCCCAGGGCCTCGGTTTCTCGGTCGCCGAGCTCGACGGCATCCGCTCCAAGGGCGGCCGTCCGCTGGACGAACTGCTGGAGCAGGTCCCCGACGAGTTCGACACCTGGGTGCGCGAGGTGATCGCCGGTCTGGAGGCGGCGTTCGCCCGCCACGAGCAGGCCATCGACGAGGCCTTCGACTCGCTGGCGCACCTGGCCGGCGACCGCGGTGCCTTCGCCCGCGCCGCCAAGGAGATCCCCGACGGCCGGATCCGCTCGGCCATGTTCACCCGCCTGGAGGGCCGCGGCACCGAGCTCGTCTCCTGGCGGGCGGTACGCCCGGAGGCCGCCGACCCCTACACCACCGACGAGGAGAACTGAACGTGTCCGAAGAGCCCGAACTCCCCGTGGTCCACGTCATGACGGGGTTGCCGGCCTCGGGCAAGACGACCGCCGCCCGCGCCCTGCAGGCCGAGGCCGCGGGACGCATGCGCCGGGTCAACCTCGACGACCTGCGGGCCATGCTCGACGTGCCCGACCCCGACCGGGGCCGTTCCTACCGGCACGAGCAGACCGTGCTGGCCGTCCAGGACGCGGCGGTCCGCGCGGCCGTCGACGACGGCTTCGACGTGGTCGTCGACAACACCCACCTCACCTCGCACATCCCCAAGCGCCTCAAGGCGGCGGTCGCCGGCCGCGCCACCTTCGTCGTGCACGACTTCACCGGGGTGCCCGTCGAGGAGTGCCTGCGCCGTGACGCCGCACGCGAGCGGCCGGTCGGCGAGGAGATCATCCGGATACTCGCCGACAAGCACGCCAAGGCGAAGAAGGGCGGCTGGCGGCTCACCGCGGAGTGGCTGAACGACCAGCCGTCCGTCCGCCCCTACGTGGCCGACCCGGCCCTCCCGCCCGCCGTGATGTGCGACATCGACGGCACGCTGGCCCTCACCGGGGACCGCGGCCCGTACGACTTCTCGCGCTGCGAACTCGACCTGCTGAACGCGCCCGTGCGCCACGCGCTCGACGCCTTCCGGCGCGCCGACGGGGACACGATCGTGCTGCTGTCCGGGCGCGGCGAGGAGCACCGGCAGCAGACGGAGTCCTGGCTGCGGCGCCACGAGGTGCCGTACGACGAACTGTGGATGCGGGCCGCGGGCGACACCCGCCGCGACGACGTGGTCAAGGCGGAGCTCTTCGACGCTCACGTGCGCGACCGCTACGCCGTGCGGGTGTCGCTCGACGACCGGGACCGGGTGGTCGCCGTCTGGCGCCGGATGGGCCTGCCGACCTGGCAGGTCAACTACGGCGACTTCTGACACGCCGCCGGGCGTACGGGACGGGGCGCGCGGCCCCGTCCCGTACGCCCGGCGGGGCGGCCCGGGAGGGTCAGGAACGGCACCACCGCACCGGGGTGATGTCCTTGACGTAACGGGCGGAGACCCACGCGCGCTTGCGCTCGTACATCTTGTCGTCGACGCGGTCCTCGCCATCCACGGCCGTGCGGTCGTGCTTGCGGTCCAGCAGGTACCAGAGGTCGTTGCCGTCGACCTTCTCTCCGTGCTGCTTGCACACGATCGACAGCTTCTGGCGCGGGTGCACCGTGCCCAGGGCCTTCGAGCGGGTGGTGGGCTTGCTGCGGACCTTCAGCGGGCCCTGCGAGACGACCCTGCCCAGGGCGTGCCTGGGCTTGGGGTACGTGACGGCCCCGTCATCGCCGGACTGCTCGTCCTCGTTCTCCTCGTAACCGGGGTCGTACTCGTCGTAGCGGGGGTCGTCGTCGAGGACCGCCCGCGCACGCGGTCCGTCGGCCACCGGGCAGCCGTCCGCGACGGCGACGCCCGCGCCGAACAGGCCGAGCACCATGCTGCCGGCGGCAAGAGCGAGGATGGTCCTGGTGGGCTTCAGCATGAGCCGCTCCTCCACGAAGGCTTCCGCCCGGCCGCCGGGCGCGGCTGGGGGTGGCGGCCCGGGGGACGCCACCGACGACTATGACGACGGGGTGGGGCGCGCCCCGGGCCGACGCACCGGCCATTAGCCTGATATGCGCAATTTCGTCAGAATGGCGCCGGCCGTACGCGCGCGTCCTGAGGATGCGGCGGGCCGCCCCCGGCAGCAGAGTGTGCCCATGGGTATCGAAGACTACGGCGGCGGCCCCGGCGCCCAGCAGACCGGCGTCCTGGTCGTGACCACCAACGACGTCCCGGGCTACCGCGTCGAGCAGGTCATCGGGGAGGTGTTCGGGCTCACCGTGCGCTCCCGGCACCTCGGCAGCCAGATCGGCGCCGGCCTGAAGTCCATGATCGGGGGCGAGTTGAAGGGCCTCACCAAGACCCTCGTGCAGACCCGCAACCAGGCCATGGACCGGCTGATCGAACAGGCGAAGGCGCGCGGCGCCAACGCGGTGCTGATGACGCGCTACGACGTGACCGACGCCGCGGACGTCGGGACGGAGGTCTGCGCCTACGGCACGGCCGTGGTGCTGGTGCCCTCCGGGACCTGATCCGCACCTCCGGTACGGCACTTCCACGGGCGGCCCCCAAGGGCGGACCGGGCGAACCGGTTCACGGGCCCGAGGGCCCCCGCCTCCCCGCAGCCCCAGCGCCGGCCCGGCGATCACCACCGCCAGGCCCAGCCACACCACCGGGCCCGGCGTCCCGCCGCCCGACAGCACCCCGGCGCCGGCCGCCGCGAGCGGGGCGACCCCGGTCAGCAGCCCCGCCCGGCCGGAGCCCACGGCGGCCACCGTGCGGTACCAGAGCAGGAACGCCACCGCCGTCACCAGCACCGCGAGGTACCCGACGGCCACCCACCGGCCGCCACAGCTCGTCCTCGCCCGGCTGATGGACTCGGGCGAACCGGAGGCCCACCTGCGCTTCGTACGCCGCCGCCACCGCCGCCGCCGGGACACGATGCTGCGGGCCGTCGCCGAGCGGCTGCCCAAGGCCCGGGTGCACGGCGCCGCGGCGGGGCTGCACCTGATGGTCACCTTCGACGGCACGTCCTTCTCCGACACCGCCGTGGCGGAGGCGGCCCTCGCCCTCGGCGTCAAGGCGCACCCGCTGTCCTGGCACCAGCTGCGGCCCGGACCGCCGGGCTTCGTCCTCGGGTACGCGGCCGGTCCGGCCGGTGAGATCGAGGAGGGCGTCGCCGTCCTGGGCCGGGCCCTGCGCGCGTGCGTACGTGATCAACGGCATTGACAACCGCCGTGCCGCTTGCGTCTAATGACGGACGGTGTCGCGTGACTCCGGCCAAAGAGCAGTGGGCCGGCCGGTGATCGGGCGAACACCCTTGATGCAGGGACCCGCCATGAGCCAGTACTCCGCGCCCCGCAGTTGACGTAGAGCAGCCGTACCCACGGCTCCCGCGTCGCGGTCCGGCCTCCGAGCCGGCACCGCCTTTCCTTCCTTCATTCCACGCTCGCGTACGCGCGTACGTCCGTACGCCTGGTCCCGCACGCCCCGCTCCGGCGACTCCCGCTCCACAGCGGCCCGCCGGGGGACCGGTGGCGTGCCGGCCAGGCACGCCCAGAGAGAGAAACGCCCTGTGCCCACGCCCGCCCATGACTTCAGCCGGTCCGTCATCGAGGAGTTCCGCGCCCACCGCGGCAAGGTCGGCGGCCCCTTCGAAGGCGAGGACCTGCTTCTCCTCACCACCACCGGCGCCCGGTCGGGAGCCGGGCACACCACCCCGCTCGGCTACGTCCGCCACGACGGCGCCCTGCTGATCGTCGGCTCCAACCTCGGTGCCGACCGCCACCCGGCCTGGTACCACAACCTCCTGGCCCACCCGCAGGTGTCCGTGGAGCTCGGCGGCGACACCTTCGAGGCCCTCGCGATACCGGCCGAAGGGGCCCGGCGCGCGGAGCTCTTCGAAACCGTCGTGCGCGCAGTCCCCGGATACGCCGACTACCAGGCCCGCACCGCCCGCCCGCTCCCCGTCGTCCGTCTGGAGCCCACCGAGCCCACCGAGCCCGCCGGGCCCGACGGCCGGCAGGCGCCCGCCCCGGTCACCACCCTGGCGGGCAAGCTCCTGGAGGTCCACACCTGGCTGCGGGCCCAGCTGCGTCACGTCGGCGCCGAAACGGAGGCCCACTTCGCCGCCCGCGCCGCCCACACGGGGCCGGGCGGACCGCCGGCGCCGGGGCTCGGACTGCAGATCCGACAGCGCTGCCTGGCCTTCTGCCAGGGCCTGGAGTTCCACCACACCAGCGAGGACGCCCACCTGTTCCCCGGGATCGCCGCCCATCACCCCCACCTGGCGGCCACCTTCGAGCGGCTGCGCGAGGAACACCGCACGGTCGCCCGGATCCAGACCGAACTGGCCTCGCTGCTGGGCGAGGTGGCCATCACCGAACCCGAGCGGTTCCGCGCCGGGCTGGCGCGGATGACGGCGGAGCTGACGGCCCATCTCGACTTCGAGGAGGAGGTGCTGTTGCCGCTGCTGGAAGAGGTGCCCTGGCCGCCGCCCCGCCCCTGAACCCGGGCGGGAGGGACGGCGCGCGAAGTTTTTTCCGCGACAGCGGCAACCGATCGGGCACTCGCGCGTCGTGCGGGGGTGAAGGGCGGATTTCCCGCCCCGGACCCGACCGTGGAGAGCCACTGTGAAGAACCTGAAGCGCGTTGTTCCCGTCACCGCCCGCCGGGCGGCCGTCGCGGTGGCCGCCGCCGGGGCGGTCCTCGCCCTCGCCGGGCCGGCCTCCGCCGCGCAGGGACCCTCCGCCTCACCGACGTCCGCCCCCGCTCCGGCGCCGAGCACCGTCCCGACGCTGCCGGGCGGTGCGACGCCGACCGCGGTCCCCTCGCGGCCGGCCGGCGGAGCCCAGCCCACCGCGGTCCCCTCGCGGCCGGCGGGCGGCAACGGCAAGCCGAGCACCGTCCCGACGCTGCCGGGCGGTGCGACGCCCACCCCGGCCCCCTCGGTCCCGGCCGGTGGAACCCAGCCCTCCGCCGCGCCCTCCGCGTCGGCCGCCTCCGGTGAGGGGTCCGAGCTGGCGCATACTGGCTCCTCGGCGACCACCGTCGCCCTCGGGGCCGGAGCGGCCGCACTGCTCGCCGCCGGCGGCGGTGCGCTGTTCGCCGTGCGGCGCCGAGCCGGCAACTGAGGACACCCGTGCTCGAACTCGCGACCACCGCCAGCCCCCTCACGCCCGGCTCCGCCCGGGTGTGGCGGGGCTTGTGGTGGTGGCTCACCCGCCGCGGGCGCTCCGCCCCGCCGGCGGCCGGCCACCCCACCCGCGCGACCGGCGGCCACGCGTACACGTACCCGCACGACGGCGCGTACCGCACAGGCGGCCACGGCACCGGGGAGCCGCCGCGCCCGCCGACCGTCAGCGAGCTGTACCACGCCCACCGCCTGGGCATGGTCCGCCTCGCCGTGCTCCTCGTCGACGACCTGGGCACCGCCGAGGACGTGGTGCAGGACGCCTTCACCGCCCTCTACCGCCGTCACGGAGAGCAGATCTCGGAGGTGGACAACGCGCTGGGCTACCTGCGCACCTCCGTGGTGAACGCCTCGCGGTCCGTGCTGCGCCGCCGGCGCACCGCCCGCGCCTGGATCCCGCCTGTCACCGCCGACGTCCCCTCCGCCGAGGCCTCCGTGGTCCTCGGCGAGGCGCACCGGGAGGTGCTGGCGGCACTGGGCGAGCTGACCCCGCGCCGCCGCCAGGTACTGGTCCTGCGGTACTGGGCGGACATGAGCGAGGCGGAGATCGCCGAGACCCTGGGCATCAGCCGGGGCGCGGTGAAGTCGAACGCCAGCCGCGCCCTGGACGCGCTGGAACGGATTCTGGAGGGACGGGTATGACCGGTTCTACGGGTACCGCGCCCGACGGCGAACGCCCCGTGGAGCGACGGCTGCGCCAGGCCCTGGAAGCCCGGGCGGAGGAGGTGACGGTCCGCTCGCTGCGGCCCGCCGATCCGCCGGGTCCGCACGGGCGGCGGCTGTCCCCGCGCACGCCGTGGCCGCGGCGCGGGGCGTGGGCCTTCGCGGGTCTGACCGGCCTGGCGGCGGCCGCGCTGGCCGGCCACCTCGTGCTCGGCGGGCACGACCAGCGGCCGGCCAGGCCGGAGCCGCCCGCCGCGCCGCCCGAGCTCCGCCCGACCGCGCCCGCCGGCACGGACCGGCCGAGCGCGTCACCGTCGGCCTCGGTCACGCCGGGCCCGCCGACCGTGCCGACGGGGTCGGGCACCGGGCCGGCCGTGCCCACCCCGGTCCCGTCGGCGACCCCGGAGCGGCCGCCGCGCTCGGCGACGCCGACGGCCCCGCGGGTGCCCTCCGGCGCCCCGGCCACGACGGCTCCGGCGGGCGGGACCGGCGGTCCGCGGGCCACCCCTAGCCCCTCGAGGTCGGGGGGCTAGGCCGTCTCTTCCGGATCTTGCTCCCCCGGCTACCGCTGGGAGGTGCCCCCAGACCCGCGACGCCTGGCACGGCACCTCGCCGCGTTGTCGGCACAGCCGAGTACGTCCAGTACGCGCGCTGTGCCTCCGCCTTGCGAGGCACCGCACCAGACGCCGCGGGCTTGACCGGCAAGACCCGAAAGAGACGACCCGGGCGCGCCGGGCGGGCGTTTCCGCCGGCTACCCGGTGGTGTTCTCCACCGCCGCCACCAGAGGGGCCAGCTCCGGGCTGAGCGCGGCCTCGTCGAGGGCCTCGCGCAAGGCGGCGGCGTTCGTGGGGCGGGCCTGGTCCAGGAGGGCCAGGCCCGCCTCGCTCACGTCGGTGTAGATGCCCCGGCGGTCGGTGTCGCAGATGTAGCGGCTCAGCAGGCCCCGGTCCTCCAGCCTGCTGACCAGCCGGGTGGTCGCGCTCTGGCTGAGCACCACCGAGTCCGCGACCTGGTGCATGCGCAGGTGCCCGCCGGGGCCGCCGTGCTGGCGGCTGAGGACGTCCAGCAGCGAGTACTCGCGCACGCTCAGCCCGTGTCCGGCCTGGAGGGCGCGCTCGATGTGCGCCTCGATGCGGCCGTGGAGGAGGGAGAGGGCGCACCAGCCCTGGGCGAGGCGGGTCAGTGCGCTGTCCGTGGCCGTCATGGGGGCTCCTCCGCCGTCGTGTCCCTGCCGCGCGAACCCGCGGCCTTCCGTTTCCTTGGCACCAGGATAGGTCACGGGCGCAATAGCCCGCGCTTGCAAATATCCCGCGTCTGCAATTAATGTGGACGAGCGTAACCGGCGAGCGCATTTGTGCGCCGCCCCCGCTTCCCCCACCCCCAGAACCCTGAAGGGCAGCCTCGTCATGCCTCTCGCGCTCCTCGCCCTCGCCATCGGAGCCTTCGGGATCGGCACCACCGAGTTCGTGATCATGGGCCTCCTCCCCGAGGTCGCGGCCGGCTACGGCGTCTCGATCCCCACCGCCGGCCTCCTCGTCACCGGCTACGCCCTCGGCGTGGTCCTCGGCGCTCCCGTGATGACGGTCCTCGGCACCCGCGTCCCCCGCAAGCGCATGCTGATGCTGCTCATGGGCCTCTTCATCGCGGGCAACCTGCTCTCCGCGCTCGCACCCGCCTTCGGCCTGATGCTGGCCGGACGCGTCGTCGCCTCCCTCGCCCACGGAGCCTTCTTCGGCATCGGCTCGGTCGTCGCCGCAGGTCTCGTGGCACCCGAGAAGAAGGCCGGCGCCATCGCCATGATGTTCACCGGCCTGACCGTGGCCAACGTGGTCGGCGTCCCCCTCGGCACCCTCGTCGGCCAGCACCTCGGCTGGCGCGTCACCTTCCTGGCCGTCGCCGCCCTCGGCGTGCTCGGCCTGCTCGGCATCGCCCGGCTGGTCCCCGACCTGCCCCGGCCCGAGGGCGTGCGGGTCCGCCACGAGCTGGCCGCCTTCCGCAACGTCCAGGTGCTGCTCGCCATGGCGATGACCGTCCTCGGCTTCGGCGGGGTCTTCGCCGCGATCACCTACATCACCCCGATGCTGACCCACGCCGCCGGCTTCGCCGCCACCTCCGTCACCTGGCTGCTCGTCCTCTTCGGGCTCGGCATGGTCGCGGGCAACCTCGTCGGCGGCCGCTACGCCGACCGCGCGCTCATGCCGATGCTGTACGTCTCCCTGGGCGCGCTCGCCGTCGTACTGGCCCTCTTCACCCTCACCGCCCACGACAAGGCGGGAGCCGCCGTCACGGTCTTCCTCATCGGCGGCCTCGGATTCGCGACCGTACCGCCGCTGCAGAAGCGGGTCCTCGACCAGGCCGCCGGCGCCCCGACGCTGGCCTCCGCCGTCAACATCGGCGCCTTCAACCTCGGCAACGCCCTCGCGGCCTGGCTCGGCGGGCTCGTCCTCTCCGCCGGGCTCGGCTGGACCGCCCCGAACTGGGTCGGCGCCGTCCTCGCCGCGTCCGCGCTCGTCCTCGCCCTCGTCTCGGGAGCGCTCGAGCGCCGTACGGACCGCCGCGCGGCGGGCGGGAGCCGGGTCGTCGCCTCCGGAGCCACCGCGGCCACCCCCGCCCCCGCCCACCACTGACACCCCCGGCCACACCCCACCCACCGCAACAGGAGCACCCCATGTCCCGCACCACCCTCTCCCCGCTGACCACCGAGGACGCCGAGCTGCTCGTCACCGCCGCCCGCACCGCCGCCGAGGCGGCCGGGGTCGCGGTGAGCGTCACCGTCCTGGACGCGGGGGGCCACCCGCTGGCCTTCCGCCGGGACGACCGGGCCGTCCTGATCTCCGGCGAGACCAGCACCCGCAAGGCCTACACCGCCCTCCAGCTGAACGCCCCCACCGCCGGGCTCACCGAGGCCGTGCTGCCCGGCGGACCCTTCCACAGCCTGCCCACCGCACTCGACCGGCCGCTGCTCTTCATCGCGGGCGGCCTCCCGGTCCACCGCGACGGCCATCTGATCGGCGCCGTCGGCGTCGGCGGCGGAGCCCCCGAGCAGGACCACGGCTTCGGGTCCACCGCCCTCGAAGCCCTGCGCCGGGCGGACTCGGCGGCATAGGCCCCGACGGGCGCCCCCCGCCCCGGGTCGCGCGAACGCGTCCCCCGTGCCAGGTTGGTACGGGGGACACGGGTACACGGGTACACACGATGAGGCAGACGACCGGGCGGTTCCGCAGAGGTCGGGCCATCGCGACGGCAGCGGCCGCCACGCTGGTCGCCTTCGCCGTACCCGCCTGCTCCGCCGGAGCCGAGGGCACCCGCGCCACCCCCGGCGCGGCCTCCCCGGCCCCCGTGCCGACCACCGCCTCCGCGACGCCCACCGGGCCGCCCGCGACCGCGTACGCCCTCTCCACCGCCCCGCGCACCGTGCCCTCCGTACGTGAACACGTGCCCGCCCGGGGCCCCGGCTGGAAGCCCGCCCCCGGCGCCCGTGTCCTGGTCGCACCCGCCGACAGGGCCGCCCTGGCCGACGAGGGCAGGCTGCTCGCCGGCGAACTGCGCCTCGGGTACGCCGAATCGGACCAGCCGAAGCCGGGCGACGTCCACCTCGCCCTCGCCGCGAAGGGATCCGGCCCGGCGGAGTCGTACGAACTCACCGTCCAGGGCGGCCGGGTCAGCATCACCGGCCCCGACGAGGCGGGCGTCTTCTACGGCACCCGGACCCTCAAACAGGAGATACGCGGGGCCGGTTCGGCCCCCGAAGGCAAGGTGGAGGACGCCCCGGCCAAGCCCCAGCGCGGCCTCAACCTCGACATCGCCCGCAAGCACTTCACCGCCGAGTGGATAGAGGGCCGGCTGCGCGAGATGGCCGACCTCAAACTCAACCAGCTCGGCCTGCACTTCTCCGACGACCAGGCCTTCCGGATCGAGTCCGACACCCACCCCGAGATCGTCTCGACCCCGCACCTGACCAAGGCCGAGGTACGCCGGATCAACGCGCTCGCCGCCCGGCTGCACATCGCGGTCGTCCCCGAGATCGACTCGCCCGGACACCTCGGAGCCGTGCTCCGCGTCCACCCGGAGCTGCAACTGCGCGACGCGGCGGGCCGGGCCGTCAAGGGCGCCGTGGACATATCCAACCCGGCGTCCGCCCGGCTCGTGGACGAGCTGCTGCGCGAGTTCCTGCCGCTGTTCCCGGCCGGCGCCTGGCACCTGGGCGCCGACGAGTACCAGGCACTGGTGGTCCGCGACCCCCAGGCCTCCTTCCCCGGGCTCGCGAGCGCCGCGCGGGCCCGCTACGGGCCGTCCGCCCGGGTGCAGGACCTGGCGACGGGCTGGCTGAACGACCGGGCGGACGTGGTGAGGCCGTCGGGCAAGGCCCTCAAGGCGTGGAACGACGGCTTCTTCCGGGGCGGAGTCGCCCGGCCCGCCCCGGACATCCAGGCCGAGTACTGGACGGGCAAGGAGATCGGCGCCCGGCCGCCGCTGGAGTACCTGGACGCGGGGCGCGAGGTAGTCAACCTCAACGACGAGTTCCTGTACTACGTGCTCGGCGAGCCCAACCAGTTCACGTACCCCACCGGCAAGCGGATCTACGAGCAGTGGACCCCGCTCGTCCTGCGCGGCACCACCGCCGTCCCGGCACGCTACGACGCGCAGGTCCTCGGCGCCCGCCTCGCCGTCTGGTGCGACCTGGCCGCCTCGCAGACCCCGGCCCAGGTGGCCGCGGGCATCCGGCTGCCGCTGGCCGCGCTCGCCCAGAAGGTGTGGGACCCGCGCCCGCCGCAGGCGTCCTGGGCCGACTTCCGGTCCCTCGCCGGCCGCCTCGGGCCCTGACTCCCGGGAGGCGCCGGCGCCGGGGGAGCGGCGGGCGGGGTCCGCGACCTGCTACCAGATGGAGTTGACCCACTCCGGGTGGTCGATGAACGGGTTGCGGTTGTGCTGGTAGGTGTCGTAGATCACCTGGTTGCGGCGCTGCTCGAAGGCGTCCGGCGGGTCCATCTGGTTCCACTGCTTGAGCAGGCTGATCCTGCCGAAGAGCGGCGCGGTCCCGTTGTTGACCCGGTCGTTCATCTCCAGGTCGGCGAAGCCGTCCCCGCCGTCGTAGCGCACCGCCATGTACAGCAGCATCCGCGCGACGTCGCCCTTGACCGCGTTGCGCGGCTCGAAGGAGTCGGCGTCGGTGTAGCTGCCGGGAGCCTCCGACACGGGGCTGCCGCCCATGTCGAAGTCCTTGTTGCCGCGGGTGCTGTTGACGGTGACGTCCTCGGGCCGCAGGTGGTGCAGGTCGGTGCCCGGGCCGGTGACCGTGCCGAAGTCGCCGTGGCTCTTGGCCCAGACGTGCTCGCGGTTCCAGTCGTTGACGCCGCCGCCGTTGGTGTACTTGGACTGGGAGCGGCCCGAGTAGACCAGGATGACGTTGTTGGGGTTCGCGGGGTCCTGGTCGGTGACCTTCAGCGCGTTCCACACGCCGTCGTAGCTGACCCTGGACTGGTTCTTGATGATGGCGTGCAGCGCGGACTTCAGTGCGGCGCCGGTCTTGCCCTCGGCGGCCGCGTAGTACGCGTCCACGCTGGTCGCGGCGGCCTGGGGAGCGGCCTCGGCGACATCGGCGGTCGTGCGCTGCTGGCCGGCGCTGGCGCTGGCCGGTATGAGGAGCAGCGCGGCCGCGGCGAGCCCGGCGGCCCATGGGGCGGTACGGGAGATCTTCATGACGTGGGGGATACCTCTCCACAAGCACCGTCCCCGCCATGGCAGTTGGCGGGGTATCAAGTGGCAGAGCGAGGATCATATTGTCATGTGCCCATCAGGTAAAAACCACATGTCGACCGCGTGGACCTTGGGGTTTGTCCGCTGCCGGGCACGGGCACGGTAGCGGATGCCCACGGCGGCCCCGACGCGGCCGCCGGCAGCTCTCACCGGAGTGGCCCATGGCAGTGAAGATCCTCATCGTGACCGGCGACGCGGCGGAGTCCCTGGAGGTGCTCTACCCGTACCAGCGCCTGCGGGAGGAGGGCTACGAGGTGCACATCGCGGCGCCCTCCCGCAAGAAGCTGCGCTTCGTGGTGCACGACTTCGAGGAGGGCTTCGACACCTACACGGAGAAGCCCGGCTACACCTGGCCCGCCGACATCGCCTTCGCGGACGTGGATCCCGGTGAGTACGCGGCCGTCGTCGTCCCGGGAGGACGGGCGCCGGAGTACCTGCGCAACGACCCGGAGGTACGGCGGATCCTGGCCGCCTTCGCCGGCGACGACAAGCCGATCGCGCAGATCTGCCACGGCCCGTTGATCACCGCCGCGAGCGGCGCCCTCGACGGCCGCCAGGTGACGGCCTATCCGGCGCTGGAGCCCGACATGCGGGCGGCCGGGGCCGCGTTCCGGGACTCCGAGGCCGTGGTCGACGGCACCCTCGTCTCGGCCCGCGCCTGGCCCGATCACCCCGCCTGGATGCGGGAGTTCCTGACCGTGCTGCGCGGCAAGGCGCCGCTCGCGTAGCGGCGGGGGCGGGAAGCCGGGGCGGGTTCCCAGGGCCGGGGGCCGGGGCGGGGGCCGGACGGGGACCCCGCCCCGGGGTCCGTCAGTTCCCGGTGGTGACCTGGGGCGCCGGCTCGTACTTGTAGTTCGCCGGGCCGAAGTTCTTCTTCACGGCGGCTTCCCAGGAGCCGTCGGAGACCATCTTGGTGAGCGCGAGGTTGATCTTGCGCTGCAGGTCGTTGTCGCCCTTCTTGAGGCCGATGCCGTAGTTCTCGTTGCTCAGGTTCAGCCCGAGCAGCTTGAACTTGCCCGCGTTGCCCTTCCGTGCCGCGTACCCGGCGAGGATGGAGTTGTCGGTGGTCATCGCGTCGACCAGGTTGTCCTGGAGGGCGACGAGGCACTCCGAGTAACCGCCGAGCTCCAGGATGCTCGCCTTCGGGGCGAGGGTCTTGCGGACGTTCTCCGCGGAGGTGGAACCGCTCACCGAGCACAGCCGCTTGGTGTTGAGGTCCTCGGGCTTGGTGATCGAATTGTCGTCGGCGCGGACCATCAGGTCCTGGTGGGCGACGAAGTACGGCCCGGCGAACTCGACCTTCTCGCGGCGCTTGTCGTTGATCGTGTAGCTCGCTGCGACGAACTTGACCTCGTTGTACTGGATCAGCAGTTCCCGGTCCGAGCTGTACACCTGCTTGAATTCGATCTCGTTGGCCTTGTAGCCGAGTTCCTTGGCGATGTACGTGGCCACGTCGACGTCGAAACCGGTGAAGGTGCCGTTGCTCTCGCGCAGCCCGATGCCGGGCTGGTCGAACTTGATGCCGATGGAGATGGGCTCCTTCGGGGCTTCACCACCACAGCCGGAGGCGGTGACGGCGAGGGCGATCACCGTGGCGACCGCACCGGCCTTGGGAACCTTCATGCTGAACTCTTTTCCTCGGGAACGCGGAATCCCGGGGGACGTCGCGGGAACGGGGGCAGACGTGCGGAACCGCGGGGGCGCGAGGGCACGTGTATGAGGAAGCTAGGAAGGTGACGGCCGTACCGTCACTACATCTGAGGAAAACTTGAGCATAACAATCCGGTTCAGCCGTGGATCTTCCCGCGGTTCCGGTGAGTGGCGGGAGAAGGGGCTGTCCGGGGTGGCGAACGAGGAAATGGGCGCGGCGAGGGTCGAGGGCAATACGCTCCTGCTGGGCGAAGGGGTACGGATCCGGTTCATCCGGACATTGCGCCTGCCCGAGTCGGGCACGCACGCACTCCCGCCGGGGCTGGGGGAGTTCCCGCTGCGCAGGGTCGAGGACCATCCGGACACCGTGCCGCCGGAATGGCGCGCCAAGGGCGGCGTGATGCTGCCGGTGTACCTGCGCGAGGCGATGTGGCTCAGCTTCGGCGGCTCGCGGGAGCCCGCCGCGCTCCAGGTCGGCGTCGGCAAGGTGTGCGCCGTCTCGGGCAAGCGGTGGACCGGCCGGCTGGAGCGGGGGCCGCAGAACTACGTGGTGCTGCCCCGCCAGCCCTGGCTCGACGGAATCAACTCCGGTGACGGGACGGTGCGCCAGTTCGTCGCCGTGCCGCTCGGCCTCGGCGCCACGGTCGAGGGTCAGGTCACCGGCGAGGAGGTGACCGGCGGGGTGCAGCTCCAGGCGTTCCCGCTCGGCCCCGAGGCCCTCGCCGCCTGGCGCGAGGAGCAGCGCGCGAGCCTGCGGAGCGGCCGTCCGGGCGGCGGCGGTTACGGCGCGGCCCCCGGCGGGCCCCCCATGCCGATGGCGGCGCCCGCCCCGGGCGCCGCCCCCGCGCACCCGGCCGGGCGTCCGGCACCGGCCGCGGCCATGGGACTCGGCGTGGGCGGTGCGATGCGCCAGGAGGTCTACGAGGACGACCGCGAGCCGTCGGCCTGGGGCGACCGGCCCGCCGCGCGGGTCTTCGTCCACCTCGTGACCCCGCCCGAGTGGCGCCGCATCACGGGCGAGGACGCACCGCCCTCACCCGTGGACCGCGCCGCCTACACCCGGGCCGGACTGCCCTGGTACGACTACTACGACGAGACCGGCACCGACCTCCCGGCCGCCGGCCCCCTCGCCGGGGTCAAGCCCGTCGGCGACTGGCTCGGCGACGACCACGCACCCTGGACGCCGCCGGCACCCGGCCAGGTCCTGCCGCTCGGCACCGCCCCGCGCCCCGGCGAGCCGGTCCAGGACGGCGACTGGTAGCCGGACCGGCGCGCACGGCGGCCCGGCACCGGTACGGCACCCGGCCGCCGCCCGCCGGTCCCGGGACCGGTCAAACGGGTGATCGATTCCGGGCCGCCGGGCCGCTATGATCACCGCGGCAAGGCCGTAGCGCAGAGGTCGTCGCGCCCGAGCATCGAGCTGGAGGGCGCCGGTTCGAATCCGGCCGGTCCCGCCTTGTCTCCCGTCATGTCGGAATGGCGGCATCGCGGGCGCGAGGCGTACCGGAATGCCGCTGCTCCGCGCAGTCGCAGGTTCGCCGGGCGCCGGCGAAGGAACCGGTGGAATGGTGATGACACGGCCGACGCCCGTACGGTGCCCCGCTATCGAGCACCCGGACCTGCCGCTCGCCGACCCGGCGGAACTCGGCCCGCTGCTCGCCCGGCTCGCGCAGGACCGGCCCGTCGAGTCCGACGAGACCTTCCCGCGCGGCACCCTGCGCCCGGACGGCCGCGTCGACCTCTGCAAGCAGGGCCTCGGCCCGGCCGGCACCGCCCGCCTGCTGCCCGCCGCGCTCACCTCACCGCACGCCGCGCACCTGCTCCTCGGCACCAACTCCCTGACCGACGAGGGCGCCCGCACCCTCGCGGGCGCCCTCGCCGGCGCCGACGGCCGCCACGGCGTGCACACCCTCTACCTCGGCTGCAACCGGATCGGCCCCGACGGCGTGCTCGCCCTCGCCGGAGCCCTCGCCGGGGACGCCACCGTCCGCGCCCTCTGGCTCAAGCGGAACCCCCTCCACGAGGACGGTGCCCGCACGGTCGCCGCACTGCTGCGCCGCGACACCGCGCTGCGGACCCTCGACCTCGTCAACACCGGCATCGGCGCCGAGGGCGTAGGCCTCCTGCTCGACGCCCTGCTCACCCGCCCGACGCCGCTGGAGCGGATCTTCCTCGGCGGCAACGGCCTCACCGCCGAAGCCGCCCCGCTGCTCGCCGCCCTCATCCGTGACGCCGGAGTCCGCGAACTGTACGTACCGGCCAACCACCTGGGCGACGAGGGCGTCGCCGTCATCGCCGCCGCGGCGGCCGACGCCGGCCCCGGGCGCCCCGTCCGCCTCGGCCTCGGCGGCAACGGCATCGGTGTACCCGGAGCCCGCGCCCTCGCCGAGGCCCTCGGCGGCATCGAGGCCCTGGACCTCGGACGGGCCATGTCCGAGCGGAGCCTCGGCTCCACCGGCAACGCGACCGGCGACGAAGGCGCGTACGCCCTGGCCGCCGCCCTGCCGGGCAGCCCGCTGCGCCGCCTGGAACTGCGCCACACCGGCATCACCGGGCGCGGCGCCCGGAGCCTGCTCGCCGCCCTGCCCGAGGACGCCCCGCTGGAGCACGTCGGCCTCGGCCCCGGCACGCCCCGCCGCCTCAAGCGCTCCTTCGCCGAACGGCTGCGCCCCGCCCGGGCCTCCCACCCCGACCTGCGGGCCATCGGGAGCGTGTACCGGTGAGCGCGCCCACCGCGCCGCCCGGCGGACTCCCGCCCGGGGGCGCGGCCGCCTGGCAGCGCGCCCGCCGCTACGCGGTGCCCGCCCGGATGATCCGCCGGGCCACCGCGCACCGGCTGGCCGGGGACTGGCGCGTCGCCTGCGCCCCGGCCGGCGCGGAGGTGGCCGTCGACCTGACCGCGGTCGCCTCGCGGTACGGCACCGCCGTCGCCGGGGCGGTGGCAGCGGACCTCCACGGCTTCGCCCCCGACCTGCTGCGCCGGCACCTGCCGCGGGTCCTGGGCGGCCGCAGCGCGCTCGCCCCGAGCCGGCGCGTCCTGCCGGCCCGCCACGGCACCGGGCCCCTGATCGGCGCGGACGCGCGGCGGCCGCCGGCCTGGGTGGAGACCGTGCACGTCGAACCGGCCGCCTGACCGGGCGGCCGGGCGGAGGGAGAACTGGCCGGTTGTTTACGGTCGTTCGGGCGGTGATCACCGAGGCGTGACAGCATGGCCGTGGACATCACGGCCAAAGCGGCCAAGCTGAGGGGGAGTTCGGTGAGCGGAGTACGCAAGAGTCTGGCCAAGGTGGAGATCGCGCTGCGCTGGGACCCCAGTCCGGCGGGCACGCCCGCGAACGACCTGGACATCGTCGCCGCCGTCTACGGCACCTCGGACCCGTACGGGGAGCCCGTCTACCTCGTCCACTTCGGCAGCCGCGCCCCCGACGGCACCATCACCCTGGGCCGGGACAGCCGTACCGGGCAGGGCTTCGGTTACGACGAGGTGATGACCCTCGAACTGGACCGGCTGGCGCCGGAGCTGGGCCGGGTGGTGGTCGGCGTGGTGATCCAGGACGCGGGGCCCGCCGGGGTGCCGGAGCGCAAGACCTTCGCCGCCGTCGGCGGTACGGGGCTGCGGATCCGGGAGGGCCACACCGACCTCGCCACCACGGACTTCTCGCAGATCCCCGGGGCCACGGCGGCCACCGTGGCCGAGTTCGTCCGGGACGCCTCGGGCGGCTGGGCGATGGACGCGCGCACGCGCGGCTTCGACGCGGACCCGCAGGAGTACGCCCGGGTGATGGGCGCCGCGCGCGGCTGAGGCCCCGTGTGCGGGAGTTCCGTACGGGCGGGGGGGGGGGGGCCCCCCGGCGGGGGGGGGCCGCCCCCCCCCCCCGGGGGGGGGGGGGGGGGGGGGGGGGCGGCGGGGCGCCCCCCCCGCACCCCCCCCCCG
>NZ_JBIBCI010000011.1:19881-229002 GCF_042901085.1 Streptomyces sp. NPDC012794
CGGGGGCCCGCATGGGCGACCACGAGACCCGGTCGTACCGACGGGTGCGCGGCGGTGGGGGGGGGGGGGGGGGGGGGGGGGGGGGGGGGGCGGGGGGGGGGGGTGGGGGGGGGGGGGGGGGGGCGCCGCCGGCTGGGGGGGGGCCCCCCCCCCCCCGTCCGGGTGGCGCGCTGCCGCCGTCCCCACGTGGCAGCGCGAGCGGTCCGCCGTCCGGTCATCGTGAACGGCGGCCCGCCGGTTCAGGGGGTCAGGGGTGCCCGGCCGTGGCCGTGTCCGCCGCCGGGGGCGTGATGCCCAGCGCGGGCAGCAGGGCCGCGTCGACGAACCTGACCAGGTAGTCGGCGTCCGCGTAGCGCTCCTCCAGTACGGGCCGGATGCGCAGGACGCCCATCAGCTGCGCGGGCAGGAACTCCACGGCCGGATGGTCCGGGGCGATCTCGCCGCGGGTCACGGCCCGCTCCACGATGGCGCCGAAGGCGGACAGTTCGGGCTCGACCAGCGCCTCGCGCAGCGCGGCCCGGAGCTCCTCGTCGCTGAGCACGGCCACCCCCAGCGCCTGGGTGAGGCGGGTGTCGCGGCCCGAGGTGCCGGCCGCGATCCGGGCGGCCTCGCGGAGGTCCCCCGCCAGCGTGCCGGTGTCCACGTCCGCCAGGGTCCGCTCGCCGCGGCGGGCACGGCTCGCGCGCAGGGCGGCGGCGACGAGCTGCGGCTTGGTCTTCCACTGCCGGTAGAGCGTGGACTTCCCGCAGGACGCCCGGGCGGCGACGCCCTCCATGGTGAGGGCCTCGTACCCGTTCTCGCGCAGCTGGTCGAGGACGACGTCGTAGAACTCCTGCTCGCGCTCCGGGCTGATCTTGGAGCGGCGCGCGGTGGCCTGCGGCGTCGACGTCATGGGTGGGGATTCTCCTCGCGGGATCCAGGCGGTGGGTCCGTGTTCCGAGTGTACGGCCATCCGAGCTTATCGGGACACCAGCGTATCGATACGCTCATGTATCGATACACTGGCGTGTCGATGGAACCCGAAAGATAGTGAGACCGGGGGATGACCTCCCACACCGCTCCGGACCGGCCACCCGCCGGTCACCTCGGCGCCCGCCGCCGGCTCATACGCGAGCTGCTGCTCGTCGCGGGCCTCTTTGCCGCCTACAAGGCCGGCCGGATGCTCTCGACGGGCCGCACAGACGAGGCCTTCCGCAACGCCGGCCGGGTATGGGACGCCGAACGAGCCCTGCACCTGCCCGGTGAGGGCGCCGTACAGGGGCTGCTCCTCCACTGGGACGCCCTCGTCCACACCGCGAACACCTACTACGCGGCCGTGCACTTCCCGGCGACCGCCCTGTTCCTGGTCTGGCTGTACCTGCGCCGCCCCCGGCACTACCTGTGGACCCGGCGGGTGCTCGCCGTCCTCACCGGCGCCGCCCTCGTCCTGCACCTCTCCTTCCCGCTCGCACCGCCCCGGATGCTGGGAGCCGCGCACCTGGTGGACACCGGGCAGGTGTACGGGCCGACCGTCTACGGGGCCGCGCCCGAAGCCGACACCATGGCCAACCAGTTCGCCGCGATGCCCTCGCTGCACTTCGGCTGGGCGCTGATGCTGGCCCTCGGCATGATCGCCGCGACCCGCTCGCGGTGGCGCGCCCTGTGGCTGCTGCACCCGCTCGTGACCCTGCTCGTGATCGTGGGCACAGCCAACCACTACTGGCTCGACGCGATCGTGGCCGCCCTGCTGCTGTGCGCGGCCCTCCTGCTGGTCCCCCGTCCGGCCGCCGACGGCGCGGCCGCCCCGGAGGTACGGAGCCTGCCGCGCCCGCGTCCGGCGGTGCGGCCCGGCCCGGACGGGGTCGTGGGCGTCGCGGGTGCGGGTGTGGGTGCCGGTGCCGGGGCGTCCGGCTCCGGCGGCGCCCCGCGCGTCCCCTCCGCCGTCTCCGCGGGAGCCCGGCGGTGAACGCCACCGTCCTCGCCGTCGCCCTCTGCCTGGCCTCGGCCGCCACTTACGCGGCCGCCGCCGTCGCCCAGGAGCGCCTGGCCCGCCGGGCCGTCGCCCGCAGCGCCCGGGCCCTGCTCGGCAACGGGGCCTGGTGGTGGTCGGCCGGACTGAACGCCGCCGCGGCGCTGCTGCACGCCGCCGCGCTGCGCTACGGACCGCTGACCCTCGTCCAGCCGCTGGGAGCGCTCACCCTGGTCGCCGCCGTCCCGCTGGGCGCCCGGGGCGCCGGACGGCGGGTCGCCGCCACCGAGTGGCGGGGCACCCTGGCCACCGTCGCCGGGCTCGCACTGCTGCTCCTGCCCGCCTCCGGCCCCGCCCCCGACGACACCCTCACCCTGGCCGAGGCGCTCGCCGTGTCCGGAGCCACCGTCGTGGCGATCCTCCTGCTCACCGCCCGCAAGGACCCCGGCCCGGGGCTGCGCCACGCCACCGCCTCCGGACTGGCCTCCGCCGTCGCCTCCGCCCTGACCCAGACGGTGGCCGTGGCGGGCGGCCGGGGCGGCGCCCTGCTCAGCGGCCGGGTGATCACCGTGGCCCTGCTCGTGGTGGTGTTCGCCGTCGGCGGGATGCTGCTCTCGCAGCGGGCCTACCGGGGCGGCCTCGGAGCCCCGCTCGCCGTCGTCAACCTCGCCAACCCGCTCGCCGCGGCCGCGATCGGCATGGTCCTGCTCGGCGAACGCCTCCAGGGCGGGCCGCTCGGGATCCTGCTCGCCGCGGCCGGAGCCCTCGCGGCCACACGCGGGGTGCTGCTGCTGACCCGTACCGCGCCCACCGCACCGGCCGCCGGACCCCACCCCGTGCCGGCCGGCCATGTGACGGCCTGAGCCGCCGGCGCGGGAGAACCGTTCCGCCCCCGGTGTGCGTCCTCTCCGCCACGCTCCTCCACCGCCCGGTCCAGGCGCCTTCTTCGACCTCGCCACCTGGGGTTCGGCCATCGCGGGCTCCCTCGTCCTGCTCATCGGCTACCGCCGCCTCCTCTTCGGCGACTCCCGCGACTGAGCCGCACACCAGGCCCCGGCAGCCCTTTCCGGCCACGGCATCAGGCCGGGCCCCGCGCGACGCACGAGATGCGGGGAGCCCGGACCCCTCAGCCTCACCCCGTCCCCACCGCCGACCTGCACGACGAGCAGGGCGAGGACCTGGGCATCTGCGCCACCCCGTTCCGCCGGATCGGCGGCCGCCACCTGTACGCCGGACCCGTGCGCACGGTCCGCTGCCACGAGGACAACGCCCTGCTGCGCGAACTCCTCCACACTCCCGGCGGGGGAGCGGTCCTCGTCGTCGACGGCGGCGGGTCCCCGCGCACCGCCCTGGTCGGCGACCTCGTCGGCGGCGCGGCGCACCGCTCCGGCGGGGCCGGGCTGATCGTCCACGGCATCGGCGGGGTCACCTTCCGCGCGGGCGACACCGTGTACGTGGACGACGACGGCGTCGTGGTGCTGCCCGCCGGGCACTGAACGGCGGTTTCCCGCCACCCTGCGGCCGGGGGCCTGGCGGCGGCGGTCCGGCAGGGGTTTCACTGCGGGCCCATGAGACGACACAGGATCATGGGCCTGCTCGGCGCCCTCACTCTCGCCGCCGGGGTCCTGGCCGGACCCGCGGCCGCCGCCGGATCCCCCGCCGCCGGACCCGCGGCCGCCGGACCGCCCGCCGCCGCTGACGCCACCGCCGCCGGGCCCGGGGCCGAGGGGCCCCTCCCGCCCGCCGAGTTCGGCACCGACTGGCACGACCCCCTCACCGCCGCCCCGCCCGTGGAGCGTCCCGAGACCCGCTCCTGCGAAGTGATCCTGGCCGAGGCCCAGTTCCGCGACTTCACCCCCTACCGGGGGACCTACGCCCCGCCCGCCGGCTGCGGCCGCTCCGGCTGGGCCAAAGCCGTCCTGCGCCTCGACGGCAAGGTCGAGGGCCGCCAGTACGACCGCCTCGGCAACCTCACCCTCGGCGGCGTCGAGATCCTGCGCACCTCCACCCCGCAGCCCTCGCCCGACGGCATCACCTGGTCCGTGGAGAAGGACGTCACCCGCTACAGCGACCTCCTCGGCCGCCCGCAGCCCGTCGAGATGCTGATCGGCAACGTCGTCAACGACACCTACACCGGCGTCATCGACGTCAAGGTCACCCTGACCCTCTACACCGCCGACCGGCACCACCGGGCCCCCGACACCCCCGACCGGGTCCTGCCCCTCACCACCCCCGCCGTCACCACCCCGCGCAACACCGAGCGGCTCCTCGCCGAGGTGTACGCCACCGGCTCCGGCGGCGGCTGCGAGGAGTACTGGTACATGACCGTCCCCGACGCCGCGCCCTACTCCTGCAAGGCCCCCGACGGCCCCCACCGCGAGGTGCGGATATCCGTCGACGGACGGCTCGCGGGCCTCGCCGCCCCCTTCCCGACCGTGTGGACCGGCGGCTGGTCCAACCCCTTCCTCTGGTACGTCACCCCCGGCCCCCGCGCCTTCGACGTCCAGCCGATCGTGTACGACCTCACCCCCTACGCAGCCCTCCTCAACGACGGCCGCGAGCACCGCGTCGAGGTCTCCGTCTCCGGCGTACCGGCCGGCCAGGCCGGCTGGAGCACCCCCGTCAACCTGCTGCTCTGGCAGGACCACGGCCGCCAGGTCGTCACCGGCGCCCTGACCCGCCACGAGGAGGGCGCCCCCACCGGATCCTCCCGCTGGACGCCCGCCGCCCCCGGCGGCGAACACCGCCTGGACACCGACGGGGGCCACCGCCTGACCGTCGCCGGGTACCTCGACACCTCCCACGGCCGCGTCACCACCACCGTCACCCGGGCCGTGTCGCACACCTCCGCGCACCGCTGGACCGACGGCGAGAACCGGGACGCACTCACGGCTTCCTGGACCGACGAGGAGAGCGTCACCCACGGCGCCGCCACCACCCGCACGGCCCGCACGTACACCATGGACGGCGAGACCACCCTCGGCACCGGCGACCGGCTGCGCACCGTCCTGTCCCTCGGGGACCGGGCCGACACCGTCACCCTGCGCGGCGGCCGCCAGACCGGCCGTTCCCTCCTCGACCACCGGTACACGGGCGACGCCACGTACACGGCGAACGTCCCGCGCGACCAGCGGCACGCGGTCGGCACGTCCACCGAGCGCTACCGGCTGTATGGGACGGACGCCGGGGCCGGCTGTTACGACCGTACGGTGTCCACCGCGCAGGGCACCGTGACGGAGGACCGCTTCCGCTGCTGACGGTGGCGGGGCCTACGATGACCGCCCATGGAGATGAGTGAGGCCGGCAGACGGCTGATCGACGGCCGTTTCGAACTGATCGGCCCCTTGGGCGCCGGAGGCATGGGCACGGTGTGGCGCGCCCGCGACATCGCACTGCACCGCGAGGTCGCCCTGAAGGAGGTGCGCCCGCCGGACCCCGCCACGGCCGCCGCGCAGCCGGACCTCGCCGTCCAGCTGCGCGAGCGGGCCATCCGGGAGGCCAGGGCCCTGGCCCGCCTCGCCCACCCGAACGTGGTGACCATCCACCACATCGTGGAGCCCGCGCCGGGGACGGACGGCCACCCGTGGATCGTGATGGAGCTGCTCAGGGGCGGTTCACTGCACGACCGGCTCGCCACCGGACCGATGCCGCTCGCGGAGGTGGTGCGGCTCGGGCTCGACATCCTCTCCGCCCTGCGCGCCGCACACGCGGAAGGTGTGCTCCACCGGGACGTGAAGCCGGCCAACGTCCTGCTGCGGCCCGACGGCTCGGCCGTACTGACCGACTTCGGCATCGCCGCCGTGCACGGGGCGACCGCCCTCACCTCCACCGGGGTGCTCATCGGCTCGCCCGAGTACATCGCCCCCGAGCGCTGCCGGGGCGAGGAGGGCCTGGCGGCCTCCGACCTGTGGTCGCTCGGCATGCTGCTGTACGTGGCCGCCGAGGGGACGCACCCGCTGCGCCGCGCGACCAGCCTGGCCACGGTGGTCGCCGTCCTCGACGAGCCGATCCCCGCTCCCGTGCGCTCCGGCCCGCTGGGGCCCGTACTGGAACGGCTGCTCGTCCGGGACCCCGCGGCGCGGCCCGACGGCGGTGAGCTGGAAGCGCTGCTCCGGGGTGTGAGCACCGCTCTCGGGATGGGCGCCGGTACCGCCCAGGCCCCGCCGGTCGCGGGCCCGTACGGCCCATCACCCACGGTGTCGGACGCCCGCTCCTTCACCCCCGGTGGCGGCTCCCCGTACGCGCCCACCACGCCCGTCCCCGGTACCGCCCCGGCCCGGGGACGCGGCCGCGCGGCGCTGATCGGCGCCGCCCTGGCGCTGGCCCTCGCCGGCGGGGTGGCCGGCCTCGTCCAGGCGCTGCCCGACGGCAAGTCCTCCGGCCGGCAGGCCACGGGCCCCACCGCCACGGCCACCCCGGCCGCCGTCACCCCCGGCGCGGCGACCCCCGCCGGCCGGACGGGCGCCACGCCGCGGGGCCAGGGCGGCCAGGCCGCGGCCAAGGGGAACCTGCTCGCCCCCGACCAGGTCCGCACCGTAGTCGAGGCGTTCAAGCAGCGGACCGGCACCACCACCTTCGTGGAGATGACCGTCTACGAGGGGTACGTGCTGGCCTCCATCCCCACCGCCCCCGGCGCGGACACCTTCGACCGCTACCAGTACCGCGACGGCCAGGTGACGCACGCCGGCCCCGGCGGCACCGTCAAACAGGACGAGCCGCTCATCGACATGGCGGGCGTGAAGTGGGACGCCCTGCCCGCCCTCCTGGACCGCGCCCAGCAGGAACTGGGCGTCACCCAGCCCACCTCCCGCTACGTCATCGTCGAGCCCTGGCTCTTCGACGCGACCCCCTCCATGCGCCCCTACCTGACCGACGAGTACGGACGGGGCGGCTACGTGTACGCCGACACCCAGGGCAACGTGAAGAAGGTCTACCGCTCCTGACAAGGCGTATCCGCACACCCGCACATACCCGCAGACCCGCCCACCCGTACGCGCGCCCGGGCGCGGACGGGTGGGCGGACACGGTCCGAGGAGACGGCCACCATGCCCAGCTGGCGCACCACCCTGACCCGGGCCGGGATCACCGACCCCCGGCTGCGGGCCGACTTCACCCATGCCGCACGCAGGGTGCTGCGTCGCGAACCGGCCCCCTACCTCACCCTGCGCCTGCTGGCCGCGCCGCCGCTGGTGCCCTGGCTGGCGGCCGGGCTGGCCTTCATGAACCTGGTCGACGACGTGGCCGAGACCGGCACCCCGAGTGCCCGGGCCGCCGGGCTCGCCACGCTGGCGCGGCGCACCGGAGCGGCCCTGGAGAGCGGCGACAGCCCGGACCCGCTGCTGCGCGCCTACGCCCACGCCGTGAGCACCCGGGGCCTGCCCGGGCACTGGGTCACCCGTTTCCTCGACGGCGCCGCCACCGCCGAGGCCGGCTTCGACGGCTTCGCCACCGAGGAGGACTTCCAGACCTACCTCGACGCCTACGCCTGGCCCGGGGTCATGGTCTTCACCGGCCTCCAGTACGAGGGCGGACCCGACGCTGCCCAGGCCGCCGGCTGGCGCGGCTTCGTGGACGCCGCCCAGCGGGTCGACTTCCTCGCCGATCTCGCGGGCGACCTCGCCGACGGGCGGCTGTGCGTCCCGCGCTCCCGGCTCGACGAGCACTCCGTCACCCGCGCCGACCTGGAACGGGCCCGCGACTCCCGGGAGGTACGCGCCCTCCTCGCCGCCGAGTGTGCCCGCGCGCGGACCGCCCTCGGCGCCGCCGAAGGCGTCCTCGGTCTCACCGAGCCCGGACTGCGGCCGGTGGTCGAGGCCATGACGGAGCTCATGGGACACCAGCTGACCGCGGTGGAGAAGGCCGGCACCGGTGCCCTGCGCAAGGACGTCGGCTACGGCCTGACGGCACCCGTGGTCACCCTGGTCCGCGCGCGGCGCCGCCGGTACCCCGGGCGGACCACGGCGGCGCCGCGCTGACGCCCCGCCGGGCGGGACCCGTCAGTACGGGCCGTTGACGTTGTCGATCGAGCCGTAGCGGGCGGCGGCGTAGTTGCAGGCCGCGGTGATGTTCGCGACCGGGTCGTACGAGTCCATGGAAGTGCCCGGCACGTGGTAGGCGCGGAAGGTCGGGTCGATGACCTGGAGCAGGCCCTTGGAGGGGATGCCGGCCGCGGCGTTGGAGTCCCAGTTGTTGATGGCACGGGGATTGCCCGAGGACTCGCGCATCACGTTGCGGTGGATTCCGTTGTAGGTGCCGGGAATTCCATGCTTGGCCATGACGGCCAGTGACTGGCGGATCCAGCCGTCGAGGTTGTTCGCGTACGTGGTGGCCGGTTTGGCGGCGGGCTTCGCCGCGGCCGCCCGTGCCGCCGCGCCGATGCTCAGCTTCAGGCCGGGGCGGATCACCGAGGGGTTCTGGCCGATGGCGTTGCGGTTGGCCGCGTAGAGCGCCTGCCAGCCGCCGCTCACGGAATGCTCGGCCGCGATCTTCGAAAGGGTGTCACCGCCGACCACGGAATAGGTGACGGCCGCCGCGGCCTTTTCCACGGACGCCTTTTTCGAGACGGACTTGTCCACGGCCGGCTTCTGCACCGCCACGGCCTTCTTCACGGACGCCTTGACGAGCGACGCCGGAGCCGGCTGCGTGCCGGCCGCCCCGGCCGTGGTGGCGCTGATCAGCGGAAGGGCGAAAGCCGCTCCGCCCGTACCGGCGACCGCGAGTCCGCGGGCGATCCGGTTCTGCTTCGGCCGACGGTGCTTACCGTGTCGGGGCATGGCGCTGTTCCTCACGTGGGGGTACGGGAGAGCCCCGGCGGCGGCCGGATTCGGCAGTCGGCCGCGGGGAGTGAGGTGACCGTAGGCGAGTGCGACGGGCGGGAACAAGACGAGAATTCCGCCCGGAGATCGACTTCCCGTCCGTTGTCCGGTAAATGACCATGACGGGCGGATCACGGAAAGGCCGATTTCCTTTCCGTGGAAAGGGAATCGGCCGTTCCCGGTGAATTGATGTTGAGTGGGCCCGCGTGACCCACATCACGGGCCGGGCAGGTTTGAGGCCGCCTCGTCCAATACGGTCAATTCGCGCCCCGATGCTGCCGATTCGGGCGACCCGCCCGAGGCTGGCGAATCGCACGCAATAGGACATTCAAGCCCGCCTGCGGCCGCCCCGGGGCCTGCGACCCGTCCCGACTCGGGGCGTGCGGGCCGCTCAGTCGGGCAGCGCGACGGTGAGGTCCACCTCGACCAGCTGCCCTGCGAAGCCCAGCTGCGCGACCCCCAAGAGCGTGCTGGCGGACGTGAAGGCCGGCCCGAGGGCGGAAGCGGCAAGCCGGTGCCAGGCGAGGCCCAGGTCATCCCTGTCATCGCTGCGCACGTAGATCACCGAACGCACCACGTGCTGCGGCTGGGCGTTCACCGCCGCGAGGGCGGTCAGCGCGTTCGCGGCAACCTGATCGACTTGCACCGCGAGGGAGCCCGGGCCGACGAGGGAGCCGCCCTGGTCGAGGGGGCACTGCCCCGCCAGATAGGCCGTTCGGCCGGTCTCCACCACGGTGATGTGGTGGTAGCCCGGCGTCGCGTGCAATTGATCGGGGTTGATGCGGCTGATCTTCGCTGTCATGCCGCGAGTCTGGCCGGTCCGCCCCCGGACGCGCATCCGAATTCGCCCCACCGCGCGGCCGTCCGGCGCGGTGCTGGGTTCGCCCAGTCGAAGAACGAGCTCAGAGGGAGGCCAGCGCCTCCAGTGTGGCGTCCACGGCTCCCCGGGACGCGGGCAGCAGGGGCAGGCGTACGTCCGGGGTGGGGATCCGGCCCTGCGCGTGCAGCACCCCCTTGACCACCGTCGGGTTCGGCTCCGCGAAGGCCGCCGCCGAGACCCGCGCCAGCCCGTGCCCCAGCCCCCGGGCACGCCCGACGTCGCCTTCCCGCCAGGCCGCCGCGAGCTCCACGAACCGTTCCGTCGCCAGATGGGCCGAGGCGAGCACCGCGCCCGACGCGCCCAGCGCCAGCATCGGCGACGCGTACGCGTCGTCCCCCGCCAGGACGGAGAACCCCTCCGGCAGCCGGCCCAGCAACGCCACCGTATCCGCGTCGATCCCGCCCGCCGCGTACTTCACCCCGGCCACCCCGGGCAGCGAGCCCAGCGCGCGCAGCGCGTCCGCGTCCAGCGGCTGCCCCGTCCGGTACGGGATGTGATAGACGATCAGCGGCAGCGGACTGACCTCCGCCAGCCGCGTGAAGTGCGCCAGCACGCCCGCCGCCGAGGGCCGTACGAAGGACGGTACGGTCACCAGTGCCGCCCGGGCCTGCGGCCACCGCGCCAGCCGCGCCAGCGCCGCCTCGCTCGCCCTGGTCCCGCTCGCTCCCGCCCCCACCGTGAGCGGCACCCCCCGCTCTCCGCAGACCCGGGCGCAGACCCCCGTGACCAGGTCGCGCTCCGCCTCGTCGAGGGCGGCCGCCTCGCCCGTCGTACCGAGGGCCACGATCCCGGCCGCCCCCGCGTCGAGCACCTCGTGCGCCAGGGCCTCCAGCGCCCCGGCGGCCACCTCCCCGTCACGAGCGAAGGGGGTGACGAGCGGGACGTGGATCCCGTCGGGAGTGAAAGGGGTGACATCGGTGAATTGTCCGGCCTGTGCCGTTTCCTGTCGCATACCGAAGAGCTTCGCCCGGACCGAGCGCCGAATCCAGTTCGCGTTCCTTACCCAACCCGTAAGCTGAGCCGATGCTCGACGTACGCCGCCTGCGCCTCCTGCGGGAACTCGCCCGCCGGGGCACCATCGCCGCCGTGGCCGAGGCCCTCGCCTTCAGCCCCTCCGCCGTCTCCCAGCAGCTCTCCGTCCTCGAACGGGAAGCCGGCCTGCCCCTGCTGGAACGCACCGGCCGCCGGGTCCGCCTCACCCCGGCCGCCCAGAACCTCGTCCGGCACGCCGAAGCCGTCCTGGAACGCCTCGAACAGGCGGACGCCGACCTCGCGGAGGCCCGCAGCGGCCTCGCCGGCGTCCTGCGCGTCGGCTCCTTCCCCACCGCCACCCGGGCCATCGTCCCGGCGGCCCTCCTCCACCTGGCCCGGCGCCACCCCGGGCTGGAGCCGAGGGTCCGCGAGACCGACCCGGCGGCGGTCGCGCACGCGCTACGGGCCGGGGACCTGGACGTGGCCCTGGTCCACGAGTACGACTTCGTCCCCGCGCCGCCCGAGCCGGGGCTCGCCACCCGCCCGCTGTACGGGGAGACGATGTACCTGGCCACCCCCGCCGGCCCGCCCCCGGACCCCGCCGGCCCGCCCCCGGACCCCGCCCCCGACCAGGGCCCGCCCCCGGTTTCCGGCCCCTCCCCGGCCTCCGGACCCGACCAGGGCGCGGTCCTGCGTACCCACCAGGACGCGCCCTGGATCACCGCCACACCCGGCACCCTCTGCCACGCCATGACCGTGCGGGCCTGCCAGGCGGCCGGATTCGCGCCCCGGATCCGGCACCAGGTCGACGAGTTCGACACCGTCCTCGCCCTGGTCGCGGCCGGGCAGGGAGTGGCCGTCGTCCCCCAGCTGGGAGTGACCGGACCCCCGGACCCCGGCCTCACCCTCACCCGCCTCCACATGGAACGCCGCACCAAGATCGCCTTCCGCGACGGCGCCGCCGCGCATCCCGCCGTGGCCGCCTTCGCCGCGGCGCTGCGCGCGGCCGTGCCGCCGGATCTGGCCGGAACCGGTGGGGGCGGATGACGCGAGGCCCCGCACAACTCCCTTGGGGCGCCCCGCCCGTGTACGTTCGTTGATCCAGACCGAGCCGAACAGAACGGGGTACGACGTGACACATCGCGTACGAGGGGTCATCGCGCGGAGCAAGGGCGCACCGGTGGAGACGACCACGATCCTCGTGCCCGACCCGGGGCCCGGCGAAGTCCTCGTCAAGGTCCAGGCCTGCGGGGTCTGTCATACCGACCTGCACTACCGCGAGGGCGGCATCAACGACGAGTTCCCCTTCCTCCTCGGCCACGAGGCCGCCGGGACCGTCGAGTCCGTCGGCCCCGGCGTCACCTCCGTCGCCCCCGGCGACTTCGTGGTCCTCAACTGGCGCGCGGTGTGCGGCACCTGCCGGGCCTGCAAGCGCGGCCGGCCCTGGTACTGCTTCAGCACCCACAACGCCGCCCAGCCCATGACCCTCGAGGACGGCACCCCGCTCTCCCCGGCCCTGGGCATCGGAGCCTTCGCCGAGAAGACCCTGGTCGCCGCCGGACAGTGCACCAAGGTGGACCCCGCCGCCTCGCCGGCCGCCGCCGGACTGCTCGGCTGCGGAGTCATGGCCGGCCTCGGCGCGGCCCTGAACACCGGCAACGTGGGGCGCGGCGACTCGGTGGCGGTCATCGGCTGCGGCGGAGTGGGCAACGCCGCCGTCGCGGGAGCCCGGCTGGCCGGTGCTTCGCGGATCATCGCCGTGGACCTGGACGACCGGAAGCTGGAGTGGGCGCGTGGGCTGGGCGCCACCCACACCGTCAACGGGCGTACCGAGGACGTGGTCAAGGCCATCCAGGAGCTGACCGGCGGGAACGGCGCGGACGTGGTCATCGAGGCCGTCGGCCGCCCCGAGACCTACCGTCAGGCCTTCTACGCCCGCGACCTCGCCGGCACCGTGGTCCTGGTCGGCGTACCGACGCCGGACATGAAGCTCGAACTCCCGCTCCTGGACGTCTTCGGACGCGGAGGCGCGCTCAAGTCCTCCTGGTACGGGGACTGCCTGCCCGAGCGCGACTTCCCGTTCCTGATCGACCTGTACCTCCAGGGCCGGCTCGACCTCGACGCCTTCGTCTCGGAGACCATTCCCCTCGACGGGGTCGAGGAGGCCTTCGCCCGCATGGAGCGCGGCGAGGTGCTCCGCTCGGTGGTCGAGTTCTGACCGGCTGACCGGCTGACCGGCTGACCGGCTGACCGGCTGACCGGCTGAGCGGCTGGCGGTGGCCCGTGGCACCGGTCCTGTGGCCCTGGCCGTCCGGCCGGGGCCACGGGGGGGCCTAGACTCGGCCGGGACGTCAGCCCCGGCCCCCCGGCCCCGCCGCGACCCGGCGAAGGCGCGGGGGAGGGCATCCGTACCCAGACCCAGGGGCCGTCCGTGACCCTCCCGCGCAGCTACCGCCAGCCCGGTGTCGTCCTGACCGACCACCACTTCACCGTGCCGCTCGACCACGACCGCCCCGACGGGGAACGGATCGAGCTGTACGCCCGCGAGGTCGTCGCCAACGACAAGGACCCCGAGCGGCTGCCCTGGCTGCTGTACCTGGAGGGCGGCCCCGGCTTCGGGGCGCGCCGGTTCACCGGCCGCCAGGCCTGGCTGGAACGGGCCCTCGCCGACTACCGGGTGCTGCTCCTCGACCAGCGCGGCACCGGCCGCTCCACGCCGCTCAACCGGCAGACCCTGCCCGCGCTCGGCACCCCGGAACAGCAGGCGGACCACCTCGCCCACTTCCGCGGCGACTCCATCGTGCGCGACGCCGAGGCCATCCGCCCGGCCCTCACCGGTGGCGCCCCCTGGACCGTGCTCGGCCAGAGCTTCGGCGGTTTCTGCGCCACCCACTACCTCTCCACCGCGCCCGGGGGGCTGACCGCCGCCCTGATCACCGGCGGACTGCCCTCCCTCGACGCGACCGCTACCGAGGTGTACGAGGCGGCGTACCCCCGCATCGAGCACAAGAACCTGGCCCACTACGCCCGCTACCCGATGGACGTCGAGCGCGCCCGCCGCATCGCCGCCCACCTCGCCGAGCGCCCGGCCGAACTCCCCGGCGGCCACCGGCTCACCGTCGAGGCCTTCCAGTCCCTCGGCCTGGTCCTCGGCGCCGGCGACGGCAGCCACCAGCTGCACTACCTCCTCGAGGACGCCTTCGTCACCACCCCCGCCGGGCCCGCCCTCTCGGACGCCTTCCTGGAACGGGTCCGCACCCACCTGTCCTTCGCGGGCCACCCCCTCTACGCCCTCCTCCACGAGGCGATCTACGCCCAGGACCCGGCGGTGCCCACCGCCTGGGCCGCCGAACGCGTCCGCGCCGGACAGCCGCGCTTCGACGCCGCGAAGACCCTCGCCGGCGACGACCCGCTCCTGTTCACCGGCGAGACCATCCACCCCTGGCACTTCACCACTGACCCGGCCCTGATCCCCCTGCGCGAGACCGCCGACGTCATGGCGTCCCGCACCGGCTGGCAGCCGCTGTACGACCCGGCCCGCCTCGCGGCCAACGAGGTACCGGTGGCCGCCGCCGTCTACCACGACGACATGTACGTGGACACCGCGCACTCGCTGACCACGGCCCGTGCGATCCGCGGCCTGCGGACCTGGGTGACGGACGAGTTCGAGCACGACGGCGTCCGCGCCGGCGGGCCCCGCGTTCTCGACCGGCTGCTGTCCCTGGTCCGCGACGAGGTCTAGACATGGCCGGGCCGGGCCGGTGTTTCGCCCGGTGCTGCGCCGGAAAGGTCCGCCGGTCTTCGCGGTCACCGCACTAGGGTGCGGCGTATGACCGAACAAGCTGATCAGCAGCCCCCCTTGCAGCCCATGCCCGCCGACTGGCGGCGCGCCCTCGCGGTGGTGGCCCACCCCGACGACCTCGAATACGGCTGCGCCGCGGCCATCGCCGAGTGGACCGACGGCGGCCGCGAGGTCACCTACCTCCTCGCCACGCGCGGCGAGGCGGGCATCGACGGGGTCGCCCCCGACGAGTGCGGCCCGCTGCGCGAGGCCGAGCAGCGGGCGAGCGCGGCGGTCGTCGGGGTGTCCACGGTGGAGTTCCTCGACTACCGCGACGGGGTCATCGAGTACGGCCTCGGCCTGCGCCGGGACATCGCGGCGGCGATCCGGCGGCACCGCCCCGAGCTGGTCGTCACCCTCAACCACCGCGACACCTGGGGCGGGGCCGGTGGCGGCGGGGCCTGGAACACCCCCGACCACAAGGCCGTCGGCCGGGCCGTGCTGGACGCCGCCGGCGACGCGGGCAACCGGTGGATCTTCCCCGAGCTCATCTCCGAGCAGGGCCTGGAGCCGTGGGACGGGGTGCGCTGGGTCGCGGTGGCGGGGACGACCATGCCCACCCACGCCGTCGACGCCGGGCCCGGTCTGGAGCGCGCGATCCGGTCCCTGCTGGAGCACAAGGCGTACATCGGCGCGCTGACGGACCAGGACCCCGAGGAGTACGTACGGAACTTCCTGACCGGCAACGTCCAGCAGGCGGCGGCACGCTTCGGCGGCCGCCCGGCGGTGCCGTTCGAGGTCTTCCCCCGCTGACCGCACCCCCTTGAGCTGGCGCTCCGTCAGTCACGTGGGGGTGCCGAACGTGATCGACACGGTCGGCGGGGAGGTCGGCGAGGGCGCGGAGCGCATCCGGCTGGAGGCAGAGGACGGCATCGCGCTCCTCACCCTCTGCCGCCCGGACGAACTCAACGGCTGGGGCTGGGAGTCCACCCGCCAGCTGGGCCTGCTCGCCGACCGGATCCGCTTCGACCCCGGCCTGCGCGCGGTCCTGCTGCGCGCGCAGGGCCGGGCCTTCTGCGCCGGCATCGACGTGACCGCCCCCGGCGGCGACATCATGGGCGACTCCGCCGCCGAACGGACCCGGAACTACTGCGAGGGCATCCGCTGGGTCCACGAGCGCTTCGCCGTCCTGGCCCGTCTGCCCCAGCCGGTCGTCGCCGCCGTCCAAGGCTGCTGCCTGGGCTTCGGCTTCGAACTGGCCCTGATGGCCGACATCCGTGTCGCCGCCGCCGCCGACGCCGTCTTCGCCCTGCCCGAGGCCCGGCTGGGCGTGGCGGTGGACGCCGGCGGCGATCTGCGGATCGCCCGCGAGGCCGGCGCGGGCTGGGCGAAGCTCCTCGGCGGGGCTGGGGAAGTTCGCCGAGGCGTTGTTCACCAGTACGTCCGGCGGTCCCAGCGCGGCCCCGGCGGCGTCGAAGGCGTCCGCGACCCGCTCGGGGTCCCGGATGTCGCAGACGGCGGCCGTCACCCGGCCCGCGCCGGGTACGGCCGCCAGCTCCTCGCACGCCGCGGCCGGCGGCCCGGCGCGGCGCCCCGCGATCAGCAGGTCCGCCCCCAGCCGGGCGAACTCGGCGGCGATGGCCTTGCCCAGTCCGGTGCCGCCGCCGGTCACCAGGACCACCTGCCCCCCGTACGTGCCGGGGGGCAGGGCGGCGGCGCCGAGCGGCGGAGGCGCGGGCAGCCCGCGCCTGATCTCGTCCGTCATGGGGCATCGATAGCGCGCCGGGGCGCAGATCGCCATGCCCGCGACGGCGCCGGCTACTGGGGCAGGTACGCCTGCTTGGTGGCGCAGGTCCAGATCACCGGCTTCAGCGTGCCGCCCGCGTTGACGGCCGCGCCGCCGACGCGGCCGTCGTCGGAGACCGACGCGGCGGCGCTGGCCTGCCGCGCGGCGAGCCGGGGCAGGGCGAGCACCGGCCCCGTACCGGGCCACAGCTGCGCCTGGTCGGGGAGGGTCTGCTCGTCCGGGTGGAACTTGGCGGTGCCGGCCGAGACGCCGGTCGTCGGGCTGATCGCCTCGAAGGTGCCGTAGGGGTGGGTGTTCAGCACCCCGGGGGAGGCGGCGGGCCCGGTGTGGGGCGGCGTCCAGGTCATGGGCTTGTACTGGTACCCCATGCCGTACCAGTCGTAGCCGACGACGCGGCCGCTCTCGTCGAGGTCCTGTGCGTAGCTGTCGTTCGCGGTGGCGGCCAGAGCCCTGGCCGGTCCGCCGTCGGCGGGCCAGAGCACCGGGTAGGACCCCTCCCGGTGGGCGCCCGTGTTCGGGTCCTCGTAGTTCTCCCGCGCCATGCCGAGGACATCGCCGCCGTTGTTGATGCCGGTGACCAGTTCGACCGAGGTGCCGGGCAGGGCGTCCGCCGGCAGGGCCAGGTCGCGGACCTTCTGACCGTCCTTCCAGACGACGCCCACGCCCGTCCGTACCCGCGAGACGACGTAGCCGGCGTCGTTGACGTCGGCGTCGTCCGACGCCCAGTCGCTCCCCGGCAGCCGGGTGACCGCGGTGTCGCCCGCCCGGTAGGTGAAGGCGTAGCCGTCGGCGCCGTGGACGGCGCCGACCATCAGACCGCTCGCGTTCACCCCGAGTACCGCGCCCGAGGCGCCGGCCTCTGACAGCGGGACCCTGTGCAGCCGGGTGCCGGTCCAGTAGACGGGCTTGCCGCCGGAGCGGCCGACGGACAGGTTGCCCGGGCCGAGTCCGAGGACGCCCTCGGCCTGCTCGTTGCCCACGTTGTAGCCGCCGGACCCGATGGAGCCGAGGACCTGGATCCGGGGCGTGCAGGAGGCCGCGGCCGCGGTCGCGGCGGGTCCGGCGGCGGTGACGAGGCCGGCCAGGACGAGGGCGGCGGTGGCCGCCGAGCCCGCGCCGCGCGTGCGTGTGCTGTTCATCGTTCGGTTTCCCCCTGTGGTGTGTGCTCGTGGCGCGGCACCGGCGCCCGTCCGGAGCGGCGGGCTCCGGGCAGGCGCGATCCCCTGGTGCGTCATATGCCCGGTGACAGCGGCCCGTTGATGCTAACGCCCGGGACTGACGTTCACCTGTCGTTCGTACGTCCGGTTTCCGGAGGGGGGTGTTCCCGTGCGGGCAGGCGTCCGGCCGGCTGGGATGTGCTCCCGCGCGGGTGGCGGGTCCACCCCGGCCGGGAGGAGCCGGTCCAGGGTTCCCAAGGAGGCAAGCGACCGCTTAGTATGCCCGGGAGCGTGGTCCCTCGACGGCGGCTGGAGGCCCCGGATGCAGGCATGGCGAGTACACACGACCGGTGAACCCCGCGAGGCCATGCGCCTCGAAGAGGTCCCCGAACCCGTGCCGGGCGACGGCGAGGTGAAACTCCGGGTCCTCGCGGCGAACGTCAACTTCCCCGACGCGCTCCTCGTCCGCGGCCAGTACCAGATCCGCCCGCCCCTTCCCTTCACTCCGGGCGTCGAGATCTGCGGCCTGACCGAGGACGGCCGGCGCGTCATCGCCAACCCCTCCCTGCCCCACGGCGGATTCGCCGAGTACGTCACCGCCCCGGAGCGCGCCCTGCTCCCCGCCCCCGACACCCTCGACGACGCCGAGGCGGCGGCCCTGCACATCGGCTACCAGACCGGCTGGTTCGGCCTCCACCGCAGGGCCCGGCTCCGGAGCGGCGAGACCCTGCTCGTGCACGCCGCCGCCGGCGGGGTCGGCAGCGCCGCCGTCCAGCTCGGCAAGGCCGCCGGAGCGACCGTCATCGGCGTGGTCGGCGGCAAGACCAAGGTCCGCACCGCCGAGGAGCTCGGCTGCGACCTCGTCATCGACCGCACCGCCGAGGACGTCGTCGCCCGCGTCAAGGAGGCCACCGGGGGACGAGGCGCCGACGTCGTCTACGACCCGGTCGGCGGCGACGCCTACACCGCCTCCGCCAAGTGCGTGGCCTTCGAGGGCCGCATCGTCGTCGTCGGCTTCGCCAGCGGCAGCATCCCCGCCCCGGCCCTCAACCACGCCCTGGTCAAGAACTACGCGGTACTCGGCCTGCACTGGGGCCTCTACGCCGCCAAGGACCCCGCCGCCATCCCCGCCTGCCACACCGAACTCACCCGCCTCGCCGCCGAGGGCGCGATCAGGCCCCTCGTCAGCGAACGCGTCCCGCTCGACGGAGCCGCCGACGCCGTCCAGCGGCTCGCCGACGGCACCACCACCGGCCGGCTGGTCGTCGTACCGTCCCTCCCGTCCGTGCCGTCCGCTCCCTCCGTGCCGTCCCCGCACGGAGCCGCCCGATGACCGCCGACGCCGAGGACCTCCTCGCCCGCACCCGGGATCTGCTCGCCGCGCACCCGCCCGGCACCACCGCTCCCTCCGACTTCCTGCGCGCCCGCTTCGACGCCGGACTCGCCTGGGTCCACTACCCCGAGGGACTCGGCGGACTGGGCGCGCCCCGCGCCCTCCAAGCCGTCGTGGACGCCGAACTCGAAGCCGCCGCGGCCCCCGACAACGACCCCCGGCGGATCGGCATCGGCCTCGGCATGGCCGCGCCCACGATCCTCGCGTACGGCACCGAGGAACAGAAGCGCCGCTTCCTGCGCCCCCTCTGGCTGGGGGAGGAGGTGTGGTGCCAGCTCTTCAGCGAGCCCGGAGCCGGCTCCGACCTCGCCGCCCTCGGCACCCGCGCCGTCCTCGACGAGGCGGCGGGCGAATGGGTGGTCGACGGCCAGAAGGTATGGACCTCCAGCGCCCACACCGCCCGCTGGGCCATCCTCCTCGCCCGCACCGACCCCGCCCTCCCCAAGCACCGGGGCATCACCTACTTCCTGTGCGACATGCACGCCCCCGGCGTCGAGGTCCGCCCCCTGCGCCAGATCACGGGAGAGGCCGAGTTCAACGAGGTCTTCCTCACCGGCGTCCGCATCCCCGACACCCACCGCCTCGGCGCCGTCGGCCAGGGCTGGGACGTCGCCCGCACCACCCTGATGAACGAACGCGTCTCCATCGGCGGCATGCGGATCCCCCGCGAGGGCGGCATGATCGCCCCCGTCGCCGCCGCCTGGCGCGAACGGCCCGCCCTGCGCACCCACGCCCTGCACCAGCGGCTGCTGGAACTGTGGGTGGAGGCCGAGGTGGCCCGCCTCACCGGTGAACGGCTGCGCCAGCAGCTCGCCGCCGGCCAGCCCGGCCCCGAGGGCAGCGGGATGAAGCTCACCTTCGCCCGCCTCAACCAGGAGATCAGCGGCCTCGAGGTGGAACTCCTCGCCGAGCAGGGCCTCCTGTACGAGGACTGGACCATGCGCCGCCCCGAGACCGTCGACTTCACCGGCCGCGACGCCGGCTACCGCTACCTGCGCGCCAAGGGCAACAGCATCGAGGGCGGCACCAGCGAGATCCTCCTCAACATCGTCGCCGAACGCGTCCTCGGACTGCCCGCCGAACCGCGCGACGACAAGGACACCGCCTGGAAGGACCTCTCCCGATGACGACGCAGCCAGCACCGGCGCCGCAGCCCGGCCCGCCGGCCCCCGGCGCCCCCTACGACCTGCTCTACTCGGAGACCGAGGAGGAACTGCGGGCGGCCGTACGCTCCCTGCTCGCCGACCGCTGCGCCCCCGCGAGCGTCCTCGCCCGCGCCGAGAGCGGCCGCCCCCACGACCCCGCGCTGTGGCGGACCCTCGCCACCGGCATCGGCGCCGCCGGACTGCTCGTCCCCGAGAAGCTCGGAGGAGCGGGCGCGAGCCACCGCGAGGCCGCCGTCGTCCTGGAGGAGCTCGGACGGGCCGTGGCACCGGTGCCCTACCTCACCGGCTCCGTCCTCGCGACGGAGATCCTGCTCGCCGTCGCCTGCGACAGCGCCGAAGCCGCCGCCCTGGTGGCGGAGGCCGCCTCCGGACGCCGGATCTGCGTCCCCGCCCTCCCCCTCACCCTGTCCCCCGGAGCACCCCTGCCGGCTCCGGTCCACGACAGCGGCGGCGGGGTGCTCAGCGGCACCGTCACCTCCGTCGCCGACGCGGACGCGGCCGACACCCTGCTGGTCCTGGCCGACACCGGGCTGTACGCCGTCCCCGCGGACCGCGCCGCCCTGACCGCCCTGGTCCCGCTCGACCTGACCCGGCCGCTCGCCACCGTCACCCTCGACGGCGCCTCCGGCACCCGCCTCGCGGACCCCGCCACCGCCCGGTCGGCCATCGCCGGAGCCCTGCTGTCCGGCGCCGGACTGCTGGCATCGGAGCAGCTCGGGCTCGCCGAATGGTGCCTGACCGAGACCGTCGCGCACGTGCGGGGCCGCCACCAGTTCAACCGCCCCGTCGGCTCCTTCCAGGCCCTCAAGCACCGCCTCGCGCGGCTGTGGCTGGACGTGGCCTCCGCCCGCGCGGCGGCCCGCGCCGCCGCCGACGCCCTGGCCACCGGGGCCCCGGACACCCCGCTCACGGTCGCGGTCGCCCAGGCCCACTGCTCGGGGGTCGCCGTTCGCGCGGCCGAGGAGTGCGTCCAGCTCCACGGCGGCATCGGCATGACCTGGGAACACCCCGCCCACCTCTACCTCAAACGGGCCAAGGCCGACTCCCTCGCCCTGGGCACCGCCGGCCACCACCGCGGCCTCGTGGGGGACTTCGCGGAACTCCCGGCGCCCTGAGACCGCGGCGGGGGTGCCGCGCACCACGGCACCCCCTCCCCGGCCCGCCCCGGACCGCTTCCCATGCTCACCGCATGACGGCAACGATCACCCGGCTCACCGCCACCGCCCTCGCCGCCCACCGCGACGAGCTGGCCGCCCTGCTCGTCGACACCTTCGGCGACGGCGCCTCCCTCGGCTTCCTCGCCGGCCTCGGCCACGAGGACGCCGCCGCCTGGTGGGACTCCCTGCTGCCCGCCGTCGCCGAGGGAGCCCTCGCCCTCTGGGCCGCCCGCGGCGCCGACGGCCGCCTGGAGGGCACCGTCAGCCGGTACCGGGAGTCCAAGCCCAACGGCCGCCACCGCGCCGAGCTGCGCAAGCTCATGGTCCACCCCGCCGCCCGGGGCCGCGGGACCGCCCGCGCGCTCCTCGCCGCGGCCGAGCGGGAAGCCGCCCTCGCCGGGATTGTCCTGCTCTTCCTCGACACCGAGACCGGCAGCGGGGCCGAGGGCGTCCACCGCTCCGCCGGCTGGACCGAGGCGGGCACCATCCCCGACTACGCCGCCGACCCGGCCGGCGCGCTGCGTCCCACCACCCTCTTCTACAAGCACCCGCGGCACCCGGATCACCCCGGGCACACGGAGCGCACCGGCTGACAGGTGACCTCCCACGGCCGCTCCTCGTTGGACCTGCGAACACGGACCGCCGAGCGAGGGAGACCGTATGTACGCAGCACCCGCCGCACCACCGACCCGCCGCGCGGTCCTGCGTACGGCCTTCGTCGCGGCCGTGGCGGGCGGCGTGGCCGCGGCCCTGGCACCCGTTCTGCGCGCCCGCGGCCCCCGCCAGACGCTCACTCCGGCCCCGCTCGCCGAGGAGACGTACCGGGGCCGCCACATCAGCGTCGACCTCGCCTCGGCGCAGGTGCGCATCGACGGCCGCCCCCTGCACGTCATGCGGCGTGCCGACGGGAGCTACCTCAGCGGGGTCAACCACTTCGAGTCCTACGGGACCCCGATGGAACTCGCCCGTGCCGCCGTCGACGAGCTAGGCACCAGCCAACTGGCCGTCACGCCCCCGCACCACGGCTGACGGACCGGAACAGGAGAAGCCCGCGTTGTACACCCGGCAGAACCAGAAGAACCTGACCAGTGCTCAGAAGAAGCGGTTCACGGCCGCGCTGCTGGAACTCAAGCGCAACGGCACCTACGACGAGTTCGTCCGTACCCACGGCACCTACTTCGTGCCCGACCGGGAGCGCAAGCGGCGCGTCGGGCACATGTCGCCGTCGTTCTTCCCCTGGCACCGGCGCTACCTGCTGGAGTTCGAGCAGCGGCTGCGGGCCGTCGACCCGCAGGTCACCATCCCGTACTGGGACTGGACCAGCGACAACAGCCCCGCCTCCTCCCTCTGGTCCGAGGATTTCCTCGGCGGCACCGGCCGCGAGGGCGACCGCCAGGTGATGACGGGTCCCTTCGCCTACGAGCGGGGCAACTGGACGATCACCGTCGGCGTCAGCGAGGCCCGTTTCCTCACCCGCAACCTCGGCCGCCCGGCCAACCCGATCACCCTGCCGACCGCCGCCGAACTCCAGTGGGCTCTCGACGACCCGGTCTACGACTCCTCGCCCTGGGACTCCACCGCCCGCGGCGGCAGCTTCCGCAACAAGCTGGAGGGCTGGGCCGCGCCCAAGAGCGAGCGCTGGCGCAACCACAACAAGGTCCACCAGTGGATCGGCGGCCACATGACGGGCGGCACCGCTCCCAACGACCCGGCCTTCTGGCTGCACCACGCCTTCGTGGACCTGCTCTGGGACCGGTGGCAGCAGCGGCACCCCGGCTCCGGCTACCTGCCGGCGGCCCCGCTGGAGCTGGGCGACCTCCAGCGCGGCCGGGTGATCTCCCTCGACGAGCCGATGCCCCCGTGGGACGTCACCCCGCGCGAAATGCTGGGGCACCGGGGCGTCTACCGCTACGAGTGACCGGCCGGGCCCCCGTCGGGGCGGCCCGGGCCGCACGGAAAGGGCCCCCGCCGCACGGCGGGGGCCCTTCAGCCAGTCAGGCGGGCGAGACGATCACTCGCCGTAGCTGCCGCCCTCGGTGTGGTGGTTGTCGCCGCCACCCGACGCGTTGACGCAGGTGTTGCCGAAGGCCGGGTTCAGCAGGGCGATCACGTTGACGGTGTTGCCGCAGACGTTGACCGGGACGTGGATCGGGACCTGCACCACGTTGCCGGACCCGACACCGGGGGAGCCGACCGCCGCACCGTGCGCTCCGGCATCGGCGACAGCCAGACCCGCACCGGCGGCCACGGCGGTGCCCGCCACAGCGGTGATGGCGAATGCCTTCGCGATACGCGACATCAAGATCTCCTCATGAGATGTGGGGCGCCGCATCATTGCGGCTTGTGACATGGCGTACAACGCGGCGGAAGCCGAGTGGTCACGGCCGGTTCGGCTAACGGGTGGCACGAAAACGGACAGAGCCGGAGTACGACCGTGCCCGAGTGACCGTTCCCCGCCAACACAAGCGACACTCCCGGCCCGCGCGCGATCCGTTACGCGCGACCCGATCGTGCCTTGTCACGCCGTGGACGCCTGTGCGACGGTGCCCCGGAGGACACCCCGGTGAGGAGAGACGGATGAGCGCAGCGGGCGGCGGACGGCCCAGGGCCGGTACCGCGGACGGCATCGTGGAGGGCCGCTGGGAGACGGACGGGACCGCCGTCTTCCGGGGCATCCCCTACGCCGCCGCGCCCGTCGGACCCCGCCGGTTCGCCGCCCCGCGGCCCCCGGCCGGCTGGGACGGCGTACGTGACGCCGGGGCGTTCGGGCCCACCGCGCCCAAGGTGCCCTACCCGCCCTCCTTCGCGGCCCTGCTGCCAGATCCGAAGGTCCCCGGCGCGAACTGCCTGAACCTGAACGTCTGGACCCCGGACCCGGCCCCCGGCGCCGGCCTGCCGGTGATGGTGTTCCTCCACGGCGGCGCCCACACCCGCGGCTCCTCCGCCGTCCCCGTCTACGACGGCTCCGCCTTCGCCCGCGACGGGGTCGTGCTCGTCTCGGTCAACTTCCGGCTCGGCGTCCTCGGCTACGGGCTCTTCCCCGACGCGCCCGCCAACCGCGGCCTGCTCGACCAGATCGCCGCCCTCGAATGGGTACGGGACAACATCGCGGCCTTCGGCGGGGACCCCGCCCGGGTCACCGTCTTCGGGGAGTCCGCCGGAGCGATCAGCGTCGGCGCCCTGCTCGGCGCGCCCCGCGCCGAGGGCCTCTTCGCCCGGGCCGTCCTGCAGAGCGGCGCCCCCGAGGCACTGCCGCGGGACGCGGTGCGGACCATGGTGCGGCGGATGGCCTCGCGGCTGGGAGTGCCCGCCACCGCCCGGGCCTTCGGGGCGGTGGGCCTGCCCGCGCTGCTCGCCGCCCAGGCGGCCGTGCTGCGGCGCTCCTCCCCGGTACTGGGCGGCCCCGCCTTCGGGCTGGTCACCGACCCGGACTCGCTCCCCGCCGACCCGCTGGAGGCGGCCACCGCCTCGAAGGTGCCGCTGCTGCTGGGCTGGACCGCCGAGGAGCACCGGCTGTGGCTCGCGCCGACCGGCGGGGCGCGGCTGCTGGACCGCCTCGGCCCGGCGGCCGTGGCACTGGGCAGGCTGCGCAGCGGCAAGGACCGGGCCGCCGTACGGGCGTTGCGGGCCGCGCTGCCCGGGGCGTCCCCGGCCGACCTCGCCGGGCAGCTGATCACCGACCGGCTGCTGCGCGACCCGCTGCGGCGGCTCGCCGGGGCCGCGCGCCCGGCCCCGAGCCACCTGTACGAGTTCCGCTGGCCCAGCGGCGTACCGGGCCTCGGCGCCTGTCACGCCCTGGAGCTGGGGTTCGTCTTCGACACGCTGCGCGTGCCGGAGTCGGCCTGGCTGGCCGGGGCGGGCGCCCCGCAGGCGCTGGCCGACGAGATGCACGGCGCCTGGGTCCGCTTCGCCACCACGGGGGACCCCGGCTGGGCGCCGTGGGACGGCAACGGCCCGCCGAAGGTCTTCGACGGGCCGGAGCCGGAGGCAGTACGGGGCGCGGAGGTCGTTACTCCACGGGTCCTTCCATGACCTTGCTGATGAACTCCATCGGGCCCAGGCCCATGTTCGGCACGTAGGTCTTGGCGTTGTGCTGGCCGCCCGGGATCACCCTCAGGCTGGTGTGGATCGGGCCCTTGGTGTAGGTCTGGACGAACTTCTGGACGTCCGGCAGCGTCTTCTTGTTGCTCTCGTTGTCACCGACCTGGAAGGCCAGGTAGACGTCCGGGCCCTTCTTGTCGATCAGCTGCTTGGCGAGGACCTCCGGGTTGTTCTCGGCCTTCTCCTTGTCGTAGCCCTTCCACAGGGAGGAGTCCGGGACGATGTCCGGACCGGAGGCGATCACGGCCTTGAACTTGTCCGGGTGCTTCAGCACGGCCTTCAGGCCGGCGAAGCCGCCGGTGGAGGAGCCCATGAAGGCCCAGCCGTCACGGGACTTGACGGTGCGGAAGTTCTCCCGCATCAGGTCCGGGACGTCCTCGGTCAGCCAGGTGCCCATCTTGGGCTGGCCGGGGATGTCGGAGCCGTCCCAGTAGACGCCCTTGTCGTCCGGTCCCGGGTTCAGCACCGGCATGGCGAGGAGGAAGGGCTTGCCCTTGCCCTCGTGGTACCACTTGCTGATGCTCGTCTGGAGGCCGAGGTCGGTGCCCATCCAGTAGTTGTTCGGGTAGCCGGCGCCGCCGGGCAGGGCGATCATGACCGGGAAGCCGCTCTTGGCGAACTTCGGGTCGTTGTACTCCTTGGGCGCCCAGACCCAGACCTTGCCCGAGAAGCCGGACTTCTTGCCGGTGATGGTGGCCACGCCGATCTGCGTGCCGTCGCTCAGGGTCGAGGTGTTCTTGAAGTCGGTCTTCGGGCCGGTGGGCATCGACATCTTCGAGTTGGGCGCCTGCTTGGCCGCGCCGTTCTTGTCGCCGCCCGGGGTCTGGCCGAAGGAGACTTCCTTGCCCTTGTCCGTGAACGGGGGTATCTCGAAGTAGGTCATCGTGCCCGCGGCGATGCCGCCGAGGGCCAGGACCGTGACGCCCGCGATGATCCAGCGCTTCGCCTTGGACTTGCGGCGGGGCTCCTCCTCGTAGTACGGCTCGGCGTATCCGTACGGGGGCTGGTCGTGGCGCTGCTGGTACGGCTGGTCGTACCGCTGCTGCTCGTAGTCCGGCCGCTCGTAGCGGGGCTGCGCCTGCGTGGCCTCGTCGTAGCCGCCGGGGCGGTACTGGTCCTGGCCCTGCGGGGCGCGGGGCGGCTGCGGCCGTCCCTGCGGGGGGCCGCCGTAGGGTCCGGCGCCCTGCGGGGGCCGGGCGTAAGGCGGTTGGGGGCGGCCGCCCTGGGGGGCGTACTGCGGCGGGCCCTGCTGTCGGCCTTGCTGCCGGCCGGAGGAGGGCTGCTGCCCTTCCGGCCGGTACGGCGGCTGGTCGTGGCCGTCGGGTTCGTACGACATCTGCGGTGGCTCTCCGGCTGTTGCTGCCCCGTGCGGGGATGGTCTGCTTCCGTTCGAATGATGAACGAAAGCGCTGCTGGGTTCCTCATTTTTACTTCTCTTGGGATTCCGGGGAGGAGTTCATTACCCGTCACCCGCGGCGCCCCCGGTGTTCCCTTCCCGTCATCCAAGCATCCGTGGATCATGCACATGCCGGTGGGTACGGTGTGCCGGGCCGGACCCGGCCCCCGATGCGGGAAACGCGCTCGCCCCGCCCCGCCCCGGCTGGTCACCGGGGCAGGAGCGGGGCGAGGGGCGCGCGGGAACGCGGCAGCAGGACCGTTACGCCGGGATCAGCGTCCGGCGCGGGCGGCGGCGCGGAGCGGCGTTGGAGAGCCGCAGCTCGATGACCGAGCGGACGGTGGGCCACTCCTCGTCGAGGACCGAGTAGAAGGCCGTACTGCGCACCGCCCCGTCCAGCCCCCGCGAATGGGCCCGGCGGACCCCCTCGCAGGTGAAGCCGAGACGTTCCATCGCGGCGCGGGAACGCCCGTTGCGGGCGTCCGCGCGCAGCGAGATCCGCCGCACGCCCCAGGTCTCGAAGGCATGGCGCAGCATGAGCAGCTTCGCCTCGGTGTTGATGCCGGTGCCCTGGGCGGCCGGGGACAGCCAGGTGTTCCCGATCTCGGCGGCATCGGGGACCGCCGTCGCCGGATCACCGAAGGGGACCCCGGGGACGGCGGGCCACACCAGCGGACCCTGCCAGTAGTCGAGATCCAGGAAGCGGGTCGAACCGACCACCCGGCCGTCAGTGGCTCTGACGACGGCGAACGCGAGCGATCGACCCGCTGCCTGATCGGACAGGGCGCGGTCGATGTACTCGTGGGACGCCTGCAACCCGTGCGGCACGGGAGTGAAGGCGTAAGTCGTACGATCCTCGGCCCCGGCCTCGGCCAGGGCCTCGGTGTGCTGGGGGGCGAGGGGCTCGAGCCGCACGGAGCGGCCGGCGAGGAGTACGGGTACGGGCACGGAGCCTTCGGTCCTTCTGGGCGGTGGGGTGGTTGCACAGTGTGCGCTCCTGACGTCGCCCCCCGCGCAAAACGCGGGTGAAAGGCAACGAGCGGTCAGGTGAACGCGAGTGGCTCAATGTAGCCCCTTAAAGTCCTCTCATGAACCCCCAATTCGGCAATGGCGCGGCAGCGTTTTGTGATGACTTCGGCACCCGCGGCGCGGAGGCCGTCCTCCTGGTGCACGGGCACCCGTTCAACCGGTCCATGTGGGCGCCCCAGGCGGCGGCGCTGACCGCTGCCGGCTACCGGGTCATAGCCCCTGACCTGCGCGGATACGGAGAGAACCCGGCGGTCGGCGAGAAGACCCCGTTCGCGGACTTCGCCGACGACCTGGCCGCCCTGCTCCGGCGCCTGGGTATCGAACAGGCGGTCGTCGGAGGAGTTTCCATGGGCGGGCAGATCGCGCTCGAGCTCCGGTTGCGCCACCCGGGTCTGGTGAGGGCCCTCGTGCTCTCCGACACCTCCCCCGTCCCGGAGTCCGAGGACGGCAGGAAGTCCCGCCGGGAGCTCGCCGAGCGGCTCCTCGCGGAGGGCATGTGTCCGTACACCGAAGAGGTCATCGACAAGATGCTGGCGCCCTACAACGTCACCGGCCAGCCGGAGACCGCCGCCCGGGTCAGCGCCATGATGCGCGCCACCGACCCCCGGGGAGCGGCGGCGGCCCTGCGCGGACGGGCCGAGCGGCCCGACTACCGGCCCGTGCTCGCCGCCCTGCCCGAGGACGTCCCCTGCCTGGTGCTGGTCGGCGCGGACGACGTGTACACCCCGGTCGCCGAGGCCGAGGCGATGTGCCGGCTCGCGCCGCACGCCCGGCTGGCCGTGATCGAGGGGGCCGGACACCTGCCGGGAGTGGAGCAGCCGGAGGCCTTCAACCGGGCCCTGCTGGAGTTCCTCACCGACCTCTGACCCACGTGCGGCCCGCCGAGTGGCCCACCTGATCCATCGCCGACCGGCCCGCCGGGGAGGGCCGGTCCGCTGGTGGAATGTGCCGGTGACGACACGGTTCCTTCCCGCGCCCGGCGCCCCGCGCCGCCTGGCCGCCGCCCAGCTCGCCAACTCCGTCGGCGACGGCGCCTACTACGTGTGCTCCGCGCTCTTCTTCACCCGCTTCGTGGGGCTCTCACCGGCCCAGATCGGCCTCGGCCTGACGGCTGCCTGGGCGGTCGGCTCGCTCGCGGGCGTCCCGCTGGGGGCGCTCGCCGACCGGCGCGGGCCACACGGCACCTCGGTGCTGCTGGCGCTGGCCACCGCCGTCTCGGTGGCCTCCTTCCTGTTCGTCCGCTCCTTCGGGGCGTTCCTGAGCGCCGTCGTCCTCTACGCCGTCTCCCAGTGCGGGCTCGCGGCCGCCCGTCAGGCCCTGCTCTCCGGGCTGGTCGCACCCCGGGAACGGACCGGCCTCCTGGCCCACCTCCAGTCCACCCTCAACGCCGGACTCGCCCTGGGCGCCGCCCTCGGCGGACTGGCCCTGAGCGCCGGCACCGAACGCGCCTACCTGGTCGTCTTCGCCCTCGACGCGGCCGGCTTCCTCGTCTGCGCCGCCGTACTGCTGACCCTGCCCGCCGTGGCGCCCGCCCCCGAGCGGCCGGCCGGGGAGCCCCGGCTGGCGGTCCTGCGCGACCGGCCGTACGCCCTGGTCACCCTGCTGAACGCGGTCCTGCTGCTGCGGATGCCGCTGCTGAGCCTGGCCGTGCCGCTGTGGATCGCGGAACGCACCCAGGCCCCGGGCTGGCTGGTGTCGGCGCTGTTCGTGCTCAACACCCTCGCCGTCATGCTGTTCCAGGTGCGGCTGGCCCGGCCCGTCACCGACCTGGACAGCGCCGGGCGGGCCCTGCGGCTGTCGGGGCTGGTCATGGCCGCCTCGTGCGCGGTGTTCGCCGTATCCGCGCTGCCCCGCGCGGGATGGGCGGCGGCCGCGCTGCTCGTGGCGGGCGCCGCGCTCCAGGCCGACGCCGAGATGCGGCAGTCGGCCGGGTCCTGGCAGATCGGCTTCGCCCTGGCCCCCGCCGGGCGGACCGGGCAGTACCAGGGCTTCTTCGGCACCGGCGTGCCCGTGGCCCGGACCCTGGGGCCGCTGCTGCTGACCACGCTGCTCCTGCCGTGGGGCATCCCCGGCTGGCTGCTGCTCGGCGGACTGCTGCTGGCGGCCTCGTACGCGATGGGGCCTGCCGCCCGCTGGGCGGAGTCGGCCCGGACCCCGGTCCCGGCGGCGGACGCCGCCTGAGATCATCCGGGGATGGACATGGACGACGTACTGCGCCGGCTGGCCGCCGTCGGGCCCTTCTTCACCGTCCCCTGCGGCGGGCCGCCGCCCGCGCCGGGCTTCCGGCCGCTCGCGGAGCTGTACGGGGAACCGCTCGGGCCCTACGTCACCGAGGTGGGCCGCAGGATCCGCAGCGGACCGGGACGGGTCGCGGCCTCCACCGCCCAGCTCGGGATCGCCTCCCGGCTGTGGTCGCTGGGCCTCGGCTGCGCCGCCCTGTCCGGGCGCCTGCCGGACCTGGACCCCGGCCGGGTGTGGTGGCGGCTGCCCGACGGCGGCTCGCTGGAACTGTGGCTGCCGGACCCCGCGGACCTGCCCGCCCGGGCCCTCGGGGAGAGCGTCCTCGGCAACCTCGCCCGGCTGGACGCCGCCCTGCGGGAGCGGTACGGGGTCTCGGCGAAGGTACTGCGCGGCAACGCCGCCTCCGGGCTGACCGGCGCCCTGCGCGTCCTGCTCGACCGGGTCCCGCCCGAGCCGGAACGGGTGGCCGTGGAGCTGGCCGCTGCCCTCCTCGCCGACGACGGGCCCCTCGCCGGCACCGGAACCTTCGTCCACGAGCCGGGTCTGGGCGTGGCCTTCGTACGGCGCAGCTGCTGCCTCTACTACCGGGTGCCCGGCGGCGGACTCTGCGGGGACTGCGTACTGCGGACCCGGTAGGCACCCCGCCCGGCGGGCCGCGGCGTCAGCGGGCCCGCAGCGGGTCGAGCAGGCCCTCCGGCAGGTACTCCCTACCGGCGAGGGCCGCCGGATCCGGGGCCCAGCCCGGCGGCAGGCCCACGGGCCAGCGCGGCAGCGGCACGGGCTGGGTCTCGCCGAGCCTGCGGCCCACGGCATCGCGCAGCTTCGGCAGCATCGAGTAGAGCTTGTCTCCGGGGCAGGCGGTGCTGTTGAAGTCCCGGTGCCCGTAGATCTCGGAGGTGGGCACGTCGTACTGGCGGCAGACGTGGGCGCACAGGTCGGCCAGGGCGGAGAACTGCGCCGCGGGGGGCTCCTGCGCCGTGTAGGTGCCCTCGTTCTCGATGCCGATGGCCGCACTGTTCTGGCCCACGCAGTGGGCGGCCCGCACCATCCGGTTCCCGGAGGTCAGCGCGGCCAGGCTGCCGTGGCGGCCCTCCATCGTGAAGGCGCCCCGGCTGATGGTGAAGTGCTGACCGGTGTCGATCCAGCCCTGCATGTCCATGTGGTACGTCTGGACGGCGCGGGCCAGCCGGTGGGCCCGTTCCCGCGAGTAGTCCGTGACGTTGGCCGTGGCCGTGTGGTGCACGATGATCCGCTCGGGACGCGAGCCGAGGACCACCACGGGCTCGGACGCCTCCCGCGCTCCCCAGCCCGCGCAGTCGGTGATCTGCGGCACCGTGGAGCCGTCCCGGCCCCCGAGCGCCCCGCGGCCGGAGGAGACCCGGGCCGCGGAGGCGGTGGCGGAGGGCAGGACGGTGAAGGCTCCGAGTGCGAGCGCGGCGGAGACCAGGTTCCGCCGGGAGAGGCGGGCGGGGGGTGTCGATGTCATGGATCAGCCTGTTCCGGTGGGGGATAGGCATCCATAGAAGGGGCCCGCGCCGCGCGGGGCACGCAGGCGCTCCGTGGGCCGTGCCCGAGTACCGGCCGAACGGCGCACGCGGACGCGCACGCCCCTACGGCCGTTGCCCCGGCGACACGGCCCCCTGTGGCTGCTCCCGCCCCGGCCCTGCCGCCACGCGGTGGTCTTTCCGGTCATCCGCCTGTTCAATGCGGCAGATGACCGAGACCGATGCCGACCGGGGCGCCTGGGCCGCGCTGTTCGAGGACTTCCGTCCTTCCCCGTCCACCGCCAGGGCGTGGCTGCGAGGTCTCGGGCACAACCGGGCCGCCCCCGCCGAGGTACTGATCGGCCTCCTCGACGCGTCGGAGCCGCTCCGCCCGTACTTCCTGTACCGCGACGACCTCCCGCCCGGAGTACTGGACGCGGCGGCCGTCCACCCCGCGAGGGCCGTCCGCGTCGCGGCCGCGGAGTCGGGAAGGCTCTCGCCCGGGCAGTGGACCCGGCTCCTCGCCGCCACCGAGAGCGCGGCACTCCGCGATGTCCTGGCCGAGCTGGCCGCCGAGCAGGCCGAGTCCCGGGAAGCCCGGGGGCGGACCGGCGTGGAACGGGCACCGGACTCCGGCTCCCGGCCCCCCAGCGGCCCGGCCGAGATCGAAGCGATGGCCGCCGGGGTTCCCGACATCACCCCCGACCACCGGACGTACGCGCTGTGGTGGATTGGCGCCCTCCACGACGACCCCGACGCGATGCGCCGGCTCGCCGCGTCGCCGAAGCTGTGGATCCGCCGCAGCGTGGCCCGCGCCCCGCACCTGCCGCCCGACGTCCTGGAACGCCTCGCCCGGGACGAGGACCGCGTCGTGCGCCTGTTCCTCGCCGAGTCCTGCGAGGACGCCCCGGCGGACCTGCTCCTGGAGGTGTGGAGCTGGTGGCAGGGAGGCTTCTCCTTCCCCGGGCGGCCCCGCAGCCACCCCAACTTCCCCCGCAGCGGCCTCCTGCGCTTCGCCGGGGATCCCGAGCCGCGCCTGCGCCTGCTCGCCCTCGACGATCCGGCGTCGGACGCCGGCCTCGTCGAACGGTTCGGTCATGACCCCGACCCCCGGGTGCGGAGCCGGGCCGCGGCGGACCGCCGCCTGTCACCCGCGTCGGCGGTGCGGCTGGCGGCCGACGCCGACTGCGGTGTCCGCTGCTCGGCCCGGAGGAACCCCGTCCTGCCGCCGCACGCCCTGATCCCCCTGCTCCTGGACGAGCGCGGTGCCGAGGAGGCCGCCCGCAACCCGGCCGTTCCGGTGGCGGCCATGCACCGCCTGGTCGCGCTGGCGGCCGCACGGGCGTGAAACCGGCGCGGGGCCACCGGGGAGCGGTCCTCCCGCTCCCCGATGGCCCCGCAGTGGCCCCGCGACGTTCCCGAGGACCTTTCCTAGAAGGTCAGGTTCCAGGAGTCGATCTTGCCGGTGTCGCCGCCCGCGTTGTCGTTGACGCGCAGCTTCCAGGTGCCGTTCGCGACCTCGGAGGAGGCGTTGACGGTGTAGGTCTGGTTGATGTTGTCCGCGCTGCCGCCGGCCCGGTTGTGGACCGTGTAGACGGTGCCGTCCGGGGCGATGAGGTCGACCTTCAGGTCACCGGTGTAGGTGTGCGCGATGTTCACGCCGACCTTGAGGGTGGCCGGGGCGTTGCCGGTCACGCCGGAGACGGTGATCGGGCTCTCGACCGTGGTGTTGTCGCCGATGGCGAAGTCCGCGGTGTTCTCGAAGTACTTGCCGGCCGGAGGCGTGGAGCCGCCGACCGCCTTCAGCGCGTCGACCTGGCCCTCGCCGAAGAAGGCGTTGTTGGCCGTGGTGCCGGTGCAGCGGCTGTCCGAGGGGCAGGCGATGTCGTTGGCCTGGGTGGCCAGCCGGTCGCGGATCTGCGCCGGGGTCAGGGCCGGGTTGGCGCTCACCATCAGCGCGGCGACACCCGCCACGTGCGGGCTGGCCATCGACGTGCCGCTCTTGCTGCCGTACTTGCCGCCCGGGACGGTCGAGTAGACGTCCTGGCCGGGGGCCGAGACGTCGATGACGCCCTGGCCGAAGTTGGAGAACGAGGCCTTGGTGGTGCCGGTGCCGTTCGCCGCGACCGTGACCACGCCGGGCAGTTCGGTCGGGATGTCGACGCAGGCGTTGGTGATGGTGCGCGTGACCGGGGTCGAGTCGTTGGGGCTCGCGGTGTCGGTCGTCTTGTGGGCGAGGTCGTAGTTCTCGTTGCCCGCGGCGGCGATCTGGAGCGAGCCCTTGCCCTCGGCGTACGCCTGGGCGCGGTTGACGCCCTCGATGATGGCGGCCTGGTCGAGGTTGTCCGGGCAGTTGAACTGCCACGGGTCGGTGTAGTAGCTGTTGTTGGTGACCTTGAAGCCGTGGTCACCGGCCCACACGAACCCGCAGATGGTGTTCTCGGCGAAGAACAGCGAGGTGTTCGGCTCCGCGATGCGGACCGAGGAGATCTTCACGTTCGGGGCCACGCCGATGACGCCCTTGCCGTTCTTGGCGGCGGCCACCGTGCCGGCGACGTGCGTGCCGTGGTCGCCGACGTCGCGCCAGGCGCCGGCGCGGGTGTCGGTCTTGCCGTAGGCGCAGGAGACCGAGTCGGCGGCGTTGAAGTTGGGCGCCAGGTCCTGGTGCTGGTCGTCGACGCCGGTGTCGAGGATGCCGACCTTCACGGCGGCGGAACCGGCGTTGACGGCCCAGGCCTGGTCCGCCTTGATCTGGGTCATGTCGGCGCGGACCGGCTCGCCGGTCGGGGTCGTCGACTGGGCCGGGTTGGCGGGCAGCGCCGGGTTGTAGGCGTCGGCCGGGACGTCCGAGGTACGGGTCGCGCCGACCTTCTGCACCCCGCTGACCCCGCGCATCGCCGTGGCGAAGCCGCTGGAGGCCGAGTGGGCGACGATCACGCCGATCGCGTCGTAGGACGCGAAGACCGTGCCGCCGTTGGCGGTCACGGCCGAGCGCACCGCGGAGCTGTCACCGGGGGCGGTGATCACGAGGTAGGCGCGGGTGCCGGCGGCCCAGGTCGCACTCTGGGAAGCCGGGGCCGCAGCCTTGGGGGCCGCCGCGGGGGCGGCGGCCGGGGAGCCGGAGGGACCGACGGGAGCGGTGCCGGCGAGCGCGGCGGGGGCTCCGAAGGTGAGGGCGGCGCCCATGGCTGCCGCCAGCACGAGTGCACGTCGAGGTCGGCTGGATATGTGGGGTATCAATGCGTCCTCCGATGACGGCCCGGTGGTGCTGGTGGCACCTGCCGGGCCGTACGAAACGAGTGGTGGACGCAAGATGTCAGACGCGCTGCCCCGTAGGGAAGTACCTTTCCCGGCGGCAGAGTTGAAGATCACATGGCCGAAAGTGGCGGTTCGCGGCTGTTCGTTGGGGTTTGACGCGGGGGTCGGCCGGGCTGGGCACCGTGGGGGCGAGCCCTGCCCGGCCGGGTCGCGCGGGTGCGCCGGTCAGACCGGCACACCGTCCTTGGCGCCGGCCGTGTGGCCGGGCACGGCCGGCGGGGCGGTTTCGGCGGCCGGCGCGTGGCCGTCGTCGACCAGCGTGGCCTCGTCGAAGGGCATCCGGCCCGCGAGGACCTCGGCGGCCCGCCCGCGGTCGAACTCCTTGGTCCACGTCCCGATCAGGACGGTCGCGACGGCGTTGCCCGCGAAGTTCGTCAGCGCCCGCGCCTCGCTCATGAAGCGGTCGATCCCGACGATCAGGCCCACCCCGTCGACCAGTTCGGGCCGGTGCGACTGGAGGCCGCCGGCCAGGGTGGCGAGACCGGCGCCGGTGACACCGGCCGCGCCCTTCGAGGCCACGATCATGAAGAGCAGCAGCGAGATCTGCTCGCCCAGGGCCAGCGGCTTGCCCATGGCCTCCGCGACGAAGAGGGAGGACATCGTCAGGTAGATGGCGGTGCCGTCCAGGTTGAAGGAGTAGCCCGTCGGCACGGTGATGCCGGTGACCGGCCGGGAGACGCCCAGGTGCTCCATCTTCGCGATCAGCCGCGGCAGCGCCGACTCCGAGGAGGAGGTCGACAGGATCAGCAGGAACTCCCGGCCCAGGTAACGCAGCAGCGCGAACACGCTGATGCCCGTACAGACCCGCAGCAGGGTGCCCAGCACCACGAAGACGAAGAGCAGGCAGGTCGTGTAGAAGCCGATCATGATGACCGCGAGGGACTTCAGCGCGTCGATCCCGGTCGCTCCGACCACGGCCGCGATCGCCCCGAAGGCGCCGACGGGCGCCACCCACATGATCATCGCCAATACCCGGAACACCAGCTTCTGCACGTGCCCGATCCCGCGCAGCACCGGTTCGCCGGCCGGGCCCATCGCCTGGAGGGCGAACCCGCACAGCAGCGCCACCAGCAGGGTCTGCAGCACCTCGCCGCCGGTGAAGGCGGAGACCAGGGTGGTCGGGATGATCCCCAGCAGGAACTCCTGGGTGGTCTCCGCCCCGCCCGCCTTGGCCTGCGCCTCGCCGGCCCGCGCCGCGGCCTCGGTCAGCTGCAGTCCGCTGCCCGGCTCCAGCAGGTTCCCCACCAGCAGGCCGATGGCCAGCGCCACCGTGGACATCACCATGAAGTACCCGAGGGCCAGCCCGCCCACCGCGCCGACCTTGGCGGCCTTGCGGACCGAGCCGATGCCCAGCACGATCGTGCAGAAGATCACGGGCGAGATCATCATCTTGATGAGGTTGACGAAGCCCGTGCCCAGGGGCTTGAGCTCCACGGCCACGCCGGGCGCGGCGAAGCCGACGGCGATGCCGAGCAGTACCGCGGCGATCACCGCGATGTAGAGGTAGTGGGTTCTGTCGCGTCTGGCGGCCATGTCGCGTCTCCTGGTGGTGAGGTCGTTCCGGGAGACCATCGCCCAGCCTGTGACCCCGGTCACCCTTGCGTTCATTGAGTTCACGGGCCGGTGCACACTGAGCGTCATGTTCCGCTTCCTCCGGCCGCCCCGCAGCCTCGCCGGCCAGCTCTTCGCCATGCAGGTCCTGCTGGTCACGCTCGTCGTCGCAGGGTGCGCGGTCTTCGCGTACGCGAGCGCCCGCGAGCAGGCCGAGGACGCCGCCCGGCGGCAGGCCGGGGCGGTGGCCCGGGCCGTCGCCGACTCGCCCTCCGTACGCGAGGCCGTACGCACCGGTGCGGGCGGAGCGGACCCCTCCACCGCGCTCCAGCCCTACGCCGAGCGGGTGCGCACCGACTCCGGCGTGGACTTCGTGACGATCATGGCCCCGGACGGCAGGCGCTGGACCCACCCCGACCCGCGCCGCATAGGCGAGCGCTTCCTCGGCAACACCGCCCCGGCCCTGCGCGGCGCGACCTTCAGCGAGACGTACACCGGCACCCTCGGCCCCTCCATCCGCGTCGTCACCCCGCTCAGGGACACGGACGGCACCGTCATAGGCCTGGTCAGTGCCGGGATCACCGTCCGCGCCATCAGCGCCCGCCTCGCGGAGCAGCTCACCGCCCTCGCCTGGGTGGCGGCCGGGGCACTGGCCCTCGGCGCGGTGGGTACGTACGTGGTCAACGCCCGGCTGCGCCGCCACACCCACGGCATGAACGCCGCCGAGCTGAGCCGGATGTACGACTACCACCAGGCGGCCCTCCACGGGGTCCGGGAGGGGCTGCTGATGCTCGACGGTCACCGCAGGATCACCCTCATCAACGACGCGGGCCGCGAACTGCTCGGCCTGTCCGGGGAGGTCACCGGCACCGGAGTCGCCGACCTGGGTCTGCCCGCCCCGCTCACCGGGGCGCTGCTCGCCGACCGGCCCCGGGTCGACGAGGTGCACCTGACGTCCGAGCGGGTGCTCGTCGTCAACAGCTCGCCGGTGGCCGGCGGCGGCCGCCGCGGCACCGTCGTCACCCTGCGGGACCACACCGAACTCCTGGCCCTCACGGGGGAGCTGGACCACGAGCGCGGGTTCACGCAGGCGCTGCGCTCCCAGGCCCACGAGGCGGCCAACCGGCTCCACACCGTCGTCTCCCTGATCGAGCTGGGCCGCAGCGAGGAGGCGGTGGACTTCGCCACCGCGGAACTGGAGCTGGCCCAGGCCCTGACCGACGAGGTCGTCACCGCCGTCGGTGAGCCGGTGCTGGTAGCCCTGCTGCTCGGCAAGGCCGCGCAGGCGCACGAACGCGGCATCGAGCTGGTCGTCACCCCGGAGTGCGGGGCGATCGAGGCCGGCCCGGGGGTACCGCCCGCCCGCGACCTGGTGACGGTGCTCGGGAACCTCGTCGACAACGCCCTCGACGCCCTGACGGGAGTGCCCGGCGGGCGGATCACCGTCACCGCGCGCCGGGACCCGGACGGGCTGCTGCTGCGGGTCGCGGACAACGGGCCCGGCCTGCCCGAGGGGGTGGACGTCTTCCGGCGCGGCTGGTCGGGCAAGGGGGAGGGGCGGGGCCTGGGCCTGGCCCTGGTGCGCCAGGTCGCCCACCGGCACGGCGGCTCGGTGGAGGCCGGGGGCGCCCCGGGCGGCGGAGCGGCGTTCACGGCGCGCCTGCCGGTGCCTCCCGCGGCCGCGGCCACCGGGCCGGCGCGGACGGGTGGAGCCCCGCCGCCCCCACGGCACGACACGGACGCTCCGGCCGGGGGGCCTCCCGGCCGGGCCGCCGGGGGAGGTGCGCGATGAGCGGGCCCGTACGCGTCCTCGTCGTCGAAGACGACCCCGTCGCCGCCGACGCCCACGCGCTCTACGTCGGCCGGGTGCCCGGCTTCACCGCCGTGGCCGCCGTCCATTCCCTGGCCGAGGCCACCCGCGTGCTGGAGCGCACCCGCGTCGACCTGCTGCTGCTCGACCTCACCCTGCCCGACGGCCACGGGCTGCGCTTCGCGCGCGGACTGCGGGCGGCCGGGCACCCCGCCGACGTGATCGCGGTGACCTCCGCGCGGGACCTGGCCATGGTCCGCGAGAGCGTCTCGCTCGGCGTCGTGCAGTACGTGCTCAAGCCCTTCGCCTTCCCCACCCTGAGGGAACGGCTGCTGCGCTACGCGGAGTTCCGCGCGGCCGCGGGCGAGGCGGCGGGCCAGGACGACGTCGACCGGGCCCTCGCCGCACTGCGCCCGCCCGCTTCGGCCCAGCTGCCCAAAGGCCTCAGCGCCCCGACCCTGGACCGGGTCGCGGCGCTGCTGCGGGCGGCGCCCGAGGGGCTGACCGCCGCGGCGGCGGCCGAGGCGGCCGGGATCTCCAGGATCACCGCCCGCCGGTACCTGGAGCACCTGGTGGACACCGGCCGCGCGGACCGTACGCCCCGGTACGGCCAGGTCGGCCGCCCCGAACTGCACTACCGCTGGCTGGCGGCGGCCGGTTCGGTGTCGAACGTGTAGAACTTCCGGTGGTCGAGCATGTCCGCCGGGGTGACGTCGTTCCACGGCCGCATCGTGTCGCGCAGGTCGATCACGTTCGGGGTGCCGGCGGCCGGCAGGTAGGTCGAGTTCGGGTTCTTCGCCTGCCAGTCGGCCCACAGCTTGTCCACGAAGGCGTGGTGCATCCAGAAGACGGGGTCGTTGGGGGAGACGCCGGTGGCCATCTGGCCGCCGACCCACACGTGCACCCGGTTGTGGAGGTTGGCGCCGCGCCACCCCTCGAGGTGGTTGCGGAAGCCGTTCGAGGAACTGTTCCAGGGGGCCGTGTCGTAGACCGGCATGGCCAGTACGGCGTCCACCTCGGCCCGCGTCGGCAGCTGCGCGACGCCCTCGCCGAGCGCGCGCCGCAGGTAGTTGCGGCCGTCCACGCGCACCGCTATCTCCCACTTGCCCGTCGCGTAGGCGAAGGGGCCGTCCATGACCTGCCCGTCGCGGGCGCGGCCGGTGCCACCGAGGAAGTCGGCGGCCCAGAGGGAGGAACGGGCGGTGCGGTCGGCGGTCCAGTCCCAGTACGGCAGCGAAACGCTCTTGTCCACCGCCTGAAGAGCCGCCTCGAACTCGAGCAGAAAGCGGCGGTGCCAGGGGAGGAAGGAGGGAGAGCGGTGACCCACCCGGTCGCCCGAGTCGGTGTCGCTCATGATGAAGCCGTTGTGGGTGGTGACGAAGCGGTCGTATCGGCCGGTCCGCTTCAGTTCGAGCAGCGCGTTGGTGAAGGCGCGCTTCTCCTCGGCGGTCAGCGCGGCCTGGTTCTTGCGCACGGCCATCACATGCCGCCCGTCTGCATCGGGGCGAGCTGCGAGCCCTGGAGCTCCCGCACGGCGGCGCGGGCCAGCGAGGTGGGGTCGGCGTACGTCTCGTAGTGGTTGACGACACTGATCCAGGTGCCGTCGGCGTTGCGCATGACGTGGAGCTCGCGGCCGTCTATCCGGACGGTCGGCATGCCGGCGCCGTGGTGGCCTCCGTGGTGGCCGCCGCCGGTCGCGGGCGATATCTGGATGCGGCGGCCCTGGTACACCTCGTCGACGGTGCCGGCCGGGGTGGCGGCGGCGCGGGAGTCGGTGGCGGCGGCGTGCGCGGTGGCGCCCGCGATGCCGAGGACGGTGAGTGCGCCGGCGGTGGTGCCCAAGGCCTGCCGGCGGGTGATCTTGTTCATGGCGGAAGAACTACCAGGACCCGTACGACAGTTGACCGCTATCCGGACATCGGCGGATAAGTTCTGTGTAGAACCAGTTGGATGATCTTCCCGTCCGGACCGGCTCCAGTGGCCCGGACGGGAAGATCTACGGAAGAAATACTACTCGACGGTAATTTTTTCGGTCCGGCGGGGCCCCTATGCGGGGGGTCACATCGCAGACTCGGCCGGAAGCCATGCCGGAAAGCGCCCCGCACGACCGGTTTTCCAGGGTTTCTGGAGCCGCGCCGCAAGGCGGTATGCCCCGACGGTCCCGATATGGCGCTGTGTCGTACGAAGGGCACCCGCGCCCGGGACGCCGAGAAGGAGGCCTCCGCCCTCAGCCGTGTCCTGGCGGGCCGCCCCTCCTGCCACCCGGACCCGGGCCCGGCGGCACTCAGGCCGACGCCGACCAGCGCATCCCCAGCTCCGTCAGCGCGGCCACCCGCTCCGGGGCCAGCTTCGCCGCCCGTGAACGCTGGTTCGCGATCCACGCGCCCAGCCGCAGCTCCTGCCCCCCGACCGGCTCCACGTGCGTACGCGGCACCCGCAGGTGCCCCTCGCGGGCGTGGAACCGCCGGGCCGCCTCCAAGTGCCCCGCCCACGCGGCGGCATGACTGCGCCGCGGCGGCGGGCGCTCCGCCTCCGTGGCCGGTGTCAGCCCCAGCGCGTGCTCCAGCAGCCACCGCTGCGCCCAGGCCAGGCGTTCCCACCCCAGCCGCTGGCTCCGCACCCACAGCCCCAGGTCCTCGCCCTGGACCACCACCGAGCCCGGACCGGACGGGACGGCGCCGCCCGCGTCCAGATGGGCGCGGGTCAGCCGGAACGCCCGCTGCCAGCCGATGTCCCAGGCCGGACACCAGGACGGGTCGATCTCGTCCAGGGCCTCCCGGCGCTCCTGCGGCAGCGCACCCGGCCCCTCCCGCCGGGCGGCGGCCCGGTTGTTCTTCATCCACACCCCGACCGGCATCCCGTGCCATGTGGCCTCCACCGGCGGCAGCAGGTGCCCGTGCTCGGCGGCCCAGGCGCGGGCCGCCGCGAGCCCCTCCTCGAAGGCCACGTCGAAATGGCTCCACACCATGCCGAGTTCCTCCAGCTCCCGGGTCCGCTCCCGGCCCAGGGCGCCCCTGCGGTACGTACGCCGCGCGTCCGCGATCCACTGGCCGAGGGGGAAACCCGCCAGCGCCGCCGGCCACGCCTCACCGCCCGCCGGCACCCTGAAGGCGAACGGCACCTTCAGGTCCCCGGCCGACGCCGCGTAGATCCGCGCCGCCTCCACCCCGCGCCGCCACTGCGTGTGCTCCGGATTGAGCACGCGCAGCCGGATGAACGCCGCCAGCAGTGCCGGATCCCGGGGCACGGAGAAGCTCAGCAGCGCCCGGGCCGCCGCCCCGGGACCCGTGCCGGCCCCGGCCGCCGCCGGGGCCTTCGCCGCCGCGCTCGGCGCCTGCGGCTGGGCCAGGGCCTCCACCAGCCTCGAGTCGTGCGCCCTCAGCGCCTCCAGGAGCCGCGCGAGGTCCCCGTACGCCCGTGACGTCAGCATCGACTCCGGTGACTCCCCCGGCCCCAGCAGCACCGGCACCACCAGGGAGGCCACCTTGCCCTCGCCCGGCCGCATCCGCAGCGCCCGGCCCACCGCCTGCACCAGGTCCGGCATGGAACCGCGCACGTCCGCCCAGAAGACGGAGTCGCACTCCTTCGTGTCCACCCCCTCGCCCAGCACGCGCACGCTGCCCAGGAACGCCTTGTCCGCGACCCGGTCGGCGGCGAACGCCTCCAGCACCCGCCGCCGGTGCGCCGCCGTGTGCTGCCCGCACAGCCAGTCCGCCCAGACCGTACGCGGATACACCGGAAGCGCCGACCGGCTCGCCGCCCGCAGCCGGTCCGCGACCGCCGGAAGCCCCGCCGCGAACGCCTCGGCCTCCTTGGTGAGGTGGTGGAACACCAGCGTCCGCCGGAAGCCCTGGTCCGCGGCCGCCTTCACCAGCGCCGCCTGGAGCGCCGCGAGCCGCATCCCGCGCACCCGGTCGGAACGGCCGTCGGCGCCCAGCAGCACCGCCGCCTGGAAGCCGGGATCGCTGACGTCCACGCACACCACCCGGTACGGGGCGCAGATGCCCCGGTCGATGGCCTCCGACAGCGACAGGGTGTAGCAGCGGGCGCCGAACGGCCCCTGCGGATCGTCCTCCATGGACGCGACGAGCCCGCCCCGGCCCCGCGGCTCCGCGCCGCCGGCCGTCTCCGCCGCGTACGCGCCCGCCTCCTCGGCCTCCTCGGGTTCCTCGCTCTCCTCGCCGTCGCGCCACACCCGGGGCGTGGCCGTCATGTACAGCCGCCGGACCGAGGGGATCCGCGCGTTGTCGTGCACCACCGCCCAGGGCTTGCCGATCCGGCCGGACGTACGGTGCGCCTCGTCGACCACAACCAGGTCCCAGGGCGGCAGTCCCTCCAGGTGCGCCCGCTCGATGGTGCCCAGCCCCAGCGAGGCGTACGTGGCGAACACCGTCACCCGCTCCACCGGCCGGGAGCCCCACCGGGCCAGCTGCGCCGGGGCGGTCGTGGTGGGCACCCCCACGTCCTCCCCGCGCAGCGAGCACACCGCGAGCGCCCGGCCGGTGCGGCCCCCCTCCCGCCAGGCGGCGACGGTCTGCACGAGCAGATCGAGCGAGGGGACCAGTACGAGGACCCGGCCGGCCCGCAGCTCCTCGGCCGAGCGCACGGCCACCAGGGACTTGCCGGAGCCGGTGGCCATGATCACCTGCGTCCGCAGGCCCCGCTCGGGCACCCGGCCGGTGGCGGGCAGCTGCAGCGCGCGCACGACGGCGTCGACGGCCTCGCGCTGATGAGGGCGCAGCTCTTGCTTGGCCATGCACCTCACCCTGCCCGCTTTGATCTGCCCGTTCGGCTCCAGGCCCTATCTTGCCCCGATTCTGAGTCAAAGAGGAGGAAGCGACACCGGCAGGATCAGCGGGCGCCGAAGTTCTGCGTCCACCAGGGCCCGCCGGAACCGGAGTGGATGCCCACGCCGATGTCCTTGAAGGAACAGTTGAGGATGTTGGCGCGGTGGCCCGGGCTCTTCATCCAGGAATCCATCACGGCCTGCGCGGTCTGCTGCCCCCTGGCGATGTTCTCCCCGTACGTCGACCACCGGTACCCGGCGGCCGTCGTCCGCGCCCCCGGGTCGGCGCCGTCGGGGTTGGTGTGCGAGAAGAAGTCCCTCCGCGCCATGTCGGCGGAGTGCCGCTGGGCGGCGTCGCGCAGCTGCGCGTCCTCCCTCAGCGGACCGCAGCCGGCCGCCGCACGTTCGGAGTTGACCAGGGAGACGACCTGCCCCGCGACCCCCGCCGGGGCCGGCCCCGGGGCGGGCGGAGCCGGGGGCTTCGCCGTGCTCTTCGTCGGCGCGGGAGCCGCCGAGGCCTGCGCGGCGCTCGCGGAGGCCGAGGGGGAGGACGAAGCGGACGCCGAGGGGGACGGCGAGGCCGACGCGGAAACGGAAGGCGAGGGGGAGCCCGGGGCGGAGGCGGACGGCTGCGGCGCGGCGGAGTCCGGCGCGGAGAGGGCCGCCAGCGGGGAGGGGGACGCCCCGCTCGCCCCGGCGTCCCGCGAACCGGGCAACTGGCCCAGGTACACCAGGCCGCCGCCCGCGACGCACGCGGCGACCACCGCCCCGCCGATGGCCCGGCGCCGGTTCTGGCGCCGCTTGCGCTGCCCCGCGCGGCCCGCCGGCCCGTCGGGGCCGTCCGGGCCGGCGGCGGAGTCCCCGCCCTTGCGGCGGGCGGCGCGGCCCGGGCCCGACACCACCGGCGAGAGCTGCGTCGCCGCGTCGGCGAAGGCCGCGCCGGCCGGGGCGTAGCCGGCGGCCACGGAGGCCCGTACTCCCTCCAGGAGCGCCGCCGCGACCGGGACCAGCGCCAGCCCCGCCAGCAGCCCCTCCACCGGCACCAGTCCGTTCCACAGGCCCGAGCAGCGCAGGCACTCCCGGGCGTGCCGGGCTATTCGCTTGCGCCACAGCGCGGAGGGCCGGCCGTCCCAGGTGCCCGTCATCGCCCGCAGCCCCTCGCAGGGCGGCTGCGCCTCCAGCGCCCGCTCCACCACCCGGGCCGACTCCAGCTGCGCCTTCATACGCTGCACGCGCACCGCCGTGTGCTGCGGGGTCAGCTCCAGGGCGGCGGCCACGTCGGCCCGGGTCAGCTCACCGGCGCACTCCAGCCACCACAGCGACAGCAGCGCCTGGTCCTCGCGCTCCAGCCAGCGCGTGGCGCGGGCCGTCTCGCGGCGCTGCCCGGACAGGTGGAGCCGTACGACCGTCAGGTCGGCGAAGTCGGCGCCGGGATCGGCGACGTCCTGGGCGGCCTCCAGCCCGCTCTGCCCCGGACCGCCGCTGCGGGCCTGCCAGTGCGCCCGTACGCGGTTCATCGCGATGGCCACCAGCCAGGACCGGAAGCTCTCGTCCGCCCGCAGCCCGCCCAGCCCGTCGAGGGCCCGCAGCATGGTGTCCTGCACCACGTCGTCCACGTCGTGGGAGCCGTTCAGAGCGCGCCCGACGATGTTGTAGACGAGCGGCAGGTGGGCGCTGACGAGCTCGTCCTGCGCGCGGGGATCGCCCGCGCGGGCCGCTGCCACCAGCTCTGCCGTGTGCTGTGTACTCATGTGAAGTCCCTGTCCGTACCGGCGGTCGATGTTGCCCGATAACTGGGAGACCGTCGAGTGGGACCCGGATAACAGTTATCCGGAAGAGTCTTTTCTGCGCGCCTTCGCGGGCGCGATGACGAAGGTGTTCCGCCACGCCCTGGCCCGGCTGCCCGGCTGCCCGCCGTCCGCCGGTCACGGCTGCGCGCCCGGGCAGGAGCGGCCGCCGCCTGATCATCCGGCCCGGGCCGTCGTGCCAGGCGGTGAGCTGGTCCCACCTGGCACCGGCAGACCGGCCGAGGTGGTCACGACCGTCTCCGTAGGCGCTTCGCGAGGTGCGGTGACCGCCGGGACCGGTACGTGGTGGGGCCGCCGCCGGGCCGGACGGGGCTCTCGGCCCGGCGGCGCCGGTTCAGCGGCCGCGCAGGCCCTCGTCGACGGCGGTGGTCAGCTCGCCGTCCGCGGTGTCGGCGTCCAGGGACCGGAACATGGCCCCGCCCAGACCCCGTTCGCGCGCGTACCGGGCCTTCGTCCGCAGCACCTGAGGGTCGTCGTACGTCCACAGGGTGGTGCCGTCGAAGAGCCAGGCGTGGCCCCCGCGCCGGTCGCGGTGCACCTGGAAGGTGCCGGAGGCGGCCGGCTTCCTCTGCTCCTCGTCCTCGTACCCGGCCGCCCACTTCGCCGGCGCCGGGCCCGCGGCCGGCCGGCCCATGCCGTCCCCGCCGCCGGTGACCCCGGTCCAGCCCTGCCCGTATAACGGCATGCCGACCACCAGCTTGCGCGCGGGCGCCCCGCGCCGCAGCCAGGACTCCACCGTGCCGTCCACGCTGAAGTCGCCGCGGGCGTACAGCGCGGACTGCTGGGCGGTGGTCCTCTCCCCGGACACGTGGAAGTCGTAGCCCTGGAGCGTGACGAAGTCGAGGTCGCGCATGACGCGGCGGACGTCGAAGCCCGCGTCGATCTTGGCGGGGGAGGCCGGGACGAAGGCCGTCAGCTCGTACGAGCGCTTCCGTTCGCGTCCGTAGGCGTCGAGCTGGGTGCGGAACTCGCGCACCAGTTCCGTGAAGTCGCGCCGCTCCTCCGGCCGGAACACCGTGTCGGTGCCGCCGCCGAGCCCGGCCACTCCCAGTCGAGGTCGATGCCGTCGAAGGCCCCGGCCGCGGCGCCCGGCCCGCCCCGGGCGCCGTCCCGCGGGAGGTCGCCCTTGAGGTAGAGGTCGATGCAGGAGCGTACGAGGGCCTTGCGGGAGGCGGGGTGAGGGCCGCGTCCGAGAAGTGGGTGGACCAGCTCCAGCCGCCCAGAGAGATCAGTACCTTCAGGCCGGGGTGCTTGGCCCTGAGCTCCTTCAGCTGGCTGAAGTTCCCGGCCAGGGGCTGCTCCGGCGTGTCGGCCACACCGTCCACGGACCCGGCCGCGTCCAGCGGTCGCGCGTAGTCGGCCCGACCGTCGGCCTCGCCGGGGACGCTGCCGGTGAAGCACTTGCCGTCGGCGCCGATGTTGCCGAAGGCGTAGCTGACGTGCGTGAGTTTCCCGGCCGTGCCGCTCGCGTCGAGGTCCTTGACCTGGAAGTCGCGCCCGTAGACGCCCCATCGGGTGAAGTAGCCGACCTTCCGGTACGCGCGGCCGTGCGCGCCCGCTCCGTCCCGGTCCCCGGCGGCCGCGGCGGGCGGGAAGGCGGCCAGCAGGGACAGGGAACAGGCGGCGACGGCCAGCCGGCCGAACGTGCTGCGGCGCATGGGACGCATGGGGTGCACAGGATGCTTGGGACGCATGGGCCTTTGCGGATGCGGGAAGTGGTGCTCCTGAGCCGTGCGTCGACGGGCGGCCCCGCACCGGCGGCGCCCGTCCCACCCCGGAACTTATTGGTCTGGACCACCCACGGTCAAGGGGGTGCCGGCACCCGGCCCCGCCCCGCGGACGCCGTCCGAAAAACCTCCTTCACGACGCTGGGCACCTCCACGCGCCCTCGCTACCCTCCGCGCATGATTCCCACGGTGGTCTGGGGCACCGGCAACGTCGGCCGCGCGGCGATCCGCGCCGTCGACGCCCACCCGGCGCTCGAACTCATGGCGGTCGTCGTCCACAACCCCGCGAAGGCCGGCCGTGACGCCGGTGAACTCGCCGGCCTCGGCCACCGGCTGGGGGTGGCCGCCACCGACGACATCGAGGCGGTGCTCGCCGCCCGCCCGACGGCCGTCGTCTACGCCGCGTCCGGCGACATCCGCCCCGACGGCGCCCTCGCCGACATCACCCGCGCCATCGCGGCCGGCGCGGCCGTGGTCAGCCCGGCCCTCTACCCGCTCTACGACCACCGCGGCGCCCCGCCGGAGTTCCGGGACCCGGTGCTGGCCGCGATCGCCGCGGGAGGCGGCTCGTTCTTCGCCTCGGGCGTCGACCCCGGCTGGGGCAACGACGTACTCCCGCTGCTGCTCAGCGGCCTGGGAACCACCGTCGACGCGATCCGCTGCCAGGAGATCTTCGACTACTCCACGTACGACCAGCCGGACTCCGTACGCCACCTCGTCGGCATGGGCCACCCGATGGACTACCAGCCGATGATGCTCGTACCCTCCGTCCCGACCATGGTCTGGGGCGGCCAGATCCGGATGATGGCCCGCGCCCTCGGCGCCGAACTCGACGAGATACGCGAGACCTCCGACCGCCGCGCCCTCGACACCACGGTGAGCACCCCGTCCATGGGCGAGTTCGAGGCGGGAACCCAGGGCGCCATCCGCTTCGAGGTCCAGGGCATCGTCGGCGGCGAACCCCGCATCGTCATCGAACACGTCACCCGCATCCACGCCTCCTGCGCCCCCGACTGGCCCGCCCCGCCCGACGGCGGCGCCGGAGCCCACCGGGTGGTCATCGAGGGCCGCCCGCGCATCGAGGTGACCGTCGAGGCCACCGACGAGGGCGAGAACCGCTCGGCGGGCGGGAACGCCACCGCCGTCGGACGGCTGGTGGGAGCCATCGACTGGCTCGTGGCCGCCGAACCCGGACTCTACGACGCCCTCGACGTCCCGCTGCGGCCCGCAGTCGGCAGACTCGGAAGGAAACAGCCATGAGGATCGACGTCCCCGAGGGACAGCACCCGATCGAGTACGTCTGGGGCGACATGGTCCCCGGCATCGGCACGGCCGCCGCCAACTTCTCCCTCTCCGTCTACGCCCACACCACCCTGGGCCTGCGCGAGTTCGAGGCGGCGCGGCTGCGCATCGCGCAGATCAACGGGTGCGTCTTCTGCCTCGACTGGCGCACCGAGCGGGACGGGCAGAAGGTCGAGGAGGAGTTCGCCGACGCCGTCACCGCATGGCGCACCACCAAGGCCTTCGACGACCGCACCCGCCTCGCCGCCGAATACGCCGAACGCTACGCCCTGGACCACCACAACCTCGACGAGGAGTTCTGGGAGCGGATGACCGCGCACTACAGCCAGCTGGAGATCGTGGAACTGAGCATGAGCATCGGCTCCTGGCTCGCCTTCGGCCGGCTCAACCACGTACTGGGCCTCGACAGCGTCTGCGTGCTGCCGGGCGGCTGAACGGTGACGCCCCGGCCACCGCACGGCCCGGGGCCGCCCGGTGGATCCGGACGGCCCCGGGGTGAGGCCTCCTCAGAGGTCCGTCGCGATGATCCTCTCCATGTTCCGCTCGGCGAGGGCCGTGATCGTCACGAACGGGTTGACGCTGGTGTTGCCGGGGATCAGCGCTCCGTCGATGACGTACAGGCCCGGGTGCCCGTGCAGCCGGCCGTAGTTGTCGGTGGCCCTGTTCAGTACCGCGCCGCCCAGCGGGTGGTACGTCAGGTGGTCGCCCCAGACCCTGTTGGTGCCGAAGAGGTCGGTGCGGTAGATCGTCCCCTCTTTGGCGTTGATCCGGTCGAAGATGGTCCTGGCCATGTCGATGGACGGCTGTTTCCAGGCCGTCTGCCAGTCCAGCTCGACCTTCCCGGCCGCCGCGTTCCACGAGAACCGCGCGCGGTGCGGGTTCTTGGTGATGGAGAGGTAGAAGGACGCGTATGTCTCGATCCCCGTCGGCAGCGGGGCCACCTCGGCGAAGGCGCCGCCCGCGTCCCAGTTGTCGATGCCGCCGCAGGGGATGGAGGCCTGTACCTTCCCCGTCGGGTCCCACATATGGTTGGCGCGGCCGCACATGACGTTCCCGTTGTCGCCCCAGCCCCTGCCCACCTCGTCGTTCAGGTGCGGCAGGGCGCCCGTGGCCTTCAGCCGGACCAGCAGCTTGCTGGTCCCGACGCTGCCGGCCGCGAAGAACACCCGGTCGGCGGTGACCGTCTTGGTGGCGACGACGTCCCCGGTGGTGCCGAGCTGCTCCATGACGACCGTGTAGCCGCCACCGTCCGAGGGGGAGACGGTGGTGACCCGGTGCAGGGGCGAGATGGTGACCCTCCCGGTCGCCCTGGCGGCGGCCAGGTAGGTCTGCTGGAGGGACTTCTTGCCCGCGTTGTTGCCGTAGAGGATCTCCCCGTCGAGGGCGGACTTGGGAACGGTGCCGGCCGCCTCCTGCTCCATGTAGGCCCAGTCGTAGACGTCGGGGACGAAGACGAAGGGGAAGCCGGAGCGCTGGGCGTGCTTGCGGCCGACGCGGGCGTACTGGTAGCAGGCGACCGTCTCGAACCAGTCCGGGTCGACGAGTCCCACTCCGAGCCCGGCGTTGGCCCGCGGATAGTAGGTGCGGTACATCTCCTCGGCGTCCACCGAGGGGAGGACGGCGGCGAAGTTCTGCCGCCTGGGGGTCACGGCCATACCGCCGTTGACCAGCGAGCCGCCGCCGACGCCACGGCCCTGGTAGACGGTGATCCCGCCCATCTCCTCGGCATCGAGGATGCCCGTGTACCGGGGGACGTCCTTGTCGATGGGGAAGCCGAGGAAATTGCTCAGCGGTGCCTTGGTCCTGGTGCGCAGCCAGTACGAACGGTAGTCGGGCCTGGTGGTGTTGGCGAAGATCTTGCCGTCGCTGCCGGGGGTGTCCCAGGCCATGCCCATCTCGGCCATGTGTACGGGGACGCCGGCCTGGGCGAGCCGCAGCGCGGCGACGGAGCCGCCGTAGCCGGTGCCGATCACGAGGACCGGGACGTGCGCCCCGGATGCGAGGGGAGTGGGGGCGTGCGCGGCCGCCATGGCCGGTTCGGCATGGGCGGGGGGTGTGTTGACCGCGAGGGCGGCCGCTCCGAGAATAGAACCAGTTCCAGCGATGAATCCGCGGCGGGAAACACCCCTGGACACCTTGCTGTTCAGGCTTTTGTCACTCATGTGACGTTCCTCACTCTCGATGGAGTGGGAACAAGTTCTACTGGCGAACGCCTGCTAAGTCACTACACGCGTCGCGGTAACTTCCGGCCGGTTCCGGCCCGTTCGCGGCGGCGGGGCCCCGAGGCTCAGGGCAGGCTCCAGTGGCCCACGTCGTCGCCCAGCCCCGCGTCCAGCGCGAACTGCACCGCGGCGAGGCGGGCGTCCTCGGGGAGCCGGAAGGTGACGAACCCCGAGGCCGAACCACCGGGAGGCAGGGTGAGGGTGCCGGGAAGGCTCGGCCCGGCGCCGGTCGCGGTGCTGGAGCCCGTGAACCGCTGCCCTTCGGCGTCGAGGAGGTGCGCGGCCGGCGCGGGGGAGTCCTCGTACGGCACCGTCCCGGTGTTCTCCAGGCGCAGCTCGACGGCGACCAGCCGGTCGGCGTCCACACGGCCCGCGGGGTCGACGACCCGGGTCAGCGTGACGTCGAGCCGCTCCCCGGGCCGGCTCCCGTCGAGGGGGACGGTCTCCCCGGACCCGTCGGGCCCGGCGCCGACCAGCAGGAGCGCGAGGAGGGGCCCCAGCAGCCGCCCCGCACGGTGGCGCACGACTCCTCCTCCACTCCGCGTACCCGCCCCCTCCCCGCCCACGATCCTCCGCCGGCCCCGCTCCCGCCACCGGCGACACGGAATATGGATTGGATCTCCCGCCCGCTTCATGGCAGGCTTGGCGCCACTGGAGGGGTATAGCTCAGCTGGTCAGAGCGCTGGTCTCCAAAACCAGATGTCGTAGGTTCGAATCCTGCTACCCCTGCCGAGCCGGACCCCGGGAGATCACTCCCGGGGTCCGTTCTTGTTTCCGCGTCCGCGGGGCGCCGGGCGGTCAGGGGCAGGTCTCGTCGGTCTTGGCGACGGTGAAGGTGACGGGCTGGCCGTTCAGCGCGGTCCCTGCCTTCGGGTCCTGGGAGCAGACCTTCCAGTTGGACTCCTGAAGGACCATGCGGCTCTGCACCGCGTCCTTCACGGTGATCGACGCGTTGGCCGGCAGGGCGGCGCGGACGGCCTTCATGCCCTGTCCGGCGAAGTTCCCCATGGTGTTCCCGACGGGCTTGGGAGCGGGCGCGTCCACAGCGGGGCAGGACTCTTCGAGCTTGACGGCGCCGAAATCGATGGTGGTGCCGGTGTCGACGGTGCTGCCGCCGGCCGGGGTCTGGGAGCAGACCTTCCAGTTGCGGTCGAGGGTCTGAAGCCGGTCGCGGCCGAGCGCGTCGTGGGACTTGAGCACGTAGAACCCCGCGGCCTGCGCCTCGTCCTGGGCGGTTTGAAGACCCTTGCCGACGAAACTGGGGAGCCGGCCCGCCTTCACCGGTGCTGGTGTGGGGGCGGCGGACGAGGGGGTGCCCGGCGCAGCGGGCGTGTCGGCTGCCGCGGGCTTGCCGGCGGTACTGGCGGCCGGGGGATTACAGCCGGCGAGGGCCAGGGCGGTGGCGGCGGTGAGCAGGGTGATCGTGTGGCGTGTGCGCATCGCGCCATGTTCGCCGGGAACGGGTGGCTGTGGGGTGGCTGTGACCGGTCTGTGACGTGTGCAAGTCCCGCACGGTGGCGGGACTTCGGCAACCGGGCGCGCCGGAGCCGTGACCAGGGCCGGGCGCGTGCCGCCCGGTTCCGACGACGCCCGTGGCGTCCTGGGCGTGTTGCCGGACAGGTGGGTGATGCGGCCGGCGGTGTTCGGCCTCCGCCGGAGCGTCAGGATCCGTGGCCCCTTCCGGGGGGGGCGAACACCGCGTCTGGCAGACTTGGCACGGTTGTCCCGGCGGTGCAGGACAGGAAACCGGTGTGAATCCGGTGCGGTCCCGCCACTGTGACCGGCCGCCGCGTCCGCGCGACGGCCGGGAGTCAGACACTGACGCACCGCCTCTTCACTTCGACCGGGGACGAGGATCCCCCGGAGAGGCCTCATCATGTCGCGTGTCCGCGCCGCCGTGCGCTCCTTCCTGCCGCTCGCTCTCGTCGTGCCGCTCGCCGCCTGCGGCGGTCCGCCCGGGGCGGAGCGGCCCGGGCCCGGTGCGCACGCCGCGCCCGGGTTCCCGTACGCCGTGACCAACTGCGGCGTCAGCACCACCTATCAGGCGCCGCCCGAACGCGCCGTCACCATGAACCAGCACGCCACCGAGATCATGCTGGCCCTCGGACTCCAGGACCGGATGGCCGGCACCGCGTATCTCGACGACTCCGTGCTGCCCGCCTACCGGCCCGCCTACGACAAGATCAAGGTGCTGGCCGAGGAGTACCCCTCGAAGGAGGTGCTCCTCGGGGCCAACCCCGACTTCGTGTACGGCGGTTACGCCAGCGCCTTCGACAAGGGGCAGGGCCGGGACCGCGAAGGGCTGGCCAAGGCCGGCATCAACTCGCGGCTGAGCGTGGAGTACTGCACCCAGGGCCCGGTCGGGCTCGAACAGCTGAAGACCGAAATCACCGAAGTCGCCCGGACCTTCGGCGTGCCCGAGCGCGGCGCGGCCCTCGTCCAGGACGAGCAGCGCCGCGTCGACGCCGTCACCGCCCGCGTGAAGGACAGGCCCCGGCCGTCCGTCTTCGTCTACGACTCCGGGGAGGCCTCCGCCTTCACGTCCGGCGGCAACGGCATAGGCAACGAGATCGTCTCCCTGGCCGGGGGGACGAACGTGTTCGCCGACCTCAAGGACACCTTCGGCGACGTGCCGTGGGAGAAGGTCATCGAGCGCGGTCCCGAGGTCATCCTCATCTACGACTACGGCGGCACCACCGTGGAGGCCAAGAAGCAGCGCCTGCTGAACGATCCGGCGCTCGCGCGGGTTCCCGCCGTCAGGGACCGCCGGTTCGTCGTGCTGCCGCTCTCCTCGGCCGTGCTCGGGGTCCGCGTCGCCGACGCCGTCGAGTCCCTGGGCCGCCAGCTGCACCCCGACGCCGCGTGAGCCGGGGCGTGAGGGGGCGCCGTACCGTCGGTGTCCTGGTGCTCCTCGCCGCCGCGCTCGCCGCGGCGGCCGTGGCGGGGCTCGCCCTGGGACCCGTACGGATCGCCCCCGGTGAGGTCGTCGGCATCGTCCTCCGCGGCCCCGGGATGCCCGGCGCCTTCCCCTCCATCGTGTGGGACGTGCGGATGCCGCGCGTGCTGCTCGGGGCCGTCGTCGGGGCCGGGCTCGCGGTCTCCGGCGCCGTGCTCCAGGCCCTCGTACGCAACCCGCTCGCCGATCCGTTCCTCCTCGGGGCCTCCTCCGGAGCCTCGGCGGGAGCGGTGCTGGTCATCGTGTCCGGCGCGGGCGCCGCCGGACTCGCGGGCGGGCTCGGGCTGCCGGCCGCCGCGTTCGCGGGCTCGACGGTGGCGCTCGTCGCCGTCTACGCCATGGCCCGGCGCGGCGGCACCATGAGCACCGGGCGGCTGATCCTGGCCGGGGTCGCCGTGCAGTACGTCCTGTCCGCGCTGACCAGCCTGGTCCTCGTGCTGTCCGCGCACCCCGACCAGATCCGCACCGCCCTGTTCTGGTCCCTGGGCGGCCTCGGAGGGGCCCGCTGGGAGGAACTGGCACTGCCGGCCGCCGCGCTGCTCGCCGGCACCGGCCTGCTGCTCGCGCTGGCCCGGCCGCTGGACCTGCTGCTCGCGGGGGAGGAGGGAGCCCGCACGCTCGGCCTGGACACCGGACGCTTCCGCGCCGCCGTGTTCGTGGTCTCCTCCCTCGTCATCGGGGTGCTCGTCGCCTACAGCGGGGCGATCGGCTTCGTCGGGCTGATGGTCCCCCACGCCGCCCGGATGGCGGTCGGCGCCGGCCACCGGGCCCTGCTCCCGGTCGCCGCGCTGGCCGGCGCGGTCTTCCTGGTCCTGGCCGACCTGGTCGCCCGTACGGCGGCGGCTCCCGAGGAGATCCCGGTCGGGGTGGTCACCGCACTGCTGGGCGGCCCGTTCTTCCTGTGGATGCTGCGCCGGACGGGCCGGTCCGAGGCGGTGGCCGGATGAACGGCGGACCGGCGGAACTCGCCGTCGAGGCCCTTCGTTACGAGGTGGACGGGCACACCCTGCTGCACGGAGTCGACCTCACCGCCCGCCCCGGTGAGACGGTCGGCGTGGTCGGGCCGAACGGCAGCGGCAAGACCACCCTGCTGCGCTGCGTCTACGGCGCCCTGCGGCCCACCGCCGGCCGGGTGCTGCTCGACGGGGCCGATGCCGCGGCGCTCGGCGTCAAGGAGCGCGCCCGGCGGGTGGCGGTGGTCCCGCAGGACGCCACCGGCACCTTCGGGCTGACGGTCCGCGAGGTCGTCGCCATGGGCCGCAGCCCGCACAAACGGTTCTGGGAGCAGGACGGCCCGGAGGACCGGCGGCGCGTGGCCGAGGCCCTGGACAGGGTCGGCGCCGCCGCCTGCGCGGAGCGCCGCTTCGAGGAGCTCTCCGGCGGTGAGCGCCAGCGCTCGCTCGTCGCCCGCGCCCTCGTCCAGGAACCGGGCCTGCTCGCCCTGGACGAGCCGACGAACCACCTCGACATCCGCTACCAGCTGGAGGTGCTCGGCCTGGTCCGCGCCCTGCCCGCGACCGGGCTGCTCGTCCTGCACGACCTCAACCTCGCCGCCTCCTTCTGCGACCGGCTGTACGTCCTGTCGGCCGGCCGGGTCGTCGCGGCCGGCCCGCCGGCCGAGGTGCTCGACGAGGACCTGCTGGCGGAGGTCTACGGCGTCCACACCCGCGTCGGGGTACACCCGACGACGGGCGCCCCCAGCATCGTCTACCTGCCGGAGCCGGCCGCCGGATGAGGCCACCGCGGCCGAACGGATGGAGGGGCCCCGGCGCGTGGCGCCGGGGCCCGTCCATGGGCCGTGCTAGCCGCCGTAGGGGCGGGTGATGATCTCCATTCCGTGCCCGGCGGGGTCCAGGAAGTACACCCCGCGGCCCCCGTCGTTGTGGTTGATCTCCCCGGGGTGCTTGCCGTGCGGGTCGGCGAAGTACTCGACCCCCGACGCCCGGATCTTCTCGAAGGCGGAGTCGAACTCCTCCTCCGAGACCAGGAACGCGTAGTGCTGCGGGGTGATGGACTCGGCCGGGACGGCGGCGAAGTCCAGGGTCACGCCGTTGGCGGTGGACACCGGGACGAAGGGACCCCACTCGGGGCCGACTTCAAGACCGAGGATGTCCGCGAGGAAGGCGGCGGACCGCTTGTTGTCGAGGGAGTGAACGATCGTGTGGTTCAGCTGGACGGACATGGGTGGATGCCTCCGAAAGGCATGTCACGGCACCTCCATGCCTCACCCGGTCGGTGACCAGCACGCGATGCCGTCACCTTGATCCTAAGCACCCGCCCGGGTGCGGTCCACCCCTTTCGCGCCGGAGCGGGCCCGGGCTCCGGCCTCCCGCCCGGGTCGGCCGTCGTCCGGACGGCCACCCGGGCCACAGACCAACCGGTATGCCTACACTGCGACTTCGCCGATCACACACCGGCCGGAGCCGAGCGGACCGGCGAACCGCACCAACCCCGCCACCCATCCCCACCGCACCACCCATCCCCACCACACTGACCGCGCGAACCCCACGAGTACGGAGGAACGACCCGTATGCGCTATCTCCCCCTGGGCACCTCAGGGCTGAAGGTCTCCGCCGTCGGCCTCGGCTGCAACAACTTCGGCGGCCGCCTCGACGCCCAGGCCACCCGCGCCGTCGTCGACGCCGCCCTCGACTGCGGGATCACCCTCCTCGACACGGCCGACATCTACGGCGGCCGCGGCGGCTCCGAGACCCACCTCGGCCAGGCCCTCAAGGGCCGCCGCGACCAGGTGGTCCTCGCCACCAAGTTCGGCTACGACGGCGTCGACATGGGGTACGGCCCCGCCGCCGGCGCCCGCGGCGGCCGCGCCTACATCCGGCGCGCCGTCGAGGAGTCCCTGCGCCGCCTGGAGACCGACCACATCGACCTCTACCAGCTGCACAGCCCCGACCCCGCCACACCCGTCGCGGAAACCCTCGCCGCCCTCACCGAGCTCGTCACCGAGGGCAAGGTCCGCTACATCGGCCACTCCAACCTCACCGGCTGGCAGCTCGCCGAAGCCGCCCACGTGGCCCGCGAGACGGGCGCCGTGCCCTTCGTCTCCGCGCAGAACGAGTGGTCGCTGCTCCAGCGCTCCGCCGAGCGGGAGCTGGTCCCCGCCGCCCGCCACTACGGCCTCGGGGTCCTCCCGTACTTCCCGCTGGCCAACGGCCTCCTCACCGGCAAGATCCGCCGGGGCGCACCCGTCCCGGCCGGCTCCCGCCTCGAAGGCCGCGACGCCTACCTCACCGAGGAGCGCCTCGACACCGTGGAGGCCCTGGCCGCGATCGCTGGGAAGCACGGCCGCGGCGTCCTGGAGCTGGCCATCGGCTGGCTCTCCGCCCAGCCCGGCTGCTCCTCCGTCATCGCCGGCGCCACCTCGCCCGAGCAGGTGCGCGCCAACGCGGCCGTGGCCGACCGCCCGCTGGAGGCGGAGCTGCTGGCCGAGATCGGCGAGGTCGCGGAGGCACACGCATGAGCGGCCCGCTTCGCTGCGCGGTCCTCGACGACTTCCAGGGGGTGGCCACCAGCCTGGCCGACTGGTCCCCGGTCACCGGCCGGGGCGTCGAGGTGGTCACATACGCCGACCACCTCGACGACGAGGACGAACTGGCCGCCCGTCTGGCCGGCTTCGACATCGTCGTCACCCTGCGCGAACGCGTCGCCTTCCCGGCGGGCCTGCTGGAGCGGCTGCCGCGCCTGCGCCTCCTGGTCGCCAGCGGCATGCGCCACTCGGTCATCGACCACGCCGCCGCCCGGCGCGCCGGGGTCACCGTCTGCGGCACCGCCAGCTCCTCCACCCCGCCCGTCGAGCTGACCTGGGCCCTGCTGCTGGGCCTGGCCCGCGGGATCGTCCAGGAGAACACCGCCCTGCGCGAGGGCGGCCCCTGGCAGCAGACCGTCGGCGCCGACCTGCACGGGCGGCGCCTGGGCCTGCTGGGCCTCGGCAAGACCGGCAGCCGCGTCGCCCGGATCGGGCTCGCCTTCGGCATGGAGGTCACGGCCTGGAGCCGGAACCTCACCAAGGAGCGGGCGGACGCGGAAGGGGTGACGCTCGCCGCGTCCAAGGAGGAACTGCTGGCCGGCAGCGACTTCGTCTCCGTCCACCTCGCCCTCGGCGAGCGCACCCGCGGCCTGATCGGCGCGGCGGAGCTGGAGCTGATGCGGCCGACCGCCTACCTCGTCAACACCTCCCGCGCCGCCATCGTGGACCAGGAGGCGCTGCTCGACGCCCTGCGCGCCGGCCGCATCGCGGGGGCCGGCCTCGACGTCTACGACACCGAGCCGCTGCCCGCCGGACACCCGCTGCGCACCGCCCCGGGGCTGCTCGCCACCCCCCACCTCGGCTACGTCACCCGCGCCAACTACGCCACCTACTACGGCGAGGCCGTCGAGGACATCCTGGCGTTCCTCGACGGCTCGCCCGTGCGCGTCCTGGGCGGCGGCTGAACCGGCGGGCGGTTCTCCCGCTCGGCGCCCTCCGCCTCAGGAGGTGATGTCCTTGCGGGAGAACCCCCGGAACGCGAGCGCGAACAGCACCACGGCGTACGACACGGACACCGCCGCGCCCTTGACCATCCCGCCCCACTCCAGTTGCGGCTGCAGGGCGTCCGCCCAGGCGAACTGCCAGTGCGCGGGCAGGAACTCGCGCCACGAACCGAGGGCCGTCACCGCGTCGAGCACGTTACCCACGATGGTCAGGCCGACCGCCCCGCCCACCGCGCCCAGCGGCGCGTCCGTCCGCGTCGACAGCCAGAACGCCAGCCCGGCCGTCACCAGCTGCGACACGAACACGAAGGCGACGGCCAGCGCGAGGCGCGGCACGGTGTCCCCGGCGGGCAGCGCCCCGCCCGTCGGGAGTCTGAGCGGCCCCCACCCGTACGCGGCCGTCCCCGCCGCCAGCGCCACCACCGGCAGCAGCACGATCGCCGCCAGGCTGAACCCCAGCGCCACCACGAGCTTGCTCCACAGCAGCCGGGCCCGGGGCACCGGCGAGGCCAGCAGGTAGCGCAGCGAGGACCAGCTCGCCTCCGAGGCCACCGTGTCCCCGCAGAACAGCGCCACCGGCACCACCAGCAGGAAACCGGCCGACACGAACAGGCAGGTCGCCGCGAAGTTCGCGCCGGACGCCGTGGCCGTGTCGATCAGGCTGACCCGGCCGTTGCCGCCGCCGCGCCCGTCGTCGTCCGGGCCGCCGCCCACCGCGAACGCGATGATCATGACGAACGGCAGCGCGGCCAGCACCCCGCCCATCACCAGCGTCCGCCGTCGCCGCCACTGCCGCAGCGCCTCCACGCGCAGCGGCAGCGTCCGGCCAGCCCGGTAGCCGGGCGCGGTCTCCCGGCCGGGCGCGGTCTCCCGTACGGGCTCCTCCTGGACGGCACTCATGCCGCACCTCCGATCAGGGTCAGGAAGGCGTCCTCGAGCCTCCGGTGCGGCCCCACCGCCGCGACCGGCAGCTCCAGCCGGACGAGTTCGCCGATCAACGCGGCGGGCGTCGCGCCGTCGAGCCGTACGAGCAGCCCCTCCTCGGAGCGCACCGCGGAGGCCACCCCTTCCAGGGCGGCGACCTTCCCCACGGTCACCTCGTCCACCGGCTCCGCCAGCGCCACCAGCAGGGTGTCCCCGCCGCCGGTGATCTCGGCGACCTCGCCCGCCCGCACGAGCCGCCCGCGGTCCATGACCACGAGGTGCGTGCACGACTGCTCGACCTCCGACAACAGGTGGCTGGAGACGATGACCGTCCGTCCGCCGGCGGCGTAGCGGATCATCACGTCCCGCATCTCCCGGATCTGCGGCGGGTCCAGACCGTTCGTCGGCTCGTCGAGGATCAGCAGGTCCGGCATCCCCAGCATGGCCTGCGCGATCGCGAGCCGCTGCCGCATGCCCTGGGAGTACGTGCGCACCGCCCGCTCCAGGGCGTCGCCGAGCCCGGCGATCTCCAGGGCCTCCGCCAGGTGCGCGTCCTCGGCGGGACGGCCCGTGGCCTGCCAGTACAGCTCCAGATTGGCCCGGCCCGTCAGGTGCGGCAGGAACCCGGCGCCCTCCACGAACGCCCCGACCCGTGAGAGCACCGGAGCCCCGGGCCGGACCGCGTGTCCGAACACCCGGACCTCACCGGCGTCCGGCGCGATCAGGCCCATCAGCATCCGCAGGGTGGTGGTCTTCCCGGCCCCGTTGGGCCCCAGCAGACCCAGGACCTGGCCCTTCTCCACCCGGAACGACAGGTCCCGCACGGCGTAGCGGTCCCGGGCCCCGGCGTAGCGCTTCGTCAGCCCGGTGATGTCCAGTGGTACGTCGGCCAGCGCCGGTTCGGGCTGCGGTGCCCCCGCCCGCGTCGCCGCGCGGCCCCCGCCGGTCCGCCGGATCCCGAGGAGCCCCGCGGCCAGCGCCAGCGCGGCCAGCGGCAGCCCCCAGGTCCAGGCGGGCAGGCCGGCGGACGCCGTGCGCACCCCGTCCGCGACGGGCACCCGCAGCGGCCCCTCGGCGGAGACGGTGTACGCGGCCGGCGCGGCCGGAGAGGCATAGCCGAGGTCGGTGGCCGCGACCACCAGCCGCAGCCGGTGCCCGGCCTGGACGGTGTGGTCCACGGCCGGGAGCCGCAGCTCCACGGTCCGGCCCCGCCCGGCGTCCTCCACCCGTACGGGCGCGACCAGCTGCGCCGGCAGCACCTGCCGGCGGCCGTCGGGCCCCACGTCGTACACCTTGGCGAACAGCACGGCCGACCCGTCGGCGGCCGTCGACCTCACCTTCAGGGTGACGGCCGGGGTCCCGGTGACCCGTACCGCCGCGGGCAGCGGCTCCGACTCGAAGCGGGCGTTCTGCCCGGGGAAGTCCAGCGACAGCCCGGCTCCGAGGGAGGCGAGCTGTCCGCCCACCCCGGGCAGCGAGGACAGCGCGGGCGGCGCTCCGCCCGCCGGGTTGGCGAAGGTCTGCTCCCGCCCCGACAGGGCGAAGGCGCGCGGGTCCGGGACGAGCCCCGGGTAGCGCTCCCCGGTCGCGCCGCGCAGGGTGAGCCGGCCGTCGGTGGAGTCGATCCCGCCGGACCGCGTCACGCGGAAGGCCGGGCCGGTGTCCACCGCCTCGTCGCCCTTCAGGTAGCGGTCGAACCAGGCGGCCACGCGGGCCTCGATGCGGGCGGCCTCGCGCATGCCGCCGTCGTGCCCGCCGGCCGCCCAGTCCACGGCGACGGGAGCGCCGTTCGCGGAGATGGCCTGCGCCATCGCGTCGGCCTGGTCCAGCGGGAAGAGGGAGTCGTCCTGCCCCTGCACGATCAGCGCCGGCACCTTGATCCGGTCGCCGACGGCCGAGGGGCTGCGCCGCTCCAGCAGCTCGCGCGCCTCGGCGTCGGGCTTCCCGGCCACCGCGACGCGCTCGTACATGGCGCACAGCCGCGGCTCGAACCGGCCGCAGCCCGGCCCGCCCGTCCCGACGGGTGCGCCCGCCGCACCGCCGGCCGGCGGCTGCGCCGGCTGGAAGCCGCCCGCCGCGCCGGTGGTGAAGAAGATCCCGGCCCACAGCTTCTTGAACACGCCCTGCGGGAAGAGGGCGTCGGCCAGGTTCCAGTAGGTGATCTGCGGGGCGATCGCGTCCACCCGCCGGTCGTACCCGGCGGCCAGCAGGGCCACGGCCCCTCCGTACGAGGCCCCGGCCACGCCCACCCGCGGGTCGCCGTCCGCGTCGAGCCGTACGCCGGGCCGGCGGGCCAGCGCGTCGACGAGCGCGGAGACGTCCTTGACCTCGTGCTCCGGGTCGTTCAGCCCGATCGTCCCGCCGGAGCGGCCGAAGCCGCGCGCCGACCAGGTCATGACGGCGTAGCCGGCGCGGGCGAGGCGTTCGGCCTGGGCCCGGACGTCGTCCTTGCTGCCGCCGAAGCCGTGGCCGAGGAGCACGGCGGGGCGTTCCCGCGAGGGGTCCCCGGAGGTGAAGAAGGAGGTGTCGATCCCGGTTCCGGACGCGCCCGGCGCGGGCGTGTCCACTCCCGGCACGCTCACGAACCGGTCCTCGCGGTGCACGGCCGGCTCGTCCCCGGACGCGGCGGCCGTCCAGGTGCCGGCGCCCGCCAGGACCGCGAGGGCGGCGGCACCGGCGAGCAGGCGGTCCCGGGGACGCCGGGGCAGTCGAAGCTTCATACGGGCACCCTAAAGCCCGTGATCGCCTTCCCCGAGCTCCCTCAGGGGGAGCCCGGCCCCTTCTCCAGGACTACCCGGGCGGCCGGGCGTACCGCGCCCGCGGTACGCCGCCCCGACCTGCGCTGCGGCCGCGGCGGCGGGAGGATGGACGGCATGCTGCTGGCCGAGGTCGCGCGCGTGTCCCGGGAGGTCGCCGAGACCTCCGCCCGGTCCCGGAAGACCGCCCTGCTCGCGGAGCTCTTCGCGGCCGCCCCCGCCGAGGAGGCGGGCCTGGTGATCGCCTACCTCTCCGGGCGGCTCCCGCAGGGCCGGCCCGGCGTCGGCTGGCGCACCCTGGCCCAGCACACCGCCCCCGCTGCCGAGCCGACGCTCACCGTGCCGGCCGTCGACGCCGCCGTGAGCGAGCTGGCCGCCGTGGCCGGGCCGGGGGCGCAGGCGGAGCGCCGCCGCATCGTCGCCGGCCTGCTGGGCGCCGCCACCGAGGGCGAACAGCGCTTCCTGCGCAGCCTGCTGTCCGGCGAGGTGCGCCAGGGCGCGCTGGACGCCGTCGCCCTGGAAGGGGTGGCAGCGGCCGCCGGGGTACCGGCCGCCGAGCTGCGCCGCGCCGTGATGCTGGACGGCTCGCTGCCCCGGATGGCGGCGGCGGTCCTGGCCGGCGGCGCCCCGGCGCTGCGGGACGTCACCCTGCGCATCGGGCAGCCCGTACAGCCCATGCTGGCCGGGACCGCCCGCTCCCTCGCCGACGCCCTGACCGCGCTCGCGCCCTGCGCGGTGGAGGAGAAGCTCGACGGGATCCGCGTCCAGGTCCACCGCGACGGGGACGAGGTACGGATCCACACCCGTTCCCTCGACGACATCACCGGCCGGCTGCCGGAGGTGGCCGAGCTGGCGCGGAGCCTGCCCGGGGAGCGGTTCGTCCTCGACGGGGAAGTCATCGGGCAGGGCGCCGACGGCCGGCCGGTGCCCTTCCAGGAGATCGCGGGCCGGGTCGGCTCCCGGCTCGACGTGACGGCGGCGCGCGAGGCGCTGCCGGTGACCGCGTACTTCTTCGACGTGCTGGCCCTCGGTGACGACGTCCTGCTGGACCTGCCGGTCCACGACCGGTACGCGGCCCTGGCCGGCCTGGTTCCGGAAACCTGGCGGGTACGGCGGCTGGTGGTGGAGGACGCCGTGGCGCAGGCGGCCGAGGCCGAGGAGTTCCGGACGGCGACCCTGCGCCGGGGCCACGAGGGGGTCATGGTCAAGGCCCTCGGCTCCCCCTACGCGGCGGGCCGGCGCGGGAAGCAGTGGCTGAAGGTGAAACCGGTGCACACCCTCGACCTGGTCGTGCTCGCCGCCGAATGGGGCCACGGCCGCCGCACCGGGCTGCTGTCCAACCTGCACCTGGGCGCGCGGGCGGGCGACGGCACGTACGCCATGCTGGGCAAGACCTTCAAGGGGCTGACGGACGAGATGCTGCGCTGGCAAACGGGCCGGCTGCGCGAGCTGGCCGTGGAGGACGACGGCTTCACCGTCCGGGTCCGGCCCGAGCTGGTGGTGGAGATCGCCTACGACGGCCTCCAGCGCTCCCCGCGCTACCCGGCCGGGGTCGCCCTGCGCTTCGCCCGCGTCCTGCGGCACCGCCCGGACAAGGAGGCGCGGGAGGCGGACACGGTGGAAACGGTGCTGGAGCAGCGCCGCCGGGAGGAGTGAGGGCCCCCGGGGCCGGAGTTTTTTGCCTCAGAGGCAAGGAGGATTGCCGGAAAGGCAAGACTCTGGCTCAATCGGGGTATGACGCCCCCTTCCGAGGAACCAGAAGGAGCCCGAGGCGCCCTGGCCCCCGAAGCCGCCGACGGCACCGCCGACGAGCTGCCCGCCGTCGCCCCGCAGCTGCGGGAGCTGCGCCGGCGCGCAGGGCTCACGCTGGAGGCCGCCGCCGCGCGGGCCAGGCTCTCGCCCGCGCACCTGTCCCGGCTGGAGACCGGCCGGCGCCAGCCCTCGCTGCCGCTGCTGCTCGGGCTGGCCCGCACCTACGGTACGACCGTCTCCGAGCTGCTCGGCGAGACCCCTGCCGTCGCCGATCCCATCGTACGGGCGGGCGGGCCGGGGGCTCGCGAGGCCGACGGGTGGACGTACTGGCAGGCGGGCGGCCCCGGGCGGGGGATGCAGGCGCTGCGCGTCCGCGTCCCGCACGGGCGCGGCCAGGGCGAGCTGGTCCGCGTCCACCCGGGGGAGGAGTGGCTGTACGTGCTCGGCGGGCGCCTGCGGCTGCACCTGGGGGAGGCCGAGCACCTGCTGGAGCCGGGGGACAGCGCGCACTTCGACTCGCTCACCCCGCACCGGATCGGCGCGGCCGGGCCGGGCGGGTGCGAGCTGCTCTTCGTCCACACGCTGCTGCAGAGCAGCCTCGCCGGGCTGTGCCTCGGCGACGCCAAGACCACGCGCCAGCACTAGGCCATCTCTTTCGGATCTTGCTCCCCCAGCTACCGCTGGGAGGTGCCCCCAGAGCCGCGACGCCTGGCACGGCACCTCTCCGCGCTGTCGGCACAGCCGAGTACGTCCAGTTACGCGCGCTGCGCCTCCGCCTCGCGAGGCACCGCACCAGACGCCGCGGGCTTGACCGGCAAGATCCGAAAGAGACGACCCAGGGGGAGCCGTACCCGTGCCCGAGTCGCATTCCAGAGGAGACCAGATGCCCACCACAGCACGTCAGAACGCCGACCGGACCGCTGACCAGGACGGACAGGCCGGTGAGGCCGGTCAGACGGCCGACCGGACCGCTTCCGGGGAGGCGGCGCCGTTGACCTTCCGTCGGCGCTTCGAGTCCAAGTTCCCGCGCGGTCTGATCATCAGGCTCGTCGCGTACCTGTTCGTCGGCCACCTCTTCGCCTTCTTCGTCTACCTGCTCTTCGTCCTGGGCGGCCAGAACCAGTAGTCCCCATCCCGCCACAGCGCCGCGCAGAGCACCGCCCCGGCGGCCGGCACCGCCCCCAGCGGCCGCAAGCCAGGCACACCACCCCCAGGGCGGCCACGGTCGGGCCCGCCGCCGCGCTCCAGCACGCGCGGCCGGCCCGCGCCGTCAGGGCCGGGCCGGGAGGTCCGCCCCGGCTTCCGGCTCGGGGTGTTCGAGCGGCGGGGAGCCGACCGCGCAGTGCGTACGGCACTGGGGGTGGCAGGCCCCGGCCTCGGGGGCGCGTACGGTCGCCCAGGCGGTGACCGCGCCCGCCACCAGAGCCCCGGCGCACCAGAGCATGGCCCGCCCGAAGGCCCCGTCGAAGGCGCCGGCCGACAGGTACGCGTCCGGGCCCATCCCCGCCAGCAGCGGCAGCGCCGCCACCGCGAGCAGCCCGGCGGCCCGCGCGGCGGCGTTGTTGATGCCGCTGGCGAGGCCCGCCCGGCCCGTCGGCACGGAGGCCAGGACGGTGGAGGTCAGCGGGGCGACCAGCAGGGCCATGCCGGCCCCCATCACCACCATGGCCGGCAGGACGTCCCGTGCGTACGAGGCGTCCGGGCCCGCGCGCTGCATCAGCAGCGTCCCGGCGGCGCACAGCAGGGGCCCGAGGGTGAGCGGGACGCGGGGCCCGATGCGTTCCCCGAGCTCCCCCGCCCGGGACGACAGCAGCAGCATCAGGACGGTGGTGGGCAGCAGTGCGGCCCCGGCGCCGAGGGCGGAGTACCCGGCCACCACCTGGAGCTGGAGCACGACGAGGAAGAAGAAGCCGCCGAAGGCCGCGTAGACGAAGAGGGTGACCAGGTTGACGGCGGTGAACTGCCGGGAGGAGAAGATCCCCGGCGGGAGCATCGGATCCGGCCGGCGCCGCTCGACGTACACGAAGAGGACCGCCAGCAGGACCCCGCCCACGGCCGCGCCGACGACCGGGGCCGTCGCGGACCGGGCTTCGATCAGCGCGTACGTCAGCAGGGCCAGGGCGGCCGCGCCGAGCACCGCGCCGAGCACGTCGAACCGCCCGCTCGCCTGCGGGTCCCGCGATTCCGGAATGTGCTTCAGGGCGGCCGGCACGCACAGAGCGGCCACCGGGACGTTGATCAGGAACACCCACCGCCAGCCCGGCCCGTCCACCAGCCAGCCGCCGAGGAACGGTCCGACGGCCGCGCCGACCCCGCCGAAACCCGACCACAGGCCCACCGCGCGGGCCCGGTCGGCGGGCCGGATCGAGCCCTGGATCAGCGCGAGCGAACCGGGTGTCAGCAGTGCGCCGCCGATGCCCTGGAGGGCGCGGGCGGCGATCAGGATCCCGGCGTTCGGCGCGAGCCCGCACAGCAGCGAGCCGACCGCGAACCAGACCACGCCGAGGACGAAGATCCGGCGCCGCCCGAAGCGGTCGCCGAGCGCCCCGCCCACCAGGATCAGCCCCGCCAGGGTCAGCAGGTAGGCGTTCACCGTCCACTGGAGGACGGCCAGGTCGGCGCCGAGGTCCCGCCCGATGCGGGGCAGGGCCACGTTGACCACGGTCGAGTCCAGCAGTGCCATCGCCGACCCGAGCACGGTGGCGGCCAGGACCCACCGTCCCCGCGCGGAGCGCAGTGCGACCTCCGGCTCCGCGGCGGGCGCGGGGCCGGGCCGGGGCGCCGGCGGGGGGCCGTTCTCGGGCGGGGGTCCGCCGGGTCGCGCGCTCATCCCTCCAGGCTGACGCGGCGGCGCCCGGAAGGCCACCGGGCGGGGGCCGCGGCCGCCCGTCACGTGGCGCACGCGGCCCTCTTGTAATGCACATGGCACCTCTCGGAGCATGACCCGCGCACCTCACGCAGGGGCTTTCCACCCGATCCCACCATCCGCACGATCCAACCGACGCCTTCACGTACTCCTTCAACACGCCCGCCCTCACCGACGGCCTCTCCGTCGGCTTCCGCACCACCCGCAGCGGCGTGGTCACCGGCCGGGTGCTCGACGCCAACGACGGCAACGGCGTCCCCGGCGCCACGGTCACCGTCGGCAGCGGCGACGCGGCCGTCTCCGCCACCACCGCGGCCGACGGCGGGTACGCCGTCCAGAGCCCGTCGGGCGTCCGTACGGTCACCATGGCCGCGCCCTCGTACGAAACCGCCGCCACCACCGCCGACGTGAAGCCGGCCGAGGTCACCGGGGCCGACCGCTCGCTGCGCACCGGCCGGGTCACCGCATCCGCGCCGGCCGTGGAACTGGTCCTCCCCGCCGGCCGGCGGCGCACCCGCACCCTGGAACTCACCAACCCCGGCCTCGCCACGGCCTACACGGTCGCCGAGGACGCGCCCTGGCTGACGGCGTCCCCGGCGGAGGGGAACCTGCCGGCCGGCGGCAAGGCCCCGCTCACCCTGACGGCCGACACCGCCGGGCTGGCCCCGGGCACGGTGCTGAGCACCGGCCTGCGGATCACCTCGGCCAGCGGCCGCAGCCCCGTCCTCACCGTCCCCGTCAAGATCGTCGTCCCGAGGTACCAGAGCGCCGTGGACGCCGGCTCCGACTACCCGGGCACGGACTCGGCGGGCGACTCCTGGTCCCCGGACCGCGCCTACACCCCCGGCTCCTACGGCTACCAGGGCAACGGCGGCGTCCACTCCACCGGCCGCGCCATCGCCGGCACCGACGACCAGCGGCTCTTCCGCAACGCCCGCGAGGGCATGTACGAGTACCGCTTCGACAACGTCCCCAACGGCACCTACACCGTGGAACTGGGCTTCGCCGAGCTCACCCCCACCAGGCCGGACAAGCGCGTCTTCGACGTCCTGGCCGAGGGAGCCCAGATCCTGCCCTCGCTCGACATCTCCCTGGAGGCCGGCACCTACACCGCCCTGACCAGGACCTACACCGTCAAGGTCACGGACGGCGTGCTCAACATCCGCTTCGTGACGCACCACGGCGCAGGCAAGCCCCTGGTCAACACCCTCCGGGTGACCGACCGCCCCGACGCGCCATAGCCACGCGCGCCGCCCGCCCCCGGCAATCGGGTGGCGGGCGGCGACCGCGCCGGGACTCCCCGGCGGACCTGCCCGGCCCGCCCGGCGGGGCGACGTAGCGTGGACGACCATGACGCCGCAGATCGAGGCACTCGCACGCGCCGCCGGCCCGGCCGCGTTCTGGGCGGTGGGATCGGCGGACGCCGTCCACGCCGCACACCCCGGCCCAGAGGGCGACGCGGACCCCGCGGACGCGCCGGACGGCTGGGGCACCCCGGTCGAGGCCGGGGACCTGACCGCGGTACTCGCGCTCTGGCCCGTCATCGGCCGCCTCGTCGCCCAGGGCGAACTCACCCTGCACACCCCCCTCACGGCCTACGGGACGGCCCCCTCGGCGGGACTGCCCGCCGGCACCACCGCCCACCACCTGCTCACCCGCGGCGACGGCCCGGCTCCCCTCGCCGCCCTCACCCGCCTCGCCGAACACCTCGCCGACACCCCGCTGGCCGACTGCGCCCACAGCCGCGTCTGGCAGCCCCTCGGCATGACCCGCACCCGCTTCGCCGCGGGCACACTGCGCACCTGTCCGGCCGATCTCGCCCGGTTCCTGCGCCATCTGCTCTCCACCGCCGACGAGCCCGTCCCCCGCGCCTGGACCGCCGAGTCCCTGAGGATCCGCACCGGCGAACTCACCCCCTCGCGCGGCCTGCTCTGGCACCCCGCGCCCGCCGGCGTCTGGACCCACCACCCCCCGTCCGGCTCCGGCCCGGGCGTGTGGATCTCCCCCCGCCAGGGCCGCTGGGCGGTCCTCGTCCCCGGCGCCGGAGCCGTTGCCGCCGGCCCGCCGCGCGCCGCGTTCCGCGAGGCCGCGTTCGGTTCCGCTCCCGCGCGCGCCGCCCGCGGCGCCGACGTACGGTGATCCCGAAGTCACCGCACGCAGCCCCCGCGAGGAACCCATGTCCGATGCCGCGACCGCCCAGGCGACCGACCCGGACGCCGGCACGCTCGACGCCCTGTGCCGGGACCTGGCCGAGGCCGCCGACGCCGTGGGCGAGGCCGCCCGGTACGCCTCCGCGCTCGCGTTCGGCGTCCGCCTCACGGCAGGGGAACCCGTGGGGCGCGGCGGCAGCAGGCGCCGCGCCTGGCGGACCCTGCTGCGCACCCTCACCGACCCGGCCGGGCTCGGCTGGGCCCCGCGCGGACGCGGCCTGGCCCGGGCCGGATGGCTCGCCGGGATCCTGGGCCGCCGGGAGAACCTCGCCGTCAGCACCGCTGTCTGCGGGCTGAAGGGGCGGATCCGCGCCGCGGGCGCCGGCCGCCCCGAACTGCTCGCCGACCCGGACTGCGCCACCGTGCTGCGCGCCGTCGCGGAGCACCGGCAGGCCGACGCCGCCCGCGGCTTCCGCACCCTGCTGCGCGAGCGGGGGGCCGGGCGGGCCTTCGCCCTGCTGTCCCCGTCCTTCGCGGACATCCTCGCCTGGGACGCCCTGACCGACGGGAACCCCTTCAACGACCACGCGGGCTGGCAGGTGGCCACCGGCCGGGCCGCCCCCGCCCGGCCCCTGCTGGGCCTCGGCGCCGCCCTGCGGGCCCTCTGCGCCCGCGGCCCCGGACCGGCCGCCCCCGCGAACCCCCGGAGGAGCCCGTGAGCGACTGTCCCCGGCCGAGCCGGCCCGCCCCGGCGGACGGCCTGCGCACCCACTCCGCCGCCCTGCGCTCCCACGCCCGCCGGCTGCGGGCGGGGGCGGCGGCCCTGGAGTGGCGCGGACAGGAGGCCGACGCCTTCCGCGCCGAGGTCGCCGTCCTCGCCGACCGCTGCGCCCGCGCCGCCGCCGGCCTCGCGCTGGCGGCGGCCCAGCTGGAGGGTGCCCACCTGCGGCGCGGACGGGGCCCGCTGGGCTGAACGGGCCGGCACGGTCGCTCGTACGGAACGGCTTGTCAGAGGACCAGTGACAGCAGCAGGACGAAGCCCAGCCCGGTCACCGAGATGATGGTCTCCATCACCGACCAGGTCTTGAGGGTCTGTCCGACGCTCATCCCGAAGTACTCCTTGACCAGCCAGAACCCGGCGTCGTTGACATGGCTGAAGAAGAGCGAGCCCGCCCCGATCGCCAGGACCAGCAGGGCGGTCTCCGTCGCGGGCATGCCCGCCGCCAGCGGCGCGACCAGGCCGGCCGCCGAGATGGTGGCGACCGTCGCCGAGCCGGTGGCCAGCCGGATGGCGACCGCGATCAGCCAGGCCAGCAGCAGGGCCGGGACGGCCCAGTCCTGTGAGAGGTCCAGGACCATCCGGCCCACCCCCGCGTCGATCAGCGTCTGCTTGAAACCGCCGCCCGCGCCCACGATCAGCAGGATCCCGGCGATCGGGGCGAGTGACTTCTCCACCGTGGACGACAGGGCCGCCCGGCTGAACCCGGCGGCCCGGCCGAGGGTCACCATCCCCACCAGTACGGCGGCGAGGAGGGCGATGAGCGGGGAGCCCGCGACGTCGGTGACCTTCTGGACGGCGTGGTCCGGGTCGTCGACGACGATGTCGACCAGCGCCTTGACCAGCATGAGCGCGACCGGCAGCAGCACCGTGGAGACCGTCGCCCCGAACCGGGGGCGCTGTTCGAGCCCGGCCGAGGGGCGCTGCGGGACCATGTGTTCCGGCGCCGGGACGTCCACCCAGCGCGCCGCGTACCGGGAGAACAGCGGCCCGGCGATGACCACGGTGGGTATCGCCACGAGGACGCCCAGGGCGAGGGTGACGCCGAGGTCCGCGTGCAGGGCGTCGATGGCGACCAGCGGGCCGGGGTGCGGGGGGATCAGCCCGTGCATCACCGACAGGCCGGCCAGCGCGGGGACACCGATCCGCATGAGCGAGTAGCCGCCGCGCCGGACGACCAGCAGCACCACCGGGATCAGCAGCACGATGCCGACCTCGAAGAAGAGCGGCAGCCCGATCACCGAGGCGATCAGCACCATCGCCCACGGCATGGCCCGGCCCCGGGCGCGGGCGAGGATGGTGTCCACGATCTCGTCCGCCCCGCCGGAGTCGGCGAGGAGCCTGCCGAGGACCGCGCCGAGGGCGATGAGGACGCCGACGCCCGCGACCGTGGAGCCGAGGCCCGTGGTGAAGCTCGCGATCGTCTTGTCCAGCGGGGCGCCCGCGAAGGAGCCGAGGGCGAGCGAGCCGACCGTCAGGGCGAGGAAGGCGTGCATCTTGAGGCGGGTGATGAGCAGGACGATGACGGCGATGCCCGCGAGGACGGCGACACCCAGCTGGGCGTCGCCGGCCGAGGTGATGGGTGCGGGGGCGGCCGCTGCCAGCGTCTCGACGCCGAGACCGGTCACGGTGGGGTTCCTCTGTCTCTCTCGGGGGAGCGGTCAGCTCTGGTGACGGGGCGGCCGGAGGGCGGCCAGCGCCCGTTCGGTGATCTCCTCGGGTGTGCCGGAGACATCGACGGCGATCCCGCGCTCGTCCGCGCCGAGCGGTTCGAGCACGGCGAACTGGGAGGCCAGCAGGGAGGGCGGCATGAAGTGCCCCCTGCGGTCCGCCATCCGCTTCTCGACGAGCGGCCGGTCCCCGGTGAGGTGGACGAACACGGCGTCCGGAGCGGCCGAGCGCAGCCGGTCGCGGTAGGAGCGCTTGAGGCAGGAGGCGGCGACCACGCCGCCGTGCGGCGCGGCCCGGTTGCGCATCCACTCGCCGATGGCGTCCAGCCAGGGCCACCGGTCGGCGTCGTCCAGCGGGGTGCCGGCCGACATCTTCGCCACGTTGGCCGCCGGATGGAAGGCGTCGCCCTCCGCGTACGGAAGGCCGAGCGCCTCCGCCAGCAGCCGGCCGACGGTCGTCTTGCCGGTGCCGGCGACGCCCATCACCACAATGACGCGCTGGGGGCCCACGTCGTACCTCGCTGTCCTCGTCGCTGGGAGTGGGAGCACCACTGAAGCCCATTAAGTAGTACTTATTCAAGGGCTGGGCGGGAAAACGTCGTATCTTTTGCCGGTGGGGGCGTCACCGTACGCTTACGCCATGACCACCGAAGGCAGTCCGGGCCGAGGACTCCACTCCGAGGTGCTGGACAGCCTCGGCCTCGCGATCACGGCGGGCGAGTACCCGCCCGGCAGCGTTCTGCGCACGGACGGGATCGCCGGGCGGTTCGACGCCTCCCGCACCGTGGTCCGGGAAGTGGTCCGCGTGCTGGAGTCGATGCGGCTCGTCGAGTCCCGGCGCCGGGTCGGGGTCACCGTCCGCCCCGCCGAGGAGTGGAACGTCTACGACCCGCAGGTCATCCGCTGGCGCCTCGCCGGCGCCGACCGTCCCCGCCAGCTGCGGTCACTGACCGTCCTGCGCTCCGCCGTCGAACCCGTCGCCGCCGGCCTCGCGGCCTCGCACGCCACCCCGGAGCAGTGCGCGCGGCTCACCGAGGCGGCCCTCGGCATGGTCCGCACCTCCCGTGGCCACCAGCTGGAGGGCTACCTCCACCACGACATCGCCTTCCACCGGACCGTTCTCGACGCCTCCGGCAACGAGATGTTCGCCCGGCTCGGCGACATCGTCGCCGAGGTCCTCACCGGCCGCACCCGGCACGCCGTGATGTTCCACGACCCCGACCCGGCCGCCGTCACCCTCCACGTACGGGTCGCCGAAGCGGTGCGCGAGGGCGACGCGGCCGCCGCCGAGACCCTGACCCGCCGGATCGCCCTCGGCGCCCTGGACGAACTCGACGTACTCGCCCCCTGAGGCGGCGCCCGGCGGCAAGAGGGGCCTGGCGTGCTTCAGCCGGCCGCGGCCGCGCCGTGCGCGGCGAACTGGGTCCGGTACAGCTCGGCGTACCGGCCGCCCGCCGCGAGCAGTTCGGGGTGCGTGCCGCGTTCCACGATCCGGCCGGCCTCCACCACCAGGATCAGGTCGGCGGCCCGGACCGTCGACAGCCGGTGCGCGATCACCACGGCGGTCCGGCCGGAGAGGGCCTCGGCCAGGGCCTCCTGCACGGCCGCCTCCGAGGTGGAGTCCAGGTGGGCGGTGGCCTCGTCGAGGATCACCACCCGCTGCCGGGCCAGCAGCAGCCGGGCGATGGTCAGCCGCTGGCGCTCCCCGCCGGACAGCCGGTAGCCGCGCTCGCCGACGACGGTGTCCAGGCCGTCCGGGAGGGAGGCGACCAGTCCGTCCAGGCGGGAGCGGCGCAGGGCGTCCCACAGCTCGTCCTCGCCCGCCTCCGGCCGGGCCAGCAGCAGGTTGGACCGTACCGACTCGTGGAAGAGGTGCCCGTCCTGGGTGACCATGCCGAGGGTGTCGCGGATGGAGTCGGCCGTGAGGTCCCGTACGTCGACGCCGCCCAGGCGGACCGCGCCCGCGTCGGCGTCGTACAGCCGCGGCAGCAGCTGGGCGATGGTCGACTTGCCGGCGCCGGAGGAACCGACGAGGGCGACCATCTGACCGGGCTCGGCGCGGAACGACACCTCGTGGAGCACCCGGGTGCCGCCGTGGGCGTCGAGCGCGGCCACCTCCTCGAGGGAGGCGAGCGAGACCTTGTCGGCGGAGGGGTAGCCGAAGGAGACCTTGTCGAACTCCACCGCGACCGGGCCGTCGGGCACCGCGACGGCGTCGGGCTTCTGGGCGATCAGCGGCTCCAGGTCGAGGATCTCGAAGACCCGCTCGAAGCTGACCATGGCGCTCATCACCTCGACCCGCGCCCCGGCCAGCGCGGTCAGCGGGGCGTACAGCCGGGTCAGGAGCAGGGCCAGGGCGACCACGGAGCCGGCCTCCAGGGTGCCGCGCAGGGCGAAGTACCCGCCCAGGCCGTACACCAGGGCGAGGGCCAGCGCGGAGACCAGGGTCAGGGCGGTGATGAAGGCCGACTGGGCCATCGCCGTACGGACCCCGATGTCCCGGACCCGGGCGGCGCGGGCCGCGAATTCGGCGGACTCGTCGGAGGGCCGCCCGAACAGCTTGACGAGGGTCGCGCCGGGGGCGGAGAACCGTTCCGTCATCTGGGTTCCCATCGCCGCGTTCAGCGCCGCCGCCTCCCGCTGCATCCCCGCCATCCGCGCCCCCATCCGGCGGGCCGGCAGCACGAACACCGGCAGCAGCACCAGGGCCAGCAGGGTGATCTGCCAGGAGATGCTCAGCATCACCCCCAGCGTCAGGAGCAGGGTCACGAGGTTGGAGACCACCCCGGAGAGGGTGTTGCTGAAGGCCCGCTGGGCGCCGATCACGTCGTTGTTGAGGCGGCTGACCAGCGCGCCCGTCCGGGTACGGGTGAAGAAGGCGACCGGCATCCGCTGGACGTGGTCGAAGACCGCCCGGCGCAGATCGAGGATCAGCCCCTCGCCGAGGGTCGCGGACAGCTTCCGGGTCAGCAGGCCCAGCCCCGCCTCGGCCACCGCGATCACCGCGATGAGCAGCGCGAGGCGGATGACGTCGCCGTCGTCCCCGTGCCCCACGATCGTGTCGACGATCCGGCTGGCCAGCAGCGGAGTGGCCACCGCCAGCAGCGCGCCCACCACGCTGAGCAGCAGGAAGAGGGTCAGCCCGCGCCGGTGCGGGCGGGCGAAGGAGGCGATCCGCCGCAGGCTCGCCCGGGAGAGCGGGCGGCGGTCCTGCTGGGCGTTGATCGCGCTGTGCAGCGAATGCCAGGCGGTGACTTCCATGTCCATGCCCCCACGCTAGAACCTCAACCAAACTTCGGGTCAAGGAATCGGGTGCGCTCACTCCGCCGGGTCCAACGGCGCGGGCCCTGAAGGGACTTCGCCGCCCGGCCACTGCCCCCCGCGCGGGTTTTCGGCCACCGCGATCCGGCGGGCGGGCGGCTCCGCCTCCCGTACGCGCAGCCGCGGCGCGCACGCGGCGAGGATCCGGCGCCACACCCCGAGGACGCCTCCGACCGCATCACCAGCGCCGTCGGCGCCGCCGCCTCCCGGGACCGCGCGGCCCTGACCTTTGCCGTTTCCTGGCCTCCCCATGGTCCGGGGCGGGGACCGTGCGATAGATTCGGCCTCCCCACGGCACGCCCTGGCCCATCATTTCCCACCCACGCGGAGACAGGCTTCTCAATGAGCGACATCGTCAACGGACTTGGCCGTACGAGCGCCTACGGCGCCCTCGGTCTGGTGCTGCTGATCCTCGGCATCGTCCTCGTGGACGTGCTGACGCCCGGGAAGCTCCCGAAGCAGATCTGGGAGGAGCGCAACCGCAACGCGGCCCTCCTGCTCAGCTCGGCGCTCCTCGGTATCGGCGGCATCGTCTTCACCTCGATCTGGACGACCTACGAGGACTTCGGCAAGGGCCTGGTGTCCACGGCCGCCTTCGGTGTCCTCGGTCTCGTCCTGATGGCCGTGGCCTTCCTGGTGCTGGACCTGGTGACCCCGGGCAAGCTCGGTGCCATCGTCGTGGACCCGGAGCCGCACCCGGCCGTCTGGGTCACCGCTTCCTGCAACCTCGCCGTAGCCGCGGTCGTGGCGGCCTCCATCGCCTGACGGCAGCGGAACGGGGACATGACGAGAGCACCGCTCCCGATCGGGAGCGGTGCTCTCGCGCGTGGTGGTGCGCCTCGTCCGCCCGCTCTACTGGCGGTAGCCGCTCAGGAAGCGGCCGATCCGGCTGATCGCGGCGTCCAGGTCGTCGGCGTACGGCAGGGTCAGGATCCGGAAGTGATCGGGGCGGGGCCAGTTGAAGCCGGTGCCCTGGACGACCTGGATCTTCTCCCGCAGCAGCAGATCGAGCACGAACCGCTCGTCGTCGTGGATCGGGTGCACCTTCGGATCGATGCGCGGGAAGGCGTACAGCGCGCCCTTCGGCTTCACGCAGGACACCCCGGGGATCTCGTTCAGCTTCTCCCAGGCCCGGTCGCGCTGTTCCAGGAGACGGCCGCCCGGGCCGGTCAGTTCCTTGATGGACTGGCGCCCGCCGAGGGCGGCCTGGATGGCGTACTGGGCCGGGGCGTTGGCGCACAGCCGCATGGAGGCGAGCATGGTCAGGCCCTCCAGGTAACTGCGCGCGTGCTGTCGGGGACCGCTCACCACCAGCCAGCCGGAGCGGAACCCCGCCACCCGGTGCGTCTTCGACAGCCCGCAGAAGGTGAGGACGACCAGGTCGGGGGCGAGGGCCGCGGTGCTGTGGTGGACGGCGTCGTCGTACAGGATCTGGTCGTAGATCTCGTCGGCGAAGACCATCAGCCCGTGGCCGCGGGCGAGTTCGAGGATGCCCTCCAGGACTTCCCTGGGATAGACGGCGCCCGTGGGGTTGTTGGGGTTGATGATGACCACGGCCTTGGTACGGTCCGTGATCTTGGACGCCATGTCGTCGAGGTCCGGGTACCAGTCGGCGGCCTCGTCGCAGACGTAGTGCACGGCCCTGCCGCCCGCCAGGGTGGTGACGGCGGTCCAGAGCGGGAAGTCCGGGGCCGGGATGAGCACCTCGTCCCCGTCCTCCAGGAGCGCCTGGACGGCCATGGAGACCAGCTCGGAGACTCCGTTGCCCAGGAAGACGTCGTCCACCGTCACGTCGGTGAGGCCGATGGCCTGGTAGCGCTGGACGACGGCCCGGCGGGCGGAGAGCACCCCGCGCGAGTCGGTGTACCCGTGGGCCTTGGGGAGCATCCGGATCATGTCCTGGACGATCTCCTCGGGCGCCTCGAAGCCGAACAGGGCCGGGTTGCCGGTGTTGAGGCGCAGCACGCTGTGGCCCGCCTCCTCGAGCGCGTTGGCGTGCTCGATCACCGGTCCCCGGATCTCGTAGCAGACCTCGCTGAGCTTGCTCGACTGCCGGAACTCCATGCCGTGCCCTCCCTGTTCCCGTACTCCGCACTTCCTGCTTGGTTTTACCAAGTAAGAGCTTGGAAAGTCCAACATGTTGTCTAGACTGCGCTGCATGTCACCACGTCAGCCACGCCGTCGAAGCTACGACCAGTACTGCGCCTCGGCCCGCGCCCTGGACGCGGTCGGGGACCGCTGGACCCTGTTGATCGTCCGGGAACTGCTGGCCGGCCCCCGCCGGTACACCGACCTCCACGCCGACCTGCCCGGAGTCTCCACGGACGTACTGGCCGGCCGGCTCAAGGACATGGAGGCGCAGGGCCTCGCGACGCGCCGCAAGCTCCCCCCGCCGGCGGCCGCGACGGTGTACGAACTGACCGCGCGCGGCGCCGGACTGCTGCCCGTGCTCACGGCGCTCGCCGAATGGGGCGCCCCCGAACTCGCCGAACGGCGCCCCACCGACGCGCTGCGCGCGCACTGGTACGCCCTGCCCCTGCTGCGCCGCCTCCCGGCGCCCGGGGTCCCGGCCGTCGTCGACGTGGTCCTGGACGAGGGCGTGTTCCACGTCCGCATCGGCGGCGACGGCCCGGCGGACGGGGCCGGACCCGCGTACGGCGACGGACCCGCGCAGGCGCCGGACGCCCGCCTGGTGCTCGACGCCGACACCTGCCGGGAACTGGGCGAGGGGACGCTCACCGTGGCACGGGCCGTCGAGGAGGGCCGGCTCCAAGTGGCCGGTGAAGGGCCCGCCGCCGACGCGCTGCGCGGGCACTGACCCGGGGAGGGACGGCCCGGGGCCCTCCCCGCCCGGCCCCCGTCCCCCCGTCCCCCCCGCCCCCGTCACGCCAGGCCCAGCGCGAACACCGCGAAGCCCGCCGCCAGCAGCCCCGCCACGGTACGGCGTACCGCCGGGGCCCGGCGGCCCCGGGCCGGGGGCGCCTCGAAGCGGCGCGCGTAACGGGCGATGCCCACCAGCAGCACCGCGAACAGTGGCAGCCACGCCGCCCGCGCCGCGATCCAGCCGAGGGTGTCGGGCGCCGTCGTCAGCCCCGCCACCTCGCCCGCGAGCGCCCCCGGAACGGCCGCCGCCAGCATCGCGGTCTGGTGCCAGCACAGGATCGTCATCGCGGACAGGTTGACCACCACCACCGGCGCCCACAGCGCCGGCCGGGCCAGCAGCCCCGCCAGCCGGTCCCGCAGCAGGATCGCCGCCCCTGACTGCGCCGCGGCCAGCGCCAGCACCAGCAGCGACGGCGGATGCGAGTTGGTCCGTTCCGCACCGGGCACCCCGACCATCGACGCCGGATAGCCGAACACCAGCAGCAGCGCCGCGAACAGCACGGCTCCGCCCGCCAGCAGCAGCCATGCCCCGCGCCGCCCGATCCGCCGCTCGCCCCAGTCGATGCCCAGCTGGTACGCGAAGAGCCAGCCCGGCAGGACGTTCAGCACGGACAGCCAGGACGGCACCGAGCCGGCGAACGGCCCGTACCGCAGGAAGTCCACCACCGCGACCGACCCGAGCAGCGGAGCCGCCGCCCACCCGCCGAGCCGGTGCGCGGCGCGCACGCAGTACGGGGTCAGGGCCGTCACCACCGCGTACACCCCGACGAACCACAGCGGTTGCACCACCAGCGTGGCCCCCGTCCGCAGGGTGGCCTCGGGCACGCCCGCCGCGTACAGCGCGGGCGCGGCCAGCGCCCACACCGCCGTCACCCCGAGCACCGGCCGCCCAAGGCGGACCATCCGCCCCTTCAGCCAGGCCCCCGTCGATCCGGTGCGACGGCGGAAGGAGAGCGCCGAGGCGTGCCCCCCGACCAGGAAGAAGACGCCGAGCATCTGGAGCACCCAGCTCGCCGGGGCGAGAGCGCCGAAGGCCGACAGCGGGCTCGCGTTGTGCAGGCCGCCGTCCGCGTCGAGGGTGAACCCGCCGAGCAGCCAGTGCCCGGCGGGCACCGCCAGTAGGGCCAGGGCGCGCAGGCCGTCGAGCGCCCGGTCCCGGTGGGCGGGGGTCTGCCCGTCGATCCGGTGCGCCGCGTCCCGCAGCCGGGTCGGCGCGCTCACCGGACCTCCCCTGCCGCGATCGCGGCGAACGCCGCCAGGGACCGGGTGCCGGGCGCGAAGTAGCCGGCGTGGCCGCGGACGTCGGACGCCGGCACCCGGCGCGCGCCGAAGGCGGGTGAGACCGGGTCGGCGCCGTGCCCGAGACCCGCGAACGCGACGTTCGGCACGTCCGCGATCCAGTCGGAGGGCCCGCGGGCCGCCCAGACGCGGGCCCGGGTGCCCAGGCCCGCGGCACTGTCCGCGCGCATGCCGGGGGAGCCGAGGACCACGAGGTCGGTGGCGTCCGTGTGGCGGGCCGCCAGCCCGCAGACCACCGAGCCGTAGCTGTGGCAGAACAGCACCGGGTCGGGCGCGCCGACCGCGTCCAGCCCGGCGGTGAAACGGGCCAGGCGGACCGCGCCCGCCTCGGCGAGCCGCCCGGTCGCCGCGTCCGGACCCACCCCCACCGGAGTGGTGTAGCCCGTCCACGCGACGACGGCGGTCGTCCCGCCGGCGGCCGCCCGCAGCGCACGCCCCATCCCGGCCGGCCCGGTGTGCGGGGCGCGCGGCGCGTCATGGGTGGAGGCGTCGTTGTCCGACCCCGGCACGATCACCGAGACGTGCGCCGCCCGCTCCAGGTCCCCGAACACCTCGGCGACCTGCCCCCGCCCGCGGGGGTCGAAGGCCAGGATCTGCCGGTCCGGGCCGGCGAGGGAGGCGTAGCGGGCCTCACCCGTGGCGAGGACGGCCATCCGGTTGGCCTCGTACCGCAGGGGGAGCGGCGCCCCCTCCAGATTGCCGACCACGAGCGGATGCGCCCGTACCAGCTCCCGGCGCGCGTCCCCGTCCAGGGCGGCGAAGAACCGGGCCACCTCGCGCGGGGAGGCCCCCGCCGGATCGGGCAGCGCCCGCCCGCCCACCGATGCCGCCCGCCAGGCGGCGCTGCCGGGCGGCGGCCCGGTGACGGCCGGCCGGCTGTCACCGGTGGCCCATCCCGCGGTTCCCGCGACGACGGCCAACGCCAGCGCGGCCGCGAGGGCCGTCCTGCCGAAGCGGCGCATGCCCTTCCCCCTCTCCTCGTGGCGGCCCCCGAGGAGGGGCCGTTGACGAGGAGGAAGGTAGGAAGGAGGTACCCGGCGGCACGTCGGACCGGAGAGCCAAGCCGGATGTCATACCCGGGTAGGGGGTGGAGGAGAACCCGGCGGGCGGGGACCCGGCGGGCGGGGGAGAACCCGGCGTACGGGGCGTCACCGACCGCCGGGCCCGGAGCCCGTGCGGCCGGTCAGCCGGCGGCCGCGGCCAGCAGTACGTCCACGAGGCGTTCGGCGGCGTCCGGCCGTCCGTACGCGCGGGCGCGCTCCGCCATCTGTGCCCGTCGGGCCGGGTCGGTCAGGAGCGGGCCGACCGCGTCCGCGAGGCTCTGGCCGGTCACCTCGCCGAGCAGGGCGACGGCGGCGCCCGCGTCGGCCAGGTGCTGGGCGTTGTGGGCCTGCTCGTTTCCGGCGGAGGTCGCCAGGGGGACGAACACCGCCGGCTTGCCCAGCGCGGTGAGTTCCGCCAGCGTGCCCGCCCCGGACCGGGACAGCACCACGTCGGCGAGCGCCAGTACGTCCGGCAGTTCCGGGCCGACGAAGCCGGTCACGTGGTAGCGGCCCGCCAGGACCGGGTCCAGGCCCGAGGCGGCGAAGCGGAGCTCGTCGACGTTGGCCGGGCCGCACTGGTGGATCACGTTGGCGTGGCTCAGCAGCCACGGCAGCACCTCGCGCACCACGCCGTTGATCTGCTGGGCGCCCTGCGCGCCGCCGGTGACGTAGACGGTCGGCAGCCGCCGGTCGAACCCGGTGAGGTTCAGCGCGTGCACGGCCTTGTCGGGGTGCCCGGAGAGCACTTCCGGGCGGACGGGGTTGCCGGTGACGACGGCGCGCCCCCGCACCTCGGCGGGCAGCAGCGGCAGCGAGGACTCCGAGGAGACGGCGATGCGCGTGGCCGATCCGGCCAGCTTCCGGTTGGCCAGACCCAGGCGCACGGTCTGCTCGTGCAGCACCAGCGGACGCTTGCACATCCGCGCGGCGAGACCGGCCGGCACCGCGACGTATCCGCCGGTGGCCAGCACGACGTCCGGAGCGAACTCGGAGACGATGGTGCGGGCCTGGGCCACGCCGAGCGGCACCTTCGCCATGTCCTTCATGTTCGCCGCGGACAGCATCTTCAGCGGGTTCGCCGAGCGGCGGATCTTCCCCGTGGCGACGGTCCGGAACGGGATCCCCTCGGCGGGGGCGACCCGCGCCTCGAGACCGTCGGCGGTCCCGATCCACAGCACGTCCAGGGTGCTGCCGACGGCCGCGAGGCGGCTCTGCAACGTACGGATCGCCGTCAGGGCGGGATAGGTGTGGCCACCGGTCCCCCCACCCGTGACGAGCAGCCGGAAGGAACGCGGAAGAGCGGAAGAAAGGTTCACGCGGTCACCCTAACCGCCGTGGTGGGACCCGCGCCGCGCCGGTCCCGGCCGGAACGGCACGGGCGTTCCCCGGCGGCGGATCCGCGGACCCGGCCGTGCCGTGCGGGCCGGCTACTTCCGGGCGTGCTCGCCCAGGTGGAAGAGCATCATGATGAAACCGGCGAACACGTGCGTACCGGCGATGTGGAAGAAGGCGCGCAGGGCGACGCCCTTGGCCTTCCACTCCTCGTGCTCCGCCGCGGCGCGCTTGTCCTGGGTGGCGTCCGTCATGGCGGCGGGCTCCTCCGGGGGATCGCGGGTCCCCCCAGTCCAGGCGGCCCGCCGGGCCGTCTCCTTCGGATCATCTGATGGCCCGTGGACGGGTGCCGCGGCGGAAGGGGGAGGTGAAGCGGGAGGACGACCCCTCCAGTGGCAGGCCCGTGTCACCGGCCGGACAATGGAGTTGCGCCCAGCCGAGGCCGGCGCGTCCGGGTAACCCGTCCGTCGCCTTCGCGATTCCCTGAGATCCGGGCACCTCCGCCGCTGCTTCCGTTCGGCCCGGCACCTCGGCACGGCCCCTCCACGGAGGCTTTTCCGATGACGAATCCCAGCGAGCAGCCCACCCCGACGGGATCCCGATCCCGCACCGCGTGGGACGTGTACTGCCCGGAGGAAGACCTCAACGTCCACATGCTGTTCCCCACGAAAGCGGCCGCCACCCAGGCGGCGGGCGAACACAACGTCCAGTTCACCCCACCCCACACGGCCCGCTGGGTGGTGCACACGCCCAGCGACGAGGACCCGCCGCACCTCACCGACGCCCAACGCGAGGCGTTCACGCGCAATGGGTCCGAATTCGCCGAACTGGAGAACCACAGCCGTTCGGTGCGCGAGGCCGCCGCGGCCCGTCTGCGGGAGGCGGACTACGATCCCGGTGGTCCTCTGTACTGCTATGTCTGCACGTGCAGTCAGTTCCTCGCGCCTGACGACGACGGCGGCCTCGACGCCCGGTGTCAGCGGGAATATAGCCGGCACACGTCGATGCAGCACGCCTGAGGAGCCCCGCGTCGACCGAGCCGGCCGGTAGGCATAATTCCGCCATGAACATGACTGGCGTGCGGCTGCTGCTCGCGACCGTACTGGCCGCGGCCGCGCTCAGCGGATGCTCCCACCTCTCGCCCTTCACGACCTGTGAGGGCACCGGTCCGCAAGTGGCCGCCCTCGACCAGTCGCCGGCCCTGGACCTGCACCCGCCAGGGGCCAGGCCCCTCCACGGCGGCGCGACGGACGGGGCCACCTGCACCGATGACAGCGGGGACGCCTGGCTGAGCGCGGACCGGCTGTACGTATACGACGGGAGCGCCGCGGACGTGCTGGCGTACTACGCGCGGGAACTCCCCGCGGCGGGCTGGCATCCGGTCCGGCGGAGCGGCCCGGTGCCGGCGGGCGGGACCCCCGTGTCCTGCTTCGAATCCCCGGACCGGCCCAGTGTCGTCGTCACCTTCGAGTCACCCGCCGACCTCCGCGAGTTCTACCAGGTGGACCCCGGCCCCGAGCCGGCCGGCTCCGCGCCCCGGACCTGGGTCCACGTGTACACCGAGGCGTCGACCGACGGATCGCGCATGGACTGCTACTGACCGGTCACGAGGCCGAGTCGCCCGGGCGGACCAGACCCGCCTCGTAGGCGAAGATCACCGCCTGCGCCCGGTCGCGGAGGTCCAGCTTGCCCAGGACCCGGCCGATGTGCGTCTTCACCGTCTGCTCCGCCAGGACCAGGTGGGCGGCGATCTCCTGGTTCGACAGCCCCCGCGCGATCAGCTCCAGCACCTCCGTCTCGCGCGGGGTCAGGCCGTTCAGCCGCAGCGCCGGGTCCTTGCGCGGGGCCGGCCGCTGCCGGACGAAGTCCGCGATCAGCCTGCGCGTCACCGACGGCGCCAGCAGGGCCTCGCCGGAGGCGACCACCCGGACCGCCGCGATCAGGTCGGCCGGCGGGGCGTCCTTCAGCAGGAAGCCGGACGCGCCCGCGCGCAGCGCCTCGTACACGTAGTCGTCGATGTCGAAGGTGGTCAGCATCAGCACCTTCGGCCGGTGCGTCACCCCCCGCGGCGGGTCCAGCAGCTCGCGGGCCGCCGACAGCCCGTCCAGCTCGGGCATCCGTACGTCCATCAGCACCACGTCGGGGTGGACCGTGCGCGAGACCCGCACCCCCTGGCGGCCGTCGGGGGCCTCGCCCACCACGTCGATGTCGGGCTGTGCCGACAGCAGCGCGGCGAATCCCGCCCGCACCATGGCCTGGTCGTCGACGATGATCACGCGGATGGTCAACTGGGGTCCTCGGTCCTGGAGTCGAGAGGGAGCCGGGCGGCGACCCGGAAACCGCCCTCGGGCAGCGGGCCCGCGTCCAGCGTCCCGCCGGTCAACCGTACGCGCTCGCGCATCCCCACCAGGCCGTGCCCCGTGCCCGTTCCGGAGACCTCCACCGCCGCCGCCGTGTCCCGGGCCGGACCGTTGACCACCAGGACGAGCACCTCGTCCCCCTCGGGGTTACACGTCACGGACACCCGGGTCCGTGCGCCCGGGGCATGGCGCACCACGTTGGCGAGGGCCTCCTGCACGATGCGGTACGCCGACAGGTCCACCGCCGGGGGCACGGCCGTCACGGCCAGCCCCGTCGCCAGGGAGAACTCCACGGGCTGCCCGGCCCGTACGGTCGCCTCCACCAGCTGCTGGATCCTTGCGATCCCCGGCTGCGGTGCCAGGCCGCCGCCCTCACCGCCGGAGCCGTTGGTGCCGTCGCCCCGCAGCACCGTCAGCAGCCGCCGCATCTCGCCCAGCGACTCGCGCGCACTGGACGCGATGGCCGCGAACTCCTCCCTCACCGGCTCCGCCATGCCGGGCAGCCGGTAGGGGGCGGAATCCGCCTGCACGGTGATCACCGACATGTGGTGGGCCACCACGTCGTGCAACTCCCGTGCGATCCGGGCGCGTTCCTCCAGCAGGGTGCGCCGCGCCCGCTCCGCCTCGCTGATGCTCTCCTGCTCGGCGATCCGCTGCCGCGCGTCACCCAGCCCGCGCAGCGCGCCCGACAGCGCCAGCACGGTCCCGCTCAGCACGAACAGCAGCGCGACGGTGGTCGTCACCCCCGCCGGCTGGAAGAAGCCGAGCACCACCCCGGCCGCGCCCGTCGCCAGCCACACCCCCACCAGGGTCCGCACCGGCTCGCGCAGCCCCAGGCAGACCATCAGCGCCAGGTACCCGACCACCACCATCGGCGTCCACGGCCAGGCGTGCCCGGCCATCCGGTCGGTTCCGATCAGCAGCGCCGCCCCGACGACGTCCGCGAGCAGCATCAGGCCCCAGGCCGCCAGCGGGCGCGACAGCGCCAGGAGCAGCGGTACCGTCTGGGCCACGCCGAGGGCCCCGGCCCAACCGCCGCCCATGCCGTAGTCGTTGGTCAGCACCGAGATGGTCGACGGCAGCAGCGACGCCACGAAGACGCCCGCCACGGCGAAGGGCAGCATCCGCTGCCACCGCCGGGGCGCCCGCGCGCACAGCGGCTCGCCCGGCCGGGCGGGCGTACGCAACGCCACGGCGAGCTGGGAGAAGGCGCCGGGCGTACGCGGCGCTTGCGTCTTGCGGGACGTGCGGGGCTTGCGGGATTCGGCCGTTCCGCCGGTCGTCCCGCTGTCGGCGCCGTCCCCGTCCGCGCGGGCCGGCCTGCGCACTCGAAGGCTCATGATCCGACCAGCCTATGCGCCCGCACCCCCCGCCGGGGCACGAGACAGGCGTCCCCGGATCCGACGGCGCTGTCTCGTTCCCCCGGCGGGTCCCGCTCGTTGAGCGGGCATGGAGCTGCTGCCGACCATCGCGGCGCCGGGCGTCGGTGAACGGGCCGACGCCGCGGCCGATGCCGCCTGCCACCTCTACGACGCCGTCACGCCCGCCACCGGTGCGGGGCCCGGCGGCTGGAGCCGGACCGCCGCCGAGGACGCCGCCGAGACCATCGAGACCACCGCGCACGCCCTCGCGTCCATCCACCCGCGCGCCGAGGTGATCCTCGCGCCGGTGCACGCGGCCCTGGCCGACCTGCGCCGCCAGCTCGCGCTCGCCCCGGCCGACCCGTTGACCGCCGAGGGGGTCCCGGCGACGCCCCGGACGGTCGGCAACCCGCGCCGTACCCGCTGGGTGCGGGTGCTCACCGCGCCCGTGCCCCGGCAACCGCCGTCCGGTACAGCTTCCTGATCTCCGCGCCGAAGTAGGAGCTGTACGAGGTGTCCGCGGTGGGCCCGCCCGTCTTCCAGCCGCCGATCACGCCGATGACGTCGCCCGTCTGGGTCCGCGTGTCGTAGTGCGCGAGGAAGGGGCCGCCGCTGGTCCCGCCCGGATAGCCGGTGCAGTCGATCCTCAGGAACGATCCGGGGCTCTTCGGGTCGCGGCTGGTGAACCTGGTCGTACGGTTCACGCAGACGCGCGGGCGCGCGGCCGACGCCGGATGGCCGACCAGCGTGACCTTGGAGTGGTTGAAGGCGGCGCCGGTGACGAGCCGGTTCCCGCCCACGACGTCCTCCACCGGGAGGCCGTCGGCGCCGGGCCCGACCTGGGCGAAGGCCACGTCCAGGGTGGCCGCCCGGTCGGGCCCGTCGGTGCGGTAGCGGGGGGCGATCCACACCTTCGAGCGCCCGGCCGCGTCGCGCAGCACCGGGAAGAGCCCGTACGGGCGCGGGTTCGCGCGCGTGTACTGCGGGACGAAGGCCACCTGGCGGGTGTCCGTGCCGAGCAGGCAGTGCGCCGCGCTGAGCACCATGTCGCGGCCGGGGGAGGAGACGACGCTGGCGGTGCAGAAGTAGGCGCCGCCGCCCTGCATGACGAACATCCGGCCCACCACCGGGATGCCGTTGAAGTCCTGCCCGACACCGGTGGTGGCCGGCAGGACCGCCGCGGCGGGCTTCGCGGACGCGGCGGACCGTGCCGACTCCGGGTCGGACACGGGCGCCGGTGAGGCGGGCCCGGTCGCCGGCTCCGGAGCCGGCGGGGGCGCGGGTGTGTCGCCCCCCGGGCCGGTGGTGCCGGGGCCGGCGGCGGAGGAGGCCGTGGCGGCGGGATCACCGGCTCCGGCATCGACGCCGGCTCCGGCTTCGGCATCGGCTTCGGCTTCGGCTTCGGGGGATACCGGTCCGTCCGGCTGGGCGGGGTCCGCCGGTGCGGCCGGGGACGGGGCCGAGGCGGGCGACGGGGCCGGTGCCGCCGAACGGGCGGCGGGCCGGGCGGGTGCGACGGCATGCGGGACCGTACCGGCGGCGGGGTCCGGTTGGGGCACGGGCAGGGCGGCGGCCATCCGGCCCTCCGTCCAGAAGGCCGCGGCCTCCCGCGCCGACCAGTGCTCGGAAGCCGCCTCCGCCCGCTCCGTCCGTGCCACGGGCAGGACCCCGCCCGGCAGGATCAGGGCGGCGGCCGCGGCGGCCGCGGCCGTCACCACCGTCAACAAACGTCGCATGTCTCGCTCGTTCCTGTCGTGACTGCCCTAGACAGCCTGGGGAAAACGGAACAGCCTGCCCGGGTCGTAGGCGCGCCTGACCTCCTCCAGGCGGGGGAGGTTGGACCCGTAGTAGGCCTCGCGCCAGTCGGCGAGTTTCGGATCGGCGTAGTTCTGGTAGGCGCGCCCGCCCGCCCAGGGGCGCAGATCCCGCCACAGCCCGTCGAGCCAGCCCTCGTGCCGGGAGACCTCGGCCGCCGTCGCGGACTCCGGCCAGTACGCGAGGTACTGGGCGAGGAAGGCGCTGTCCCGGTGGACGAAGGCGGTGCCGGCGGCGGGCACCCGGTTCACGGCCCCGCCGCACACCCCGTCGAACTGGACGACTCCGAAGCCGCCCCCCGGAGCCTGCCGCCCGTAGCGCCGGACCGCGTCCAGCACCGCCGCCAGCGCGCCCTCCGGGAGCCCTGCACCGCCCCAGAAGTCGGAACGGGCCGCGTACGAGTCCCGGCCCAGGCGCCCCCGCGGATCCCGGCCGGGCAGCCGGCCCGGCAGCCTGCACCCCGCGGCAGCGAGGTCCGCGCAGCCGGCCATGGCCCGCACGGTGTCCCCGTAGCCGCGTACACGAATCCAGCTGTCCCGCGGCTCCGGGCCCACCAGGCCGGTCAGCCGGGTCAGCTCCCGCTCGAGCTCCGCCCGCCCGTCGAGGCACACCACCCTGACGGCGGGCGCGGCGTCCCGGCCCGCCCTCACGGTGAACTCCACCTGGCTCCAGAACGGGTCCGTCAGCGCGCCCAGCCAGCGCTGCCAGCCCCTTACCACAGCCGCGGAGTCCCCGGCAGGCCAGTGCAGTTCGGCGAACGCGGCGTCACCCACCGGATGGGTGCGCAGCCGGAACTCGGTGACCACGCCGAAGTTCCCGCCCCCGCCCCCGCGCAGCGCCCAGTACAGGTCGGGGTCCCGGTCGGCGCCGACCTCGCGCACCACCCCGTCCGGGGTCACCACGCTGGCCCCCGACAGCCGGTCGGAGGTGGTCCCGTACGCCCGCGAACCCAGCCCCAGCCCGCCGCCGAGGGTGAGCCCGGCGATGCCGACGGAGGGGCACAGCCCGGCGGGGACGCCGAGGCCGCGCGCGGCGAGGGCCGCGTGCACCTCGGCGAGCCGGGCCCCCGCACCGACCCGCACCACGTCCCCCTCGACCGTCACGGCGGCCATCGCCCCGGTGTCCACCACCAGCCCCCCGGCGACCGTGGACCACCCCGCGTAGCCGTGGCCGCCGCCGCGCGGCACCACCGCCGCGGCGGAGCGGCGCGCGAAGTCCAGGCACACGGCCACGTCCCCGGCGTGCGCGGGGTAGGCCACGGCGCCGGGCGCCACGGCGTCGTAGCGGGGCTGGAACAGCTGCCGGGCCTCGGCGTAGTCGGCGTCCCCCGGAAGCACCAGCCGCCCGTCCATCGCGCGGCCCAGAGCCCCGAAGCCGGGGCCCGCCCCAGCCGCCGCACGCGGGCCCCGCCGCGCCCCGCCGTCCCGTATCCCGTCCGTCCGCGCGCTCGCCCCGGTGGCGGCGAGGACGGCGGCGGCCGCGGTCGCGAGGGCCCGGCGGCGTGGAAGGCTCATCCCCCCTTCCTGCCACCGCCGGGCCCGATCGCCGAGCAGGCGGGCCCGCCCGCCGCCGCTTCCCGCCCGAACGGACCAGGGCCGCGCGGGACGGCGGGGCCCGGCCGCCGCGCTCCGGCTCAGCGTTCCGCCAGGGCCTCCAGCGCGGCGCGGGCCGCGCTCTCGCCCTCCTCGTACGCGTGGGCCCGCGCCTCCCGGGCCGCGTCGCCGAGCTGGCGTACCGCCTCGACCCTGCGGCCCGTCGCGGCGAGCGCCTCGCCGTACAGGGTGCGCAGCACCACCCGCCGTGGCGCCGCCGCGGGCGGGGCGGCCAGGGCCAGGCCGCGAACCGCGTGATCGGCGGCCGCCTCGGGCGCGCCCACGGTCAGCAGGTGCTCCGTCAGGTGCTGGTGGGCCAGGGCGACCGTGTCGGTGCGGCCCGCCCGTTCCGCCAGGCGGAGGGCCGAGGACAGCAGCTCCCCGGGCCGGGCGCGTTCGCCCGTCCGGGTGAGCGCGACGGCGAGGTTGATCCGGGCGATGGCCTCCCCGGCCGTGTCACCCGCCAGGGCGGCCAGCCCGGGCGCCCGTTCGAGCTGCGCGAGGGCCTCCTGCGGCCGCCCTTCCTCGGACAGCACCCAGCCCAGCAGCGCCCGGGTCCGCGACTGGGCACCGGGGTCGCCGTCGGCCTCGGCGCAGACCAGCGCCCGTTCCAGCAGGGGCACCCAGCCGTCGCGGACCTGCCACACGATCAGCGGCCACTGGAGCAGCACCAGCCGCCAGGCGCGGTCGTGCAGCCCGGCGGCGACGGCCGACTCCACCGCGCCGCGCAGCGCGTCCCGTTCGGCGGCGAACCAGGCCAGGGCGTCCGCGCGGCCGGCGAACGGCCGCACCGGTGCGGCCCGCCGGACCCCCGCGGGCAGGGCACAGCAGGGCTCGCTGCCCGGCTCGGCGGCGGCGCAGGCCGCGAGGAGGGTGCGCAGCCAGTGGTCGAGCAGCCGCAGCAGCGCCTCCGGGTCGTAACCCGGCGACAGGCTGCGGGCGTAGAGCCGCACCAGGTCGTGCAGTACGTACGACTGCGGGCCCGCCTCCACGACCAGCTGGGCGGCAGCCAGCTGGTCCAGGGCGGCGGCGGCCTGGCTGGGCAGGCAGCCGGCGAGCGCGGCGGCCGTGCGGAGGTCGAGCGTGGCGCCGGTATGCGGTCCGAGGTGGTGGAACATCCGCCGGGCGGGCTCCGGCAGGTGCTGCACCGTGAGGCCCAGCGCGGCGGCGACGCCGGTGTTCCCCACGTTCAGCAGGTCCAGCCGGCTGTGCTCGTCGGCGAGTTCACCGGCGAAGGCGGCGAGGCCCTGGTGCGGGCGGGTGGCGAGCCGGGCGGCGGCCACGCGCAGGGCCAGCGGCAGGCCGTCGCACAGCCCGGCCAGGCGCGCCGCGGCCTCCGGCTCGGCCGCGACCAGGTCCGGGCCCAGGACGGCGGCGAGCAGCTCCGTGGACTGCGCGGCGGGCAGTTCGCGCACCGGTACGGGGCGGGCGGCGTCGGAGACCACCAGTTCCCCGAGCCGGCTGCGGCTGGTGACCAGGGTGGCGCAGCCCTCGCCGCCGGGCAGCAGGGGCCGCACCTGTGCGGAGTCACGGGCGTTGTCGAGCACGACCAGCATCCGGCGCCCGCAGGTCAGCTCCCGGTAGCGGGCGCCGAGGGCCTGCGCGGTGTCCGGCATCCGCTCGGCCGGGACGCCGAGCGCGAGCAGGAACTCGCGCAGCACGGAGGTGGTGTCCCGGGCCGGGACGGGGCTGTAACCGTGGAGGTCGGCGAAGAGCCGGCCGTCGGGGAAGTCCGCGCGCCGCCGGTGCGCCCAGTGCAGGGCGAGCGCGGTCTTCCCGACGCCGGCGCTGCCGGTGAGCATGACGACGGCGTCGGGGTGGGCGGCGGTGGCCCGGTCGAGCGCCGTCAGTTCGGCGGTACGGCCCGTGAAGCCGCCGGGGCGGCGCGGGAGGAGCTGGGGTACCGCGGGCGTGCGTGCGGGCGGGGCCGGCTCGGCGGATCCCGCGCCCGGTGCGGCGGATCCCCCGTCCGGCTCGGCGGATCCCCCGTCCGGCTCGGCGGATCCCCCGTCCGGCTCGGCCGATCCGCCGTCCGGTGCGGCCGATCCCGAGCCCGGCCCGGCGGGTTCCCCGTCCGGCTCTCCGGGTTCCCCGTCAGGCCCCCAGGCGGCCGGGGAGGGGGTGGCGGGCAGTCGGACGGCGGCGGTGGGTACGGCGGCAGCCGGTACGGGTGCGGGGACGGCCCGCGCGGGTGCGTCGGCCCGGAGCAGAGTGGTGTACGCGTCGGAGAGCACCGCTCCGGGATCGACACCGAGCTGGTCGGCGAGCAGCTCCCGCGTGCGGTGGTACCAGTCCAGGGCGTCCGACTGCCGGCCGGACCGGCCCAGCGCCAGCATCAGCGCCGCGACCAGCGGTTCCCGCAGCGGGTGCAGTACGGCCTCCGCCCGCAGCATGGCCGCCGCGGCCGAGTGCTCACCGAGGAGCGCGTGCGCCCCGGCCAGCTCCTCCACGGCCGTCAGCCGCATCTCGTCCAGCCCGTGCGCGGCGGCCTCCAGCAGCGGCCCGCCCACGGTCCCGCCGAGCGCGGGCCCCTCCCACAGCGCGAGGGCCTCCCGCAGCAGCCGTACCGCCCGGGCCGGTTCGCGCTGTTCCCGGGCGAGCCGGTGCAGCCGCTCGAAGCGGTGGGCGTCCACCAGGGATTCGGGCAGCCGCAGTGCGTACGCCGGTCCCTGGGTGAGGAGTTCCACACCGTGTGCCGGTGCCCCGTGCTCGGCGAACAGGGCGCGCAGCCGGGAGACGTGACCCTGCAGTACCGTTCGGGAGTGCCGGGGAGGGTCCTCGTCCCACAGCGCCCGCGTCAGCCGGTCCACCCCGACGGCCGCGTTGGGCCGCAGCAGGAGCATCGCCAGCAGGCTCCGCCGCTTGGCGGGCCCCAGCTGCACGGGCCTTCCGCACTCCGCCACCAAGGTGACCGTCCCCAGCACGCGGAACTCCATGCATGCCCCTTCCATCCGTTTTCCCCCACCCGAGCATATGGCTCCGCATTTCGGCCCATGAGGGGGATCCCGGCCAATCGCTCCCGGCCCGCCAATGCCGCCCCGCACCGCGCGCACCTGCGGCGACGCGCCGGCGGGCACCCGGAAGGGCCTCGTGGCGCAAGGATCGGCGAAACCCCGTTAGCCGGGCGTTAGGAGCGCGTTGGCGGCCGCTGGAAGTCTCTTGTCCGCCGGCGGTCCGCACGACGGTCCCGCCCTCCCGGCCCCGTGGGGGACGGGTCCCCGGGCGGACCGGCCGGCAACCTCAGAAGACCAGCGGGAACAGGGAGTCACTTCATGGCTTTATCCATCGTCCGCGCCTCGGCCCTGACGGCCTCCACCCTCGCCCTGGCCGGCGTGGCCCTGACCGGTGTGGCCTCGGCCGCCCCGGCGCAGGACCGGGCCCCCTCGGCGGCGGCCGCGTACTGTCACGTGCCCGGCCTCGGCGGCGACTACATCTGCGAGTACGGGGAGGCCTGGCAGACCTTCCCGAACGGTCAGCGCCAGGTCTTCATCGTCGGCTCCGACTTCGCGGTGTGGACCCGCTACAACTACACGAACGGCGATTGGTCCAGCTGGCAGTCGCTGAGCGGCAAGGCCCGCAGCGGCGTCCGGATCGAGGGCAACAACACCTGGACCCCCACGATCTCCGTCGTGGGCATGGACGGCGACCGCTGGTACCGCCACCGCCTGACCAGCGGCACCTGGACCGGCTGGCAGAGCTGACCCCTCCCCGCAGGCCCGGGCGGACGCAGCGGTGCTGCACCTCCGCGATGTCCGCCCGGCCCCCCTCGCGGGGGGGGGGGGGGGCGGGGGGGGGGCCCCCCCCCCCCCCCCCCGCGGGCCCCCCCCCCCCCCCCCCCCCCCCCCCCCCCGCGCGAGGTCGTGCCCGGCCGACCCCCGCGTCGGGCGTCGCGTCGCCGATGCGGCCGCCTCCGCCCGGTCGGCCCGGCCCGCGCCACGCCGCCCCGGCCGGCCCGGTGCGCGGCCCCCGGCGCCCCGGCCCCGGTGTCCGCCTCAGGCGTCCCGCTCCCGGCGGGCCAGCAGGAACCCCTGCGGGCCGTGCTCCCCGGCGTCCGGTTCCCGTACCATCCGGGCGACTTCCGCCAGCCCCGCCCCGGCCAGCAGCGAGGCGACCAGATCCGGTGGGGTGCCGTACACCTCGAGGTCGACCGGATGCCCGTAGGCGTGCTCCAGCCGGCGCCGCTCGTCCCCGGCCTCGAACGCGACGAGCGCATGGCCCCCGGGCGCCAGTACCCGGGCGAACTCCGCGAACAGGGCAGGCAGTTCGTCCGGCGGAGTGTGCACGGTGGAGTACCAGGCCAGGACCCCGCCCAGCACCCCGTCGGCCATGTCCAGCCCTGCCATCCGGCCCACGTCGAAGCGCAGACCCGGATAGCTGCGCCGGGCCACCGCCACCATCGCGGGGGAGAGGTCGACGCCGAAGGCCCGTACGCCGAGGCCGTCCAGGTACGCCGTTACGCGGCCCGTACCGCAGCCCAGGTCGGCGACGGCCCCGCCGCGCACGCACTCGGCGAAGGCGTTGAGCAGGGCCCGGTCCAGGGGCCGGGCGTCCAGGGCGTCGCCCAGCAGCCGGGCGTGGTCGACCGCGACGGCGTCGTACGACGCCCGGACGGCACTGAGGCGCGAGGTCTGTGTCATGCCCCTGAACAGTAGCCCGCCCGGCCGCCCCGCTCACCCCCTCCTCCGGCCGGCCTCCGTCAGCCCCCAGCCGCCTCCGGCCGCCTACCCCGGCCCCCGGCCGACGGCAGGGGCAGTTCGGCCCACTGGTCGCCCGGCACCCCCGGACTCAGCCGCATCAGCGTGAGCGCCTTCACCGGCAGCGGCCCGCTCCGCAGCGCCGCCGAGTCGGCGGTGGGCGCCAGGCCGTCGAGCCCGGCCGCGAGGCACTCCGCGAACGCCCCGGCCGAGCCCGCCGTCGAGGCGAGCGCCCCGGCCACCAGGGAGCCGAAGAGCTTGCGCCGCAGCACCGTCTCGTCGTCCGTCACGAGCCGCCCCGAGAGGGCCGGCACCGGCAGGCCGTGCCGGGCGAGACGGGCCGGGCTGATCCGGATGTCGGCCAGGTCGCGGTAGACCAGCCGCAGCGGGCTCCCGTCGGGCGCCAGCACCACCAGCAGGTTCTGCCCGTGGGCCTCCAGCGCCACCCCGAGGTCCAGCACCCGCAGGCACACCGACAGCGCGAGCCGGGCGAACGCCGCCCGCCAGGCGGGTGACCGCCCCAGCTCCGTGTCCGCCAGCGCCGCCACCGGGACGACCCGCTCGCCGGGCCGCGCGTACGCCTCCGGGGGCTCGCGGAGCACCGCGGCCAGATCCGGGCTGTAGGCGGTGGCCGCGCCCAGCGTCCGGGTGATGTGCAGGCGGCCGTCGAGCCGCTCGGTCAGCGCGTGGGCGAAGGCCGAGAGCACGGCGGCCGTCTCCACCGAGTACGCGGAGATGTCGCGGACGGAGGAGGTCAGCCGCGTGCTCAGCGCCGTCTTCACATGGGGGCCGCCCGCCGCCGGGGCGAGCGTCCGCAACGCCATCAGCGGATGTGCCGCGGGCCCGGGAAGGACCGTCTCGCCCTTCAGGACGTGCTCGGCCTGCCAGGGGTGCACCGGCACCAGGATCCGGTCCCCGTCGCGCAGGTGCTCCGGCCACTCCCCGGCCACCAGGCACTCCGCCGCCCGTACGGGGACCAGCCCGAGCTCCACCAGCGGCCGGTGCTCCGGCGCGTACGCCAGCTGCTCGGCCACCGTGAAACCCGGCCGGGACCGGCAGTTGGGGTGGTAGGGGTGCCCGTCCACCACCCGCTGCTCCCATTCCCACCCGGCCCGCGGCCCGGCTTCCGCCCCGTCCGGCCGCCCGGCCCGGGACAGGGCCAGGGAGGCGGTGCTGTCGTCCAGTTCAGCGGCGAAGGCGGCGCCGTGCGGCACCCGCAGCGCCCGGACCAGCCGCGCCGCCTGCCGGCAGGGCCGCCCGTCCAGCCGCACCTCGCCGACCCGGGAGTCGGTCGCGTAGGGGTCGGCGGGCGGACCCTCCAGCCGCCGGCCGCCGGCCAGCAGCAGCGTGAGCGAGTCCGCTCCGTGCTCCCGGCCCACCACCCACGGCAGCGGCTCGAACGCCAGTGCCCGCCACAGCCGGGTCAGCACGGCGGCGCGCGCACCGTCCAGCGAGGCCTCGTACGCGGCTGCCAGTCCGGGCCGTACGCCGGCCAGTGCGACCGCGACGGCCTCCTCGGCCGCGGTGGCGGGGGAGTGCCCGGAGTGGGGCGGGGGAACGTGCCTGCTGCGGTCCAGGGGTCCGGTCCTTTCGAGTCCGTCCATCGATGATCACGTCATCATCGCGGATACTGAAGATCACCGCCGGTGGTCCCTCCCGCGACCCCCCGGCACACCGGAGACGGACCGAATGGAACCAGTGGACCTGAACACCGCCGCCGACGCCTACAGCGCCGCACCGCTGCTGAACTGCCTGCTCCGGGAGGTGGGCGAAGCCGAGGGCGGGCGGGTCCACCGGCTGCGGGGGAGCGGCCGGCTGCTGCGCGTCGGCGGCGGACGCCGCCCGACCGGCCCCGAGCTGCGCACGGCGGACGGCTGGCATCCGCTCAGCCACGCGGAACTGGTCAAGCTCACCTCCGACGAACTGCTCCGGTACACCGGCGTCCCGAACGACGAACTCCCCGGCGAGATCGGCGACAGCCGCGGGGCCGTGGCCGCGCTGCTGGCCGCCCGGGCGGCCGCCGAGGCGCCCGGGGACCCGTACGTCCTGTCCGAACAGGCCCTGGTGACGGGTCATCCGCACCACCCCGCTCCCAAGGCCAGGGGCGGCGCGCCCGCCGCGAGCTGGCTGCCGTACGCCCCCGAGGCGCACGCCCGCTTCCCGCTGGTGATGCTGGGGCTGCGCGAGGACCAGGTGGCCGAGGAGGGAGGTCCGGCCGCCGCCGGTGCGGTCGACGCGCTGGCCGGGATCCTCGACGGCCCCCGCCCGCCCGCCGGTTACCGGGCGTTGCCCGCGCACCCCTGGCAGCTGGAGCTGCTCGCGGGCCGCCGGGAGCTAAAGGAGGCCTTCGCCGACGGCCGCCTGCTGCGGCTCGGCCCGACCCGGCTGCCGGTCTGGCCCACCGCCTCCGTGCGGACCGTCTACGCCCCGGATCCGGCGGCCGACCTGTTCGCCAAGTTCAGCCTCGACGTCCGCATCACCAACGACGTGCGCCGGCTGTGGCGCCACGACCTGCTGAAGCTGCGCCGCACCGACTCCGCCGTCGAGGAGGGGTTCGCCGATCTGCGCCGCCGGACGGGATCGGCCGCGGTGTGGCTGAGCGACCGCGGGTACCGCACGGCCGCCTTCGCCTTCGAGGAGCTGGCCGTCCTCGTCCGCGACGGGCTGCGCGCGGGCGTGACGGCCGGGGCGGTACCGCTGCTGGCCGCCGCGCTCGCCGAGGGATTCCCCGGGAGCCCGCTCGACGCCGCGCCCGACCCGGCCGGCTGGTGGCGGGCGTACCTGCGCCATGTCGTGCCCCCCGTCCTGGACCTGTTCGCCCGGCACGGGATCGTGCTGGAGGCCCACCTCCAGAACTGCCTGGTAGCGGTGGACGGCCGGGGAGTGCCGGTGCAGGCCCTCTTCCGCGACGCGGAGGGCGTGAAACTCCCTCAGGACATGCCGCGCGAGGCCGCCTGGCAGCGGCTCGTGTACTGCCTGGTCGTCAACCACCTCGCGGAGGTGGGCGGAGCACTGGCCGAGCGGCACCCCGGGGTGGCCGACGCGGTGTGGCCCGCGGTCCGCGAGGAGCTGGTGCGCTACGACACCGCGCACGGCCTGCCGGAGATCGCCGGACTCCTGACGGCCCCCTCGCTTCCGGCCAAGACGAACCTGCTGCTGCGCTGGACCCGGGCGGACGGCGCCGACGCGCGCTACCTGGCGCTGCCCAACCCCCTGCGGGGTGCGTGAGCGGGGACGGGCCGGGGCGTGGGATTCGGCCAAGGTGGCGGGGCCGCCGGAACTCCCGTACCGAAAGGTATAGACCAATGCTAGGTTGTCCGGGCAGACCGCGCAGTCCTTGACCACCCGTCAGAGGAGAAGCCATGCCCTCCCCTTCGCGGGGCGGCCGCCCGGCCGCCATGCCCAAGTACCAGCGGATCGCCGCACAGCTGCGGGACGAACTCGACCGCGCCGCCCGGACCTCCGGCGGCAGGCTGCCCTCCGAACGCACCCTGGCCGCCCGGTACGAGGTCAACCGGCAGACCGTCCGGGCCGCGCTCCAGGAGCTGCGCGCCGACGGACTGGTCGTCACCGGGCGCCGGGGCACCCGGGCCGCCGCCGCGGAGGCGCGCCGGGAGGCGCCCGGTCCGGGGTACGCGGCCCCGGCCGCCCGTGCCGGGTCGCGCGTGGCACCGCCCCGGCGGGCGGGCGCCCCCGTCACCCGGACCCGGCTCGCCCTGGTCACCGTGCCGCCATCGCTGGCCGCGCTGCTCGGGATGAGCGGCGGCGAGAGCACCCTGGTCCACCACCACCACGTGTACGGCCCGGCCGGGCAGGCGGTGCGGCACGCGGTGACGTACCTCTGCCCGCGCGTCGTCGCCCGCACCCCGGAGCTCGCGCCCTACCTCGACGGGCCGGACGAGGTCCGGAACGGGGACCTGCGACCGCTGCACCGCTGGCTGGAGCGGGCCGCCGCGCGCGGCCGGACCTCCGAGACCATCACGATGACCCGCACCAGCCACCCCGCGGCCGCGCCGGCCTGCGGGCTGTCCGTACGCCGCACCCTGCACGACGGCTCCGGGCGGCTGCTCGCCGTGACGGACCTGGCGTTCGCCGGCTGGGACCGGCTCACCTTCCACCGCGAGCCCGAGGCCATCGCGTTCCGGGTGACATGACCCACACGGCGGACCGGCGCCGGCCCGGGGCCGGGTGACATGACCCACACCACCGCCGGCCAGGGGTGTCCGGCGGATGGGGGCCCGGACGTGATCCGAGTGATCCGTCGGGCGTCCTCTACTCCACGGCGGCCGGGGCGGGCAGGTTCTGCGGGACCGGCCGCGCTTCGGCGGCTTCGGGGCCTTCGGCGGCGGGTGCGCCGGTGAGCAGGGAGAGGAGACCGGCCACCCGCACACCCGCCTCGGCGGGATGCCGGAACATGGCGCCCGGCGAGATCTCGTAGCGGTTGCGCCGCCCGTCCCGTACCCGGCGCAGGTAGCCGTCCGACTCCAGGTCGGTCACGATCGCCTGGACCGTGCGCTCGGTGAGTGCGCACACCAGGGCCACGTCCCTCACCCGCGCTCCGGGATCCCGGGCGATGGTCACCAGGACGCGTGCGTGATTTGTGAGAAATGTCCAGTTCTCTCGGCGTGTCATGCTCCCCATCCCGTCATGATGCGGCACATGTTTCCCGTGAAACAAGACGTGAAAGACGCGAAAAGCTTTTCCGGTATTTCTTGACGTGTGAGTGGATTCGGTCCAGAGTCGAGGGCAGTCACGGTCCCGCGCCGCAAGCCGACCAGCCCAAGGAGCGAACCCCCATGCCGGTACCCGCCCATCAGTTCCCTCTCGCCGCCCCCGCCGCGGCCGACACCGCCGGACCCCTTCTGCCCGGCCCCCGCAGCGGCCGTGCGGCGGCCCGCGAGGCCGGCCTGCCCCGGATCGACGAGCCCAGGGAGGTGGCCCCGGCGGACGCGCGGGAGCTGTCGAAGGTCTTCTTCGCGCGGCTCCGCGAACTCCCCGAGGGCACTCCTGAGCGGCAGTACGTCCGCAACACCCTGATCGAGATGAACGCCTCGCTCGTCCAGTACGCGGTCCGCCGCTTCCGCGGCCGCGCCGACGGCGCCGCCGGCGACGTCGAAGACCTCGTGCAGGTCGGCACCATCGGCCTGATCAAGGCCATCGACCGGTTCGACCCGGCCCGCGAGAACGAGTTCGCCACCCTCGCCATGCCGTACATCACGGGCGAGATCAAGCGTCACTTCCGCGACACCGCCTGGGCCGTCCACGTCCCGCGCCGGCTCCAGGAGCTGCGCATCGACATCGCCAAGGCGAAGGAGGAGCTGACGGTCCGGCTCGACCGCTCGCCCACCGTCCACGACCTCGCCGCACACCTCGACCTCGCCGAGGAGCAGGTCATAGAGGGTCTGGTCGCCGCCAACGGACACACCAGCGGCTCCCTCGACGCCCCGCACGCCGAGCACGGCGACGGCCCCGCCGAAGGCCACACCCTCGCCGAGGTGCTGGGGGAGGAGGAGCCGGCCCTGGAGCTCGTCGAGGACATCCAAACCCTGGCACCCCTGCTCGAACGGCTCAGCGACCGTGAACGCACCATGCTCCGGATGCGCTTCGGGGAGGAGCTGACCCAGGCTCAGATCGGCGCCGCCCTCGGTATCTCTCAGATGCAGGTCTCCCGGCTCCTGACCCGGCTCCTCACCCACCTGCGCACCTCCATGCTGGCCGACCCCGACCCCGGCCCCGCCGCCGAGCCGGTTCCCGGAAGCCGCTGAGGCCGGCGCCCCGTGGGCGCGACGGGCCGGCGTGAGTTGGATCACTACACCGTTTGCCGCAGCGAAGGCCGGGCACGCGGGCCGCTGGAGCGGAACCGCATGCTCCGGACGTTGGGCCGGGCCGCGGACCGCGCGGGCCGATCCCGCCCCGCTCCCCGGCCCGCGCCCCCGGCGGCGGGCCGGCCCCGGTACGACCCGCGAGGTGTATGTGTCCACGCTCCAGGCCGAGCACGTCTACAAGGTGTTCGCCAGACGCCCCGACCGCCAGGCGGCCGCGGTCCGCGCGCTCGAAGCCGGCGCCGACCGTGACGAGCTGCGCGCCGACGGCACCACGGCAGCGGTGATCGACGCCTCCTTCCGGGTCGAGCCCGGCGAGATCTTCGTCGTCATGGGCCTGTCGGGCTCCGGCAAGTCCACCCTCCTGCGGATGCTCAACGGACTCCTCGAACCGACCTCCGGCCGCATCCTCTTCGACGGTCAGGACCTCACCGCACTGACCCCGCGCGAGCTGCGCCGCGTACGCTCCACCAGGATCTCCATGGTCTTCCAGCACTTCGCGCTGTTCCCGCACCGCGACGTCCTGGCCAACGCCGCCTACGGCCTGGAGGTCCAGGGCGTCCCCCGGGCCGAGCGTGAACGGCGCGGCGCCGAGGCGCTGACACTGTGCGGGCTCGGCGGCTGGGAGAAGTCCTGGCCCGACGAGCTCTCCGGCGGCATGCAGCAGCGCGTCGGCCTCGCCCGCGCCCTGGCCACCGACGCCGACCTGCTCCTGATGGACGAGTCCTTCAGCGCCTTGGACCCGCTCATCCGGCGCGACATGCAGGACCAGCTCCTCGAACTCCAGCGGACCCTGAAGAAGACCATCGTCTTCATCACCCACGACCTCAACGAGGCCATGCGCCTCGGTGACCGGGTCGCCGTCATGCGCGACGGCCGCATCGTCCAGCAGGGCACCGCCGAGGACATCCTGACCCGCCCGGCCGACCGCTACGTCGCCTCCTTCGTCCAGGACGTGGACCGCTCCCGCGTCCTCACCGCCGACGCCGTGATGGACGAGCCCACCGGGACCGAGCACGCCTGCGCCTGCCCCACCGTCAGCGCCGACACCCCGCTCGCCGACCTCTGCTCCGTGAGCGCCCGCGTCCCCCACCCCGTCGCCGTCACCGGCGCGGACGGCGCCGTCGTCGGCTCCGTGCCCAAGGACCGGCTCGTCGCCTTCATCGGTGACGAGCAACGGCCTCCGATGGCCTGCGCGGAGGTGGCCGCCTGATGCCCCGCCTGCACCTCGGAGCCTGGGCCGACAGCGCGGTCGGCTTCCTCCAGCGCCACCTGTCCTGGCTCTTCGACACGGTCAGCGCCCTGGTCGGCGGCCTCTACGACGGCATCGACGCCGTCCTGTCCGCCCCCGCACCGCTGCTCTTCGCCGGCCTCCTCGCCCTCGCCGCCTGGTGGCTGCGCGGTCTGCTCGCGGGCCTCCTGGCCTTCGGTGCCTTCGCGCTCGTGGACTCCGTCGCCCTGTGGGACGAGGCCATGTCCACCCTGTCCCTGGTCCTGGTCGCCACCCTCGTCACGCTGGTGTTCGCCCTCCCGCTGGGCGTCTGGGCCGCGCGCTCCGACAAGGTCAGCGCCGCCCTGCGGCCCCTGCTGGACTTCATGCAGACCATGCCCGCCATGGTCTACCTCATTCCCGGCATCATCTTCTTCGGCGTGGGCGTGGTCCCCGGGATCATCGCCACGATCGTCTTCTCGCTGCCGCCCGGCGTACGGATGACCGAGCTCGGCATCCGCCAGGTCGACGCCGAACTGGTCGAGGCCGCCGACGCCTTCGGCACCACCCCGCGTGACACCCTCGTACGCGTCCAGCTGCCCCTCGCCCTGCCCACGATCATGGCGGGCGTCAACCAGGTCATCATGCTCGGCCTGTCCATGGTCGTGATCGCGGGCATGGTCGGCGGCGGCGGCCTCGGCGGCGCCGTCTACCGGGCCATCGGCAGCGTCGACATCGGCCTCGGCTTCGAGGCCGGTCTGTCCATCGTCGTCCTCGCCATGTACCTGGACCGCATGACGGGGGCCCTCGGCCGGCAGGTCTCCCCGGTCGGCCGCCGCGCCCAGGCCCTGGCCAGGTCCGCCGCGAGCGGCGCGGCCCGGCTGTGGCGCCACCGCCCCCAGCCCGCGTACGCCGTCACCGCGGCCGTCGTCCTCGCCCTCGTCGCGGGCGGACTGAGCACCTTCGGCGGCTCCACGGCGCCGGCGGCCGCGACCGGCGCCGAGAACACCGGCAAGGGCCGCGAGATCAGCATCGGCTACATCCCCTGGGACGAGGGCACCGCCTCCACCTTCCTGTGGAAGGAGCTGCTGGAACGCCGCGGCTTCCGGGTGGACGCCCGGCAGCTGGAACTGGGCGCGCTGTTCACCGGACTCGCCGGGGGCCAGGTCGACTTCCAGACCGACGCCTGGCTGCCCGTCACCCAGGCCCAGTACTGGGAGAAGTACGGGAACCGGCTGGACGACCTGGGTGCCTGGTACGGGCCCACCTCCATCGAACTGTCGGTCCCCTCGTACGTCGAGGACGTGCGCTCCCTGGAGGACCTCAAGGGCAAGGGGGCACGGTTCAAGGGCCGGATCATCGGCATCGAACCGAGCGCGGGCGCCATGTCCGTACTGAAGGACAAGGTCCTCAAGGAGTACGGCCTCGAAGGGGAGTACCAGGTCGTCGACGGCTCCACCCCGGGCATGCTCGCCGAACTCCAGCGGGCCTACGCCAAGAAGGAGCCGGTGGTGAGCGTGCTGTGGTCCCCGCACTGGGCGTACTCCACCTACGGGCTGACCAAGCTGGCCGACCCGAAGGGCGTCTGGGGCCGCGGCGACGGCATCCACACCCTCGCCCGCAAGGGCTTCGCCGCCGACGAGCCGGAGATCGCCGCCTGGCTGCGTTCCTTCAAGCTGAACGAGGCCCAGCTCACCAGCCTGGAGGCGAAGATCCAGGAGATGGGCAAGGGCAAGGAACAACAGGCCGTCCGCGCCTGGCTGACCGGCCACCCGGAGGTGGCGGGGCTCGTCTGACACGGCCGGGCCGCGGCGCCCGGGACCCCCAGCGGTCCCGGGCGCCCCGGCCTTCGCGTACGCGGCTCAGCCCACCGGCACCCGCTCGGTCTCGGGCCGGGCCGCCCGGTGCCCCTCCCCGCCCCGCACCCGCGGCCGCACCGGCCACCACAGGGAGCGGCCCAGCAGCGCGGCCAGCGCGGGCACCAGGACGACGGACAGGACGAAGGCGGACAGCAGGATCCCGACCGCCGTCGCGAAGCCCGTCTGCTGGGTCCCGGCGTGCGGGCTCACGGCGAGGCTGCCGAAGGACGCGGCGAGCACCAGTCCGGCCGTCGCGATCGCCGGCGCGGTGTGCCGTACGGCGCGGGCCACCGCCGCGCGGGCCGGTCCGGGCCGTTCCATCTCCTCCCGCAGCCGGTCGCTGATCAGGATGTTGTAGTCGGTGCCCAGCGCCACCACGAACAGGAACAGCACCAGCGGCAGCGTGAAGTCCACGCCCGGCCGCCCCAGTCCGTGCTGGAAGACCAGCGCCGACGCCCCCAGGGTGGCCGCGAAGCCCAGCCCGACGGCGATCATCAGCACCACCGGCGCGAGCAGGCTCCGCAGCAGCACCAGCAGGATCACCGCGATCAGCACCGCCGCCACCGGGAAGATGACCTTCAGGTCTTCGTCGACGGCGACCGCTATGTCCGCGAACACCGAAGCCGTACCGCCGACATGGGCCTCGGTCCCGGCCGGCAGGTGCACCCGGATGGTGTCCCGCACCGGCCCGGAGACCAGGTCGCGGGCCTGCTGCCCGCCGGAATCCACGGTCAGCAGCAGATCGATCCGGGCCGCCTTCCCGTCCTCGCTCACCACCGTCGGGGCGACCCCGCCCACCCCGGGGACCTTGGCCAATGCCCCGGCCAGCCCGGCCACGCGTTCCGGGCCGAGCGGAGCCCCGTCCTTCGCGGCGACGAGCACGCTCGCCGGGTCCGAGACACCGGCGGGCAGGGCGCGGGAGATCTCCGCGGCCGTCTCCACCGCGGCGGTCCGCTCGCCGTCCGCGCCGGACCCGTAGTCCATGCGGATGCCGGCCAGACCCGCCGTCAGGGCGCCGAGCAGCACCAGCGACGCGAGGACCAGCGCCACCGGACGCCGGGCGGTCAGCCGGCCGAGCGCGCCCGCCACACCCTCACGGGGCTCGCGCCGCAGGGCCTTCGAGGGCCAGAACATCCTCCGGCCGGTCACGGCCAGCAGCGCCGGCATCAGCGTGAGGCTGCCCAGCAGCATCACCAGCACCGACACCGCGATCGCCGGTCCCAGCACCCGGAACTGGCCGAAGGAGGCGATCCCGAGGGTGGCGAACGCGGCCACGATCGTCAGGGCCGCCGAAGTAACGGCCGTGCCCACCCGGCCCGCGACCTCCGCGGCCGCGGCGCGCCCGCTCTGCGCCGGGTGGCGCCTCAGCTGCTCACGGAAGCGGAACAGCAGGAAGAGGAAGTAGTCGATCCCGATGCCCATGAGCACCACGTTGATCAGGCCGGGAGTGGAGGGCGCCAGCCGGATTCCGCTCGCCATCGACGCCATGACCACCGCCCCGACCGCGGCACCGCCGATGACGGCCACCGAGACCAGGGGCAGCAGCGCCGCGAACACACTGCGGAACACCAGGACGTGGAGCAGCACGATCAGCCCCGTCACCACCGCGCCGACCACCGTCGACCGGGTCTTCTCGGCATCGGCGGTGTCCACCGTGGCGGCCAGGCCGCCCGTGAACCCCGTCCGCAGTCCCGCCTCCTGGAACGCGGCCCGCGCCTGCTCGCGGAACGCCTTGTAGGTGCCCTGTACCCCGGGGTCCTCCGGATTGCCCTTCAGCTCCACGGACAGCAGCCGGAAGGTCCGGTCTGGGGCCGTCATCCCGGCGCCGATGCGCGGGACCTGGGAGTGGTCCTGCGTGAACGGCGGATCGTCCTCCGTCCTCGGCATGGTGACCTTCGTGCGGGCCAGTCGCCGCGACACCTCCTCGATCCGGCGCTCGTCGGGCGCGGCGAGCGCCGCACCGTCCGTACGGGCCACCAGGACCGTCAGCGGGTCGGAGTCCGGCCGGGCCCCGAAGCTCTCCTCGGCGATCCGCAGCGCGGCCGCCGAATCGTAGGAGGCGGGCAGGAAGCCGTCGTTGCCGGGCTGGGTGGCGCGGAAGACGAACACCTGGCCCAGGATCGCCACCGCGATGCCCAGCACCGCCCAGAGGGCGATCACCTTCCATGGGTTCCTCGTCGAGCATCCCGTCAGGGCGCGGATCACTGTTCTCCTCCGGTGGTGCGTGCGGGTACCGGCCGGGGCGTCCGGCCGGTACCCAGAACATCAGCGTCCGGACGGGAAAACGTCCTGGTGGAGAAGGAGAACGCCGCCGGGACCAGAGTCCGGGACACCGCTGTGACCAGGACCCGGGTCCTGGTTGCACCCCGTCCCCTGGGCCGGTGTCCCGGGGACGGCCCGATGGGAGAATGGATCTACGAGGACGGCCCGTCGGCAGTCCGTGGCGGAGGGGCCGAAGGATGGGCACGCGTGCCGAGGGGCTGACGTGGACGCGCAACGACGCACTGGTGGCGGTCGGCGCGGCGGCCGTGGACCTGACGGGCTTCGCCTTCGACACCCAGTTTGAGGACGCCTCGCTGGAGGTCACCGCGGCGTTCTTCGTGGTGGCCTCGTCGCTGGCCCTGCTGGCCCGGCGCCGTCACCCGGCGGTGACCCTGGCGGCGGTCCTGCTCCTCGGCGCGGCCGTGAACCTCACGGCCTCGGTGTCCCCGCACTTCGGCCTCACCCCGGCCATCGCCCTGTACTCGGTCGCCGTGGCCTGCCGGCCCTCCGTGGTGGTGTGCGCCGCCCTCGCGACGGCCCCCCTCACCAGCCTCGGGCAAGGCGGCCTGCCCTTCGACCCGGGCGTCGGGCTCATCGCCAACACGGGCGCCAGCCTCCTCGTCGTCACCACGGGGCTCATGGCCAAGCGGTGGCAGCGGGAGACCGAGGCCAGGCGGATCCTGCTCGCCGAGCGGGCGGTGGCCGATGAACGCCGCCGCATCGCGCGCGAGCTGCACGACATCGTCGCCCACCACATCACCACCATGCAGCTCATGGCCGGCGGCGCCCGCGCCAACCTCGCCCACGATCCCGGGGCCGCCCGCGAGGCGCTGGTCATCCTGGAGGACTCCGGCCGGATGGCCCTCGGCGAGATGCGGCAACTGCTCGACGTCCTGCGGGCCGGGGAGGAACCGGAGACCGGCCCGCCCGCCCCGCAGCCCGGGGCCGCGGACCTGGAGCGGATCGTCACCGAGTCCCGGCTCGCCGGGATGGACACGGAGTTCACCGTCAGCGGCCCCGCCCGCCCGCTGCCGCCCACCGTCGGCCTCACCGTGTTCCGGGTCGTGCAGGAGGCCCTGACCAACGCCCGCAAGCACGCGGGGAACGCCCCGGCCCGGGTGCGGCTGACGTACCGGCCGGACGAGGTCGCCGTGGAGGTCTGCGACGAGGGCCCCGGCGACGGCGCCGCCCGGCGCACGCCCGGCCGGCCGGCCCGGCAGGGCGGGTACGGCCTGATCGGCATGCGGGAACGCGTGGCCCTGCACGGCGGCACCCTGGAGGCCGCTCCCCGCGACGACGGCGGCTTCCGCGTCGCGGCCCGCCTCCCGGTACCCCCCGACGGGACACCGCACCCCGGACACGCCTGACCCCCGCTCCCCCCGCGACGAGAGGAACACCACCGATGATCCGCGTGCTCATCGCCGACGACCAGCCGCTGGTACGGCGCGGCCTGGCCCTGATACTGGGGCCCGACCCGGACATCGAGGTGGTCGGCGAGGCGGCCGACGGGGCCGAAGCCGTGGACCTGGCCCACCGGCTGCGCCCCGACGTGGTGGTCATGGACATCCGGATGCCGGTGCTCGACGGCGTCGCCGCCACCGGACGGCTGGCCGAGGTCCGGCCCGAGTCCCGGGTGCTCGCCCTGAGCACCTTCGACATGGACGAGTACGTGGTCGCCGCACTGCGCGCCGGTGCCTACGGCTTCCTGCCCAAGGACATCTCCCCGGAGGAGCTGATAGCCGCCGTCCGCACCGTCCACACCGGGGAGGCCGCCGTCGCTCCGAGGCTGCTGACCCGGCTGCTCTCCACCTACGTACGCACCACCCCGCGCGAGCCCCGGCCCGCCCCGGAGGCCCCCGTCGGGCTCACCCCGCGCGAGCTGGAGATCTGGCGGCTGCTCGCGACCGGCCTGGACAACGCCGGCATCTCCGCGGAACTGGACATCAGTGTCTCCACGGTCAAGAACCACATCACGGCCGTCTTCGGCAAGCTGGGCGTACGCGACCGGGCCCAGGCGGTCATCGCCGCCTACGAGACGGGGCTGGTCCAGCCCGAGCGCGGGGGCGCTTGATCACCCGGTGCCCGCGGGAACACCGGAACCCCCTGGACTCATACGCCTGACCAGCCGGAACACTGGATGATCCGCCGGTGCGCGGGGAGCTCCGCGCATGGCACAGTGCCAGGAGCACAACCGCCGGACCAGGGAGCCCCCATGCGTGATCCGCACACCGCGCCGCCGGTACTCGCCGCGGCGTCCGAGTGCCGGACCGGTCCCCGCCCCGCCCCGCCGGCGTCCCCGCTGCCCGTCTGCCCGCGGTGCGCGGTCGCGCCGGAACGGATCTCCTGGCGCCAGCGCCCGGGCGAACCGGTCGACCTGCTCTTCGACCCCTGCGGCCACCGCTGGACCTCCCCGGCCCCGCCCGTCCTGGCCGTCACCCCGCCCGCCCCCCTCAGCCCCTGACGACCGCGCCGCTCCCCGGAGCGAAGCCCCCGGCGCCCTCCCGCCCGGGCCGTCCGCGGTGACCTCGTATCCTGCCCTCAGCACACCTGTGAGCAGCAGCATCGATGAGCCGTGTCGCGCCCCGCGCGCCGACCGGCGGGAGCGGGAGAACCTGATGGACGTGCAGCACTTCGAGCGGATCACCGCGTTCATCGAGGCCCGGCTGACCCCGTTGTTCGACGCGGAGACGGGAAGCGAGCGCGGCTTCGCGATGGACGACACCTCCCGGGCCCTGCGCGCGCTGCGCAACAGCGTGCTGGAGGCCTCCGCGGTCAAGGGGCTCATCGAGACCCGCGCGACGGCCGATCCGCTGCTGCGCAAGGTGATCGACCAGTCGGTGGAGCACCACTGGGACGTGCTGCGCGGCATCGCCCGCCAGTGGGAGGACCACGCCGACTTCCGCCGGGAGTTCAAACGCCACGCGTGGGAGCTCGACGGAACGCCCGCCACCGCCACCGCCTGACCCGCCGGACTCCGCGGACGGTGAACCGGGCGCCCGGTTCCCGGATCTAAGGGGTGGGGGTGCCCCCGATCAGGTTGTCGATCCGGCGCTGGAGTCCGCTCCAGCGCCGGTCGTGCCGGTACGCCCGCTTGACGGTCCGGGCCCGGGCCCCGGGCCGGTGGACGTAGAAGCGGCGCGCCCACGGTGACGCGGGCCGGGCCAGCCGTACCGCGGCGATCAGGGCGATGAGCGGCACGATCGCCCCGAGCATCGCGAGGCGCGGTTTGCCCTTGAGCAGTGCCACGGCGGCCAGCAGCAGGTTGAACAGCACCGTGGCCCCGAGGAGCAGACGGTTCGTCTGCTGGTCCTCGGTCAGGCCGTCGACGCCCAGCGGCAGGAACCCGCACAGCAGCAGTCCCGCCAGGGCCGACGTCATGATCACGGCCTCGACGCTGAGGGTGCCCTCCTTGCTCCAGTAGACGTCGCTCAGGTGCAGGATCAGGGCGAACTCGTCCAGGACCAGGCCCGTGCCCGTCCCGAACAGCACGGCCGCCACCCAGGAGCCCCACCCCGTCCGGCCACCGGCGATCGCGGTGAACCCGCCGACGGTCATCAGGACCACCCCGGGGACGCAGTGGTGCACGTGCAGACCGCCCGGCGCGATATTGCGGAAGGGGCCCTTCCCGGCCCGGATCAGCCGCGTGATGACGCGGGTCACCGCGAAGGTGACGACGAACGCCGACAACGCCAGGAGCAGCGGCAGTTTCCCCGGCTCCAGGATGTTGCGGTACCACCAGTCGCCCATGCCGTCACCCTCCCGGCACCGGCCGGCCCGCGCACCGCGAGGACCGCCGTTCGGGCGCCAGGGGGAGGCCCGCCGCGGCGGCCGGCGGAGCTCGGCCGGGCGTGCGGGAGCCGGGGTGCGGCCCGGACGGCTGATCGGACCCGACCCGTTTACCGTAGGACGTGGAGGTGGTTGCCATGGCGGAGCAGCACGCCGCAGGTGCGTCCGCGCGGGATCTGGAGGACGGCCGACTGCTCAAGGAGCTGGAGACCATCCACCGCACGCGCCACGAGACCTTGCTGCACGGCTCTGACGACGCGCTGGCCACGCACACCCAAAGGCTCAAGGAGCTGGAGGAGGAGTACGTGCGCCGCCACCCGGAGCGCGCCCCCAGTGCGGCCCGTACCCGCTCCGGAGCACGCGCCCGCACCTCGGGCGAGGGCTGAGCACGGGTTCCCCCGGAAACTGGTCCGCCCCGCGAATGCGCGGGGCGGCAGTGGGCTTGTGCCCTGCGGCGGGGCGGTGAAACCCGGTCCGTCGCGAATCGGCGCCGGCGAGGGCGCGCGGGGTCAGGGGGTCAGCGTTCTTCTCGGAAGTCGACGTGCCGGCGCAGCACCGGGTCGAACTTGCGCAGCACCATCCGGTCGGGGTCGTTGCGCCGGTTCTTGCGGGTGACGTAGGTGTAGCCGGTCCCCGCGGTGGAGCGGAGCTTGACGATCGGGCGTATGTCATCGCGAGCCATGACCTCAGTATATGACAACGGTTCCCATGTTCAATAGGCGGTGAAGGCACACCCGGGCCCACAGGTGAGTCATTCTTGCGTCCAGTGAGACAGATTTGTATCATTCGAGGCGAAGGAGGCTCATCATGGTGCCCGGAGAAGAAGTGCTCGACGCCGCCGGCCTCCCCGAGGCCACCGTCGGCGCCGCCGGGCGGCTACCTCCCGTGCGCTACCCCGAACGGAACTCCATGCACACCCCCACGCAGGACCCGCGCCGCTGGATCGTCCTCGCGATCCTCTCCGGCAGCCTCCTGCTCATCTCGATGGACACCACGATCCTCAACGTGGCCTTCCCCTCGCTCGTCGCGGACCTCAGGCCCGGCGCCGTGCAACAGCTGTGGATCATCGACGTCTACGCCCTCGCCCTGTCCGGGCTGCTGGTCACCGCCGGGGCCCTGGGCGACCGCTGGGGCCGCAAGCGGCTGCTCATGGCGGGCTTCGGCATCTTCTCCGCCGCCTCGCTGATCGCCGTGTTCTCCACCGAGGCCTGGCACGTGATCGCCGCCCGCGCTCTCCTCGGCGTCGGCGGCGCGGCGATCATGCCGGCCACCCTGTCGATCCTGCGCAGCGTCTTCACCGACGCCAAGGAGCGCGCTTTCGCCCTCGCCGTCTGGGCCGCCGTGTTCGGCGGCGGCATGGCCTTCGGCCCCGTCGTCGGCGGGCTCCTCGTCCAGGACCACGGCTGGCACTCAGCCTTCCTCCTCAACCTCCCTGTCGCCGCCCTCATCGTCGCGGTGGGCCTGCGCTACCTGCCCGAATCGCGCGCCCCGCGCGGCACCGGCCGGTGGGACTGGTGGGGCGTCGGCCAGTCGATCGTCGGCATGCTCGCCCTCGCGGGCGGCATCAAGCAGCTCGGCAAGAGCGGCGTCGCCGACCCGCTGCCCTGGGTCCTGCTCGCCGTCGCCGCCCTCGCGCTCACCGTGTTCGTCCGCCGCCAGCTGCGTCTGGACGAGCCGCTGCTCCAGGTGCGGCTGTTCACCAGGCCCGCCTTCAGCGTCGCGGCCACCGCGATCTTCCTGCCGATGGTCGGCATGGGCGCGATCCTCTTCCTCGTCACCCAGTGGTTCCAGTACGGCCAGGGCTACACCCCGCTGGAGGCCGGGCTGCGCCTGCTGCCCGCCCCGCTGGCGCTGATCTGCGCCTCGCTGGTGGCTCCGGCGCTGATGCACCGCTACCCGATCCGGCACGTCCTGGGCGCCGGGCTGGTGGTCCTCGCGGCCGGAATGGCGATGCCCTGGACCGTGCAGCGGTTCACCGAGCCCGGATATCCGGCCTTCGCGGCGGGGCTGACCGTGATGGGGCTGGGCGCCGGCATCGCGACCACCGTTGCCTCCGTGACCCTGGTCTCCGCCGCGCCCGCCGACCAGGTCTCCAGCGCGGCCGCCATCGAGGAGACCTGCTACGAACTGGGCTCCGCGATGGGCGTCGCCATCCTCGGCAGCACGGCCGCCGCCCTCTACCGGGGCAACCTGCCGGTGCTCGACCTGGACGGCCCGGCCGCGAGCGCCGTACGGGACTCGGTCGGCGAGGCGGCGCACACCGCCGAACGGCTCGGCGGCGCCGTCGGTCAGGCCCTCCTGGAGACCGCCTCGCACGCCTACACCCTGGCGATCACCCCGGCCTTCCTGATGGCCGGAGCCCTGGCCGTCGCCGCCGCGGCCACGACCTGGGCGCTGATCCCGCGCGACTTGGAGCCCACCGAGAACCACTGACCCGCCCGCCCGCCCGGCCGCGACGGGGTCACGCCCCCGCGGCGCGCCCGCACCGCCGCGACCGCGTGACGCCCGCACCGCTCCCGCACCGCCTCAGCGCGGCGCCGGGAGCGGTGCCGTGTGCGCCGGGGCGGCCGGAGCCGGGCCCAGGGTGGTCGTGCCGGGCGCCGAGCGGTACCCGAGTCCGGTGCGGTAGGCGTCCATCGCCGCCTCCGCACGCCCCGACCGGCGCAGCAGGTCGCCCAGCAGCCGGCACAGGTCCGCCAGGTCACCGTCCGCCCCGCTGCGCTCCAGCAGGGCCAGCGCCCGGACGAAGTGCTCCTCGGCGGCCTCGGTGTCCCCCCGTTCCTGCGCGATCAGCCCCAGCAGCCGGTGCGCGCCGCCCGCGTGCACCGCTCCCGGGTCCGACCCCTCCTCCAGCAGCCCCGACACCAGCTCCGCGGCCTCCTCGTACCGGCCCAGACGGCGCAGCACATCGGCCAGCTCCACCTCCACCTGCGCGGTGTACAGCGCCGCCCGCCGCGCCGTCAGCATCTCCCGGGCGATCCGCAGCTCCCGTTCCGCCGCGCCCAGTTCCCCGTGCTGCGCCTGGACGTAGCCGCGCATCCAGTGGCAGTGCGCCAGATCGGTGCGCAGCCGCAGCTGCCGGTAGACGGCCTGGGCCTTCGCCAGGGAGGCGTCGGCATCGGCCACCCGGCCCTCGGTCAGGAAGGTCCGCGCGACCTGCCGGTGCATCCCCGCCACCAGCGCCGGATCCCCGACCTGCGGAGCCAGCGCCAGCGCGATTTCCGCGGCATGGGCCGCGCGGGCGTGCGCGCCCATGTCGATGTACGGGCCGATGACCGCCGAGTACAGCAGCACCAGCGCCTCCGGGTCCCCGAGTCCGCCGGAGTTCAGCGCGTCGATCGCCGACTCCAGCAGGTAGCAGGCGTACCGCAGCTCCCCGGCCAGCAGGTGCGCGACGGCGCGCCCCCGGACCGCCCGGGCCCGGCGGGGCAGCGGCTCGTCCGCCAGCAGCAGCTCCGCCGCCTCGAAGTGACCTGCCGCCTCCGTCAGTTCACCGGACTCCAGCGCGCAGTCGCCGAGCCCGAGCAGGGCCTCGGCCCGCTCGTCGGTCAGGTCCAGCCGCTCGGCCTCGGCCAGCAGCCGCCGGAAGTGCGCCGCGGCCTCCTGCGCCGAGCCGGTGGCCAGGATGCGCTGCGCGTCGGTGAGGGCGAGCCGCAGTTCGGTGGCCAGGTGCGCGGGGCGCCCCGTGGCGAGCTCCTCGTACGAGGTGCCGAGCCGTTCGGCGAGGAAGCGCAGCGCGGTCTCCGAGGGCCGCACCTTGCCGGCCTCCAGGGTGGACACGTACGCCGGGGTGTACGCCGGTTCGGCCAACTGCCGCTGCGTCAGACCGCGTTCGGCGCGGAGCCGCTGCACCCGGCGCCCGATCTCGGCCGGTTCGTCCATGAACTCCCCCTGTTGTCACCCTGGGTGTCTCAACTCCCCAGTATTCAACGGCCGTCGGCCATTGCGCACCGCCTCGCCCGCCACCTAGTTTAAGCAGCCGGTTCAGCAGACTTAACCACTCGCTTAACCGTGCCCCCGACTCCCTTCCCCCACGGAGGACTTCATGAGGCGAACCGTCCGGCCGGCCCTGCGCACGGCGCTCGCCGCGGCCTGCGCGAGCGCCGCGCTCCTGGCCGCCGTCCCCGCGCCCCCGGCAGCCGCCGACCCGCCCCGCCGGACCGGTGTGGAGGTCGAGATACCCGGGCCGGAACACGGGGGCGACGCCGGATCCGGCCACGTCCTGGTGCCGGCGGCCGGACCGGCGAAGGCCGCGCCCCGGCTCTCCGAGGCCGCACGCGCCGCCGACGGCCGGGTCACCAAAATGATCGACAACGGCCCCACCGCGGACCGGCTGGACGTGGTCGTGATCGGTGACGGCTACACCGAGGGCGAGCTGGACCGCTTCCACACCGACGCCCGGGCCAAATGGGCCGAGGTCACGGCCGTCGAGCCGTACACCACCTACCGCGACCTCTTCAACGTGTGGACCGTGGACGCGGTGTCCGCCCAGTCCGGGGTCTCCGGCGACCCGGCCCAGGACACCGTCCGGGACACCGCGCTCGGCTCCTCCTTCTGGTGCGAGTCCATCGAGCGGCTGCTCTGCGTGGACCAGCCCAAGGTCGACGCGTACGTCGCCAAGGCGCCCGCCGCCGACCTGGTGATCGTCCTCGCCAACAGCGCCAAGTACGGCGGCGCGGGATACAACGAGCCGAGCGCCACCCTCGGCTACGAGGGCATCTCCACCGCGTCCGCCGGCCACCCCAAGTCCGGGCAGGTCGCCATCCACGAGACCGGCCACTCCCTCGGGAAGCTCGCCGACGAGTACTTCTACCCGGGCGTCCCCGGCTACGAGAAGTACACCGGCCGCGAGCCCGCCGACATCAACACCTCCACCCTGGACGCCTCCCGGATGGCCCGGGAGCGGGCCAAGTGGCACCGCTGGCTCGGCGAGACCTCCCCCGACGGCGGCACGGTCGGCGCGTACGAGGGCGGCGGCTACTACGTCACCGGCCTCTACCGGCCCACGGACAACTCCCTGATGCGGATCCTGGGCAAGCCCTTCAACCTCCCCGGCGTCGAGGCGATGATCGCCGGATTCCACCGGCACGCCCGCCTGGCGACGCCGCTCACCCCCACCGACCGCACCCTGCGCCTGGGGGACGCCGCCGAGGTGGCCGTCCCGCGCCTGTACGGGGCCGACGGGCGCGAGCCGGAGGTGCGCTGGTACCTCGACGGCCGGGAGCTCAAGCGGTTCGCGGGCCGCAGCGAGGTCCGGGTGGCCGAGCTGTGGCTGCTCGACCTGCGCGGCCACAGGCTGTCGGTCAGCGTGCGGGACCGCACCCCCTCGGTCCGCGACCCCGAGATCGCGCGCACCCTGGTCTCCACGGTCGCCTGGGACGTCAGGCTCTGAACCCCCGCCCCCGGGCGACCGCCCGGAGGCGGCGCCCCGCCCGGTCCGGCCGTCACCGGCCCGCCCCGGAGGCGGGGGACGCGGGGGCGGGCAGGCCGTCCCAGAGGGCGCAGTGGTGCGCGGCCGCCGGGTCGATCCGCCGGATACCGCCCGCGCCCGGCGCCAGGCGCAGCACGGAGGGGGCGGGCGGCGCGAACCGGGGCCAGAGGGGGGAGTCCGGCGCGTTCGGTGAACCGGTGCGGGCGAAGCGCGTCCAGTAGTCCGTCATCCGGCCGGACAGGGCGCGCTGGGGCTCCGTCAGCTCCGCCATCGTGAACAGGTAGGACAGTTCGAAGCCGTGCGCCGCGCCGTACGGAAAGCCGGCCGGCTCGGGCAGTCCGGTGAAATTGGGCGCCGTCCTGTCACTGAAGAGGTAGCCGTACACCGGCACGTGCCGGGCCAGCGCACGGCCGTCCCGCAGCGTGGGGCAGGTGAAGGACGCGTCGGAGAGCACCGCGGCCCAGGCCAGCGCGGGCGTCGCGAAGCGGTCCGGCGGATAGGCCGCTTCCACGGCGGGGGCCGCCGCACCGAAGGAGACCCGCAGCCGCTCCCGGTAGCCCTCCGCCCCCTCCACCGGATACGCGGCCAGGGTCTGCCTGAGGAAGATCCGCATCTCGTCGAGGTTGCTGCCCTGCATCACCGGCACCCGGTGGAAACGCCCCGAGACCAACGCCCGCGCCGGCTCGGCCGGCAGCAGGGCATTGCCGTACGCGACCCCGGAGAACCGCTCCATCAGCTCCGCCGTCAGCAGCCGCCCCGTCTCCAGCCCGCGCAGGCAGTCGAGCACCCGGCCCGCCGGCCGGCCGCCGCAGCCGAGCGCGCCGGCCGCGGCCGCGCCGGCCGAGACCGTGCGCTCCTCGGGCACGAACGGCTCGTACGTCCCCAGCGTCGGCAGCAAGGAGTACGGCGGGATGGTCGTCGAGCAGGATCCGCTCTGCACGATCGCCCGCTGGAACAGGCCGGCCGAGCCGGGGGAGACCAGGTGCGCGCAGACGCTGAGCCCGCCCGCGGACTCCCCGAACACGGTGACCCGCTCCGGATCGCCGCCGAAGCGGGCCGCGTTCGCCCGTACCCAGCGCAGCGCCGCCTGCTGGTCGGCGAGCCCGAAGTCCGGCGCGCCGCCCAGCTCCGGGTGGCCGAAGAAGCCGAAGACGCCGAGCCGGTAGTTGACCGTGACCACCACGGCGTCGCCCCGCACCGCCAGCGGCTCCGGCCGGTACGTGTCCGCCGAGCCGACGCGGAAGCCGCCGCCGTGGAACCACACCATCACCGGCCGGCCGCGTCCCCGCCCCGCGGGGACGGTGACGTTCAGGAAGAGGCAGTCCTCCGAGCCGGACGGCCCGCCCGGGCCGAGCGGCGGCAACTGGGCGCAGGGAGCCCCCGGCGCCCCCGCGTCGAGCACCCCCGTCCGGTGCGGCGCGGGCCGCGGCGGCCGCCAGCGCAGTGGACCGGTCGGCGGGGCCGCGTACGGGATCCCCTGGAACGTGTCGTACGCCCCGTGCGCGCGCCCCCGTACGGGTCCCTCGGCGGTCCGGACCACGGGCCGCTCGCCCTCGCCGGCCACGGCCACGGCGGCGGGCGGCCCCGAGCCGGCCGCGCAGAGCAGGACCAGCGCGGCCAGCGGCGCGCCCAGCGGCCGGCGGCGGACGCGCGCGCCGCGGGCGGGTCGGGGATCCGGCACGGCTGCCCCCTCCTCGACGGGTCGGTCGGGCCACTGTGACCCGGCCGCGCCGTCCCGGGCCGTCTTGGCCCCCGGCGTGTCCGGCCCGGGGCGCGGACACGCCGGGGCGCCCCCCGTTTGCCCGCCTCGAACGGCGCAGTGGGGACGGAGGCCGCTGCGCATGCGCCGGCGCCGCGGCGGTCCAGGCCGGCCTGGACCTGACGTACCGTCGCCCGCCGCCCGGCGCGGAAGGCTGACCCTGACGGACCCGACGGGCCCCCGGCGGCGCACGGCGCGGCCGGGGGCCCGTCCCGTGCCGTTCTCGGCCCCGCCGGGCCCGGACTACGCGGAGCGCGTCCAGGCGAGCAGCCGGTCAGCGGGCCAGGTGTTGACCACGCGTTCGGCGGGCACCCCGCACTCGGCCGCCCGCTCACAGCCCAGGATCTGCCAGTCCAGCTGGCCGGGGGCGTGCGCGTCGGTGTCGATCGCGAAGAGGGTGCCTGCCCCGACGGCCAGGCGCAGCAGCCGCCGGGGCGGGTCGAGCCGCTCGGGACGGCTGTTGATCTCCACGGCCGTGCCGGACTCCGCGCAGGCGGCGAAGACGGCCTCGGCGTCGAAGGCGGACTCGGGGCGGGTCCGGCCGGTCACCAACCGCCCCGTGCAGTGCCCGAGGACGTCCATCAGAGGGTTGCGCACGGCCTTGAGCAGCCGCCGCGTCATCGCGGGCGACTCCATCCGCAGCTTCGAGTGGACGGAGCCCACCACCAGGTCGAGCCCTTCCAGCAGTTCCGGCTCCTGGTCGAGCGAGCCGTCGAGGAGGATGTCGCACTCGATGCCGGTGAGCAGCCGGAAAGGGGCCCACGCCTCGTTCAGCTCGGCCACCACCCGCAGCTGTTCGCGCAACCGCTCCGGCGACAGGCCCCGGGCCACCTTCAGGCTCGGCGAGTGGTCCGTCAGCACCGCCCACTCGTGGCCCAGTTCCGCCGCCGCCCGTCCCATCGCCTCGATGGGGCTCCCGCCGTCCGACCAGTCCGAGTGCAGGTGGCAGTCCCCGCGCAGGGCGGCGCGCAGCGCGGTGGCGGCGGGGGAGGCGGGCGGCCCGTGCGGCATCGCCGCGGCCTCCTCCTCCAGGACGCCCAGGTACTCGGGGATCCCCCCGGCCAGCGCCTCGCGCACCACCTTGGCCGTCTTGGGCCCGATGCCCTTCACCGCTTCCAGCGAGCCCGCCGCCACCCGCTCGGCCGTCTCCCGCTCGCCCAGGTGCGCCACGGCCGCCGAAGCGGTACGGAAGGCCCGTACCCGGTAGGTCGGGGCCTGAGCGCGCTCCAGCAGGAAGGCGATCCGGTCCAGCGCCGCCACCGGGTCCATCGCGTACCTCCTCCAGGACCCAGTGTCCCCGCGGGCCCGGGGTCAGGCGAGCGGACCCCGTCAGCGCGCGCCGTCCTGCGGTCCGGGCGGCGCGACCCGCTCCGTGAGCGTGAAGAGGGCGCCGTCCGGGTCGCGGAGCGCGATCGAGCGCACGGCACCGTCCGTGGTGACCACCGAAACGGCCCGTCCGCCGAGGTCGACGGCCCACTCGACGGCGGAGTCCAGGTCCGCCACCCGGAAGTGGACGTGCCAGCGGGGCCGGGTGTGCGGGGTGTAGGCGCCCTGCTCCACGGGGCCGCTGTCCAGCCGGGCCACCGGCTCCCCGCCCTGCCGCAGGACGACCCGCTCGTCCTCGTACGAGACCTCGCAGCACCCCTCACGGCCCGAGGCCCACTCCAGCACCTCGCCGTAGAACAACGCGGCGTCGAACGCGTTCCTGGTCCGCAGCTCCAGCCACGCCGGGGCGGGTCCCACCCCCACGCGCCAGCCCGCTGAGACGGGCCCCTGCCAGACCCCGAAGGCCGCGCCGTCCACATCGGCGACCAGCGCCGCCCGCCCGCCCCCGGGGAAGGAGACCGGGCCCACCCCGACCGTGCCGCTGCGCTCGCGGACCCGGGCCGTCGCCACGTCGACGTCGTCGACCGCGAAGTACGGGGTCCAGGCCACCGCCACCGCCAGATCCGTGGCGAGCGCCCCGATTCCGGCGACGGGCACGTCGTCCACCACGGCGACCGAGAAGGCGGAGCCGAGCCTGGCCCGCCGGAAGCTCCAGCCGACGACCGCCCCGTAGAAGCGCTGGGACGCCTCCAGGTCACGGGCCATCAGACTCACCCAGCAGGGGGCCCCGAAGACGTCCTTCGTAGAAATGTCCACACCTCAAGGAGTAGCGCCCGCGCCCCCTCGCCGCGGCGCAGGCGCGCCAGCGGATCACCACCAGTACGCGGGGTACCTCGGCGCGGTACGGCGGATGCGCGAACCGGCGTATCCGGTCAGGACCAGCAGCACGGTGGACCCGAGGAGCAGGGGGACGAACCGGGCCGGATCGGGGGTCTGGAGCACCGTCACCACGGCGGTCGCCACCGCCGGGGAGTGCGGCGTGCGGGCCAGCGTCAGCAGGGCCAGGGTGAGCCCGGCGGCCAGGGCGGCCGCCCAGGCGCTGCTGCCCGCCATGGCCAGGACCGCGAAGCCGGCCGCCGCGCCCAGGAGGTGCCCGATGACCACTCCGCGCGGCTGGGCCAGGGGCAGGGTGGGCGCGCTGTGCACCAGCGCCGCGCTCGCGGCCAGCGGGGGTATCAGTACCGGCTCGTGGATCGCCGCGCCGATCGCGACGAGGCCCAGCAGCACGGTGGTCGCGGCGCTGACGCTGTGGAAGGCGGCGACCGCGCTCGGGCGGGCCGGGGCCCGGGGCGTGATCAGGCGCCTGCGCGGGGCGGGGTCAGGGGCGGGAGCGGCGGTGGTGGTGCTGGGGTGCATGCGGGGCAGGTTTCCGGTACGGGCGGGGCGGGGAGGCGGGAGCGGCCGTGCCCGGGCGGTGATCGACCGCCGGCCGGGCCTCGCGTCCGAACCGGGTGGGGCCGGCGCAATCCGGACACGACCATATCGGCCGGACGGACGGAGGCGGTCGCCGGGGTGCGGCCGCCGGGACCCCGGGCAGTCGGAGTGCAAAGAGCGGATCGGCCGGAAATGGCCGCCCGCGATCGTGTATGACTGCGGAGGCACGTGCTCCAGGCAGGGAAGGACCAGCAATGACCACGCATCCCCAGCTCACCGGGATCCTGACGGACCTCGACGAGGTGATCGCCGGAGCCCCCGCCGACGCGACCGGCGCCCTGTGGCGGCTGACCGGAACCGGGCGCGGCCTGGACTCCAACCTGATCCGGCTGCGTCCGGGCGCGGCCATCGCGGAGCACGCCGAGCCCGCCCTCGACGTCCTGCTCGTCGTGGTGGAGGGCGGCGGGCGGATCGACACCGAGGACGGCCCGCACCCGCTGCGCCCCCACACCGCCTGCTGGCTCGCGCGCGGCGCCCGGCGCTCCCTGACCGCCGGCCCGCAGGGGCTGACGTACCTCACCGTCCACACCCGGCGCCCCGGGCTCGGCATCGGCACCGCCGGGCGGCCGGTCGACGCCGCCGAGGGCGGCGAGACGGCCTGCCTGCTGCACCGGGTCTGCCCGGACTGCGGCCGGCTCGCCACCGATTCCGGGGCCCGCTACTGCTCCCGCTGCGGCACCGGCCTGCCGGACTGACCCGGAGGCCCGACGCGGTCACCGCGCCCGGGGCGGGGCGCGGGCGGTGGGCCGATTACCCCTGGCCGGACCCCGTTCGGCAGGATGTGCGCATGACCGAGATCCGCACCCCCCGCCTCCTCCTCCGCCGCTGGACCGACGACGACCTCGTTCCCCTCTCGGAGATCAACGCAGACCCGGAAGTGATGCGCTGGATCGGCGACGGCTCCGCCCTCGACCTGGAGGAGACCGCCGAAGCCATCGAGCGCTGGGAGGAGGAGTGGGACGACGAGGGCTTCGGCGTGTTCGCCGTCGAGCTCCTGGCCTCCGGCGAGCTGATCGGGGCCGTGGGGCTGTCGGCCGCGGACGACCTGCCCGAGACGCGGCACCAGGTACAGATCACCTGGCGGCTGGGCCGGCCCTTCTGGGGCCAGGGCTACGCCTCCGAAGCGGCCCAGACGGTCCTGGAGTTCGCCCTTCAGGACCGGGGTCTGGACCGCGTCGTCGCCGTCAACCGGCTCGGCAACGACGAGTCCGCGAACGTGATCCGCAAGCTCGGCATGGAGGAGGACGGGCAGGCCTCCGACCCGCGGACCGGGGACCGGCTCAGCCTCCACAGCATCGACCTCACCCAGTACGAGGCCTGAGCGGACGGGCGCGTCGCACGTCAGCGGAGGGGCCGGCGGGGAGGCCGCGGTCAGCCAAAAGTCAGCCTTTGGCAAGCCATAAGATTCGATTATGGGGTCATAACCCGGGGGCGGGTGCCGGGTTAGGGTGGCCTTAGTTTAGGGTTTCCTTGATCAGTCAGATTGTCGGTCGAAGGGAACCCAGTCATGCCTCGCTCTCTGCGGGTAGCAATCGTCGGTGCCGGCCCCGCCGGTATTTACGCGGCCGACGCGCTGCTGAAGTCCGAGGCGGCGGCCGACCCCGGCGTGTCCATCGACCTCTTCGAACGGATGCCCGCGCCCTTCGGCCTCATCCGCTACGGGGTCGCCCCCGACCACCCCCGCATCAAGGGCATCATCACCGCCCTGCACCAGGTGCTCGACAAGCCGCAGGTCCGCCTCTTCGGCAATGTCGACTACCCGAACGACATCTCGCTCGACGAGCTCCACGCCTTCTACGACGCCGTTGTCTTCTCCACCGGCGCCACCGCGGACCGGGCGCTCAGCATCCCCGGCGTCGACCTCGACGGCTCCTACGGCGCCGCCGACTTCGTCTCCTGGTACGACGGCCACCCCGACGTGCCGCGCACCTGGCCGCTGGAGGCCGAGAAGGTCGCGGTCCTCGGCGTCGGCAACGTCGCCCTCGACGTCGCCCGCATCCTCGCCAAGACCGCCGACGAGCTGCTCCCGACCGAGATCCCGCCGAACGTCTACGACGGCCTCAAGGCCAACAAGGCCCTGGAGGTCCACGTCTTCGGCCGCCGGGGTCCGGCGCAGGCCAAGTTCAGCCCGATGGAGCTGCGCGAGCTCGACCACTCGCCGAACATCGAGGTCATCGTCAACCCCGAGGACATCGACTACGACGAGGGCTCGATCACCACCCGCCGCTCCAACAAGCAGGCGGACATGGTCGCCAAGACCCTCGAGAACTGGGCGATCCGCGACATCGGCGACCGCCCCCACAAACTGTTCCTGCACTTCTTCGAGTCCCCCGCCGAGATCCTCGGCGAGGACGGCAAGGTCGTCGGCCTGCGCACCGAGCGCACCGAGCTGGACGGCACCGGCAACGTCAGGGGCACCGGACAGTTCACCACCTGGGACGTCCAGTCCGTCTACCGCGCCGTCGGCTACCTCTCCGACGAACTGCCCAAGCTGCCCTGGGACGTGGAGTCCGGCACGGTGCCCGACGAGGGCGGCCGGGTCATCGAGAACGGCGAGCACCTCGCCTCGACGTACGTCACCGGCTGGATCCGGCGCGGCCCCATCGGCCTGATCGGCCACACCAAGGGCGACGCGAACGAGACCGTCGCCAACCTGCTGGCCGACCACGCCCAGGGGCGCCTGCTCACCCCCGCGACCCCCGAGCCGGAGGCGGTCGAGGCCTTCCTCGCCGAGCGGCAGGTCCGGTACACCACCTGGGAGGGCTGGTACCGGCTGGACGCCGCCGAGAAGGCGCTGGGCGAGCCGCAGGGCCGTGAGCGCGTGAAGATCGTGGAGCGCGAGGAGATGCTCGGGGCGAGCGGCGCGTAAGGGCGCCCCGCCGCGAGCGGAAGACGGACGAGCGGGGCCCGCCGGGTGGCGGGCCCCGCTCGCGTCACGGGGACCGGGTCAGTCCGTGATGGCCGTGATCTTCTTCGTCCGCAGGTCGGCCTGCACCCGGATCTGGGTCGTGGAACTTGCGCTCCAGGTCAGGGTGACCGTGGCGTTGGTCTTGCCCGCCCCGCTGCCCGTGGAGGTCACCTTCCACTCGACCGGAACGTTCTGCGCGCGCAGCACGCCGTTGGCGTGGTGGGTGTCCTCCCACTGCCTCAGCTCCCGCTGGAGGGGCTCGGAGAGGTAGAAGGAGCGCAGCCGGTCGGCCGTCACGCCGTCCCCGTCGTACATCGCGTCGACGTACGAGCCGTAGAAATCGGCGATCCGGGTGAAGGCCCCCTCCGGGCTGCCGGAGACGGACGGCGGCGCGGCGGCGGTCGCCGAGGTGGTGGAGACGAGGGCCAAGGAGAGGGCTGCGGCGCCCGCGGTGGCCGCGAGGGCGATGGAGAGGGTGCGCTTGGTCGGGAGCTTGGGCATCGATCGGTACCTTTCCCCGTGCTGGGTGCGGGCCGGTACGGTCCCCGGCCCCGCAGGGAAGGACGGGTCCCGCTCACCCGTCGGTTGACACCGAAGGGATAAATGGCGGGATTTCACCCGTACGGGCCATCACGGAGCCATGGCGTGCCGGCGCGGAATGCGGCGGCCGGGCGAAGGGTTGGGGCAGGGGTCGCACGCATTTCCGTACGCAATGGAGGGCTCATGAAGATCGGCATCATCGGCGCCGGCAACATCGGCGGCAACCTCACCCGCCGGCTCACCTCGCTCGGACACCAGGTCCGCGTCGCCAACTCCCGCGGACCGCAGACCCTCACGGCCCTCGCGGAGGAGACCGGCGCCACCGCCGTCACGGTCGCCGAGGCGGCGCACGGCGCCGAGATCGTGGTGGTCACCATCCCCTTCAAGAACATCCCCGACCTGCCCGCCGGGCTCTTCGACGGGGCGGCCGACGGCTTCATCGTCATCGACACCGGCAACTACTACCCGCGGCAGCGCGACGGCCGGATCGCCGCCGTCGAGGACGAGGGCCTGACCGAGAGCCGCTGGACCGAGCGCCGGCTGGGCCACCCCGTCGTCAAGGCCTTCAACGGCACCTACGCCGCCGACATCATCGACCGGCCGCGGCCGGCCGGACACCCCGAGCGGATCGCGCTCCCCGTCGCCGGTGACGACGAAGCGGCCAAGAAGACGGTCCGCGCGCTCATCGACGAGCTCGGCTTCGACACCGTCGACGCGGGCGGCCTCGACGAGTCCTGGCGACAGCAGCCCGACACGCCCGTCTACGGGCTCCGGGGCGGCGTCGAGGCGGTCACCCGGGCCCTGGCCGAGGCCTCGCCCGAGCGCACGGCCGACTTCCGCGGCTGAGGCCCGTACGCCCGATCGACGTAACGCTCCGCAATGAGGCGGGTGCCTTGTGCTACGGTCGGGACAGTTGCAGGTGTGGTTCCCAGAGTTCTTCGAACGGGGTCAATCAACCCGGCGACGCCGGGTCCGCACAGTGCGGCTCCGGGTACGGCCCCGAAGGAGAATCGATATGGCGTCCGGCACCGTGAAGTGGTTCAACGCGGAAAAGGGCTTCGGCTTCATCGAGCAGGACGGCGGCGGCGCCGACGTGTTCGCCCACTACTCGAACATCGCCACCCAGGGCTACCGTGAGCTCCAGGAGGGCCAGAAGGTGAACTTCGACGTCACCCAGGGCCAGAAGGGCCCGCAGGCCGAGAACATCGTTCCCGCCTGAGCTGATCGACCCGCTCGGCCCGAGCGACGCCGGGGCCCGCACCGAAGGTGCGGGCCCCGGCCGCGTCCGAGCACCGCTTCCGTTCCCATTCGGCCCCGCGGAGCCGGACCACCGGGCAGACTGTCCGATGTGACGACAATGAGCAAAGGCGCCAACCTCCCGGTCGCCGCCCCCTCGGTCAGAGCCGTGCTCGGCTGGTCCGCCGGGCCCGGAGTACCCGACGTCGACGCCTCCGCGCTGCTCCTGGCAGCCACCGGACGGGTCCGCTCCGACGGGGACTTCGTCTTCTACAACCAGCCCCGGCACGCCTCCGGAGCCGTACGCCACCTCGGCAAGCAGCCGGGCTCCGACACCCTCGACGTCGACCTCGCCGCCCTGGAAGGGGACATCGAGCGGGTCGTCCTCTGCGCCTCCGCCGACGGCGGCACCTTCGGCCGGGTCCCGGGTCTGCACCTGCGCCTGCTGGACGCCGCCTCCGGCGCCGAACTGGCCCGCTTCGACATGGAGGCCGGGCCGGAGACCGCCTTCGTGAGCGGCGAGCTCTACCGGCGGGCCGGCGCGTGGAAGTTCCGCGCCGTCGGCCAGGGGTACGCGAGCGGCCTCGCGGGACTCGCCACCGACTACGGCATCACCGTGGACGACGCGCCGGCCCCCGCGGCCGCCCCCGCGCCCGTGCCCCGGCGTGCCCCCGCGCCTGCTCCCCGCCGGGCCTCCACGCCGGCTCCCGCCCCTGCGTCCCGCCCGGCTCCCGCGCCCGCGCCCGCGCCCCGCCCTCCCGTGCCCGCCGCCGGTGCGGGTGAGGCGGTCGTACGGCTCGTCAAGGGCGAGGAGTGGCTTCCGGAGGACATGCGGGGGCGCCTGTCACTGCGCAAGAAACAGGTGGCCGTCAGCCTGAGCAAGGCCGGCGCCCAGGGCGTCACCGCCCGCGTGATCCTGGTCCTCGACGCCTCCGGGTCGATGAGCGCCCTCTACACGCGCGGCACCGTCGCGAGCGTGGTCGAGCGGATGGCGGCCGTCGCCGCGCAGCTCGACGACGACGGCGAAATGCAGGCCTGGACCTTCGCCACCAACCCCGCCCGGCTGCCGGACCTCGCCGTCGGCGACCTGCCCGAGTGGCTGCGGCTGCACGTACGCATCGGCCAGATGAGCCTCTTCGGCCGCAAGAAGCCGGCCAAGGGGCTGCTCCCGGGCCAGGTCGACATGCGGCAGGTCGGCTTCCAGAACGAGGAGCAGAAGGTCATCGCCGAGGTACGGGACTTCGTGCGCTGCCACCCCGTGCCCGCCCCGACCCTGGTCCTCTTCTTCTCCGACGGCGGGGTGTACCGCAACGACGAGATCGAGCGGGAACTGCGGGCGGCCGTCGAGGAGCCGGTGTTCTGGCAGTTCGTCGGCCTCGGCCGCGCCGGCTTCGGCGTACTGGAACGCTTCGACACCATGCCCGGGCGCCGCGTCGACAACGTCGGCTTCTTCGCCGTCGACGACATCGACAAGGTCTCGGACCAGGACCTGTACGACCGGCTCCTGTCGGAGTTCCCCTCCTGGCTGCGGGCGGCCCGGCAGGCGGGAATCCTGCGCTGACCCGCCCGCGCCCCCTCCCGCACCCACCCCCTGGGCCCTGTCGTCAAAGTCCCGCCTGTCCCGCGGCGTCCGGCAACGCACCTCGCCGCGTTGTCGGGGCACCCGAGTACGTCCGGTACTCGGGCGCCCCTCCGCCTTGCGATGCACGGCACCGGCCGCCGCGGGCCTGACCGGCGCCACTTTGACGACAGGGCCTAGGCTCGAGGCGGTACGCACCCGAGGGAAGGAAGCCCCCGCCATGCCCGGCCCCGCCGAGATCCGGATCCTGCGCGCCGCCGACCGTACGGCCGTGCCGTGGAAGAACCGCGGCGGTGTCACCCGCGAGATCGCGGCCTGGCCCGAGGGCGCGGGGACCGCCGGCTTCGCCTGGCGGGTCAGCCTCGCGGAGGTGGAGGCCGACGGGTCCTTCTCGTACTTCCCCGGCGTCGACCGGATCCTCACCCTGGCCGAGGGCGCGGGCATGGACCTCACGGTCGGGGGCGAACGACGCCTCGTCGACGAGCGCCACGCGCCCCGGCGCTTCCCGGGGGACCGGGCGACCGACTGCCGGCTGCTGGCCGGCCCGGTCGTCAACTTCAACGTGATGTACCGCCGGGACCAGGTCCGCGCCCGCACCGCCGTCGTGCGCGGCGAACTCGCCCTCGCCGCCCGGCCGGACGAGACCCTGCTCGTGGCCGCCCTGGAGGGGCGGGCGGTCCTCCACCGGCCCGGGGACCCGGACGGCGACATCGAACTCGGCCTTCACGACGCGGCCTTGACCGCGCACCCCGTGGACTGCGTGATCCGCACCGACGGACGACTGGCCGTCGTGGGCGTACGGCTGCGCGCGGACCCCTCGCCGTCGCCCTCCAACTGAGCCGCGGCGGGGGCGGGGTGGCCGGGCCGTCGTACGCCGGGCAGAATCGGACGGTGATCACGAGCGAACCCGAAGCGGATCCCTTCAACGAACACCGACGGCTGTTGTTCGCCACCGCCTACCGCATGCTGGGGACCGTCAGCGACGCCGAGGACATCGTCCAGGACGCCTGGCTGACCTGGCACAAGGCCGACCGGTCGGAAGTCCGGCACCCCAAGGCGTACCTCGTGCGGACGGTCACCAACCTGTCCCTGAACCGGCTCACCTCGGCCCGGGCCACGCGGGAGGAATACGTCGGCCCCTGGCTGCCGGAACCGCTGCTCACCGAGCCCGACGTGGCGCAGGAGCGGGAGCTGGCCGAGAGCGTCTCCACGGCCATGCTCGTCGTCCTGGAAACGCTCACCCCCGTAGAGCGCGCCGTCTTCGTGCTGCGGGAGGTCTTCGGCTACTCGCACGCCGAGATCGCCGGCTTCCTGGAGCGCCCGGAGCCGGCCGTCCGGCAGATCTCCCACCGCGCCCGCAAACACGTCGCGGAGCGCCGCCACCGCTACGACTCCGACAGCGCGCAGCGCGAGGAGGTCACGCAGCGCTTCCTCCGCGCCTGTGCCGGGGGAGACCTCAACGCCGTCCTGGAGATGCTCGCCCCCGACGTCACCGCCTGGTCCGACGGCGGAGGCAAGGTCACCGCCGGCCGCCGGCCCGTGTACGGCGCCGACCGCGTGGCGCGCTTCCTGCTCGGCGTGCTGGCCAAGCCCGCCATGGCCGGGGTCACCGTCACCCCTGCTGTCATCAACGGCGAGCTCGGCCTCCTCGTCCTGGCGGGGGAGGAGCCGATCGGCTCGTGCACCTACGACCTGGAGGGCGGGCTGCTCCGCAACATCCGCATCCAGGTCAACCCCGACAAGCTGGCGGGCCTGCGCCGTGACGCGCCGTCCGGCGACAGGGCCCGAGGTCCGGAAGGGACGGACTAGGCCCCGGCCGGGCCTCCGGTGCGGCGCAGCGTGTCGAGGGCCCGGTCGAGGCGGGCCCGGCGGGTGCCGGGGGTGAGGGCCTGGAGGAGTGGCAGCGCCAGCTGGTAGCGGCCGGACCGGTCGAGGGCCTCGAACGCCGTCCGGGCCCGGGGGTCCGCCTCCAGGGCGGCCGCCAGGTCCGGCGGGACCGCCGCCGTGCGCTGGGACTCGTACGCCGCGGCCCACCGCCCGTCGGCCTGCGCCCGGCGTACCTCCGCGAGGCCCGGTTCACGCATCCGGCCGGCCGCCGTGAGCGCCGCGACCTTCTCCACGTTCACCTGCGACCACAGGCTCCGGGGGCGGCGCGGTACGTACTTCTGGAGGTAGTACCGCTCGTCGTGGGAACGCCGCTGGCCGGAGATCCAGCCGTAGCAGAGGCCGACGTCCACCAGTTCGTCGTCGGTGACCGTCGGGATGCCGGACTTCTTCTTGGCCACCTTGATCCACAGACCCTCCGTACGCGTGTGGTGCCGCGACAGCCAGCTCTCGAAGGCACCGGCATCCGCGAAGGTGACGACCTCCCCACCGTTGATCTCGTCCATGCGTCCAGGCTAGCGGCGGGGTACGACAACGGTCCGTGCTCCGCTGCCCGTTCGGGCCCGTTCCGCGATCGCGGGCGCGCGAGCGGCGCTCGAGTCCGGCCCGAGCCGGGCACCAATCGCGCGCTACCGCCTCTGGCTACTTTTCGGAGACCGACCGCACGCACAGCACCAAAGGGGTTGGCACGTGAACCACGCGCGCACCACCCGCCGCATCGCGGCATCATTCGAGGACCTCGTCGGCGACACCCCGCTGTTCCGCCTCCAGCTCGACGGCCTGCCCGACACCGCCCGCGTCCTCGCCAAGCTGGAGGCGGCCAACCCGCTGTCCAGCATCAAGGACCGGGCCGCCCTGTTCATGCTGCGGGCCGCCGAGGAATCCGGCGCGCTCCGTCCCGGCGCCACCGTCATCGAGTCCACCTCCGGCAACACCGGCATCGCCCTGGCCGCCCTCGCCGCCGCCCGCGGCTACCGCTGTCTGATCGTCCTTCCCTCCAACTCCTCCCGCGAACGCGTGTTGACCCTGCGGATGCTCGGCGCCGAGGTGGAGTTCACCGACCACGCCCTGGGCTTCGCCGCCTGCGTCGAGCACGCCGCGAAACTGCACGCCGAGATGCCCGGCTCCTGGTACGCGCGCCAGCACGAGAACCCCGACAACGTCCGCGCCCACTACGAGACCACCGGCCCCGAGATCTGGCGCGACGCCGGAGGCCGCGTCGACTACCTGGTGTGCGGGATCGGCACCGGCGGCACCCTCACCGGCTGCGCCCGCTACCTGCGCGAGGGCAACCCCGACCTGAAGGTGATCGCCGTCGAACCGGCGGGCTCCGCGCTGCTCTCCGGCGGCGACCCCGGCCCGCACCGCATCCCCGGCCTCAACGGCGGCTTCATCAGCCCCGTCACCGACCTGCACCTCATCGACGAGGTGATCGCCGTCGAGGACTCCGACGCCGCGGCCACCACGCGCGCCATCGCCGCACGCTCCGGGCTCCTCGTCGGGATCTCCTCCGGTGCCGCCGCGTACGGCTGCCTCGAACTGGCCCGCCGGCACGACCTGTCGGACGCGGTCGTGGCGACGGTGTTCCCCGACAGCGGCGAACGCTACCTCAGCTGGTGGCCGGAAGAGGACCCCGCCGGCCCGCGGTGAGGCCGGAGCCCGCCCCACCCCCCGCCCCTACCCGAGTACGAGCCCGGAAAGATATCCCTGCCGCCGCAGGGGGAGATGAGAGCGAATGAACCCCGAGCGCACCCTGCTGCTCGTCGGTGCGACCGACGAGACCGTGCGGAAGGCCCACGACCTGGGACTGAGCGTGCTGCTGCTCCAGCACCCGACCAAGGTCAGCGAGGAGCAGAACCGGCTCGCCGCGGCCGTCGAGGTCGTGGACTTCACCCAGTGGGAGCTGATCGAGCCCCTGGTACGCGCCTGGCACGAGAGCCCCGGCTTCGCCGCGTGCGTCTCCCTGACCGAGCCGGGACTCGAGAACGCGGGCCGGATCAACGACCTGTACGGACTGGGCGGGACCGGCTACGAGGTCACCGCCCGCATCCGGGACAAGGCCGCCATGCGGCGGTACGTCGCCGAGCACGACCCGGAGCACGCCGTCGGGGCCCAGTCCCTGAAGAGCCGTGAGGACCTGGACGCCTTCGGCGCCGCCTACGGCTTCCCGTTCATCGTCAAGCCCGTCGACGCCACCGCGAGCATCGGGGTCATGCGGGTCGAGGGCCCGCACGACGCCGACCGCGTGTGGGCCGAGGTCACCCGGCTCTCCGGCACCCGCACTGACCGGGTCTCCTCGCTGTTCGTCCTGAAGGACTTCCTGATGGAGGAGTTCCTGGACGGACCCGAGTACAGCGTCGAGTCCTTCAGCTTCGGCGGCCGCCACGTGATCGTCACGGTCACCGAGAAGTTCACCGCCGACGGCCACTTCGCGGAGCTCGGCCACGCGGTCCCGGCCCGGCTGTCCGACGCCGACGAGGAAGCGATACGCGACGGCATACGCGGCTTCCTCGACGTGATGGGCCTGCGCGACGGCGTCTGCCACACCGAGGTCCGCCTCACCGCCAAGGGCCCGCGCGTGATCGAGGGCCACAACCGGATCGGCGGCGACTCCATCCCCGAGCTGGTGCGCAGCGCCTTCGGCGTCGACCTGGTCACGCTCGCGGTGGCCCACCCCTTCGGCCTGCTCGAGGAACTCCCCGACCGGCCGCAGGCGCACGGCGGTGCCAGCGTGCGCGCCCTGATCGGGACGCCGGGCAGCCGGGTGGAGTCCATCGCCGGGATCGAGGAGGCCCGGGCCGCCGAGGGCGTCATCTCCGTCACCATCAGCGCCAAGCCCGGCGACGACGTCCGGGTGCTCCAGGACAACTGGGACCGGCTCGGCCTGATCGCGGTCGCCGCCGAGGACACCACCGCGGCGATCCGCCGCGGGGCCGAGGTGATCCGCGACGACATCCGGATCACCCTGGCCCGCCCCAACGGGGAGACCGTGCTCGCGCAGCCGTCCGAGATCGCCCCGCGCGAGAACCTGCTGATCCTGCACCGCAACCCGCTGGAGCCGTTCCCGTACCGCTCCTGGCTGCCGGACCACACCGGCGACATCGTCGTCCTCGCCGCCCGGGACAAGATCGAACTGGCCGGTGAGAAGGTGCCGGACGGCACCCTCGGCTACACCCGCCTGGAGATCTTCGACGACTTCGACGCGGAAGAGGTCGACGCCCGCGCCCTCGAACTCATCGCCGAGCACAACATCACCGGCGTGACCGCGCTGCACGAGGCGGACATGCTGCGGGCGGCTCGGCTGCGCGAGCGGTTCGGGCTGCGCGGCGCCTGGCACGACGACGTGATGCCGTTCCGCGACAAGGCGCTGATGAAGACCCGCGCACAGGCCTCCGGGATCGACGTGGCGGCCTGGGTCCAGGCCCGCACCGCCGACGAGGCGCGCGAGTTCGCCGCCGCCGAGGGCTTCCCGGTGGTGTTCAAGGAGCGCAGCGGCTTCAACGCGGTCGGCCTGCGCATCCTCCAGGACGAGGCCTCCTTCGAGGAGTGCCTGACGGAGGTGTACCGGGCCGGCGAGCGGGACGACGTCCTGCTGGAGGACTTCGTCCCGGGCCGCATGTGCCACGTCGACGGCGTGGTGCGCGACGGCCGGGTGGCCATGGCCTGGCCCTCGCAGTACCAGTACGACCTCTCCTCCTTCGCCTCCGACCCGGGCCCGCGCATCGACCTCACCCTCGACGAGGACGACCCGATCACCCCGAGGCTGCTCGACCTCGCCGAGCGGGTCCTCGCCTCGCTGGCCCCCGCCGGCTCCCGGCTGCGCGACCACGCCTTCCACATGGAGGTCTTCCACACTCCGGACGACCGCCTCGTCATGTGCGAGATCGCCTGCCGGCCCGGCGGCGCCAAGATCCGTGAGGTCTTCCACAGCCTGTTCGGCGTGCACCTCGGCGGGTACGCCGTCCGCGCCGAGGCCGGCCACGAACTGCACCCCGAGGTACGGCGCGGCGGTGACGCGGCCGGGCTGCCGAAGCCGCGGCACATGGCGGGGCAGCTGCTCATGATGAAGCGGCCCGGACTGGTGCGCGAGCTGCCCGCGGTGCCCGAGCACGACTGGCTTGCCGGATTCTGGCTCTACGCGGAGGAGGGCCAGGTCATCGCGCCCGCCTCGGGTTCCTCCGACTTCCTCGCCGCGGCCGTGGGCACCGCCCCGACCCGCGCCGAGGTCGAGCGTCGGCTGCGCGAGCTGGGCGAGTGGGTCCGCGAACACAGCGTGATCGGCGACGGGTCATGACGGGGGCCCGCCTGTCGGCGAAGACGCGGTACATGCTGGGCATGGTCGTCGATGCCACCGGCGCCGGCATGTACCTGCCCCTGTCCCTGCTCTACTTCCACCACGTGACGGGGCTGCCGCTCACCCAGGTGGGCACCCTGATGACGGCCGCCGCCGTGATCGGCCTGATCAGCAACCCGGCGGCGGGCGTCCTCATCGACCGCTTCGGGGCCAAGGCCGTCGTCACCGGCGGGTACCTGCTGCGGGCCGCGGGCTTCTGCACGTACCCGCTGGTGGACAACGGCTACACGATGTTCGCCGTGATCCTGCTGGTCGCGCTCGGCGACACCTCGTACCCGCCGGCGATCCAGTCGTTCATCGCCGAGTTCGTCCAGGGCACCGAGCGGGACAAGCTGCTCGCCGCGCAGCGCAGCCTGCGCAACGCCGGTCTGGGCGTGGGCGGTCTGGTCGCGGGCGGGGTCCTGGCCCTCGGCAGCGACGCCTTCTACTACGTGATCGTGTTCGGTACCGCCGCCGGGTACCTGCTGGCCGCCGCCTGCTTCGGCTCGATCCCGATCGCGAAGGCGGCCGTCCCGCCGGCCCGGACCTCCCGCAAGGGCGGCTACCGGCTGGTGGCGCGGAACCGCCCGTTCCTGGCGCTGACCCTGCTCAACGTGCCGACGGCGTTCGGCTACACGGTGCTCGCCATCGGCATCCCGGCGTACGTCACGCAGGACCTGGGCGCGTCCACCTCGCTGGTGGGCGTCCTGTACGCCGTCAACACGGTCGGGATCGCGCTGCTCCAGATCCCGGTCACCCGGGCGCTCGTCGCCTACCGCCGATCCCGTGCGGTGTCCCTGGGCGCGGCGGTGTTCGCGGCTTCGTTCGTGGTCTTCGCCGTACTAGCCGCGGTGGGGGACAAGACCGTCATCCTGATCGGCATCTTCGCGGCGACGGCCCTGTTCACGGCGGGGGAGCTGATGCACGGCGCCACGGCGTCGGCCCTGTGCGCGCAGGCCGCGCCCGAAGAGACGCGGGGCCGGCACCTGGCCGTCTACCAGCTTTCCTGGGCGGTGCCCAGCGCCTTGGCCCCGGCCGTCCTGACGGCCCTGCTCACGCTGTCGCCGACGGCGATGTGGCTGGTCCTCGCGGCGGGCGCGACGGTCTCCGCCCTGGGCGTCCTGCGGCTGGAGCCGAGGCTGCCGGAGGAGGCGGTGTACCCGGCTCCGCGTCAGCGCCCGGTGCCGAGCACGCCGGCGGAGCCCGCGGCGGCCTGAGCGGCCTGACCCGCCGGACACGCCCCGAGCCCCCTGCCGCCGCGGTGACGCGGCCCGGCAGGGGGCTCGCGCGTACCGCGGCGCCGGGGCGGGCGCGACGCCGGGACCGGGCCGGTCAGCCGTCGGCGTCGGGCAGCCGGCGCGTCGAGGTGGGGTGCGAGAGGGCCTGGTGGCCGCCCGAGGGGAGCATGCGGACCTCGCCGCGGTCGCTGATCTCGGCGCGGACGATGCCCGTGGCGTCGGCGTAGACCGGGTGGCCGCCCGGTCCCGCGGCATCGGTGCGCTCCAGGACCACGGTGTCCTCGCCCGTCCCGTCGCTGCCGGGAAACGTCAGCTCGTACCGTCGGACGCTCATGAGTCCATCGTGGGCCGGGCGAGCCCGCCCCGCCTTTCGACTTTGCCTTCACTTTGCACGGTGCGCCGGGCCCCTTCCGCGGCGCCCGCCCGCGGGGGCTGCTCCTCCTGCCCGGCGGGGGCGTAGCCCCGGGCCAGGGTGGTGAACGCGCGGGCGGCGGCGCTCTCGTAAGGGGTGTCCCGCCGGAGCAGGGTGACCGTACGCGGGGGCGGGGCCGGGGCCAGGGGGATCCGGGCCAGGCCGGGCTGCTCGCGGACGACGGCTTCGGGCAGGAGTGTGGCCAGCCCGGTGCGCCGTACGAGTTCGGTCAGTGCCTGGACGGAGTCGGCCTCGACCGCGACGCGGGGGCGCACCCCGTGGGCCGCGCAGTAGGCGTCCACGTGCCGCCGGGTCGGGAAGTCCCCGTTCAGCAGCGCCAGCGGACGGTCCGCCAGGCCGGCCACCGGCAGCGCCGCCGCGGCGGCCGGCGCCGCCGGGGTGGCGCAGACGACCAGGGAGAGGGTCTCGGTGAAGAGCGCGGTGGCCGCGATCCCCGGCAGGTGGGGCCCGGCGAACGCGATCCCGAGGTCGGCCCCGTCCGCGAGCAGGGCCGACTCCATCCGGTCCTGGGTCATCTCCCGCACCTCCACGGTGATGCCGGGGTGTGCCGTGTGCAGGGCGCCCAGCAGCGGGCCGAGGAGGTACGCGGTGAAGACGGGGGCCAGCGCCAGGCGGAGGTGGCCGCGCGAGAGGCCGGCGACGTCGTGGACGGCCCGCTCGGCGGCCGCTAGGTCCCGCAGCGCGCGGCGCGCGTGGTGGGCGTACGCCTCTCCGGCGTCGGTCAGCCGCACCGTGCGGCCGCCGCGGTCCAGGAGCCGCACGCCCACCGTCCGCTCCAGCTGCTTGATCTGCTGCGACAGGGTGGGCTGGGAGATGTGCAAGTCCTCCGCCGCGCGCGTGAAGCTGTGGTGCTCGGCGACCGCGAGCAGGTAGCGCAGGTGACGCAGTTCCAGGGCCATGGGGGCCACTATAGATGGCATCGATGGAAGTGACGGTTCAGGGCGCTTGCGTACTATGACACCAGGTCAGGCCGTGCTCGGGGTCTTGACCCGTCGGGAGGCCGCCCGGCACGCGCACTAAGATCGCTTACTCATTCGTGAGGGAGAAACATGCGCAAGATCATCACCGGCCCAGTCCTGACGGCGCTGACGGCCCTTCTGCTCACCGGCTGCGGCGGCGGCGCGGCCGGGGACGGGGGAGCCGAGGGGAAGCCGGCCGGCGCGTCCGCCGGGGCGCCGTCCGCCGGCAAGCCGAAGCCGTCCGCCGAGGACGCGGCGGTCAAGCACGAGGTCACCCTTGAGGTCCTCGGCACCGGCTCCACGCAGGTGTACTACAACCTCGAGACCAACAAGATGGAACAGGTCACCCTGCCCTGGAAGAAGACCGGCACGGTCACCCTCGCCACCGCCGCCGAGAAGCGCGCCGGCACCACGGTCTCCGTCGTCCCCGGTTCGGTGACCGGCGCCGACGGGCTGCTGCACGCCGCGGAGTGCGTGATCACCGTCGACGGCAAGAAGGTCGCCGACAACGGCGGCGGCAAGACCGGCATGTGCCGCTACGACATCAAGTAGCGGGACTCCGGGCCCCGTCCGCCCCCGCTCGCCGGGCCCCGTCACCGCCGCCCGTGCCGTCCGCGCCGGGCGCCAGGCAGGCCAGGGCCGCCGCCGCCAGCGCGTCGACCCCGGCGGGGAGGGCCGTGCGCACGTCCGGGGCGAAGTCCGGGGCGTGGTTGGCGGGGAGGGCCGCCAGCTTCCCGGCCGCCCCCTCACCGGGCGCCGCTGCCCAGGCTGCCGGTCCGATCACCCCGAGCATCCAGTAGGCGAGCCGTACCCCCCGCGCGCCGTGCACGTGCCGTCCCGCGTCGCCGAACAGCCCGAAGTCCTCCGTGGCGAGGGACGGCGGCCACATCGCCACCCGCTCCGCCCCCAGCCGCGCCGTGTGCGCCGCGCGCACCGCGGCCGTCGTGGCCGGGTCGGGGTGGGTGACGGGGGAGGCGCCCGTACGGACGATCTCCGGCTCCCGGGGGCAGCCCGAGGCGGCGCACTCGGCGCGCACGATCCGCTCGACGGCCTCCGCGGCCCGGGTGAGCGCGGCCTCGCCGGCCGCCCGTACGGTGATCCCCAGCTCGGCCCGGTCGGGGACCACGTTGGCCCGCTCGCCGGCCCGCAGCGAGCCCACGGTGACGGCGACCTGCTCCGAGGGAGCCGCCTCCCGGGCCACCACGGTCTGGAGCCGGGTCACGACGTGGGCCGCCGTCACCACCGGGTCCACGGTCAGGTGCGGGGCGCCCGCGTGTCCGCCGCGCCCGTGCACGACCACGCGGAAGGTGACGCTCCCGGCGGTCATGGGCCCGTACCCGTGCGCGACCATCCCGGCGGGCAGCGGGGCGGCGTGCTGCGCGAGGACGGCGTCCGGGCGGCCGACGCGCTCGTACAGCCCGTCGGCCAGCATCGCCCGCGCCCCCTCCAGGGTTTCCTCCGCGGGCTGTCCCACCACCACCAGCGTGCCCCGCCAGGCCCCGGGACCGGCGCCCGCCAGCAGCGAGGCGGCCCCGGCGGCCGCGGCCAGGTGGAGGTCGTGTCCGCAGGCGTGCGCCGCGGGGCCCTCGCTCGCGTACGGCAGCCCCGTGCTCTCCCGGACCGGCAGCGCGTCCAGCTCGGCGCGCAGCACGACCGTCGGCCCCGTGCCGCGGCGCAGCACCCCGGCCACGCCGTGGCCGCCGATCCCGCGCGTGGTCTCGTACCCGGCGGACTCCAGCCAGTCGGCGAACCGGGCGGCCGTACGCTCCTCCTCGCCCGACAGCTCGGGGTGGCGGTGCAGGTCCAGGTACAGGGTCGTCAACGGCCGCAGGAGCGGCGGGAGTCCGGGGAGCCCGGCGGCGGAGACGGTCATGACGCCATGCTCGGCCACCGGCCCGGCGGCCGGACTGTCAGAACGCTGACACTTTCTGTCAGGGGAGTGTCAGGGGATGGACGGGTGAAGTGAAGGCGCGACCGGTTTTCCTGGAAGGGCACCACAGGAAACCGGCCGGAACTCACGGACGGCACACCGCCGGTAGCACCGGAACCACCAGAACCAGCTGCGCCGACCACGCCGGCTGAACCGCCCGAACCCATGAAGGAGAGTCCCATGGAGAAGTCGCCGCTCGCCTCGCTCGCCGACGAGATCCTGGAGCTGGAGTCGGAGACCTTCGAGATCTCGGACTACTCGGACGCCAGCGAGGTCGTGCTCGCCGGTTCCACGAGCTGCAGCTCCACCTCGACCTGTTCCTCCACCACCAGCACCACCTCCTGCAGCGCCTGACACTCCTGGCGCGGCACCGCACACACCGGATGCCCCGGACCCCGCAGGAAGGGGTCCGGGGCATCCGGCACGCGTCGTGGCCCGCAACAGGGGGCCCCGGGGATAGGGGGCCCCGGGCCGCAGCCCGGGGCCGGAGGGGGCGGGGGGTCAGGGGAAGGGGTGCGGCACCATCCGGATCTCCGCGTCCGTCAACGGGCTCCCGCGCAGCCCCGCGCGCACGGCCGCCGTGCGCAGCCGGGGCATGTACGGGGCCCGCTGGCGCGACCAGCCGAAGTCGATCGGCAGCAGGCCCGGGACGATCGCGCACACCGTGCTCAGCCCCATCCGCCGCTGCTCCGGCGTGGTCTGGTCGACGACGATCACATCGTGTCCGGCGCCCGTCAGCTCCCGCACGCAGAGCAGCAGGTCGTCCCGCAGGTCGCCCGTCCTCGGACGCCCTCCCGCCTCCCACCCCGCGTACAGCTCCGCCATGGACCGCACGGCGAGCGGCTCGCGGTAGGTGCGCGCGTGCGGGGCCATCGCCGGCAGCCCGTACAGCTGGGCATGGTCCTTGAGGTGCCTGACCCGCCCGAAGTCCCGGGACATCTCCTCCAGTTCGTCCTGCCGCTCGGCCACCTGCCGGGGCAGGTGCGGGATGTAGGTGAGGACCTCCGACAGCGCGGCCTCCACCGCCGACGCCGGATCGAGCGCCGCGCCCGCGCCGAAGGAGTACAGCCCCGGCCCGCCGTCGCGCCGTACGGCCAGCCCCGTCACCACGGGCACCGCGAGGTCGATCCGGTTGTCGAAGGCGTGTACGTCGTACCCCTGGAGGGCCGCCCGGTCCACCATCATCCGCACCGCCGGCCCGGGCACGGTGTCCAGGTCGATCTCCGTCAGCCGCTGGCCGCCGTACCAGGCGAGCAGGAAGGCGTCCCGCTCGATCAGCTCCAGCAGGGCGCCCAGCAGCGCTTCCTCCGGGCAGCCGCCGATCGCACAGCCGTTGGAGCACTCGAAGACGAAGTTGTCGGCGGCCAGGCCCGCGCTGTAGTAGGCCAGACGCGCCGGGACCAGCACCGGCCGGTCGTCGCGCAGCGAATGCCCGTACACCCAGGGGATGGGCCGCTCGGGGTCGAAGGACGACACCATCGGGTCGTCCCGGTAGGTCTCGGGCGGGTAGAAGCCGCACTCCGCCGGGTTCAGGGCCCGTTCGCCCAGCTCCGCGTAGGAGGCGGTGAGGGCCTCGGCGCCGGTGCGCCGGTGCGTGCCCGCGTACCGCTCCAGCCCTTCCAGGAAGGCGAGGTCCCGGCTGGCGGAGAAGCTGTTGGCCTGCCCGCTCCAGGTGACGTCCGTCAGCCCCGCGTAGCCGCGCATGAACACGCTGCCCGCGACCGGGGCGGTGGTCGGCGAGGTCACGTTGATCCAGGTGCCCCCGCCCAGCACCCCGGTCACCGGATTGGCCAGTGCCTCCCGCGGCACCGGGTACGAGGAAGCCTCGCGCAGCCGCTGCGCGTCCGGGGCCGGCTTGGGCCGGGACGCGGGGGTGAAGGGCAGCGGCGCGGCGGCGGCCCGCGGCCCGCAGTCGGGGCAGAGCGGGTCGGCGGCCAGCGGGTACGTGCGCACCTGGAGGGTCTCCAGGTCCAGCCGGGACACCTGCGGCAGGGCCCGGTCGGCGGCCGCCGCGCCCGGGGCCCGCGCCTCGCCGCCGGCCGCGGCCGCGTGCAGGGCCGCCACCGCGTCCAGCACGTACGGCGACAGCAGGGGCCACTGAGCCGAGACGGGGGTGCGCGGCCCGCTCCCCGTCTCCAGCGCGTCCCGCTCGCTCTTGCTGCGCAGCCGTTGCCAGCGCATCGCCAGGCACTGCCCGCAGGCGGGGGCGGTGCCGTCGCCGCCCCAGGGCCCCAGCAGCACGGCCTGGGCGCCGAGATGGACGGTGGCGGCCGGGCGGACTGCGGCGAAGGGGTCGGCGGTACGCGGCCCGAGGGCGTCGTGCACCCCGAGCGTGACCACGTACGGCGCCGCCGCGCCCGGGGCGGCGGCCAGCACCCGCTCCAGTTGCCGGCGGGCCGTCTCCAGTGCGGTGCCGTCGGGGGCCGCGGCCGCCCGTACGGTCTGCGTCGCGGTAGCGGTCATGACTGGTCGCTCCAGCGGAAGGTCTTCAGCCCGATCCCGCCGAACAGGAGGGCGAAGCCGGCCAGCGCCGCGCAGCCCGTCCCGATGGCGGTGAGGGAACCGGAGCCGGTGAGGGCACCGGAGGCGGCGTCGTTGAGGTAGCGCAGCGGCAGCACCCGGGAGACCGACCGCAGCCAGGACGGCATCATGTCGAGCGGCAGGAAGGAGCCCGACAGGAAGGCCATCGGCACCATCATGCAGTTGGCGATCGCGGCGACGGCCTCGGGCGTCCTGGCGTAGTTGCCGACGATCACCCCGATCGCCATGAAGGCGGTGATGCCGAGCACCAGCGCGGGCAGTACCAGCGGCCAGCGACCGTCCAGTTCGAGCCCGAACCCGGGGAGCATCGCGACGGCGATGAACACCGCCGCCTGCACCACGCCGACCACGAGCGCCAGGACGTAGCGCGAGGCCAGCACCGTGGTCAGCGGTGTAGGACTGAGCCGGATCAGCCGCAGCAGGTCGTCCCGGCGCCACTGCATCAGGGTGAAGGCGATCCCGAAGACGGCGGCGTTGGCCACGCCCCACGACATCACGCCGGGCGCGATGTACGAGATGTAGGGGCGGCCGCTCTGCTCCACGTCCTGGCCGCTGAAGATCAGGCCGAAGACCACGAGGAAGAGCAGCGGGAAGGCGAAGGTGAAGAAGAGGGTGGCCTTGTCCCGGACCTGGGCCCGGTAGCCGGCGGCGGTCAGTGCCGTGTAGGCGCTCATGCGCGGGACTCCAGGGTGTGAGCGGGGGCGTGGTCGGCGGCCTCGGTGCGGCCGGTCAGCTCCAGGTAGACGTCCTCCAGGGTGGCCGTACGGGTCATCACGCCGTCGAGCCCGGTGAGCGCGTCGACGGCCTGGAGCACCTTGCCGGGGACCGAGGTCTCCAGGACCAGCGAGCCGCCCTGTTCGCTGACCCGCTCCACCCCTTCCAGCGCGGCGGCCTCGGCCCGGCCGATCCGACCCTCGGGGACCAGCAGCCGGGCCCGGGCGCCGGCGGCGGTGATCAGCTGGTGCGGGGAGTCCAGGGCCGCGATGCGGCCGCCGACGAGGATGGCCACCCGGTCGCACAAGGCCTCGGCCTCGTCGAGGTGGTGGGTGGTGTAGACGATGGTGCGGCCCTCGCCCTTGAGGGCGCGAAGCACCTGCCACAGGTCGCGGCGGGCCTGCGGGTCCAGCGCGGCGGTCGGCTCGTCGAGGAAGATCAGCTCGGGGTCGTGGACGAGGGCGGAGGCGATGGCGAGGCGCTGGCGCTGGCCGCCCGAAAGGTTCTCCACCAGGACGTCGCGCTGCTCGGTCAGCCCGACCACCTCCAGCGTGCGGTCGGCGGCGGCAGCGTCCTTGCGGTACAGCCCGGCCACGGTGGCGAGATGCTCGCGCGCCGTCTGCCGGACGAAGAACGCCGAGGCCTGCGTCTGGACGCCGATCCTGGGCAGCAGGGCCGTGTTGCGCGGCCAGCAGCTCTGGCCGAGGACCTCGACCGTGCCGGAGTCCGGCCGGCGCAGGCCTTCGACGATCTCGATGAAGGTGGTCTTCCCCGCGCCGTTGGGGCCGAGCAGGCCGAAGAACTCGCCGCGGCGCACGTCGAGCGAGAGGCCGTCCACGGCCTGCCGGTCGCCATAGCGCTTGCGGACCTCCCGGACGGAGACGGCCACGGGCGCGTCGGGCGGTGAGGTGCGGTCAGTTGTCATGGGCGTGCGGTTCCCTCGGTGTCGGAATCGGGTGGGGGACGAAGGAGCTGCCGGGGCCGGCGGTGGTCGGGAGAGCGCTGCCGCCCCGGCGGCTGACGGGGTTCAGGATCTGATGACGAAGATGGCGGCGGCCGTGAGCAGCCCGGCCAGGAGCAGGACCAGCACGGCCGAGCCGATCCCGTAGCCGAGGTAGAGCCGCCGGGCCCGTACCGGGTAGGCGGCCGCCGCGCCGCGGTCCCGCAGCCGCAGCCGCAGGTACGCCGAGCTCGCGGGCGCCAGCCGGGTCACGCGCAGCGCGTGCCCGAGCAGCGTGTAGCCGTCGAGCGGCGGCAGCGGGACGAGGTTGACCAGGGCCTGCGCGCTGCCGAGCAGCAGCAGCGCGCCCAGCACCCGGCGGGTGGGATCGCCCGCGGGCAGGGCCGCCCACCAGGCGCAGAAGGGCAGCAGGAACAGGAGGTTGGCGAAGGCGCCCGCGCCGGCGACGGCCAGCTGGTCGCGGCGGCGCGGCAGGTAGCGGTAGTTGTCGACCCGGCAGTACATGATCACCATCGGCAGCCGCCAGCGCAGCCCGATCTCCCCGACGGTGCCGCCCACGTGCCGGGCCGCGATGCCGTGCGCGAACTCGTGCAGGGCCGTACTGAGCCACAGCAGCGTCGCCACGGCCAGCAGGGGCACCGGACGCGACAGCAGCCACCCCAGATCGGCGAGGAGCCCGCCCGCCGAAGCGGCCAGCCAGCCCTCCATCGCCAGGAACACCACCAGCAGCGCCCCCAGTACCGCCGGCCGCAGCGCCGGCCGCAGGAAGCGGTGCAGCCGCGCCGTCGTGGCATCGGCGTCCGCGACCAGGCGCAGGGTCCCGCGCAGCAGGGTCCCGGTCCGCTGCGGACCGGGACCGGCCTCCGCCTGCGGGACCGGTCCGCCCGCCAGCAGCCGGCGGGTCCCGAGCAGCCCCAGCAGCTGCTGCCAGTTCCGCTCGCCCAGGCGGCGCCCGAAGGCGTGCCCGTACGCCTCACCGATCTCCGCGAGGCTGCGCGAGCCGTCGAGGCGCGAGACGAGGAAGTACTCCTTCGGGCCGATCTCGAACGCCGCCCCCGACACCGGGTCCTTGACCAGGTGGACCACGGCGGGGCCGTTCAGCAGCGGTGGTGACAGCAGGACCCCGGGCCGCAGCGCGGGCCGGTGCTCCAGCAGTCCCGAGGGGGCGGTCACGGCACGACCGTCCCGGCCGCCTCCGCGCCCTCGGCGGCCCCCTCCCGCAGCACCCGGCCGAGCAGGTGCGCCAGGTAGGCCTCGTCCCGGATGGTCACGTGCAGCCGGTTGTTGGTCATGTGCATGTACGGGGACAGCAGCAGCGGCAGCGCCGCCGCCGGATCCGTCACCCGTTCGTCGCGGCTCCCGTCCCAGGACCGGAACACCAGCTCCCCGCCCACGGCCAGGGCCTCCGCGCGCCGCCTCAGCTCCCGGCAGTGTTCCGCCCAGCCGGCGAGGAAGCCCGGCAGCCGGCCGGTCTCCCCGGAGCCGAGCGCCTCCAGCACCGCATCGAACCGCCGTCCCAGGGCGGGGCCGGTCTGCTCGTACGTCCGGTCGTACTCGACGGAGCCGATGAACCCGGTGCCGGGGAACGCGCGGTGCCAGAACTGGTAGTAGCTGTCCAGGTAGTCGCCGAGCTCCTCCCGGTCGGGCAGGAACACCCCCGCCATCACCATCATCAGCTGCGCGGAGGTGCCCAGCAGCACCGTCCGCAGGTGCAGGTTCATGGAGCCCAGGGCGTCCATGACGAGGTCGCTGGAGTGCGCGAAGTGCCACTCCGCGAGTTCCACCCCGGCCGGGCCGCCGTACTTGCCGTATTCGGGTTCGTACGGCTCGTAGGAGAAGGAGTTGTTGGGCCGCAGGTTCATCCGGCCGTCCTCGCCCATGAAGGCGGCCCGGTCCCCCTCGGGGAACTCGATGTCGAACAGGGTGTTGTAGAACTCGTTGAGAAAACCGGAGTCCACCTCGTACAGCGCGGGCCGGGCCTTCAGGAACGCCGACACGGCCTCCTCGGCACGGCGGCGCACCTCCGGCTCCGCCTCCGGGCTGACCGGCCGCAGCCGCAGCCGTACGTGCGGACCCTCCAGCCAGTAGTTGATGAAGAAGTGTCCCGCCAGCAGCCCGTCCGCCGTGAGGGAGGCGATCAGCGGCCGCACGCACTGCACCAGCAGCGGCTGCGGGTTGGCGGCGTAGAAGACGTGCATGGCCTGCCACGCGCCACGCGTCGGGGTCAGCTCTGGCATCGGGGTGCTCCCTCCGGGGTCCGGGTGGTCGTGGTGAAGGTCTCGACGGCGAGCTCGGCGACGTGCTCGCCGCGCGCCGACCGGGTGTGCAGGCCGCCCGGGTCCGGGAGCATCTCCCGGAACACGACCCGGTGGCCGCCCTCCCGCAGCAGCGGCTCGAAGGCCGCCAGCGACAACAGGCTGGAGAAGTCCACGTACTGCGGTTTCGCCCCGAGCGCGGAAGGGCCCGCCGACACGGTCGCGAACACCCGCTCCGGCAGCCCGTGCGCCCGGCGCCACCGCTGCCAGTCCAGGAAGTCCCCGGCCTCCCGCGCACCCCGCGCCGGCAGTTCGCCCGCCGTGGTGCTCCAGCTGCGCCGACTCAGCACCAGGTCCCCGTGCACCACCCGCGGCCGGGTGGTCACACCGCCCTGCGGGACGCCCTCCGGCACTCCCGCCCAGACGTCCAGCGGCGACATCGACGACGGCGAGAGCAGCAGCAGGGTGCGCGGTACCGCGGGCAGCGCGAGCGGCACCAGGTACCCCAGGTAGACCGGGATCACCTCCAGGCCCAGGCGCCGGGAACGCAGTACCACCCGCCCGGTGCCGGGCACGTGCTCCGCGTACAGGTCGTCCAGGCGCAGCAGCCGGTCCTCGGGCAGGGTGCCGCTCTCGCCCGGGCAGACGATCTCGTACTCGGTGAGCCGGCCGTGCAGGTTCAGGTTGGTGGTGACCGCGCCACCGGTGACCTCCGCGAACACCGCGCCGGGCGGCGTGACCGCGGCGGCCGTCGCGCGCAGCCGCCCGTCCAGCCCGTCCGGTTCCGGGTACAGGTGCGTGAACCGGCTGAAGGGGAAGGAGAGCCCGCCGTACGAGCGGTTGAGGACCGTCAGCTCCGCACCCGTCCGCGGGTCCCGCGCCAGCTGGACGTGGTGGCAGCGCGGTGCGAACCCGGGCACCACCGGCTCCAGTTCACCGGCGACGGCCTCGACGTCCTCCTCGGAGAGCCGCAGCTCACCGTCCCCGCCGTGCTCCAGGTACGCCGCCCAGTGCGCCCGCATCCGGCCCGTGAAGGCCCGCCGCGCCGCGTCCAGGGCCCGGATCCCGGGCAGGCCCAGCCAGTTCTCCTCCGGCACGTACTCGCCGCGCGCGTCGAAGGGCGTACGCCGCGCCGTGAACGACAGGTACTGGTCGAAGAAGTCCTCGTGGAAGTCGTGGACCAGGCCCAGCAGGTCCTCGCAGCGGCCCCCCTGGCCGTAGCGGGCCGTGAAGAACCCCTCGAAGGTGATCCGCTGCGCCACCGTCAGGTCGAAGGCGGGCAGGATCCGCTCGACCGAGCGCAGGGAGCCGCCGCCCGCACCCGGCTCCGCCCAGGCCGGGGGAGCCGCCGCCAGATCACGGCCCGCGCTCGTGTCCTCGTACACCAGCGTCTGCGGCAGCGGCGCGTCCGGCGGAGCGCCCAGCTCCACCTGAGCCCGGCGCAGGGCCGCGCGCAGACCGTGCAGGAGCTCGCGGCGCTCGGCGCGCCCGGCGAGCGGATAGCGCTCCAGCAGCCGGGCCGGCTCCTCCAGCAGCGCCGCCAGCTCATCGGCCCAGGGCCGCTCCAGACCGGACAGGGCCCGCTGGAAGGCGCGTACCGGATCACCGCCGTGCACCTCGGTGTCCAGGCACGGCACCCGCACCATCCCGAGCTGGAGCAGCGCCCCGATGTACGCCTCGCACTCCTCGGGGGAGGCCCCGTGCTCCGCCGCCAGCCAGTCGGCCAGCTCGTGGTGGCGCAGCTCCGGCCCACCACCGCCCGGCCGGTCCTGCGTCTGCCGCGCCCGCTCGGCGAACAGGGCCAGCAGCCGGTCCAGGGTGCCGCTGCGGCGCAGGAAGAACAGCCGGTCCTTGACCGCGTCGAAGGTCACGGCGGCCGTGTCGTCGCCGGCCGTGACCGAGCGGCGCACGTACCGGATCCGGTCGTCCTCCCGGCCCCAGCCCGGGGCCGGGCGCAGCGGCAGGTCCCGGCGGCGCACCGGGTCGGCGAGGATCAGCTCGGCGAGCCGCGCAAGAACCACCACGTTCAGCCGGACATGGCTGCTCCAGGTGTCCTCCACCCGGATCCCGTCCGCCCCCGCCTCCGGGGTGAACCGGCCGGTCGCCACCCCGGTGAAGGTACTGAAGGGACTGGTCTTGCAGGCGGTGCGGTAGAGGTACGAGAGCACCGAGCGTTCGGCCTTGCGCGCCCGGCCCGCCGGCTCCGCGCCCCCGGCGGTGGCCGCCGCGTACACGTCGAGCTGTCCCTCCAGCACCGGGGAGGCCAGCAGCAGGCCGTGCCGCAGCCGGTCGTCGTCCAGCAGCCCGCGCAGCGCGGCCCGGCCCCGGACGAGGTCTCCGGCGAGCAGTGGTTCCCCCTCGGCCAGCAGCTTCTCCAGCTCTCGGGTCCGCCGCAGCCAGAGCGCGAGCCGGTCGCCCGCCTCCTCCCCCAGATCCGCCACCGCCCGCAGGGCGGCCCCGGGATCGGCGGGCAGGCGCCCGTTGTGGATCTGGCGGCGCAGCCGCAGCAGTTCCCGCCGGTGCGCGGCGCCCGGCCCGCCCGGCTCCGGATCGGTCGCGCCGACCGCCCGGTGCAGTACCTCGCTCAGCCACTGCGCGTCCGCCCGCAGCGCGTCCTCGGCCGCGAGCACGTCGGCCGCCCAGCGCCCGGTGTCCCCGCAGCGCAGCGCGTCGGCGGCGGCCAGGGGCAGCCCGGCGACGCGCAGCATGAAGCGCTCGCCGGTGTGCCATTCGGTGGTGGTGTTCATCCTGGTCTTCCTGCTTCTCTCGTCGCCCGGTCAGGCGATCTCGTGGCGGAAGTCGGCGGGCCCCGGCCGCTCGTGGCCGAGGAGCATGATCAGCAGCGGTGCCTCGTCGGTTCCGGTCAGCCCCAGCCGCTCGGCGTAGGAGACGTTGTCGAAGCCCAGCGCCACGCCCGCGCCGAGCCCGTGGGCGGCGGCCGTGGTGTAGAAGGTCTGCGCGATCGCGCCGACGGCCGCCCCCACGAGGCGGTAGCCCCGGTCGCCCACCGCGTCCAGGACCGCCGTGGTCCGCACGGTCGGCACCAGCACGGCGCCCGCCTGCTCCAAGTTGTAGTTGGACAGGAAGTAGTTCGCCTGGAGGAAGGGCCCGGGCGGACCCGGCACCACCAGCCGCAGCGCGTGGGCCCCGGCGTCATAGGCGTAGCTGCCCGGTTCGATCCCCTCGACGTGGTTGACGAAGACGTACAAGGAGGTCAGCGAAGGCCCGCCTGGCCGTTCCGCCTCGCTGCCCGGCCGGGTCGCCGCGCAGTCGGCCAGCGCCGCCGCCAGCTGCTCCGCCGTCACCGCCCGGGTGGCGTCGAACCGGCCGAAGCTGCTGCGCCGGGCCCGCAGCGCGGCGGCCTCCTCCACCCCCGGCGCCGCCGGGGCCGGCAGGGGGACGGGCCGTCCGCCCCGCGGCGGATACGCGGCGGCCGCGTCCAGCACCCCGGGCGCCGGACGGTCCCCGGCCCGGCCGAGGGTCGCCACGTGGATCCGCTCCAGCGTCTCGAAGGCGAGCACGGTACGGGAGCGCTCCGCGTCCCGGTGCCGGACCTCCGCGCCGGCCGACGGAGCCGCCCCGCCGTGCCGCTCCGCGCCGCCCTCCCATTCCAGGGGGAGCACCGCGAAGACGCCCTCCTCCCCGGGGGCGGTGCCCAGCAGCCGGGCGAGCCGCTCCTCGTCGAACCAGAGCGCGGGCGCGATCCGCAGCCCGTACGCCCTCGCCCACAGCCGCCAGGTCTGCACCAGGGCGCCCACGTCCATGCTGACCGCGTGGAAGGAGAAGCTGTTGTACTTGAAGGAGTTCTGCCAGTACTTGACGCTCAGCACCAGGTACTGGGAGCAGCCCTCGTCCGGCCCGAGGCCCAGCGCCTCCCGCACGTCACCGGTGACGTCGCCGGTCAGCAGCCGGCGCAGCCCGTGCTGGTGCGGGGCGTAGTGGTACAGGCCCGGGGTCAGCGGCCCGCCCGCACCGGCCGCCCAGTACACGCCGACCGGATACAGGCCGCCGCCCGAGGCGGTGCCGCGCGACCAGTTGGCCTGCGTGTAGTGGGGGAGCGCGGCCAGGTCGGTGTTGGCCTGCACGCCCAGGCGCCGGCCGGTCAGCCCGTACGACTCCTGGAGCATCCCGGACAGCAGGGGCAGCGTGAACCCCGGTGCGGGACGCGGCCCGGCCGCCGGATCCGGCAGCGGCAGGGTCTCCGCGTCCGGGTAGTACTTCGCCTTGCGGGGGCGGTCGGCCCAGTCGGGCACGAAGTCCACGGGCTCCATGGGCACCCGTCCCCGGTACATGATGGCGCTGGCGTAGTCATGGGCGTAGCCCACGGGTCCTCCTCGGTTCGGGCGGCCGTGCCGGGCGAGCCGGCGGCCGGGTCAGGGGAAGGGGTGCGGGGCCGGGTTGAGGTCGGCCGGCTCCAGGTCGCGCTCGCGCAGCCCCGCCTCGCGCAGGGCCGTACGCATGCGCGGCATGCCCAGCGCCCGCTGCCGCGACCAGCCGAAGTCGATCGGCAGCAGCCCCGGCACCAGCACGCTCACGGTGTGCAGACCCAGCGCCCGCTGCTCCGGCAGGGTCTGGTCGACCACCACCACGTCGAACCCCCGGGCGGCGACGGCCTCCACGCACCGCGCCAGGTCCTCGGACACGTCGTCCGACACCCCCTCGGGCCCGAGCAGCGAGGACACCGGCCGCAGCGGACCCCGCGAAGGCCCGCGCAGCAGGAAGTCGGCGTGGCGGCCCATCTCCGGCACCCCGTACACCAGCGGGTGGTCGTGCAGCGCGGTCACCAGGCCGAAGTCGGCCGCCATCGCGCGCAGCCGCTCCTCGTCCCGCTCGGTGCGCCCGGGCAGGTTCACCGCGTCCGTCGCGATCTCGCACAGCGCCGAGTCCAGCGCCGACTCCGGGTCCAGCCCGGCCCCCGCCCCGAAGCACATCCGCCCCAGGCCGCCGTCGAACCGCTCGGCGACCGCCGTCACCACCGGGATCGGGAAGCTGATCCGCGTGTCGAAGAACCGCGCCCGGTACCCGTACAGGGCGAGCCGGTCGACCATCGCCCGCGTCGAGGCGCGCCCGCTGGTCGCCGGATCGATCTCCGGCAGCGGCTGCCGCCCGTACCAGGTGAGCAGGAAGGCGTCCCGCTCGACCACCTCCATCAGCCCGAAGTAGGCGGCCTCGGCCAGACTGCCGCCCGACGCGCAGCCGTTGGAGCTCTCCTGCACGAACCGGTTCTCCAGACCCGGCGCGTGGTAGTACGTCAGCACCTCCGGCACCAGCCTCGGCTGCCGGTCCCGCAGCGACCACCCCCACACCCAGGGGATCTCCCGGTCCGGATCGAAGGGCCGCACACGGGGGTTGTCCCGGTAGAAGGCCTCGCTGTAGAGGCCGACCCGGCGCGGATCGACGGCCTCGGCCCCGAACCCGTTCAGCGAGCCGGTGACGCTGGTCGTACGGGAGCGCGAGCGCATGCCCGCGTACCGCTCCAGCCCCTCGAGCACCCCGACGCGCGCGCTGCGGTCGAAGGAGTCCGTGTGGCCGCCCCAGAACGTCTCGCGCAGGTACTCGCCGGAGCGCATCGAGAAGCAGCCGATGGTCGCGGAGGTGGAGGTCGAGGAGATGTCCTGGACCAGCGAGGGCCCCAGCGCCCCGCACAGCGGGTTCGCGAACGCCGCCACGTCGAGGGCGTACGACTCCACGGGCCGCGTACGGAACGCCCCCGGCCGGTACTTGGGCGCCGGCTCGGGATCCAGCGCCCGGGCCGCGTCCGCCTCGGGCGTCCCGCACACCGGGCACTCGGGATCGGGCACCAGCGGGTACCCCCGCACGGCCCCGCTCCGCAGGTCCAGCACCCACACCCCGGGGAACACCCCGCGCGCCGGACCGGCGGTGCCGGAGCCCGCCGAGACCACCAGCGCGGCCAGCGCGTCCGCCGCGAAGGGGTGCGCGTACGGCCAGCCGCCCACCGCCCGGGTCTCGCCGCCCAGCTCCAGGGCGTCCCGCAGCGCGACCGACCGCACCGCCTGCCAGCGCCGCTCCAGGCACCGCGCGCACCCCGGCCCGTCCGCCGGGAAGGGGCCGACCACCGCCTGGTGGCCGTAGAGCGCCACCGGGACCGCACCCGCCGGAACCTCCCGGTCCGGGGCGGCGAACGCGTCCCGCAGCCCCAGCGCCGTCACGGCCGGCGGCGGCCCGCCCAACGCGGCCACCGCCCGCTCCAGCAGCGCCGTGAACCGCCCGGCGGCCTCGGCCCCGAGCCCGTCCGCCACCGCGGCGGAGCCGCTACGCGTCATCGCCGGACTCCCGGACCGCCGCCGAGGCGAGCAGCACCCGCACGGTGTGGATGCCCACCCCGGCCAGCTCCGGCGACCCGGTCGGCACCGCGTACGCGTCGAGCCCGGCCACGGCGAGGCGTTCGAGCACCTGCTCCCAGGACGCCCCGGGCCCGGCCGCCACGGGCGCGGACGCCGCACCGCACACCGCCAGCGCGCGCGGGTCCAGATCGCGCAGCAGGGGATCACGGCCCGCGTCGGCGCCGTCCACCGCCCCGTACTGCGCCGCGCCGAGCAGCTCGCGCAGCGCCGCCACCGCCGCCGTACGCCGGTCCAGGCCCTCGCCCAGCGCCCAGCGCTCCCCGGCGCGCGCCAGCAGCACCTCCACCCCGGACCGCCGGCCCTCCCCGAGGTCCAGCAGCTCCGGTTCCAGCTCCAGCCGGTCCGCCGACCGCAGCAGGAAGACCAGTTCCGCGTCCTCGCCGTCCCGGTCCGGCAGCGGCACCCGGTCCGCCGCCGCCCCCCGCACCGCGCGCAGCAGCGCGGCGTGCCCGAGCGCCGACAGCAGCCCGGCCGCGGCGGCGTCGGCGGGGGAGGGGCCGGCCCCGGCCCCGGCGCGGGTGCGCTCGAAGAGCCGCTCGGCGTTGTGCGGGCCGAACGGCCGTACCGCGCCCGCCGGGACCAGTACGGGCTCCTTCGTCAGCAGGGACACCGCACACTGGTACGCGGACGGCTCGCCCGGTATCCCGGAGGCCGTCGCCAGCCCCGCCGCGGCCACCGCGCCCGGCTCCCCGCCGCCGACCACGTCCCGGGCCGGCACCACGTGCTCCGCGTACACCAGCGCCGCCGCGTCCAGGGCGCGCATCCGCGCCCCCGCGACGTGGTGCACGTCGAACGCGGCCACGGTGCGTGCCTCGCCGTGCCCGAGGCCCAGCTCGACCACCCCGGCCTTCAGCGGGATCTGCGTCAGCTCCTCGTCCGCGTACCGGGTGAACACCCCCGCGTACGGACGCACCACGGCGGAGCGCCGGTTCAGCTCCTCGACCAGCTCGTCCGCGTCCCGGGCGGTCTCCAGCGTCGGCAGCGCGGGCATGCCCGAGGCGCCGGCGGCGGCGAGGTCCAGGGGGGCCGCCTCCGGCTCCCCCGGCGTGCAGAACGGGCAGCGGGGGTGCGGGAAGAGCGGCTCGGCGGTGACGTCCAGCGAGGCCGTGTCCTGGACGAGGAGCCGCCCGGCGGTCTCGGCCGGCAGCGAACCGGAGGTCGCGCGGAACACCTCGTACCCGAGCAGGTTGCCGATCATCGCGGCCAGCGGCCGCCCCGGCACCGGGCCCTGCGCGAGCGGTGCCTCCGGCAGTGCCAGCGCGCTCCACAGCGCGGCCGCTGGGGCCCCGCCGCGGGCCGAGCCCAGCCGCAGGGCCGCGCAGGACCAGCAGCCGGCGGTGCCGTGGGCCATGAGCGGGCCGACGACGGCGTCGTTCCCGTACGACCAGGCGGGCAGCAGGGTGCGTCCCTCGGGTATCCCGGCGCGCAGCAGCGGCAGCAGCCGGGCCGGAGCCGCCGCCCCGCCGGTCACCACCACGAAGTCGTACCCGTCCAGCGCCTCCCAGCCGAGGGGCTGTCCGGGCAACGTACGGACCTCCACCGGGCAGCCGTCGGCGACGGCCTCGGCCGCCTCGGCCCGTACCTCGTCCGCGTCCGCCCCCGGCGGCAGGCCGACGGTGGCGCAGCCGTTGCGCACCAGGCTCAGCGCGCACCAGCGGGCCACGGCGTCCTCGCCCAGGACGGCGACCCGGGTTCTGCGGAAGCGCAGGAAGCGGGTTTCGGCGTCATCGGCGTAGTGGTCGGCGTAGGCGATCTGCGACGCGAACCTGCGGGCCACGTCCGCCGACGGCGCGGCGGCCGGCTCCGGCGGCGCGGACTCGGCGACGGAACGGGCGAAGTCCCGTTCGTACAGCGTCTTGACGAGTTCGCCGACCATCGCGCGCTGCGCGTCGCCCAGCCCCCGGCAGAGCTCTTCGACGGTGTGCTCGCCGGTCAGGTGCGGGACGATCAGCGTGGCGAACCGGTACGCGGTGCGGGCGGTGAGGCGGAACCCCCCGTCGGAATTGTGGAAGAGCACGCCGTCGGGCGTTTCGGTGAAGAGCACGTCCCGGCGGATCCTGGGGCGTGTCGCGGCAACGTGCTGGTAGCTGTCCAGGGACATGGAACACCTCTGATTGCGGTCTGATGGGGACGAAGACGTGAGGTGGGAAATGTCGGGGAGGCGGCGGAGCCGCCTCAGCCGGGCAGGAGGGCCGCGGCGCCGTCACGGCCCCGGGCCAGCCACCGCGCGTAGACGCGGAGGAAGGCGTGGATCCGGTAGGGCTCGCCGGGCGGCCCGTCCTCGAGCATCCCGGCCTCCACGAGCTGTTCCAGCACGCTCTCGCCCGCGGCTGTGGCCGGACCGGAGTGCGGCTCGAGCGAGCCGATCCGCAGGAAGGCCTCCCGCAGATCGGGCGGGAGCGCGCCGACGGCCTGCCCGAGGACCTCCGGCACCGACAGCCGGGGGTCCTCGGCGAGGGCCAGCCGGCCCGGCGGGTCCTCCGCCAGCCAGGCCGCGCAGTCGGCGACGGACAGCCCCGGCCGGGTCAGCAGCCGTCCGGCGGCGATGCGCAGCGCGAGCGGGAAGTAGCCGCACACGTCGGCCAGTTCGCGTGCCGCCCGCTCCTCGGTGGCGATCCGCCCGGCCCCGACGAGACCGGTGAGCAGTTCGTGGGCCTCGGCCGGCGCGAGGACGTCGAGCCGGTGCACGAAGCCGCCGTGCCGGGCGACGGCGGCGGCGAGGGCGCGCCGGCTCGTCACCAGTACCGTGGCGCCGCCGGTCTCCGGCAGCAGCGGCAGCACCTGCCCGGCCCCGGCCGCGTTGTCGAGGACCAGCAGCCGCCGGCCGTTGCCGCCCGGCTCCGGCAGCAGCTTGCGCGCCTCCTCGACGTCCAGCGGGCTCCCGTCGGGCCGGGCCAGGTCGATGCCCGACATTCCGCCGGGGAAGGCCCGCCGGACCTCGTACGCGCTCTGCTGCGCGAGCGCCGACTTGCCGATCCCGGGGGCTCCGGAGACGACCAGCAGCCGGGGCCCGTCGGCGTCGGTGAGGCGCAGCTCCAGGGCCCGCAGATCCGCCCCGCGCCCGGCGAAACCGGGCACCGGCGGTGGCCCGGGGTGCTCGGGGGCACGGTCGCGCACGGCCGGCGCGGGGCGCGGCGGCGCCGGTCCGAGCTCCTCGGGGCGGCCGGCCGGGCCCAGCTCCTCGGCCCGCAGGATCGCCAGTTCCAGGCGCCGCAGGCCCGGGCCCGGGTCGACGCCGAGTTCCTCGCGCAGCCGCTCGCGCACGGTGCGGTACTCGGCGAGGGCTTCCGCCTGCCTGCCGGTGCGGTAGAGCGCCTCGATGAGCTGCTCGGTGAAGCGCTCGCGGACGGGCTGGCGGCGGGCGCCCTCGTACAGGTCGACGAGCACCTGGTGGCAGTTCCCGGCGGCCAGTTCGAGGTCGCACACCCGCTCCAGCACCCGGAGCCGCTCCTGTTCGAGCGCGGGCACCGCGTCCCGGTGGAGCATGCCCGAGGCCACGTTGGACAGGGGCTGCCCCTGCCAGAGCGAGAGCGCCTCCCGCAGCCGGTACAGCTCCTCGGGGGTCCCGGCGGCGGCCCGCGCCTGCGCGGTCAGCAACCGGAACAGCACGAGGTCGAGTGTTTCGGTGTCGTTGCGCATGCGGTAACCGCCCGGCACGGCCTCGATGGTGGTCGCGGATATGCCGTATTTCGCGAATAACCTGCGCAGGCGCAGCACACAGGTCTGGAGTGCGGCCCGGGCCGTGGCGGGAGGCTCCTCGTCCCATACGGCGCGCAGCAGATAGCCGGTGGAAACGACGGCTCCGGGATGGAGCAGGAGAGCGGCGAGAAGACTGGTCGGTTTGGAAGGTTTGAGAACTACTGTCTCGGGGCCGTGCGCAATACTCAAGGGCCCCAAAAGCTGGAACCGCATTGGTCCCCCGTGTCGGGTCACGTGTGTCGCAGATGAGCGTGATGACGGGGGCGTCGTTCCCGCGAGCCGCGATGACGGACGCGTACTCCCGAAGGAGTCCGGACCAGTGCCCGCGGCTGCTCGCCGCTCCCCGTTGGGCGGTGAATATCTGGAACCCTACAGAACGGATCTTGTGGAAGTCGAACCGAGATCCGGGTCGATTCCGGCAGTCCAGGCGTTTTTCTCCTCTCCGTCACGCCGGCAATCCGTGGAGTTACCGCCGGTTCGTCAATTCTGTTCAGACATAAACGAGTTCTGATGGAAGCGCGGTCGAGTATCGATGGAGGCAGCTTTCGCGGAGGGGCGCCGGATGGCCGGATGAAGTGACCGGACTGGCGGATTCCAATCGTGCACGACGGCTGGAACGATGAATTCCGGAACCCGAACCGGAACCCGCCGCCCAGGAAAAAGCGCCCCGGCCGGGAGCCGGCCGGGGCGCGCGGGCCGGCGTGCTACTCGAAGCGCGTGGTGTCGCCCGCTCCGCGGCGCAAAATCTCCACCCCGCCGCCGGAGAAGTCGACGACCGTGGTCGGCCGGGTGCCGCAGTCGCCGGAGTCGACCACCGCGTCCACCACGTGGTCGAGCCGCTCCTTGATCTCCCAGCCCTGCGTCATCGGCTCCTCCTCGTCCGGCAGCAGCAGGGTGCTGGAGAGCAGCGGCTCGCCCAGCTCGGCGAGGAGGGCCTGGGTGACGAGGTGGTCGGGGATCCGGACCCCGACCGTCTTCTTCTTCGGGTGCAGCAGCTGGCGCGGCACCTCCGAGGTGGCCTTGAGGATGAAGGTGTAGGGGCCCGGGGTCGCCGCCTTGACGGCCCGGAACACGTCGTTGTCCACGTGCACGAACTGCCCCAGCTGGGCGAAGTTCTGGCACACGAGGGTGAAGTGGTGCTTGTCGTCCAGGTTGCGGATCGACCGGATCCGCGCGATGCCGTCACGGTTGCCCAGCTGGCATCCCAGCGCGAAACAGGAATCCGTGGGATACGCGATGAGCGCGCCGGAGCGGATGCTGTCGGCCACGCTGCTGAGGGTGCGCCGCTGGGGGTTCTCGGGGTGCACGTCGAAGTACTTCGCCATCCGCCGAGCCTACGGGACCGGATCGCTCCGCTCCGCCGCTGTCCCCAGGGCGGGCGCTGTGCTCCGTCCGGGTTCATTTGGGGCGCCCGTTCGGGCGCAGCACCGAGTTTATGATCATCGTTTCGGCTTTCCGTCCTCTTTGATGCTGTCATCCGGCCGTGGGGCAACCGGGGCAACCGGGACAACTGGGAGGGCTGCGTGGCGAAGTCAGGGACGAAGGCGTGGAGTGCGGTCGCCGCGGTGACGGGGGCCGCGCTGGCCCTCGCCCACGCACCGGGCCGTACGGCCGAAGCGGCGGCGGCCCCCGGCCCCGCCCCGGAGGCGGCGGTCACCCTGCTGGTCGGCCACGCCCTGGACGGCGGCCCGCGCGCGGACGCCGCCGGGTGGTGCGCCGCCGGAGCCTTCCGGGGCGGCCGCTGCGGCACCTGGCGGGAACAGCGGGTGCTCGCCACCGCCCGGGGCGGCGCCGTCCTGCGGGACCCGGCCCTCGGCGAGGCCGGCGAGCTCCCCACCGACCCGGGCTCCCCCCTGGAGATCACCCTCGCCCGGCCGGAGGCGGGCCGTCTGACCGACGTGACCGTGACCGACGGGCACGGCCGCCACCTCGCCGGCGAGCTGGGCCCGGACGGCGGACACTGGCGCAACACCGAACCCCTGCGCGCGGGGGAGGGCTACACCGTGCGGGTCCGCGCCCAGGACGGCCGCGGCGCCCCCGTCGGCGTCGGCCTGGTCTTCCGGACCTCACCGGCCGACGCACCCGACGACGGGGGCAGGCTGACCGCCGAGTTCGGCCCCCGCCCCGGCACGTACGGCGCGGGCCAGATCGTCACCGCCGAGCTCAGCCACCCGGTCCCCGCCGACGACCCCGGCGCCCGCGCCCGCGTCGAGCAGGCCCTCCAGGTCACCTCCCGGCCCCACGTCGAGGGAGCCTGGCACTGGGTCGACGGCTCGACCCTGCACTTCCGGCCCCGCACGTACTGGCCCGCCCACACTGTCGTCCGCGTCCGCAGCGGCCTCGACGGGGTCGAACTCGGCGAACACGGCTACGGAGGTCCCTCCGAACCCCTCGAATTCACCGTCGGGGACCGCATCGAGGCCGTCACCGACTCCGCCGCCCACCTGATGACCGTACGCCGCAACGGACGCGTCATCAGGACCATCCCGGTCACCACCGGCAAGGCCGGCTTCCGCACCCGCAGCGGCATCAAGGTCGTCCTCGGCAAGGAGTACAAGGTCCGCATGCGCGGGGACACCGTCGGCATCAAGAAGGGCACCAAGGAGTTCTACGACCTCCCCGTCTTCTACGCGACACGGGTCACCTGGAGCGGAGAGTACGTCCACGCCGCGCCCTGGTCGGTCGAGGCGCAGGGCGAGGAGAACGTCAGCCACGGCTGCACCGGCATGTCCACCGAGGACGCCGCCTGGTTCTACGGGACCGTCCGCGAGGGCGACATCGTCGAGGTGGTCAACAGCGGCGGCGCGAAGATGGACCCCTTCGGCAACGGCATCGGCGACTGGAACCTGGACTGGCGCACCTGGCTCGCGGGCAGCGCCCTGAACGGCGCCGCCGCGCCGCCCGCGCCGCCGGACAGCCCCTCGCGCCTCACCCCGACGACCTGAGGCATGGCCCCCCTCGCGGTACGCCGCCCCGCACCGCCCGCCGCCGGCCCGCGCCGGGTGCTGCTCGCGGGCTCCGTCGGGAACTTCACCGAGTGGTACGAGTTCGGCGTCTACGGAGCCTTCGCCACGGTCATCGCCGACCGGTTCTTCACCCCTGCCGGAGCGGCCGGCCAGGGCGGCGCCGGGCCGCTGGTCGCCACGTACGCCTCCTTCGCGGTGTCCTTCTTCTTCCGGCCCGCCGGAGCCCTCCTCTTCGGCCGCCTCGGCGACCGCATCGGCCGCCGCCCCGCCCTGAGCCTCGTCATCGCCCTGATGACCCTGGCCACCACCCTGATCGGCCTCCTCCCGACCCGCGACGCCATCGGAGCCGCCGCCCCCTGGCTGCTGGTCCTGCTCCGCGTCCTGCAAGGGCTCTGCACGGGCGGGGAGTTCGGCGGAGCCGTGGCCCTGATGACGGAATCCGCGCCCCCGGGCCGGCGGGGCCGCCACGGCGCCTGGCAGTCCTTCACCGTCGCCCTCGGCCTGCTCGCCGGCGCGGCCGTCGCCGCCCTCCTGGCCGGACTCCTCACCCCGGCGGCCCTGCACGCCTGGGGCTGGCGGATCCCCTTCCTGCTGGCCCTGCCACTCGGCCTCGCCGCATACCGGCTGCGCTCCGGACTGCCCGCGGAGCCCCCGCCCCCGCCCGCGCCCCCTGCCCCGCCGCCCCCGTCCCTGTCCCCGGCCCCGTCCCCGCCGCCGGTTGCCCGGGCCCCCGGCCGCACCGGCACCGTCCGGGCCGTCGCCCTCGCGGTGGGCCGGCTCATGGGCTGGTCGGCGGCCGGCTACACCTTCCTCGTGGTCCTGCCCTCCTACCTCCAGGCCACCCTCGGCGCCTCCTTCCACCAGGCCCTGGTCGCGACCACCCTCGCCAACCTCGGCTTCGCCGCCGCCATCCTGCCCGCCGGCATCCTCAGCGACCGCGTCGGCCGCAGCCCCGTCATGCTGGCCGGCGCCCTCGCCGTCACCCTCTTCGCGCTCCCGCTGCTCCACCTCCTCCAGGACCCCGCCGCCCCCGCCGCCGCCAAGGCCGCCGCCGTCCTCGCCGCCGGCGCCACCGTCGGCCTGCTCGCCGGCCCCGGCCCCGCCATGCTCGCCGAGATGTTCCCCGCCCGGGTGCGCTGCACCGGGCTCGGGCTGGCGTACGCCCTCAGCGGTGCGGTGTTCTCCGGCTGCGCCGGGCTCGTCATCACCGCCCTGACCGCCGCCACCGGCGACCACGACGTCCCCGCCTACTACGCCGCCGGCACCTGCGCCCTCAGCGCCCTCGCCCTGGCCGGCCTGCGAGGCGACGGCCACAGGAGGCCCCTGCCATGAGGGTGATCGGGCTGATGTCGGGCACCTCGTACGACGCCGTCGACGCGGCCGCGGCCCGGCTGGCCTTCGAGGACGACGGCGAGACCCTGCGTCTGGTCCCGCTCGGACTGGTCAGCGCCCCCTACGAGGACGGCCTGCGCGACGCCCTCGCCGCCTCCCTGCCGCCCGCGGCCACCACCCTGGCCGACGTGTGCCTCCTCGACACCCGCATCGGGCAGGCCTTCGCCGCCCTCGCGGTCCGCGCCGACCGCGAACTGTGCGCCGGCCGCGCCGGGCTGATCGCCTCGCACGGCCAGACCGTCTACCACTGGACCGACGCCGGGCAGGTCCACGGCACCCTCCAGCTGGGCAGCCCCGCCTGGATCGCCGAGGCCACCGGGCGTCCCGTCGTCTCCGGCTTCCGCCCCCGCGACATCGCGGCCGGCGGCCAGGGCGCCCCGCTCGTCAGCCTCGTCGACCTGATGCTGCTGCGCGGACGCCCCGGGACGCCCGCCGCCCTGAACATCGGCGGGATCGCCAACCTCACCGCCGTGCCCGCGGCCGGCCCGCCGGTGGCCTTCGACACCGGACCCGGCAACGCCCTGATGGACGCCGCCGTACGCGAAGTCACCGGCGGGCGCCTCGGGTACGACGAGGACGGCGCCCTCGCCGCCGCCGGCCGGGTCCACGAGCCGCTCCTGCGGCGCCTGCTCGCCGAGCCGTACTACCGGCGCCCCGCCCCCAAGACCACCGGCAAGGAACTGTTCCACCACGGCCACCTGCGCACCGCCCTCGACGGCTGCCCCGCCCTCCCGCCGCAGGACCTCCTCGCCACCCTCGCCCGGCTCACCGCCCGGACCGTCGCCGACGCCCTGCGCCCGCTGCGCGTCACCGAGGTCATCGCCTCCGGCGGCGGCACCCGCAACCCGGTCCTCATGGCCATGCTCCGCGAGGAACTGCCCCCGCGCACCACCCTGCTGGACTCGGCGGCCCTGGGCCTGCCCGCCGCCGCCAAGGAGGCGTACGCCTTCGCCGTCCTCGGCTTCCTCACCCTGCACGGCCTGCCCGGCAACGCCCCCGGCTGCACCGGCGCCCGGGGCCCCCGGCTGCTCGGCTCCCTCACCCCGGGGCACGGACCGCTGTGCCTGCCGCCCCGGCCGCCGCGCCCACCGGTACGGCTCACCGTGGGGCCGGCGTCCGGGGCCGGACCGTCTTGAGCGTGCCGCCGCGAGGCCCTGTGGGTCACGTACGGCGGGCGGGAGGCGTCGGCAGCGGAGTGGCCCCCTCCTGTACGAGCGTCAGCAGGACGAGCGCGTCCGTCCAGCCCAGCGGCATGACCGCGCGCGGCCGGCCCTGCTCGTCCACCGTCTCGGGCAGTTCGCCCAGCACGTTGCGCTGGGCGAGCACCCAGTCCAGCACGGCGCGGCCCTTCTCCCGCTCACCCGTCGCCGACCAGGCCAGGGAGAAGAACGTGGTGCTCGGCGTCCACGTGACGTTCCCCCACTCCGAGTCGTCGGTACCCGGCACGATCCCGCCGTTGGACCTCCGCAGGGCCCGGTACGTGTCGTCGAGCGCCCGGGGGAGATCGGCGGGGGCCCGGTTGAACGGCGGCGCCATGAACGCCACCGCGGTGTCGGGGCCGAACTGCCCGTCGAGGGTGCGCGGGTAGCCGAGCGGACCGAACCGCCTGGCGATGGCCGCCTCCAGCCGCCCCGCGGCGGAGGCCCAGCGGGCGGAGTCCGCTTCCCGCCCGAGCCCGGAGGCCAGGTCGGCGGCGGCCCGCAGGCCGGACAGCAGCGGTGCGGCGGTGCCGAGGTTGGCGGTCTGCGTGGGCAGTTCCCAGTAGTCGGGGGAGGCCGGCGGCAGCCCCTCGCCGTCGAGGGAGGCAGCCGCGTAGTCGGCGGCCTTCGCGAGCGCGGGGTACAGCCCGCGCAGCCGTTCCTCCCGGCCCTCGCGCGGAGTGGTCCGGTACCACTGCCAGGCCGCCCAGGGGATCCAGCCGTTGGCGTCGAGCTGCCACGGCCGGGAGTCCGGCGGTCCCGAGCCGTCGAGCTTGGTACGGGCCTCCCAGGTGCCGTCCGCCCGCTGCGTCCCGGCGCTGTGGCGCAGGATCCGGTACGCCTCCTCGTCGTGCCCGGTGTGCGCGAAGGCGGCCGCCGCGAAGGCGGCGTCACGCGGCCAGGAGAAGTCCCAGAAGGGGTGCCAGGCCGCGGCGAAGGCCCCGTTGGGCCGCAGCAGCGCCCGCATCGACAGCAGCGCCCGCCCGGCGCTCTCGCGGCGGGCCCCGGCCGCCCCCGGGACCAGGCCCTGGGCCAGCCAGCGCCGGGACTCGGCGATCTGGGCCAGCGCGCCCGCGTCGCCGGCCTCGACGACCCGGGACTTCTCAGCGCCCTCGGGCAGGTAGCGCCAGCGGCCCGACGGCAGCACCAGCACGTTGCTGCCCTCCACGTAGCGGGCGCCCACCGCGAAGGCCGGGCTCACGGCCTCCACCGCCCGCCCGTTGAAGAGCAGGCCCGCCGTCCGGGCGGGCTTCGTCGAGGCCGGTACGTAACAGGCCTCGGTCTCCCCGCACCGCTCGGAGCCCGCCGGGTTCACGTAGAAGGCCAGGCGGCCCGTGCCCGGCTGCCACTTCCCCCGGGCCTGGTCGTACTGCGCGGCCGCCGGAAAACCGGCCGGGGCCGCCCGCGTGCCGTACCAGGTGACCTTCGTGTTCTCGGCGGTGGTGGCCTGGGCGAACAGGTGGTACCGGGCGCCGGGCCGCAGCGGCGCACTCATCGGCACCTCCACCCAGCCCGTGCCCGCCCCGCCCAGGGCGGCCAGGTCGACGGTGGCCGAGGCGACCGCCGAGCCGGCGTCGCCCCGGGCGGTACGCACCTGCACGGTCAGCCTCCCGGCCGCCGCCGTACTGCCGAGGAAGAGCGAGACCCGCGAGAGCCGGTCGTCGTCGGTGGTGAACTCCTGGGCCGCCGCCCATCCGGTGTTCCCCCCGCCCCTGATCCAGTAGAGGCCCACGTCGTGAGCCGCCTGCCCGTCGAAGGCCGCCCGTCCGGCGGGGGAGAGGGGCCCGCCCGCGGCGACCGCGCCGTCCGCCGTCTGTGACAGGGCCGCGAGCAGGGCGACGGCCACCAGGACCGACCGTGTGCGCATCACGCATTGCCTCCACTGTGATGAAGCGTCAAGAAGCCGGGGGGAGCGCGTACACGGCGCCGTTCATCCAATATCCCCGGCGGTGCCCCCGCCGAGGGGGCGTGATCGCTCCAGCCGCGCAAGACCCCCCGAAGCACCGCCCGGACGGTCCAACGCCCGTCACCAGCCGGGGTAACGGTGCAGCCAGTACGGGTCCCAGCCCTTCTCGTACTCGCCGCCGCCCGGCGACTCCCGCAGCTCCGACAGCAGGTCCCGCGCCAGGGTGTCCAGCACCCACGCCAGCTCGTGCCGGCTCACCAGCCCCACCGGCAGCGCCCGGGCCCCGTGGACCGCGCCCAGCAGCGCCCCCGCCACACAGGCGACCGCCTCCCCGTCGGGCGCCCCCGCCGCGAACCGCAGCGCCCGCTCCACCTCCCCGCGCTCCGGGAACGAAGCCGCCGCGTACAGCCCCCCGAGCACCGCCGACCACGCCGTCGGGTCCGGCGCCAGCCGCGCCAGCCGGGCCGGATCCCCCGGATGGGCGGCCGCCCCGGCCAGCGCCCCGGCCAGCAGCCCCAGCTCCGCCCGCGGTAGGTCCTCCACCCCGCCGAGCGCCGCGAGCGCGTCCCCGGCGGCCCCGCGCAACGACTCCGCGACCAGGCAGTGCGCGGCCAGCGCGGTCGCGCACACCGCCGCCCACTGCGCCCCCGGATCCCCGTGGGTCAGCGCCGCCACCTCGCGCAGCGGGTGGTTCCTCAGCCGGACGTACTTCGGCGACCGGGCGTCGCCCCACAGCGCCAGGGGCAGCGTACGGCCCACCGCGTGCCAGCCGCGGCTGCGGGTCGCCGGCTCCTCCAGCGTGCCCTGCCAGGCCCCCGACAGGGCCTCGACGGTGGCCGGGGCGCTGCCGCGCCGCTCCGCCAGCGCCGGCACCCCGGCGAGCCAGCCGTCCGGCCACTCCCGGGCACCGTCCGACCGGTCCCAGCGCCCGCGCACGTGCTCGCGCGCGATGCCCTGGAGGTACGCCCAGCGTCCGTACGCGTGCCACAGCACCGACGGGGGATGGCAGATGCCCTTGTGGCTGCCGCGCACGGCGGCCCGTACCGAACCCTCCACGGTGAAACAGGCCAGCTGGGTGCAGACCCCCGCACGCAGCACCCCCGCGGGCACCGGCCCGCCGCGCGCCGCGCCCAGAGACTCCCCGAGCGCCAGCCCGAGCAGCAGCCCACGGGCTCCCTCCGTCGCCCTGCCGCGCTCCGCCGGCTCCTGGCGCTCCGTCAGCCCGTCCATCGGTTCCTGGTCCCCCTCATCCGTGTCGAACACCGGTGGGCATCGTACGCACGGCATTTCCGGCCATCTCGCCAGGCCTCCACATCCGCACCAGCGGCGCGCGAGCGCAATCGAACAGGCTCTCCCCGTCCAGCCACCGCGCACTTTGCGCCAACCCGACCGACCGGCACACGAGGCGCCGGGCCACACCCACGGGGGAAAAGTGATCACTCGACGGACCGCACTCCGGGCAGGCGTCGCCGCCACCAGCATCGTCGGCACCGGCGGCATGCTGCTGCCCGCCGTGAACGCCGCCACGGCAGAGCCGGCCCGCAACGCCGCAGGCGCCGCCGAACTCGACGCCGCGTCCATAACCAAGTTCACGCAGAAGATGCCCGTGCCCCCGGTCCTGCAGCCCTACCGGACCACGAGCACCACCAGCTACTACCGCATGACCCTGAAGGAAGCCACCAAGGAGATCGTGCCCGGGCTCAAGACCCCGCTGCGCACCTTCAACGGCTCCTTCCCCGGCCCCGTCATCAAGGCCGAGTCGGGCCGGCGCGTCGTCATCAAGCAGACGAACTCCCTCGCCGTCCCCACCTCGGTCCACCTCCACGGCGCCCACGTCCCGCCGGACAGCGACGGCGCCCCGATGGACCTGATCCCGGCCGGCGGCGGCACGAAGACGTACACGTACCCCAACACCCAGCCGCACGCGAACCTGTGGTTCCACGACCACGCCCACCACATGGAGTCGGAGAACGTCTTCCGCGGGATGACGGGCACCTACATCCTCACCGACGACATCGAGCGCCGCCTGCGCCTGCCCTCCGGCCAGTACGACGTCCCGATCTCGCTGCGCGACGCCCGCTTCCTCGAGAGCGGCGAACTCGTCTACGCCATGGGCGACTTCATGAAGCGCAACGTCGTCCTCGCCAACGGCAAGTCCTGGCCGTTCTTCGAGGTCGCGGCCCGCAAGTACCGCTTCCGCCTCACCAACACCTCCAACCAGCGCTTCTTCGACCTGCACCTCGCCGACGACTCCGAGCTCGTCCAGATCGGCACCGACGGCGGCCTGCTGCCCGCCCCGCACCGCACGAACGTGGTCGCGATCAGCCCCGGCGAGCGCGCCGACGTCGTCATCGACTTCTCCCGCTATCCCGTCGGCACCGTCATCGAGCTGCGCAACAAGGACATCGCCCCGTTCGAGTCCGCGGACGTGGTCGGCAAGGTGCTCCAGTTCCGCGTCACCCGCACCGCGGCCGACCACAGCGTCGTCCCGGACCGGCTGCGCACCCTGCCGCCGCTCGGCCCGGCCACCGTCCAGCGCGAGTTCGACATGCGGATGGACGAGGCCCCCGGCGGCAGCGCGTACATCAACGGCAAGACGTACGACATGGACCGCATCGACACCGACATCGCCTACGGTGCCACCGAGATCTGGACCGTGACGAACAGCAACAAGATCGCCCCGCACAACTTCCACATGCACCTCGTGCAGTTCCGCGTGCTGGAACGCAACGGCAAGCCTGTCACCTCCGGCCCCGAGACCGGCCTCAAGGACACCGTGCCCCTCAAGCCGGGCGAGACCGTGAAGCTCCAGGCCACCTTCGACGGCTACCGCGGCACCTACGTCTACCACTGCCACCTGTTCGACCACGGCGCCATGGGCATGATGGCCAACATGCGCATCTCCTGACGCCCCCCGGCCCTCCCCCCGCCCCGGCGGCCACTCGCGGCCGCCGGGGCGGACCCGTCCCCGTTGCCCCGCCGGGGTCCTGATCGTTTGGCCGCCTGACGGACGGCCGGGCAGGAACCACACACGGGACGGGTGACCGGGATGCGGATGGGGCGCAGGACGGTACTGCGGGCGGCTTCGGCCGGGGCGCTGACGGCACTGGCCGGGCTCCGCGCCCCCAGCGGCGCGGCGGCCGCGCCGGCCCAGGGACCCCCCGACGGGGACCGGGCGGTGCTGCGCTTCACCCGCGCCACCAACGGCGCGGCCACCGCCACCGCCGACGGGCGGCGCGTCATCGCCGAGGTACAGAACGTCCTCTGGTCGCTGCCCCCGGACGGCGGGCCCGCCACCCGCCTCACCCCGCCCGACCTGGAACCCGGCCGCCCGGTGTTCTCCCCGGACGGGAGCCGCGTCGCCATGAGCGCCTACCGCGGCGGAACCTTCCACATCTGGGTGATGCGCGCCGACGGCACCGGCCTGCGCCGTCTCACCGACGGCCCCTTCGACCACCGCGCGCCCGCCTGGTCCCCCGACGGCCGCACCCTCGCCTTCTGCTCCGAACGTGGCGGGGACCCCGTCGCCGGAAGCCCGTACCGCATCTGGACCGTCTCCCTCGCCGACGGCGGCCTGCGCCGCCTCACGGGAGCACCCGGCCAGGACGGACCCGGCCAGGACGGCGCCTGGGAGGACCTCGACCCGGTCTTCTCGCCCGACGGCGGCCGGGTGCTCTTCCCGCGTGCCACCCCGTCCGGCGAAACCCTCACCGCCCGCGTCCTCGCCTCCGTCGCCGCCGACGGGACCGGCCCCGTACGGACCGAACACACCGCCGCCGCGGGCAGCATGCTGGCCCCCGCCCTCTCCCCGGCCGGCCGCACCGCCTGGCTGTCCGCCGCCCCCGGACCCCGCAGGGCCGAGCACCTCACCCTCTACGCCGACGGCCGCCCCGTCGACCTCGACGGCGACCTCGCCCCCGCGCCCCCGCGCTGGATCGGCGACGACCGCCTGCTGGTCACCCTCGACGGCCGGTTCCGGGTGATCCGCCCCCACCGCGACGCCACCGCCCACGAGATCCCCCTCGACGCCACCCTCGACGTGCCCCGCCCCCGCTACCGGGTCAAGGACTACGACCTGGAAGCCGAACGCCCCCACCCCGTACGCGGCATCCACCTGCCCGCCCTCTCGCCCGACGCCCGCAGCGTCGCCTTCGCCGCGCTCGGCGCCCTCTGGACCGCCCCCGTCGCCGGGGGACCCCCGCGCCGGATCCTCCAGGCCCCCGCCACCGCCTACGTCCAGGGCCCGGTGTGGACCCCGGACGGCCGGGCCCTGCTCTACACCGACGACCGCGACGGGCTGAACACCGTACGCCGCAGGGAACTCGCCGACGGCCGGGACAGCGTCCTCTCCCCGCCCGGCCGGGTCTACGGCTCCCTCTCCCCGGACGGCACCCGGCTCGCCGCCCTGGACCTCGCCGGCCGGCTGATCGTCCGCGACCTCGCCTCCGGCACCGACACCCCGCTCGTGGCCCCGCTCGGCGGCGGAGGCCTGCCCAGCCCGCCCAGCTGGTCCCCCGACGGACGCCACGTCGCCCTCTGTGACCGCAACCGGCTCAGCCGCCGCTTCCGCGAGGGCTACAACCTGATCCGGATCGTCGACACCGCCACCGGCTCCGCCCGCCTCCACGCCCTCGCCCCGCACACCTCCCTCTCCGACCGCTACGCCGCCGGCCCCGTCTGGTCGCCCGACGGCCGCTTCCTGGCCTGCGTCGCCGAATCGGCCCTGTGGCTGCTCCCCGTCACCCCCGACGGCACCCCCGCCGGACCCGCCCGCCGCCTCACCGACGAACCCGCCGACCACCCGTCCTGGTCCGCCGACTCCCGCACCCTGCTCTACCAGTCCTGCGCCCGCCTGCGGCTGCTCGGACTCCGCCCCGACGGCACCCCCGAGGGGGCGCCCCGCACCGTCCCCGTCGCCCTCTCCTACCGCCGCCCCGAGCCCGTCGACACCGTCGTCCACGCCGGACTGCTGTGGGACGCCACCGGATCCCCGCCCCGCGCCGACGTCGACCTGCTCATCAGCGGCGGCCGCATCACCGCCGTCGAACCGCACCGCCCGCGCCGCCGGGCCGCCCGCACCGTCGACGCCTCCCGGGGCACCGTCCTGCCGGGACTGTGGGACGCGCACGTCCACCCGTACCCCTACACCTACGGAGCCCGCCAGGGCGCCCTCCACCTGGCCTACGGCATCACCACCGCCGTCTCCCTCGGCGGCTCCGCCTACGAACAGGCCCGCCTGCGCGAGGACATCCGCTCCGGCCGCCTCGCCTCCCCCCGGCTGCTGGCCGGCGGCGAACTCCTCGACGGCTCCCGCGTCGCCTACAGCATGGGCCGCGCCCACCGCACGCACGCCGGACTCGCCCGCTCCCTGGCCCGCGCCGAGGCCCTGGACTGGGACTTCGTCAAGACCTACGTACGCGCCCCCTACGCCTTCATGGAAGAGGCCGCCCGCTTCGCCCGCGAACGGCTCGGCGTCCGCTGCGGCTCCCACCTGTGCGCCCCGGGCATCCAGTCCGGCCAGGACCTGACCACGCACCTGATCGCCACCGAACGCGCCGAGTACGGCCACGGCGCGACCCCCGCCGGCCACACCCACCAGGACACCCTGGAGGTCTACACCCACGGAGGCTTCGACCTCGTCGCCACCCCCTTCACCGCCCTGCCCCTCATCGGCGCGGACCCCTCCCTCGCCGCGGACCGGCGCGTCACGGCCATGATGCCGCCCTGGGACGTGGCCGCCCTCCGGGCCGCCGCCGCCCGCCCGCCGACCCCCGAGCAGGACACCGCGCTGGAGCGGGAGATCGCCGTCTACCGGAGCGTCCTCGCGGGCGGCGGCCGCGTCGCACTCGGCACCGACGCCCCGCTCACCCCCGTCGGCCTCCACCTCCACCTCGCCCTGCGCGCCCTGCACCGGTACGGCTTCTCGCCCGCCGAGGCCCTCACCACCGCCACCCGCACCCCCGCCCGCGTCTACGGCGCCGACGGGCACCTCGGCACGGCCGAACCGGGCAGGCTCGCCGACCTCACCCTCATCGACGGAGACCCCTTCACCGACTTCGACGACCTGGTCCGCGTCCGCGCGGTCCTCCGCGCCGGCACCCCCTACGAACGCGACGCGCTGGAAGCGGCCTTCCCCGGTCCGGTCACCCCCGACCGGGCCTGGCGGCCCGTGCTGCGCCAGATGCACCGCGACTCCTGCTGCACCGCGCACCGGGTCAACGGACCGTTGCTTTAGGGGGATAGCCCCACCCCGGGCGGCCGGTCTGCCGGATGGGCCGCCCGGGCGCACTGCACGAGGCTTGCCGCATGACGATTTCCCGGAGCAAGGCCCTCCTGCTGACCCTCTCCGCCGCGGCCGCCGCGACCGCCCTCACCGCCTCCGCCCTCCCGGCGCAGGCCGCCGGCGGCCCCCGCACCGAGGTGCCCGGGCTCGACTGGCGCCCCTGCGCCAAGCCGGGCGGGCCCGCCACCCAGGAGTGCGCCGACCTCCCGGTCCCGCTCGACTACGACGACCCGCGCGGCCCGCAGATCAGCGTGGCCGTCTCCCGGATCCGCAGTGACCGCCCCGACGCCCGGCGCGGCACCCTCGTCGTGATCCCCGGCGGCCCGGGAGGCTCCGGCGTACAGCGTCTGACGCAGAAGGGCCCCGCCCTCCAGCAGCAGCTCGGCGGCGCCTACGACCTCGTCGCCTTCGACCCCCGCGGCGTCGGCGGCTCCACCACCGCGAGCTGCGGCCTCGCCCCCGAGGACCGCTACCTCACCGCCCTGCGCTCCTGGCCCGCCCCCGACGGGGACGTCACCGAGAACCTCGCCCGCTCCCGCCGCACCGCCGAGGCCTGCGCCCGCAACGGCGGACCCGTGCTGCGCAGCTTCACCACCGCCAACCAGGTCCGCGACATGGACCGCCTCCGCGCGGCACTCGGCGAGCGCAAGCTCTCCGCCTGGGGAGTCTCGTACGGCACCTACGTGGGCGCCGTGTACGCGCAGACGTACCCCGGGCGCACCGACCGCTGGGTCCTCGACAGCAGCGGCGACCCCGACCCCAAGCGCGTCGCCCGCGGCTGGCTGGCCAACATGGCCCAGGGCTCCGACGACCGCTTCCCCGACTTCGCCGCCTGGGCCGCCCACCCCGACCGCGACAAGGACGGCCTGCGGCTGGCGCAGCGCCCCGAGGACGTCGAGCCCCTCGTGCTCTCGCTCTTCGCCTCCCTGGACCGCGCACCCCGCCCGTCCACCACCCCCGGGGTGCCCCTGACCGGCAACGGCTTGCGCCAGGCCCTCCAGAACACCCTCTACAGCGACTCCGCCTTCCCCGGCTTCGCCCGGCTCGTCGCCGCCCTGCGCGACCCGGCCCACACCCCCGCCCTCCCGCCCGAGCTCGCCCGCCCCCTGCGCGACGAGGACGCCGCCCAGCTCGTCGCGGTCCTGTGCAACGACGTGACCTGGCCGGGCGGTTCCCGGGCCGACCGGCAGCGCGCCGTCGACGAGGACCGGGCCCGGCACCCGCTGACGGCCGGCATGCCGGTCAACGTGCTCCCGTGCTCCTTCTGGAAGGACGCCCCCGAGCACAAGCCCACCAAGATCACCAACCACGGCCCCTCCGGCATCCTGATGATCCAGAGCCGCCGCGACCCCTCCACGCCCCACTCCAAGAGCCTGAAGATGCGCGAGGCCCTCGGGGACCGGGCCGTACTCGTCACCGTCGAACAGGGCGGCCACGGCGTCTACCTCGGCAACGGCAACGCCTGCGGGGACCGCACCGTCACCCGGTTCCTCACCACCGGCCAGCGCCCCGCCCGCGACACCAGCTGCGCGAACTGAGCGCCGGGGCCGGCCGGCCGGGAAGGACTGGGCCGCCCGGGGGCCGGGGCGACGGTGCCCCGCGCGTCACGGCGCCGGGCGCCGGGACGGTGGTTGACTGGCCGTCATGCCGCTCGACTCCTACGGGGTGCTGTCGGGAACGCTGCACCGCCACTTCCGAGACCGGCCCGACACCCAGGGGCACTGGTTCCACGTCAACCTGGAGGTGGACGCGCCCGCCGGCCGGTACCGGTGCGCCGTCGACGTGGACAGCAAACAGTCCACCACCGGCGTCCAGTGGAAGGTGTTCACCTTGGCCGCCTCCGTCCTCGACCCGGTGCCCTCCCTGGATCCCGGCTACCACGACCTCTCGATGAGCCCGGGCTCCGGCGCCCTCGACTACCTGCGCCATCCCGCCCTCCAGCACCGCCCCGGCTGCGCCTTCCCCGTACGCCCGCCCGCCTGGCTCCAGGACCTCATCAACCGGCTCAACCCGCCCCGCTCCTGGATCTCGGGCTCCAACCTCGACGCCGCCCGGGCCCTGGAGCCCATCCTGGTGCCCGGACGGGAGGTCATGGTCTTCGGAGAGCCCTTCGACCACGGGCTCGGCATGCACAACATCCACCAGAACCAGGGCGATCCGTACGGCAGCCAGTGGTGGGACGAGAACGGCACCTGGCAGGACGGGGCCACCCTCACCCGCCGGCCCGACGGCCTGTACGACGTCTTCCTCAACAAGTTCTCCAGCCAGTCCGACCACACCGGGCCGGACGGGCACCCGGTGTGAGCGCCGCCGGCCCGGACGGACGGCAGCGGCGCTTCGACACCCGGGCGGCCGGGGACGGCTACGAGCGCTACACGGCCGCTGGAGCCGGCCCGTCGCCGTAGCCTTCGAGGCCTCGCTCGGCGTCGCCGCCGGCGTCCGGTGGCTCGACGCGGGCTGCGGTACGGGCGCCCTGGCCGCGGCGGTGGCCGCGCACGGCCGGCCACGGCTGGTCCCGGGCCTTGACCGGTCGGCCGCCTTCATGGCGGCGGCCCGCACCGCCGCCGCGGAAGCCGACGCCCCCGGCACCGCGGCGTGCGCCCCGCTCTTCGCGGTGGCGGACGCCCAGGCGCTGCCGGTGCGCGACGGGACCTTCGACGCGGCCGTCAGCGCCCTCACCCCGAACAACCCTTCCTCTGCGGGCAGGGTCCCGCGCCCGGCTACGTCACCTGCCTCGCCCCCGGCGCCCGCCGGCGGCTGTGCGACACGCTCGCGGGGGCCCTGCCCGTACGGTCCGACGGCTCCATCGCGCTGACCGCCCGCGCCTGGGCGGTCAGCGGCCGGCGAGCACGCCGTTGAAAGGGTCCGAGGCCAGCGTCCGGACGGCGGGCAACTGCCGGTGGAGGGCGGTTCCGGGGCAGTCGGTGGCGAAGACGTCGCGGTGGCCCGAGATCCGCTCCACCGTCACCCGCTCGCCGGCCCGGAAGCGTCCGTTGTCGATGGAGGCGCCGAGTTCGACGGTGCCCGCGGGGGAGTGCCCGTACCGGCCGAGTGCCCAGGCCGCGAGCCGCGCGACGGCCGCCGTGGCCGCGGGCGGCGCCTCCAGGCCGGAGTACCGGCCGATCACCGCGACGCCCAGGGTGTCCTGGTTGAAGCCGAGGGTGTGCGCGCCGGTGACCGGCCGCCCGGAGCCGCCGGCCCGTCCTTCGAAGACCGTGCCGCACTTGTCGACCACGTAGTTGTAGCCGAGGTCCTTCCAGCCGTTGACCCTCCGGTGGAGGGCCTGCAGACCGCGTACGACGGCGGGGGAGTCGGAGCACGCGTAGTCGTTGCTCTGGGCGGTGTGGTGGACGAACACGGCCTTGACGTCCCTGCCGTACACGACGGGCTCCCCGGGATCCTCGGCCGCGCCCCAGCGGGAGCGGGGGACGACGCGGGGCCGCGACGCGGCGGGGCCCGCCACCGCGTGAACGACCGGCACCGGCACCGGCCCGGCGGCCGCCCCGGGCCTCCCCGGCCCCGGATCCGGGCCCGGGTCGACCAGATCCAGGCGCACCCCGGCCGGCAGCTGCCCACCGGCGCCGGCCGCGCGTACCTCCACGGCGTCCGAAGGCCCCGCCCACCACGGCTCCCCGGCCTCCACCGCCGTCCACGGCGTCCAGTGGCCGGAGCCACGCTCCCGGACGCGGACCCGGTAGGTCCCGCCCGGCCAGCCGGCGGGCGCCGTGACGGCCAGCATGCTGAAGGGGGTCCGGGCGTCCGCGAGGACGGGGGCGCCGGCCGAGGTGAGCGTGACGCCGCGCGGCGGCGGGGGAGCGCCGGCCGGTTCGGCACCGGCAGCGGCCAGGGTGACCAGAGTGCAGGTCAGGGCGGCGCTGAGGGGCGTCAGCGGGAATCCGTGGGTGCGCAACTCGGCTCTCTCCAGGATCCCGGACGACGGCGGAACGGGAACCGCGGCCGGCGGCTTCGCCGGCCGGCCCCCGCGCGTTCCCGGGCCCGAGGACACAAGGCGCCGGCCGGGCTGGAAGTGCCCGGCCGGCGCTCTGCGCACTTCGCTGACCGCCCTTTCAACGAGCCGGCGGCCCGGTGGTCACGGCCGGCGGCGGGCGGATCGCTGCGCTCAGTTGGCGGCGTACACCCGGATCGCGAACTCCGCGATGTCCGCGTCGGAGAGGTTCTTCGCCAGATTGGCCTCGGTGATCATGCCGACCAGGCGGTGGCCGCCCTGCACGTCGATGACGGGCAGCCGCTTGATCTGGTGCACCTCCATGGTGTCCAGCGCCTCCTGCGCGTTGCTGTCGGCGTCGATCCAGTGCAGGTTGCCGGCGAGGTCCCCCGCCCGCATGCTCGCCGGGTCCTTGCCGTCGGCGCAGCACTTGACGACGATGTCGCGGTCGGTGATCAGGCCCTGGAGACGCTGGTCGTCCCCGCAGATCGGCAGGCATCCGACGTTCAGCTCGCGCATCATGCGCGCCGCGTCCTGCAGGGACTGGTCCTCGCGGATGCACTGCACGCCCCGGGTCATGATGTCGCGGGCCCGCAGGTTCCTGTCCATGCTTCCTCCTCGGTGCTCCGAGTACGTTCCGAAACCCTTCCTGCCCCCCCTGCCCTCCCCTACGAGGACAACACGGATGGAGCGGCGCGGCGCGCCGGGGGACCCCTGCCTCCGTACTCCACCGCGTTATTGACTGGTCGTTCCAGATAGCTTTATGATCTTCCGCGTGGCAAGGACCAAGGAATTCGATCCGGAGGCCGCCCTCCAGTCGGCCCTCGAGCTGTTCTGGCGGCGCGGCTACGAAGCGACGTCGGTGGCGGACCTCGTCGAGCACCTCGGCATCGGACGGGCCAGCATCTACGCGACCTTCGGCAGCAAGCACGAGCTCTACCTGAAGGCGCTGGACCGCTACGCCGAGACGTACGACCCGCTGCTCCTGGCCCAGCTCTCCGCGCCGGGACCCGCGCTGCCCGCCGTGCGGGCCGTGGTGCGCCGCTTCGCCGCGGAGGCCACGGCCCCGGGGGAGCGGCGCAGCGGCTGTTTCGTCACCAACACGGCGGCCGAGCTGGCCCCCCACGACGCCGCTGCCGCCCGGCGGGTCGAGGTGAGCTGGGACCGCTTCGAGACCCTGCTGCACTCGGCGCTCCTGCGGGCCCGGGGGCAGGGGGAGCTGGGCGAGGGCAGCGATCCGCGCGCGCTGGCCAGGATGCTGCTGGTCCTGCTCCAGGGCGTCCGCGTCGTCGGCAAGGCCTCGGACGACCCCGCCCGCGTCCGGGACGCGGCGGAGCAGGCCCTGGCCCTGCTGGACTGACCGCGTCGCCCCCCGTTTCCGATTCCCTTCCCGTAACCGCGTTTCCGCATGCCCGAATTCTGAACCGTTCGTTCAAATATGGGGCTGACCGCCCCTCGGAGGAGTCACCGAAGATGAACCGTTTCACCGGCAAGACCGTCCTGGTGACGGGGGCGGGCTCCGGCCTCGGCCGCGCCATCGCACTCGCCTTCGCCGCGGAGGGCGCCCGCGTCGTCGCCGCGGGCCGCACCGCGGCCACCCTCGACGAGACGGTCACCCTGATCGAGGCGGCCGGCGGCACCGCCGCCGCCGTCCCCGCCGACGTCACGAACTCGGGCCGGCTGGAGGACCTCGTCCGGGAGAGCGTCGCCCGCTTCGGCGGACTGGACGTCGCGGTCAACAACGCCGGGATACTCCGCGGCACCGGGCCGGTCGGCGACGTCAGCGAGGAGGACTGGGACGCGGTCCTGCGCACCAACGTCACCGGCGTCTGGCTGGCGATGAAGCACCAGATCGCGCACATGCGGCGCAACGGCGGCGGCGCCATCGTCAACATCTCCTCCAACCTGGGCGCCCACAAGCGGATCCCGAACGCCGCCGCCTACATCACCTCCAAGGCGGCCGTGTCCGCCCTCACCCGCGCCGCCGCCCTCGACCACATCCACGAGGGGATACGCATCAACGCGGTCAGCCCCGGAGCCGCCGACGCGCCGATGTCGCTGCTGCCCGGCGAGACCGAGGCCGACCGCGCCGAGAGGGTCAAGTCGCAGAACCCGCTCGGCCGGGTCGCGGAGGCCGAGGAAGTGGCCGCCGCCGTGCTCTACCTGGCCTCGCCCGCGGCCGGCTCGGTGGTCGGGACCGACCTCGTCGTGGACAGCGGCTCCTCCGCCTGAGCGCCCCGCCCGGCCGGATCCGGCAGCGGTTTCCCGGCGCATTCGGCGTCCGCCTCCGGCAGCCGGCCACCGAGCAGGAAGCCCTCGACGTAGCCGTCCACACAGGCGTTCCCCGCCTGGTAGGTGCCGTGGTCACCGCCGCCTACGGTGATCAGGCGCGATCCCGCCAGCCGCGCGTGGGCCCGTACGGCCCCCTCGTAACGGGTCGCCGGGTCGTGCTTCGAGTTGAGCATCAGGACCGGCGGCAGCCCCCGGCCGGTCACCTCGGCGCGCGGAGCCCGGGAGCGCGGCCAGGCGGCGCAGACCGAGGCGAAGGCCAGTTCCCGCGCCCCGGCCATCGGGTGGTCGCGGCTGTCCGCCTCGCTCCTGCGCACCCAGTACGCGATGTCCCGGTTCCAGGGGGTGTCCTGGCAGACCACGGAGAAGAAGTCCGCGGCGAACGCGGCCTGCATGGGGTGCTTCAGCTTCTGCGCGAAGGCCCGGCGGGTGGCCGCCGGCGCGCCCGCCGGGTCTTCCAGGACGCCGAGGAGCGCCGCCAGGTCCGGGAAGCGGTTGCCGCTGTAGATGATGCCGGTCGCCGCCGCGTCCAGGTGGTCGGGCAGGACCCGGGTCCCCTCCAGGTCCACCGGGTGCTCGCGCAGCGAGGCGCGCAGCCGCTCGTAGGAGGCCTTGGTCTCCTCCGGGGTCCTGCCCCGGTGGTAGGTGGCGTCGTTCGCGGCCAGCCACGGCAGGAAGTCCTGCTCGAAGCGGCGCTGGAAGCTCATCGGCTGTCCGGTCATGAAGTCCTGCCAGCTGCCGCCGGGGTCGATGACGCTGTCGAGCACCACCCGCTCCACCCGGCCCGGGAAGCGGGTCGCGTACCGGGCGCCCAGGTACGTGGCGTACGACGGGCCGTAGTACGAGACCCGCCGTTCGCCGAGCAGCGCCCGGTAGAGGTCCATGTCGTGCACGGCCTGGTCGGTGGTGACGTACGGCAGCAGACCGCCCGAGTCGCGCCGGCAGTCGCGTACGAAGCCCCGGGCGCGTTCCACCGTGCCGCGTACGGCCCGCTCCGAGCGGTCGCGCAGATCGCCGCCGCCGAAGAGGGCGTCCACCGTGGCCTGGTCGGAGCAGACCACGTTCGTGCTCGCCCCGACGCCGCGCTGGTCGAAGCTCACGATGTCGTACGCGGCCGCCAGCTTCGGCGCGTACGAGGCCAGGCCCGCCGGCCGGCCCAGCCCGGAGGCCCCCGGCCCGCCGGCCGCCATCATCAGGACGCCACGCCGGGCGGCGGGGTCCGTGGAGCGGTGCCGGGACACCGCCACGGTCAGGTCCGGGCCCCTGCCGGGGTGGTACCAGTCGCGCGGCACCGTCATCGAGGCGCACTCCAGCGGCCCGGAGTCGCAGGGCCGCCAGTCGAGGCGCTGGCCGCCGTACCGGCCCGGTACCGGGTTCGCCCCGGCCGCGCCCGCGGCGTGCGCGGGGACCACGGGCAGCGCCGCCAGGGCGAGCAGCCCGCAGGCGGCGGCAGCGGCCCGGCGCGCGGTCTTCTTCAACAGGTCCATCAGGGTGGTCTCTCCCCCGTCGCGGTGATCGGTCGTGTCGATCCTCCGCGACCGCCGCGCCCGCGGCGATCTCCCCACCACCCGTATCCGCGGTGGTGCTGGTGCCACCCCGGGTGTCACCCCCGGTGCCACCGCCGGCGCCGTCCCGGTGTCACGCCCGGCGGACCAGCCGGGTCGTCAGATGGTGCTGGAGGGGCTGCCCCACGGCCGCCATGTCGTGGACGACCGTCAGGCCGGCGCCGTCGAGGGTGTAATGGCGGCGGGTGCCGGTGACCTCCTTCGCCAGCGGGGTCAGCGCCACGTCCCGGGTCTCGATCCCGATCTCCAGCTCCGCCGCCGCCCCGCCGCGGACCCGCCCGGCGTACGTCTCGACGATGCCGGTCGGATGGGCGAGCACCACCTCCAGGGACGCGTCGGGCGTCACCCGCCACCAGCCGGTCTCGCGCCCCGCCGGCCGCACGGGGGTTCCGGCGGCGTCGGTCAGCCACGCGCGTGACTCGTAGCGCAGGAAGGGCCGGCCGTCGTGGCTGAAGGTGATCTCCTGCTCGTACCGGAAGTCCCGCGCCAGGGTCGGGTACTCGCCCCGCCCCCGTCCGTGCCAGCACCCGAGCAGGGGGAGCACCGGAGCCAGCAGCGGATGCGGGTCGGGACCCTCCCCGAGGACGTGGGCGTCCGGGTACGGATTCTCCTGCGCCGGCTCGAACATGTGCACCTTGCCCGTCTGTCGTCGGCCCCCGCGGACGTGCAGCGTAGCGCGCCGGCGGGGGCCGCTCCGGGGCGGTCCGCCGGCCGGACGGGGCGCGGTCTACGCGACGAACTCCTCGTCCCCGTAGCGGACCTCGGCGGAGTTCCAGTCGACCCCGAGCCGGGCCGTGAACTTCCGGGCGAGCGTCAGGTCGGCGATGGGCGCGATGAGGATCAGCCGCCCGTCGAGGGCCACCGAGCCGCCGCCGAGCCGCACCCGCGCCACGGGGTCGGCCATCAGCGCGTCGTGCAGCCGGGTGGCGCTGACGCCCTCGGCCTGGATCTCGACGGCGTCCGTCTCCGGCGAGGTGCGCGGCAGGCAGCGGAACGTCAGCACCGACTCCTGCCGGTACTGCTTGCGGATGACATCGGCGATGTGGTGCAGTCCGTCCGCGTTGACCTCTTCGACGTCGAACTCCCGCGAACGCTCGTAGGTGGTCTGCTGCTCGTTCTCGGACCAGAACACCCCGTCCAGCAGGGTCGAGGCCCCCGGCCGCGCCCCGTGGGAGCGGATGATCTCCCGCACCTCGTGGTCGAAGCGCTTCAGCCGCGTCCGCAGCCGGGGATCGGCCGGATCCGTGATGACGGCGGTGTTGTCGGTGGCGAAGATCTCGGCGGCCGGGCAGTCCGTGCCGCCGGGGGCCCAGGCCGACGGGTCCGCCTGGGCCGTGCCCGCTCCCGCCGACGCCAGCGCCAGGACTCCGACCGCCACCAGTACCCGCAACCGCTTCATTCCCGCAACTCCCTGCCTGTGGACCCGTACTGCGGCGCGCTACCGGGCCGCAGCGGGCCTCATCCTAGGAGCCGGGCGGGACCCCGCGCGGGCGTCGGCACCCCGTATGGCGGATGGCGGACGGTGGCTACTTGCGGGCGGCCCGCATGAGGTACCCCCGGCCGGGGGTATGGGCCCACCGGGGAGGGGGTGCACGGAGTGCGGGATGGTGCACGCAAGGCGGCCCGGGGCGCGGCCGCGTTCGGAGCGGCGGCGACCCTCGCCGTCGCCGCCTGGCTGGTCTGGCTCCTGCCCGGCCCGCAACTGGCCGCCGTACTCGGTTTCGGACCCGTGGACGGAGTCCTGACGGTCGCCGAGTGCTACGAGGCCACCGACGTGGAGGGCTACGCCGCCGGCACGCAGTGCAAGGGCCGCTACGCCCCGGGCCGCGGGGGAGACGGACCGCAGGAGGAGATCCTGCTGGAGACGGCCGCCGACGCCTACCGGCCGGGCACCGAGGTGCCCGTGCGGACCGCGCGCGGGAAGGCGTACGAACTGTCCGGCTTCGCCATCGGCAACCTGGGCGTCGCGACCGGTCTGCTCCTCGTCCCCTTCCTCGCCCTGGCGGCCTGGCTGTCCGCCTGCGCCCGCCGCGGCGAACGGGTGGACGGGGGCGGGTTCGTACTCGCGGCGCTGGCCGCGATGGTGGCCGTGATCGTGCTGGGCCTGGCGGCGGGCCTCCTCGTCGGGCTCCTCACGGCCGTCTTCTGACCCCGGTCGCCCGCGTCCGCCCGGTCACGGATGCCCCGCGTGCTCATGCCGGGGGAGCAGGAACGATGTCGTCAGGACGAGCAGCCCGACTCGACGGCCATGACCAGCGCGAGGCCGCCGGTACCGGGCCCGGCGAAGGCCAGTCCGGGCGGCCGGCGCCCGCAGGAGACCGGCGGTGCGCATGACCCGGTGCCGCCCGTGCCGGGCGACGAGCCCCGGCGTCGGCCGCGAGCCGGGCAGCCCCCCGAGGCAGGGCACGACGAAGGCGGGACCGTACCGCCAGGGGGCGAACCGGCCCGAACAACCCCATCGCGGCCCCGCCGAGCGGCGGTCCGAGCACGGTGGCCGTCCAGGTCGTGGACTCGAACCGCCCGTTCGCGACCACGTTGACGGCGTGTGCAGATGCGAGCTCGTCGCACCTGGTCACGGCACGTACGACGGCTGTAGCCGCAATGGGTTCCCTGTGCCAACGTAGGCCCCATGGACGGCAATCGGGGCAGCGGCCGCAGTACCTCCACGCACCGGCACGACGACCATCACCACGAGCACCATCAGGGCGGGCGGCGCCGGCTGCGGCACCTGCTCACCCCGCACCGCCACGACGCCGGCGACAAGGTCGACGCGGCCATGGAGGCCTCCCGCGACGGCATGCGCACGCTGTGGATCTCCCTCGCGGTGCTGGGGGCGACCGCCGCCGCCCAGGCCGTCATCGTCGTCCTGTCCGGGTCGGTCGCGCTGCTCGGCGACACGGTCCACAACACCGCCGACGCGCTGACGTCCGTACCGCTGGGCATCGCCTTCGTCCTCGGCCGCCGGGCGCCCAACCGCCGCTACACCTACGGCTACGGCCGCGCCGAGGACCTGGCGGGCGTGCTCATCGTGCTGGTCATCGCCGCGTCCGCCGCCCTCGCCGCCTGGGCGGCCGTCGACCGGCTCCTGCACCCCCGGGAGGTGACCCACCTGTGGGCGGTCTGCGCGGCGGCCCTGACAGGCTTCGCCGGCAACGAATGGGTGGCCCGCCTGCGCATCCGCACCGGGCGGCGGATCGGGTCCGCCGCGCTGGTCGCCGACGGCCTGCACGCCCGCACCGACGGGTTCACCTCGCTGGCCGTCCTGCTGGGCGCCGCCGGCGCGGCGGCCGGCCTGCGGGCCGCCGACCCCGTCGTCGGCCTGCTGATCACCCTCGCCATCCTGCTGGTCCTGAAGGACGCCGCCCGCGAGGTCTACCACCGGCTGATGGACTGCGTCGACCCCGCCCTCGTGGACACCGCCGAGCACGCCCTGCGGGAGGTCCCCGGCGTCCTCGGCGTCGGCCAGCTGCGCATGCGGTGGATCGGCCACGCCCTGCGCGCCGAGGCCGACATCGTGGTCGGCCCCCACCTGACCGTCGTCCAGGCGCACGGACTGGCGCTCGCCGCCGAGCACGCCCTGATCCGGGCGATCCCCAGGATGACGGCCGCGACCGTCCACACCGATCACCCGGCCCTCGCGGACCACCTGGCGGCCTGAGGCCCGGCCGCCGGCGCCGCGCCCGGCCCGGGCGGCGGTGCCGGGGCCGCCCGGTGGTTCAGCGTGCCGCCTCCGCGCGGTGGACGAGGCCCGTGATCAGCGCGGCGATCTCCGGCCACAGGGCCCGCGGCAGGTCGTGGCCCATGCCGGCGAAGACGGCGAGCTCGGCGCCCGGCACGGCCTCCGCGGTGGCCCGGCCGCCGCTGACGTGGCACAACGGATCGTCGGCCCCGTGGATCACCAGCGTGGGCAGCAGCAGCGAACGCAGTCGCGCCGTACGGTCGCCCGACGCCACCGAGGCCACGGCCTGGCGGGCGACGCCGAGCGGGTCGTACGAACGGTCGAAGGCCCGGCCGGCCCGCTCGCGCACCGCGTCCTCGTCGAACGCGAACCCCGGTGAACCCAGCACCCGTACCGAGTGGACCATCCGTTCGACGACCTCCTCGCGGCTCCTCGGCGGCGGCCCCGCCAGCGCGCTCAGGGCCCTCGGGTCCGGCAGGCCGACCCCCGGGCCGCCCGTCGTGGACATCATGGACGTCAGCGACCGGACCCGGCCGGGGTGTTCGATCGCCATCGTCTGGGCGATCGCCCCGCCCAGCGACATGCCGACCACGTGGGCGCCGTCCAGCCCCAGCGCGTCGAGCAGGCCCACCGCGTCGGCCGCCATGTCGGACAGGGAGTACGCCACGGACGACAGGTCCCCCGCGAGCGCCGCCGGCACATCGGGCACCGGCGCGTCCCGGAAGTGGGAGGAGAGCCCCACGTCGCGGTTGTCGAACCGGACCGGCTGGACGCCGCGCCGGGTCAGTTCCGCGCAGAACCCGTCGGGCCAGCCGTGCATCTGGAGGGCGAGGCCCATGACGAGAAGCACGGGCGGGTCCTGCGCGTCCCCCCAGCGCTCGTAGGCCACCTCGATGCCCGCCGGTCCCACGTTCACGGCCATCTCTTCGCGCACCGTCACGCCGCCTCCTCGTCGCGGGGGAAGGACGCCGAACATACCGGCGGGACACGGCCCGCAGGGCCTCACACGGCCGGGCGCGTCCCCGGTACGGCACGCCCGCCGCCTCCCGCCAGGCCCGTGGGGCATCGCCCGTTCCGGCGAAGCGGCTGCCGCGCGGCCCCTCGTACCGTGCGGGTGATCAGCGTCGCTCCGGCTCGCGGCGCTGACGGGGGCCTGCGGGGGCCGGGCCCCGGCCGGTGGGGGCCGCCAGGGCCTCGGGCGACCCGTCCCGCTGGTGCGGGACCGGCGGGTACGGCCGCGCCCCCGGGGCGTCGTGCTGGAGCGAGACCGTGTGCGCGGGCGCCGGGATCGAGATGCCCTCCGCCCGGTACCGCTGGTGCAGGCGCTTGATGAACTCGTGCTTGATCCGGTACTGGTCGCTGAACTCGCCGACCCCGAGGATCACCGTGAAGTTGATCCTGGAGTCCCCGAAGGTGTGGAAGCGGACGGCGGCCTCGTGGTCGGGGACCCCGCCGCTGATGTCGGCCATCACGCCGTCGACGACGTCGAGGGTCACCCGCTCGACGTGCTCCAGGTCGCTGTCGTAGCCGACCCCGGCCTGGACCAGGATCGACAGCTTCTGCTCGGGCTGGGTGAAGTTGGTCATGTTCGTCCGCGCGAGGCGGCCGTTGGGGATGATCACCAGGTTGTTCGACAGGTTGCGCACCACGCTGTTGCGCCAGTTGATGTCGACGACGTACCCCTCCTCACCGCTGGTGAGCCGGATGTAGTCGCCCGGCTGGACGGTCTTCGAGGCGAGGATGTGCACCCCGGCGAAGAGGTTGGCGAGGGTGTCCTGCAAGGCCAGGGCGACCGCGAGACCGCCCACTCCGAGAGCGGTGACCAGCGGGGCGATCGACACCCCGAGGGTCTCCAGCGCCACGAGGACGCCCATCGTCAGCACCACGATCCTCGTGATGTTGACGAAGATCGTCGCGGACGCCGCCACGCCCGTACGCGACGCGGCCACCGACTGGACCAGACCCGCCACGACCCGGGCCGCGCTGAGCGTGGCGATGACGATGAGCACGGCCGTCAGCGTCTGGCTGACCAGAGCCGAGCCCCGCGCGGTGAACGGCAGCGCCGACGTGGCCACCGCGGCCCCGGCGAGGACCGCGGCCCAGGGGACGATCGTCCGCAGCGCGTCGACGATGACGTCGTCCCCGCTCCAGCGGGTCCGGCTCGCGTGCTTGGCCAGCCACTTCATCAGCGCGCGCAGCAGCAGACCGGCCACGCCGCCGGAGGCCAGCGCGATGCCGGCCACCATCCAGTCGTGCAGGACGAGGTCCCGGGTCACCGGCCCGCCTCCGCGCCGAGGGGGGCGAAGGAGCGGGGGGCCGCGGGCCGCCTTATGTGCTGTGTCGTCACCTTGTCACCTGTCAGATCGTGTCGTGCGCGGCGCTGTTGGAGCGGATGTACGCATTCCGAACGCACGGTCATCCTGCCCCATGGTCCCCCCGGGCCCGCAGCCGGACCCCGGCGTTCCGGCCGTCCGGCGGGGCGCGGGCGCACGGAGCCCCGCGCCGGGCGTCCGGGCGTGCCCCGGCCACTGCCCGGCGTACGGGTGGTGAATCGATTCGGCTCCCTACCGGCGTCCCCGCCGGACGGCCGCGGGGTTGGTCCGGGTTGACGAACCGCTCACCTGCCCGGCCCACACCCCCGGCCTGTCGGGGTGGTCCGGGCCGTGGGAGAGGGGTGATATGTGCAGCGCGTGGAGAGGCGCCCGGGCCCGCCAACAGGCCATGGGGGCCCACGCGACCGTTCTCTCGCACTCCCGCGGCGCTCTCGGCGTCGGCGGGGAAGGAAGTCATGAACCTCAACGCTCACAAGGTGACCCGACGGCCCCGGACGCGTTCCCGGGTGCTCCTCGCCTCCATCGCCGCGACCGCGGCCCTGACCGGCCAGCTGGTGGCACTCGCCCCCGCCGCCTCCGCGCACGGTCCGAAGCCGGGCGACAACGCCCCCACGGCCCAGGACAAGCAGCGCAACCCCGACAAGGACGCCCACAAGAAGAAGCCGTCCCAGTTCCCGCACGGACTGCGCCAGTTCACCACCGACAACACCTTCACCGTCCCGGCGGGCGTCAGGACGGTCTTCGTCCAGGCCTGGGGTGCCGGCGGTGGCGGCGGCGGTGGCGGTGGCGCCTCCACCACCAGCGCGGGTGGCGCGGGCGGCGGTGGCGGCGCCGGCGGCTTCACCTGGTGCACCCTCAACGTGACCCCGCTGGCCGACTACGGCGTGGACGTCGGTGACGCCGGAACCGGCGGCACCGGTGGCGCCGGCGGCGGAGCGACGGGCGGGGCCGGCGGCGCCGGTGGCGCGGGCGGCAACTCCACCGTCGTCGCGACGACGACCAACACCACGCTCGCCACCGCCTCCGGCGGCGCGGGCGGTGGCGGCGGTGCCGGCGGTACGACCACCCCGGGCGCTGGTGGCGCCGGCGGTGCGGGCGGCAACGGCTCGTGCTCCACGGGCGGCGTGAACCGGACGGGCGCCCCCGGCACGCCCGGCGGCACGGGCCTGACGGTCGGCCAGGGCGGTCTCCCCGTCGACGGCATCGTCGCCCTGCCCCCGCGCGGTGCCGAGGGCGGCGACGGCGGGGCGGGAGGCCTCGCCCCCGGTGGGGCCGGCGTCCCGGGTCAGCCCGGCGGATCCGGTTACGTCGTCATCTGGTGGTAACACCGTCCTGACCGGACGGGTGCCCACACCCCGACCGCCCGTTCCCGCGGCCCCCGGGCCGCGGGAACGGGCGGTTCCGCGTTCCTAGGACCCGGTGAGGAACTCCCGCAGGTCGACGATCCCGTAGCCCTCCTCCAGGGCCGCTTCGATGATCCGGGGCAGGGCCTGTGCGTCGAGGACGACCCCGTCGCCCGTGGCGCTGCCGACGTGCATCTGGAGGATCGCCCCGGGAGCGAAGGAGCCCACCGCCCTGCTGACCGCCTTGTCCACCGTCATGCCGCCGGCCGTACCCAGGTAGCCGTTCGTGTCGTTGGTGAACTCGATCGCCGCGTAGCCGAGGCCGTTGACGTCCTCGACGGATTCCTGCGTGGTGGAGCTGTACGGGAACCGGAAGAACGGAAGCGGCTCGGCCCCGGACGCCGTACGGATCGCCGCGTCGGCCGCGCGCACCTCCCGCTCCCGCTCCGCCGTGGCGAGGTCGTCGAAGTAGGGGTGGCTGTGCGAGTGGTTGCCCAGCCCGTGCCCCGCGGCGGCCATCGCGCGCACCGCGGCGGGACGGGCCTCCGCGAACAGGCCCGTGGGGAAGAAGGTGGCGGCCGCCCCCCGGCGCCGCAGTTCGGCCAGGACCGCGTCGAGCCCGCTCTCGTCCCACGCCGCGTTGAAGGTGAGCGCCATCACCCTGCCGGACGTCGGCAGCCGGCGGATCTCCCGCCCCAGCAGCGAGGCCGGCGGCCGGGGACCCGCCGCCGCGGCGGCCCTCCGTACCGGGGGACCGGAGGCCGCCAGAGCGCTGGGGCCCGCAACGAGCCCCGCCGCCAGCAGCGCCGCCATCGCGGCGCGTCGTCCCACATCCACCACGTCACTCCCTCGGACACGGCGCCGCCCCGCGCGGCGCTGCCACGACTATGCGCGACCGGCCGGCCGGGAGCCGCGCGGCCGTGGCGGGCACCCGGGTGATTGCCGCGGGCCGCGCCGCCGGCGCACGGTGTGCCCGGCCCGCCGCCGCCCGGGAGCGCCGTACAGTCCGCTGCGGGCACCGCCGCCGCCGTCACCGCAAGGCGCCTACCGGCAAGGGAGACAGCCGTGAACTCGACCGACCAGGACCGCTTCCCGCCCGACCCGGCCCGGCCCCAGGACGGGGACCTCACCGGAAGGGCCTCGCTGCACGTGCTCGTGCTCGCGGGCTCCTCCCGGACCGGCTCGGTCAACGCCCGGCTGGCGGCCCTCGTCGCGAGCCTGGTGGTACGGGCGGGAGCCACCGCCGAGCCCGCCATGATCGGGGACTTCCCGATGCCGCTGTACGACGGCGACCTCGAGGCCGACGAGGGGGTGCCGCCGGGGGCACTGGCCCTGCGCGAGCGGATCGAGGCGGCCCAGGCCCTGGTCATCGCCTCGCCCGAGTACAACGCCTCCGTCCCGGGCGTGGTCAAGAACGCCGTCGACTGGGTCTCCCGCGTCCGGCCGCAGCCCTTCAAGGACAAGCAGGTCCTGCTGGTGTCGGCCTCGCCCTCGATGGTCGGCGGCAACCGCGGCCTGTGGGCGCTGCGCATCCCCCTGGAACACCTCGGGGCGCGGGTCTACCCCGACATGTTCAGCCTGGCGATGGCCCATCAGGAGTTCACCGAGGACGGCGCGCTCACCGACCGGGGGCTGGCCGAGCGCCTGACCTCGACGGTCGACTCCTTCCTGGACCTCGCCGAGGCCGACACCCGCTACCTGTGCCTGCAGCGCCGCTGGTACGAGTTCCTCGGTGACCGGACCGACGCGCCGGTCACCGCCCGCGCCCAGGACTGAGCGGCCCGCCGGGCCGCGCCCCCCGCTCAGCGCTGCGACAGCTCCGACGGAGCCTCCTGCACCACCCAGCCGTTGCCGTCCGGGTCACGGAAGGTCAGGAACGAGTTCCAGGTGTCGCCCTTGCCGTCCTCCCAGCCCGCCGCCCCGAGGTGGCGCACCGGGGAGACGTCCACACCCCGCGCCACCAGCTCCGCGCGGGCCGCCTCGATGTCGGTGACGCAGAGCTGGAGCCCGTGCAGCGTGCCCGGCGCCATCACCGCCGTGCCGGGCGCGGGCGGCATCCCCTGGAGCAGCGCGACCGAACACCGCGATCCGGGCGGGGTCAGCTGGATGATGCGCACTCCTGGGGCGACTTCGTCGTCGAGGTCCACCCCGAAGCCGACGGCGTCGGCGTAGAACTCCTTCGCCCGGTCCATGTCGGTGACGGGTACCGGGACGACTTCGAGCGTCCAGTTCACGGAGAGCCTCCTCGAGAGCGCCGGCGGATCCGCCGGACGGTGGGACGGTGGGACCGAGTCTCCCGCAAGAGGGCGCACCGGGTCCGCAGGCTCAGCCACCGGCGCAACCGGCCGACGCGGGGCGCACACCCGCGCAGGGGGGCGCGCGCTGGTGTGAAGGGGGCGTGCGGGACGGCGGATGCCACTCTTCCGGAAGTTTTCCGAGACCGGGCTTGCACGATCGCACGCCATTTCCGATGGGGTGGTGATGAGGGCGCTCGACGCTCCACGGCTGCCGCACACGGGGGCAGGCAGCCCTTCTTCCCCACCCACCAGTCGGAAGGTTTCACGCCGAAGTGAATGTTGCCGAGATTGTCGCCCTCGCGCTGATAGTCACCACCACGGTCCGTGTTTTCTCGAGCGATGTGACACCCACCGCCCTGGAGGGCGGCGACGAGCAACGGTGGGGGAATGCATGAGCGAAGGCGAGTTCGACCCAGCGGGGGACCAGACGGTCTCCAGTGAACTGGCGGGCGTCCTGCCCGTGGAGTTCACCGCGTTCCACTCGCAGCAGCACCGCGCGTACCTGCGCTACGCCCACCTCCAGCTGGGCAACGCCAAGGACGCCCAGGAAGTCGTCGACGACGTGTTCACCTTCCTGCTGAAGGTGTGGCGCCAGGCCCTCAAGGAGGCGAGCCTGCACGGCTTCGCCTGGGCGGTGCTGCGCGAACACGTCGAACGCCGGCTGGCGGCCCTCGGCCGCCAGGTCGCCATGGTGGAGACCGCGTGGTTCTGCGCCCTGCGCCGCTCGTCGAGGGAACGCCTCGAACTGCTGGAGTCCAAGCTCGGCCTGTACGCGGCCATCGCGGAGCTGTCCGAGCGACAGTACGACGTGGTGCTGCTGGCCTTCCTGCTGGGCAATGACTCCGAGACGGTCGCCCGCATGATGGGGATCTCCCCCGCGACCGTCCGTTCACACGTACGCGGCGCACGCCGAACCCTGTCCCGCAAGCTCGGGGTGGACTGGATCCCCGGAGAGGAGAAGGACCAGTGAGCGACATGCCCGCTGACCGTGACATGCCGCTGTGCGAGCTGAACGCGGCCCTGAAGAACGCCTCGGTGCTCGCGGAGGAGTACGCCGGCTACGACGAGGGCGCCGCCCGGCGCCGGATCGCCCGCCGGATCGTCGCCGACCGCGCCCGCTCCGCGATCGGCAGCGCCACCGGCTCGGACCTGCCCGTCCGGTGCCCGGCCACGGCCGCCGACCACGACGCCCTCGTCCTGGACGCCGCCTGCCACGTGCGGGCGGCCCGCGTCCTGGACGACGTCACCTGGTCCCTCGTGGAGAGCCGGGACTTCGCGGAGCGCGCGCTGCACGCCGAATCCTGGCCCCACGGCGTGGACTCGGCGCTGCTGTTCGGTTCCCTCCTCCACCTGACGGAGCGCACGGAGGGCGCCCGCTTCTGGTTCCAGTACGCGGCCGGCGCGGGCTCCCGTACCGCCGCGCAGTGCCTCTACCTCCACCATCTCTCCCGAGCGGAGGTCCGTACCGCCCGCCACTGGAAGCAGCAGGCCCGGATCCTGCCCGCCGAGGAGCACCTGCCCCACCTGCCGCTGATCCCGGGGGACCTCGAAGAGGCCCTGACCGCCTCCGTGATCTGGACCTCCCCGCCCATCACCACCCAGGACCTCAGCTCCCTCTCCGGGGGGCCCGGCCGGGCCGTGCGGCCGCCGTACCGGCTGCCCGCGCGGCTGCGCCAGGCCGTGGCGGAGCGCCCCCACAGCGAACACCCCGACCTGGGGGAGGTGTTCACCCCCGGCCCGCCGGTCGCCGTGGCCGTGGCCCACCACGCACGCCTCAACCCCCTGTACCTGACGCCAGAGGCGAACGCGTGGGCGCTCGAAGCGCTCAAGCAGCCGCACCTGACGCACGCCGCCCGCAAGACCCCCGAAGCGCGGCCGGCGCCGGCCGCGCTGGAATCCGTACACCAGGCGCTGCGCGTCCTGGAGGTGATCAACCGGTTCTCGGGCGGCGTCAGCCTCACCCAGATCGCCCGTGAGACGAAACTGCCGCAGCTGGTGATCGCCCGGGCGGTGGAGCAGCTCTTCCGGGCCAACCTGGCCATCCCGACCGGGCCCGACGCCTACATCGCCGGCAACGCCCTGCTGCTCACCGACGCGGCGGGCGGTGAGGGGCGCGGGCACCTCAAGGAGACCCTCGCCTGGGTGCGCGACGCCGTCGGCGCCGCCGTCTACGTGGCCCGTTACACCGACGGCGAGGTCTCCATCACCCAGTACGCCGACGGCCCGGGCACACCCGTCGTCGAGGAGTGGGTCGACTTCAGGTCGGCCGCCCACGCCTCCGCCGTCGGCAAGGCCCTCCTCACCCAACTCGACTACGACGACCGGAAGGACCACCTGGACCGCCACCAGATGTCCAAACTGACCCGCCACACCCTCGCCAGCGAGAAGGCCCTCTTCCACCAGCTCGACACGCGCGGGCCCAACGCCCCGCTGCTCGATTTCCAGGAGTACGCCATCGGCACGGTCTGCGCGGCCGTCCCGATCACCTCGGGCCCCAACGCCGAATGCGTGGCCCTCTCCATCCCCGTCCCCGATGCCGGACGGCTCAGGCAGGCCGCCCGGATCCTGCAGAGCGAGGCCGCCGCGGTCTTACTGGCCCTGATCGTGGCCGGCAGTACCAGGCCCGACCCGGTACCGGTGCGCGGCACACCCGCCTCCCCGGACCTGCCGTGGACCGGGTCCGCCGCGGCGGACCCGGCCACACTGCCCACCTTCCTCTCCACCACCGTCTAGAGCGGTCGGCCCCGCCCGAAACCGGGGCCGCGTCCGGTCAGGACGACGACGCGCCGGAGCGGGCCCGGACATCCAGGCCCGGCCCGCTTCGCCGCACGTCAGCCTGAGGCGCCCGGTCGGGGCTGAGGCCGCGTCATGCGCGGCGGGACCCGAGGGCGGCCACCGCGCCGACCATGCGGTCCCAGAAGAGGTCCGCGTCCAGGGTGGTGGCGACCCGTGCGTTCACCGGGCGGCCCACGTAGTCGTGGAGGTCCACGACGGTGGCGCCGCGGGTGTAGCGGCCCTGGAGCTCGACCACGACGTTGGCGTCCACACAGCCCACGATCGCCGGGTCGATCACCCGGGCCACCGCGACCGGGTCGTGCAGCGGCGCATAGGGCATGTCCCACAGCAGACGGTACGTGGAGGCGTAATAGGTGAGCAGTTCCACGCAGACGGAGCCGAGTTCCGTGCCGAGGGCCTCGAAGCGGGCCAGCACTTCGGGCGTGGCCAGGGCCTGGTGCGTGACGTCGAGCCCGCACATGGTCACCGGTACGCCGCTGCCGAAGACGACGGCGGCGGCCTCCGGGTCGGTGTACACGTTGAACTCGGCCGCCGGTGTGCGGTTGCCCGGCCCCACGGAACCGCCCATCAGCACGATCTCGCGGATGCGGGCGCCGATCCCGGGGTGGCGGGTCAGGAGGAGGGCGATGTTGGTCAGCGGGGCGGTGGGCACCAGGGTGACCGGTTCGGGGTGCTCGAGGAGGATCCGGTGGATGAGGTCCACCGCGTGCTCGGGCACCACGTCCACCGTGGGCGGCGGGAACTGCGGCCCGTCCATGCCGGATTCGCCGTGCACGTCGGCGGCGACGGCCAGCGGCTGGAGCAGCGGCCGGTCGCAGCCGGCGGCGACGGGCACGTCCGTGACGCCGGCGAGGGTCAGCACCCGGCGGGCGTTGAGGGTGGTCTTCTCCAGCGTCTGGTTGCCGGCGACGGTGGTGACGGCGAGGAGGTCGACGCCGGGATCACCGGCCGCCAGCATGATCGCCAGGGCGTCGTCGTGTCCGGGATCGCAGTCGATGATGATCGGTACGGGCACGCGCTGGTCCTCCTCCTGGTCCTGGGCCGCCCAGTCTGCCCCCGGGAGACCGCGCGGGCCGCTCCTTACGAGCCAAAAACGCGGCGGGGCGTGGCGGACGGCGACTCCTCGGCGGGCGGTGTGATGGTCGGCCCACTACCCCGGACGGGGGTGGTGGTGGCGGCGGCTGACGCGCCTGCGCCGATGGCGCGGGGGAGTGTGGAACGGTTCGTGCCGATCACGCACAGCAGCGATCGGAAGGACAACCCATGCTCAGAACGGTGTTCACTGCCGGCGCGGCCGCCGCGCTCGCCGCTGCCGCCCTCGCGCCCTCCGCGGGTGCCGCGACCTCCTCCGTCCCTGCCGCCGCGCCTCCCGGCCAGATCACCGTCGACGTGGTCCAGGTCAACGGCTCCGGCTGCCGCCCGGGCACCGCCAACGTGGCGGTCTCCCCGGACAACACCGCCTTCACGGTGACGTACAGCGAGTACCTCGCCCAGGTCGGCAAGGACGCCAAGGCGACCGACTTCCGCAAGAACTGCCAGCTCGGCCTCCGCGTGAACGTGCCCCAGGGTTACACCTACGCCATCGCCAAGGCCGACTACCGCGGCTTCGCCAGCATCGCGGAGGGCGCGAGCGCCACCCAGAACGCCAGCTACTACTTCCAGGGCATGTCCCAGACGGCCTACCGGAGCCACACCCTGAACGGCCCCGCCGAGGGCAACTGGCAGGTCTCGGACGCGGTGCCGGTCGAGGCGCTGGTCTTCCACCCCTGCGGGGCCAAGCGGAACCTGAACATCAACACCGAGCTGCGTGCCCACGCCGGCTCCTCCGACACGGCGAACACCACCAGCTTCCTCGCGATGGACTCCACCGACGGCAGCTTCAACACCGTGTACCACTTCTCCTGGAAGACGTGCCCGCAGCGGCGCTGACACCCGGCCTGACGGCGAGGGGCCGTACCCGGGACGCGCCGGGCACGGCCCCTCGGCATGCCGGGAGCTGGTGTGAAGAGATGCCATTGGCGACATTCGGGTGGGAATGCCCCCACCCGGCAACCGGAAGCAGAGAGTAACGAGTCATGACGATCAGTGATGGCTCCACTACCGGGAGGTCTGATGAGCACCATGAACGCCGCACCGACCTACGGCCTTTCCACCGGGACGCCGCAGTGGGCGCTCGACCCCTACCGCTTCCCCGGTCTCCACGACATGGACGAGCCCGAGGCGCCCGCGGGCCCCGGGGCCGATCCCTCCGAGTCCTCCGAGCCTTCCGGGCCTTCCGGGCCTTCCGAGCCCTTCCGCCCGTCCGGGCGCTGAGCCTGCTCGGGAAGCGGAGGCTCCGGTTACTCGCGAGGAAACCCGCCCTTTGGTTATGGTGAGCGCCTTCCGGTCGCGGTCCCTTCGGATCTCATGCCCAGTCAGGGATCCGGGTGCTGATCGAAGGATGTCCCGCCAATCCGGGACGTAAATGCATCCAGAGCGACGTGCTGTCGGCAACACCGCCCGACGTCGGCTCCATGCGAGCCGGCCTGCGCCCGCCCCGCCACCCGGGGCACGGGCGCGGCGGCCCTCTCATTCACCTACCTCGTGAAGGCAAGGCAGAGATGGCAAGAGCCACCAGACAGTCCTCCCGGCGGTCCACCCGACAGGGCATACACCCCGTCGACGAACTCCTCCCCTTCCCCCGACTCGCCCTGTACGGCTTCCAGCACGTGCTGGCGTTCTACGCGGCGGCGGTCATCGTCCCCGTCCTGCTCGGCAACGCACTCGGACTCACCCGCCAGGAACTGGTCCACCTCATCAACGCGGACCTCCTCACCTGCGGCATCGCCTCGATCATCCAGGCCCTAGGCATCTGGAAGGCGGGCGCCCGGCTGCCCCTCGTCCAGGGGGTCACCTTCACCGCGGTCTCACCCATGATCGCCATCGGCCTGGGCGCCGGCGGCGGTACCGCCGGCCTCCTCGTCGTCTACGGCGCGGTGATCACGGCGGGCATCGCCACCTTCGCCTTCGCACCGCTCTTCAGCAAGCTGGTGAAGTACTTCCCGCCGGTCGTCATCGGTACGATCCTCACCGTCATCGGCATCACCCTCATCCCGGTGGCGCTGCAGGACGCGGCCGGCGGGGCCCACCTCCTGGGAACGCCCGCGTACGGGTCCATGAAGAACCTCGCGTACGCGCTGGGCACCCTGCTCTTCATCCTGGCGCTGGTCCGCGTCGGCAAGCCCTTCCTCAGCAGCCTGGCCGTCCTCCTCGGGCTCGTGGCCGGTACGGCCGTCGCCTGGCTCTTCGGGGACGTGGACTTCGGCGCCGTGGCGCAGGCCGACTGGATCGGGGTCACCACCCCCTTCCACTACGGCATGCCGCGCTTCGAACTGCTCCCGATCGCCGCGATGCTCGTCGTCATGCTGATCACCATGGTGGAGACGACCGGCGACGTCTACGCCATCGGGGAGATCACCCGCAAGAAGGTCGACGCCGACACGGTCGCGCGGGCCCTGCGCGCCGACGGCGTGGCGACGGTCCTCGGCGGTGTCCTCAACTCCTTCCCGTACGTGGCCTTCGCGGAGAACATCGGCATCGTCCGGATGTCGAAGGTCATGAGCCGCTACGTCGTCGTCGCGGCCGGCCTGTTCATGATCGCCCTCGGGCTGCTGCCGAAGGCGGGCAGCCTGGTCGCCTCCGTCCCGCACCCGGTGCTGGGCGGAGCGGCGGTCTCCATGTTCGGCATCGTCGCGGCCGTCGGCATCCAGATCCTGGCCAAGGCCGACCTGCGCGAGGAGCGCAACACCCTGATCCTGGCGGTCAGTCTGGGCGCGGCCCTGCTGCCGACGACGGTGAAGCCCTTCTTCGAGCGCATGCCGGACGACGTCCGGGCCGTGCTCGACAGCGGGATCACGCTGGGGGCCCTCACGGCCATCCTGCTGAACCTGCTCTTCAACGTCTTCACGAGCCGCAGCACGATGGAGATCGACTGGGACGACATCGAGGAGGACGGCCCGCCCGGCCCCTTCGTGGCGACGGCCCGTTGACGCACGGGCGGGCCGGGGAGGGGCTCGCGCCCTCCCGGCCCGCCCGGCCGCTCCGGGACCCGAGTCAGCCGCCCGCCGGAGGCCTCGCCGGGGCCTCGCCCTGCTCGCCGATCAGCTCCCAGAAGTGGTCGGCCAGGCGGCGCAGGTAGGCGGACCGCTCCGTCGCTATCTCCTTCAGCCGGGCGTCGTCGTTGCGGGCGACCAGGTGCCCCATGTACCGCTCGGAGAAGGCGGAGAGCTCCGTGTGCATCGTGTGCAGCGCGTCGCCGACGCTGGTGGCGTCCACCGACACGATCTCCACCACGGGATCGACGTGGGCCTTCCACCGCCCGGTGACCGCCGACCGCAGGTGCTCCTCCAGCTCCTGGTCGCGGCCCGTGATGGTGGTCAGCGCGCGCAGGGACAGGCCCAGGGCCTCCACCAGGACCCTGGTCTGCCGGGAGTCCCCCCGCCAGTGCCCCGACTGCTCGGCGGCGCGGTACTCCGACGGGCCCATGCCCAGCCGGTAGGCCAGCCGTTCCACGGTGATCCGGCGGGCCAGCCGGAACTCGGGGAGCGTCCTCGGCACGGTTCCCATCAGGGTGACCGCGTCGCACCACAGCACGTCCGCGAGGGCGAAGAGGTGCTGGTCGGAAGGGACGTGGGAGCCCTGCTCCCACGCCGCCACCATGGCGGGATGGACGGGGCTCCCGCAGGCCGCCATGGCCTCGGCCACCTGAACCGTGCTCAAACCCATGCGAGCGCGCGCGGATCGGGCTTCGGTGGGGGAAAAGGGAGTGCTGTACACGTACACGCCACCTCGCGACAACCCTCGAACGGCCCGCGCCCGAGGAGAAACGGAATGCTGAACGAACACCAAGCGCGGGCACAGTAACAGATGTTCAGAAGGTTCGGGCTGGTTCTGTTCCTTGAATTGGAAGGCTCTGATGGAGATTTACTCTAATGATCAATGGTGACTTGATGCGTCCTCGCGGGGAAGCGGAATCTCTTCTCCGGGCTGCGTCGCGGACAGGGAGGCAGCGAGCGCCGCAGCCGCCAGGGCGAGCGCGGGCACCAGGAACAGGGCCGTGCGCAAGCTGCTGTGGGAGGCCAGGAAGCCGATCAGCGGCGGACCGGCGAGGAAGGCGAAATAGCCGGTGGTCGACACCGTCGCCACCGCGGTCCCCGGGGCGGCGGAGGGGATCCGGCTCGCCCCGCTGACGACCAGGGGGAAGGACGCGGAGATCCCGAGGCCGACCGCGCAGAACGCCACCGCCGAGGCCACCGGGTGTCCGGACACCAGGGCCACCACCGCCCCGGCCGCGGTCAGCAGCGCCCCGCAGCGCACGACGCGCACGGGACCGAAACGCCCGGCCGTCCGGTCGCCGCCGAGCCGCCCGGCCGTCATGGCCAGCGCGAAGGCCGCGTACCCGGCACCCGCCAGACCCGGCCCCGCGCCCAGCGCGTCGGCCAGGTACACGCTGCTCCAGTCGGTCACCACCCCCTCCACGAGCAGGACGCACAGCCCCAGCGCGCTGAGCGGCAGCAGCCGGGCGCCGCCCCGGCCCCGGCGCCGGGCGGCCGCCACAGGCCCGCCCGGCCCCGCCCGGCGCCCGGGCGGCGCGGGCGGCGCCGCCCGGTGCAGGGCGGCCACCGCCACCCCGGCGGCGGCCGTCCCGATGGCCGCCGACACCGTGAACTGCGTACGCGCGGCCACTCCCGCGCCGGCGGCGGCGGTACCGAGCAGCGCACCCGCCAGCGCCCCGGCGCTGAACAGGCCGTGGAAGGAGGAGAGCCTCGCCCGGCCGCTGCGCCGCTCCAGATCCACCGCGTGGGCGTTCATGGCGACGTCAAGCGCCCCGACCGCCGCGCCCAGGACGACCAGTCCCAGCATCAGGCCGGTCATGGAACCGGCCAGCCCGGGCAACGCGATGGCCGGGGCGTAGACGAGGGCGGCGCACCGGGCCACCGGCCGGCTGCCGAAGCGGTTCACCAGCAGACCGGCCGCGGGCATGGCCGGTACGGAACCGAGCGCCACCCCGAGCAGGGCCGTACCGAGCTGCCCGTCGGAGAGCCCCAGCTGCTCCTTCACCTGGGGGATGCGCGGGGCCCAGCTCGCCAGGACGATCCCGTTGAGGAAGAAGACCGCGTAGAGCGCGCCCGCGCCCCCGGTGGCGGTACCCCGGCCCCCGGCGCCGCTCACCGCGGGGAGGGCAGGACCGGGAGGCGGACGCCCGTGCCCTCCGGGACCAGATCGTGCACCGAGGTGGCGGGATGGGAGGGCGCGCAGGTGAAGGCCTCCGCGTACCGGACCCCCGCCTCCAGGCCGCGGTGCGCCGCCTGCTGCCGTGTCAGGTCCACGAAGTCGGCGCCCTTGCGCTCCTTGCGGGAGCTGTTCTGGCTGTGGTGCTCGGCCAGCATCGCCTCCTTCACCGCCATGGTGTCCGTGATGTCCACCCACAGGTCCGGGGTGCCCGCGTTCGTTCCGAGCAGGGTGTCCATGTAGAAGAGCGGGGGGACCGCGTCCGTGGCCGGGCTCCCGGTGGAGAGGGCGGGCTCGCGGGCCAGCAGCCGTGCCGCGCCGACCAGTCGGCTCACGGCCCGGTGGTCGGGGTGGTAGTCGTCGGGATGGTGGGCGAGGACGATGTCGGGCCGCACCCGGCGCAGCACCTCCACCATCTGGCGGCGGGTGTCCGCCGTGTCGAAGAGGAAGCCGTCCGGCTGCCCGAGCCAGATCAGCTCCGCGTCGAGCACGCCGACGGCCCGCCGTGCCTCCTCCTCGCGGACCGCGGCCGTTCGGGCGGGCGGCAGGGTGCGGGAGCCGAGTTCACCGTTGGTCGCGATGGCGACGGTGACCCGGGCCCCCTGCCGGGCGTAGTGGGCGAGCGTCCCCGCACAGAAGAGCTCGACATCGTCGGGATGGGCCCCGACGGCCAGGATGCGCACTGCTGTCACTCCTCTACTGGTAGCGCTGGGCGGCGTCCGCGAGGACCCGCGCGAAGCCGAGGACGCTGCTGTCGGTGAGGAAGCGCCGCAGCACGCGCTGATGGCCGTTCCTGCCCAGTTCCCGCGCGTAATCCCGGTCCGAGAGCAGCCGGTTGACCGCCTCCCCGAGCCCGCGCAGGTCCCGGGGGTCCGAGAGCAGCAGCCCCGTCGTGCCGTGCTCGACCTGTTCCCGGATCCCCCCGACGGGGGCGGCGACCACGGGCCGCCCCTTCCAGGCGGCCTCGGACACGGTCAGGCCGAAGCCCTCGGCCAGGCTCTTCTGGATCACCACAGCCGAGTGGCGCTGGACGGCGTTGACGGTCAGGGCGTGCTCGGACCGGTTGTCCGTCGGCACCTGGACGAGGTGGACGCGCCGCCCCCGCGGGCCGAGGTCCTCCCATGCCTGACGGCACTCGGCGAAGACCTGTTCGGCCTGCCGGTCGCCCCTGGTGTCCGGGCCGACCAGCATCAGGTGGGCGCCGAAGGCCGGATCGACGTACTCGGCGAAGCCCCGGATCACCCCCGGGACGTCCTTGACCCGGTCCCAGCGGCTCACCTGGGTCACCAGGGGCGCGCCCGCCGGGGCCGGTCCGCCGGCGCGCACCACGCGCGCCGGATGGCGTACGAGGAGGTCGGTCAGGGCGTGCCGTCCCCGAGGGGCGCCGCCCGCCTCCTCGATCAGCCCCGCGCCGGCCAGCAGGCGCGACGGATCCGCGTCCGGGCGCAGCGGGATGTTCTTGGGCGACAGCGGATCGATGGACGGCTGGACGACACGGCGGTCCACCGCCGGCGGTCCGGCGGGCAGGACTCCGGGATAGGAAGTGATGTGGCAATGCGCGGAGGAAATGTAGCGGTACAGGAATTCCCATCCGGGCGCCGCGAGGTCCTCCCTCAGCGCCGTGCCGACATGGACCCGCCACAGCACGGTGCAGCCCGCTTCGCGAAGATGGGGAATGAGTCCGGCGGTCTGGTGGTCGTGGAGGACGACGATGGAACGCCGGCCCATGGCGGGGACGAGCCGCGCCGCTGTTTCCGCGCATATCCGTTCGTACATCCGGCGGCCCCGTTCGAGGTCCGCGGCCTTCGCCCCCGGAGCCACTCCGCACAGCCGGTAGTACAGGGACTTGGTGAAGGCGCGGAATTCGGGCGGCCCGCCGATGATGGCCCAGCGGGTGGAAATGCCCTCGCCCGCGAGGCAGGGGAGATTGGCCCGCAGGAGTTCGGCCACTCCGCCCCGCACCGGGTTGTCACTGATGTGCCATACGGTGCGCCCGTCGAGCAGCTCACACACTCCGCGCAGGGTGTCCCGTACGGTTTCCGTCCGCTCGGCGCCGACGATCGGCTCGATCCAGTCCAGTGGCGTGCCGGGCAGCTCCACCTCGGGTACGGCCGGTACCCGGGCAGGCGCGGGCAGGGGCCGGGAGCCCGGTAATCGCCTTCCCCGGGCCGACTGCGCCCTCCCCGGCGGGCGGGACCCGAGGGGGACCGAGAGTTTGTGCAACAACCTGTTTCCATGGCGCAGACGTGTCACGATATTCGCCTTCCCGGGAGTGTCGGGCATCGAAGGTGAGGGGAAACCCGCTCGACTCATGGTCGAATTCCGGTCCCTCCGGCCTGTTGTGGCCGCAGGGCGATCCCCGCACCCATGACGGTCGGGGGCGACCGGGGAAGTGAGGATGTGTCGGCATATGAAGGAATCCGCGTCGCCCCGCCCCGATCCTGGCATGAGGTCCACAGCCGTGACATGTGTTCCCGCACACGTAGCGAACGCGCGGTGAAGCCCTCACACCCGCCGTTCGGGACCGCGTCAGGGCTCCCATCAGCGCATTCCCGCCGAGCGCGGTGAACTGCCCGTCGGCCGGAACGCGAATCCGTTGACGGAGCGCTTACGCGAACGCATCGTGAAGGTCATACGCCCTTTGCCTGCGGGACTTCTTGTTCCGTGGCTCCGTACGGCCGGACGGTTCGCGCCGCATCGCGAATGGTCCCTTGCCGGTGTGCCGCCGGGGCTTACGATCTCGACGGACGGTCTCCTCCCGCGACCGCCGCTCCCCCCCCGCACCCGTGGAGGTCAACCGTGTTCCGGACGGTCGAAGGACACCGCAGTCACCGCGACGGCGCTCACCACCACCCCTCCCGCCGGCGTCCGCGCGCCCTGGCCGCCGCGGCCGCCGCCGCGGGCATGTTCCTGGCCGTGGGCTGCTCCTCCGGCGACAGCGGACCGGGGGAGGCGGCAGGGGGCGTACCGGTCGTCGAGAAGGGCAAACTGACCACCTGCACCCACCTGCCCTACCCGCCGTTCCAGTTCGAGCAGGACGGCAAGGTCGTCGGCTTCGACGTGGCCCTGATCGACCTCGTCGCGAAGAAGCTCGGCGTCGAACAGAAGATCCTCGACACGCCGTTCGAAAACTTCAAGACGGGTGCCTTCCTCAACTCCGGCCAGTGCGACCTCGCCGCCGCCGGCATGACCATCACCGACGAGCGCAAGAAGAACGTCGATTTCTCCGTCCCCTACTTCGACGCCACCCAGGCACTGCTCTCGACGAAGAAGAGCGGCATCAGCTCCCTCGCCGACGTCAAGGCCAAGGCGAGAAAACTGGGCGCGCAGGCCGAGACCACCGGCGAGAGCTACGCCAAGGCGCAGGGCTTCGACCCCGTCGCCTTCGAGAGCTCGGACGCGGTGCTCAACGGCCTGCGCACGGGCCAGGTCGACGCCGTCGTCATCGACTACCCGGTCGTCCAGGGCTGGCTCAAGGACCCGGCGAACGCCTCGGCGTTCGCCCTCGGCCAGAACATCGAGACCGGCGAGAAGTACGGCTTCTCGGTGAAGAAGGGCAACACCGCCCTGCTCGCCGCCATCGACAAGGTGATCACCGACGCCAAGGCCGACGGCACCTACAAGAAGACCTACGAACAGTGGATCGGCCCGCTGCCCCAGGCCGCGTCGTGACCTCACGGCTCACCCGGCGGCAGCGGCGCCGCGTCTGGCAGGGCGTCCAGTACGCGGTCTTCGCGGCCGCGCTGGTCCTGGTCGGCGTACTCGCCGACTGGGACCGGCTGCGCAACCAGTTCGCCCAGACGGACCTGGCGCTCAGGCTCTTCCCGAAGATCATCACCATCGCCCTGCGGAACACGGTGGTGTACACCCTCTCCGGGTTCCTCTTCGGCCTGGTGCTCGGCCTGGTCATCGCCATGATGAGGCTGTCCTCGGTGGCCCCGTACCGCTGGGTCGCGAGCGTCTACATCGAACTGTTCCGGGGCCTGCCCGCCCTGCTGATCTTCATCTTCGTCGGCGTGGCGGTACCGCTGGCCTTCCCCGGCACCGCCATCCCCGGCGGCACGTACGGGAAGGTCGCGCTCGGCCTCGGCCTGGTCGCCGCCGCCTACATGGCGGAGACGATCCGCGCCGGCATCCAGGCCGTGCCCAAGGGGCAGATGGAAGCGGCCCGCTCCCTGGGCTTCTCGCACGGCCGCGCCATGGTGTCCGTGGTCATCCCCCAGGCGTTCCGCATCGTCATCCCCCCGCTCACCAACGAACTGGTCCTCCTCTTCAAGGACTCCTCGCTGGTGCTCTTCCTGGGCGTGACGCTGGAGGAGCGGGAGCTGACGAAATTCGGCCGCGACCTCGCCAGCGAGACCGCCAACTCCACCCCGATCCTCGTCGCGGGCCTGTGCTACCTCCTCGTGACCGTGCCGCTCAGCTTCGTGGTGCGCCGGCTCGAGGCCCGTGCCGACAAGGCCACGTGAGGAACCGATGCCACAGACGACGGGAACGGGGGACACGATGGGCAGCGACCGCCCGGAGATCGAGATCCGGGGACTGCACAAGTCCTTCGGCGACAACCATGTCCTGCGGGGCATCGACCTCGACATCGCCCGAGGCGAGGTGGTGTGCGTCATCGGCCCCTCCGGCTCGGGCAAATCGACGCTGCTGCGCTGTGTGAACCTGCTGGAGGAGCCCAGCCGGGGCCAGGTCTTCGTCGGCGGTACGGAACTCACCGACCCCGATGTCGACATCGACGCGGCGCGCCGCCGCATCGGCATGGTCTTCCAGCAGTTCAACCTCTTCCCGCACATCAGCGTCACCGCCAACCTCACCCTCCCGCAGCGGAGGGTCCTCGGCACGGACAGGGAGAAGGCCGCCGCCGTCGCCCGGGAGAACCTGGAGCGGGTCGGCCTCGCGGCCAAGGCGGACGCCTACCCGGCCCAGCTGTCCGGCGGCCAGCAGCAGCGGGTGGCGATCGCCCGCGCCCTGTCGATGGGACCCGAGGTGATGCTCTTCGACGAGCCGACCTCGGCGCTCGACCCGGAACTCGTCGGCGAGGTGCTGTCGGTGATGCGGATCCTGGCGGGGGAGGGGATGACGATGATGGTCGTCACCCACGAGATGAGCTTCGCCCGGGAGGTCGCGGACCGGGTCGTGTTCATGGACGAGGGCGTGATCGTCGAGCAGGGGCCCGCGGAACAGGTCGTCACCCGCCCCCGGCACGAACGCACCCGCAACTTCCTCAACCGCATCCTCGACCCGGCGGCGGTCGAGGCACCGGCCGACGACGGCACCGCGAGAGGTCCGGAGGCCTGACCGCCCCTCACCTGCCCGCGCGGCGCAGCAGATAGGCCCCGGCGGCCGAGACCAGGGCCGCCATGCAGGCGATGAACACCAGCCCCGCGCCCTCCAGACCGATCGGCTCCACCAGTACGCCCACACCGATGACCGGCACCGAGATGCCCGCGTACGCCACCACGAAGAGCGTCGAGATCACCGCGGCGCGCCGGTCGTCCGGCGACGCCCGCGCCACCACGGACAGCGCCCCGCGGAAAGCCAGCCCCTGGCCGGCCCCGCCGACCAGCGCGCTCAGCACCACCAGCACCAGGAGGTCCCAGTACAGCGCGCCCGCGAGCAGCGCCAGCCCGGCCAGGAGTCCCGCGCAGCCCAGGGGCAGCGACCGCCGGGCACCGACCCGGCCCACCACCAGCTGCCCCGCGGTCGACGCGAAGAAGGCCAGCGCGACGACCAGCCCGCTCACGGCGTGGTTGTGCACCCCCAGGGACCGCGCGAGGAACGCCGGGCTGACCGAGGTGAACACGCCGAACAGCGCGAACCCCACGAACGAGGCGGTCGCCGCCGGCCCGAACACCGGCCGCACCGGCGGCGGCAGCCCCGGCCGCCGCGGCCGTACGCCGTACGCCGGCCGCCGCTGCCGTACGGTCTCCCCGAGCCCCAGCAGGACGGCGACCGAGGCCGCCACCAGGGCGAGGTGCACGGTGAACGGCAGGTGGAGCGGCCGGGGGGCGTACTGCGCGAGTAGCCCGGCCAGCAGCGGACCGCAGCCCAGCCCGCCCATGTTGGCGGCCGTCGCCACGAACGTGGCCCGGCCGCCGCCGCCCGGCGGCGCCGACTCGATCACGTAGGCCGTGGCGGCCCCCGTGAACAGGCCGGCGGACAGCCCCGACAGCAGCCGCCCCGCGTACAGCCAGCCCAGCCCGGTGGCGAACAGGAAACATCCCGCGCTCGCCGCCGCGAATCCCAGCCCCGCCAGCAGCACCGGCCGTCTGCCCACGGTGTCGGAGGCGTTGCCGGCCAGCAGCAGCACCCCGATCACCCCGAAGGCGTACACGGCGTACACGACGGTCACGGTCAGCTCGGAGAAGCCGAACTTCTCCTGGTAGAGGCCGTAGAGCGGGGTCGGCAGCGTGGTGCCCGCCATGCACACGGCGAACACCGCCCCGCCGAGCACGCACTGCCGCCACCCCCGGCGCATCCGGTCCATGCCGCCGACCGTAACCCCGCGCACCACCACGGTCCCGTCCCGGAGCGCCGAATCGCCGGGGCGTCGCCCGCCCGGCACAGGAGTCACGGGCTGACCGGCACCGCCGGGGGAGGCCCCGTCGGAGCAGCGGAAGCCCTGATACCGCTCAAAACGGAATGTTGCTTCCGAAAGGGCTGACGCGCCAGTGGACGTGGCGGAACGTCACTTTACCGTCCGGATCAACGCGCTTACTGCCCGTTGCGGTTGACTGGGGCAACATGCGGTTTCAGTAACCGAGACGAACTCGACGGTAATCGTCCGGTGGCTCGCGTGTTCGTATAGCTTCAGCTCGTCGCCGCCGCACCTGGGGACACGGGGTCCGCGCGGGGAATCGCGGCGACAGGGATGCGACCACTCCCATGACAACAGCCACTCGAACCAGTGCCTTCCGTGTCGACGCGTACACACCGCACTGCCAGGTCATCGCCGACGAAGGAGACCACGCCGTCATCGGCATCTCCCCCGGCAACTCCTACTTCTCCGCCCAGCGCGTGCACGCACTCGCCGAGTGGGCGCTCGACAACTTCGCGCAGGCCGACCTCATCTACACGGACCTGCACGTGGCCGAGATGTACGAGGCCATGGGCTATCCCCCCGACGAGGCCCGCCGCAAGACCGTCAAGAACCTGCGCGGCGTACGCGCCAAGGTGACCAACGCGGTCGCCGACATCGACCCGTCCGGCACCCGGCTGCGCGGCAGACCGATGTCCTCGCTCCAGGGCATTCCCGCCTACGACCGCATGCACGCCGACCTGCTGGACCGGCTGCACACCGACCCGGCGTTCGCGCAGACCTGCAACGAACTCGTCGACATCTTCCTGTCGTCGAAGGTCCTCGGGGGCGAACGGGCCACCGAACACCAGCGGGCCGTCTGCCTGGACTACGTGTGCGCCGAAGCGCCGCTCTTCCTGGATACCCCCGCGATCCTCGGCGTCCCCTCGTCGCTGAACTGCTACCACCAGGCGCTGCCGATGGCGGACCTGCTCTACTCGCGCGGCGCCGGGCTGCGGGCCTCCCGCAACCAGGGCCACGCCGTCGTCACCCCCGCCACCGAAGGAGACCAGCTGTGACCACCCACGCGGAGCCGATCCTCGAATTCCCCTTCACGTGGGACGGAACGCACCTGCCCACCCAGGTCGACGAACTGCCCCCGGTGGCGAAGGTCCGCACCATCGCCGGAGCCGAGGCCTGGCTGGTCTCCTCCTACGAGCTCGTCAAGCAGGTCCTCGAGGACGACCGGTTCAGCCTCAAGAACACCTCCGACCCTGGTGTGCCCCGCCAGTACGCGCTGACGATCCCCCCGGAGGTCGTCAACAACATGGGCAACATCACCGGCGCCGGCCTGCGCAAGGCCGTGATGAAGGCCATCAACCCCAAGTCCCCCGGACTCCAGCGGTGGATGGACGAGTACGCCGCCGAACTGGTCGAGCGGATGCTCCAGCACGGCGCCCCCGTCGACGTCCGCACCATGTTCACCGACCCGTTCTCCGAGGCGATGCACTGCCAGATCCTCGGCATCCCGCACGACGCCGCCCCGCGCCTGGCGGAGTCGCTGCCCATCGCCTTCATGAACAGCGCCCGGGAGATCCCGGCCGCGCGCCTGAACTGGGACCGCGACATCGCGTACATGAAGGAGCGCCTCGACGACACCGAGCACGGCCTCATCGGCGACCTCGCCCGGCTGCGCGGCACCGAGGGGTACGAGCACGTCACCGACGAGATGTTCGCGACGGTCGGCGTCACCCTCTTCGGCGCGGGCGTCATCTCCACCGCCGGCTTCCTCGCCATGGCGCTGGTCACCCTGCTCACCCACCCGGAGGAGTCCGACTACCTCGCCGACCACCCGGAGCTGATGCCCCAGGCCGTGGACGAGCTGCTGCGGATCAACCTGTCCATCGGAGACGGCCTGCCGCGCCTGGTCATGGAGGACATGACCCTGGGCGACGTCCAGGTCAAGGCGGGCGAGCTCGTACTGGTCCTGCCCGAGGGCGCCAACTTCGACCCCTCCGTCTTCCCGGACCCGCACCGCCTCGACTTCACCCGGACCAACTCCTCCGCGCACTTCTCCTTCGGCGGCGGCTCGCACTACTGCCCCGCCACCGCCCTCGGCAAGAAGCACGCCGAGACCGCGCTGCTCGCCCTCCTCAAGGCCATGCCCCGCATACGGCTGGCCGTGCCGGTCGAGCAGCTCGTGTGGCGCACGGGCTTCATGAAGCGCCTGCCCGAACGTCTGCCCGTGATGTGGTGACCGGCGCGGCCTGACCACCGTACGGAGGCCGTCCGTGCAGCTCCGCCGGCGGGCGGAGCTGCACGGACGGCCGACGCCTGCCCGCCTTCCCCGGTCGTGTGCCCGGCCGCCTCAGCGCAGGCAGCGGCCGAAGTCCACGACGTACGTTCCGGCACCGCTCGCGCCGGCCCCGGCCGGGTCGGCCGCACCGGCCTGCGCCCAGCCGCCGAATTGGCGCAGCGAGGCGTCGAGGATGATCGCACGGTGACCCGGACTGTTCATCCACCACTTGACGGCGGCGTTCGGGGTGCCCGAGCCGCCCCAGCCGTTGTAGGTGATCTCGGAGACTCCCCAGGAACGGGGGTTGGGGCAGTAGCCGGCACCCATGATGCGGCTCTGCGGAGTGGAGCCGGTCCGCGGGTTGGTGTGCGAATCCTTCCAGGGCCCCCACCACTTCAGCTGCACGGCCGCGGCGGTGTGCTGCCGGGCCGCGTCCGTCAGGGCCTGGTTGCCCGTCAGGGCGGGCAGACCGCGCTGGGCGCGCTGGGCGTTGATGAGGCACAGGACCGCGTCCCGTTCCTGGAGGCCCCCGCCCGGCGGCCGGGCGGCCGCCGCGGTGTCGCAGCTCACGGCGGTCGCGGACGGCGCGGCCAGCGGCACGAGCGCGGCGGACAGGACCGTGGCCACGGCCAGGGAGACCCTGGTACGGGTACGGGTACTGCTGCGTGAAGGGCGGATCCTCACGGGCTTCCACCTCCTGCCGACTCGAACAGGTCCGGGGGAGCCTCAGCTGTGGCTGCTCCCTCCAGCCTGGCACCCCGGCCCGCTGATCACCATCGGGCCCGCGCGGCGAGGCACTTCCCGACACCGGCCCCCGCCGCGGTCCCCGGCCACCGTCGACATCGCCGGCGCGGCGTCCGCCACCTCCGCCACCACCCGCCCGGGCACACCGCGGCCGTGCCTGGAGCGACCCTCCGCCGGGGCGCTAGCCGCAGTCGAGCAGGGCATCGGTTCGAGCTGACACGGTTACGACCAGGACGCGGGCCGGACCATCCCGCTCGAGCACCCCGGTGCCCGGCCGCCGCGCCCCAGGCCCGCGCGGCGGAGCGGCAGGGACCCGGGAGGCCCGGAACGCAGGCGTGAGTCTCGACCAGTCGAAGGCCTGCCGACCGGAAGGCTGAGGAGAAGGAGTTCCACCAGTGAAGATCGTTCTGATATCCGGCAGCACCCGAGGCGATTCGGCGAACACCGCCGTACTGGCCACCGTGCGCCACATCCTCGGGAGCCTGCCCGGTGAGCACGAGAGCGTGCTGCTCCCCGTCGGCGAGCTGCCCCACTACGAGGCCGAACTGGAGCGCACCGACGGCTCGGCCGCCGTCCGCGCCGCCAAGGAGCTGGTCACCGGCGCGGACGCGCTGTTCATCAGCACCCCCTCCTACAACGGCGAGATGCCCGGCGCCCTGAAGAACGCCCTGGACTGGCTGTCCCGGGCGCAGGGTGACCGCCCGAGCCCGCTGACCGGCAAGCCGGCCGCCGTGACCAGCGCCTCCCCCGGAGCGCGCGGCGGCCTCGACGCGCAGACCGGACTGATCGGCGTACTCGCCCGCTGCGGCGCCCGGGTCGTCGAGCACGAGCCGGTCGCCGTCGCCCGCGCCGGCACGCTCGCCGCCGAGGACGGCCGCTACACCGACGCCGGACTCGTCACCCGGCTGGAGAGCCTGACCCGGGCCCTGATCGCCGAGCTCGCCCCGGCCGGCGACCGCGAGGAGGTGCTGGTCTGATGGCGGCCTCGAAGCCCGGCCTGTTCCGGATCATGAAGGAGGACCTGGAGGTCGTCGTCGCCCGCGACCCCTCCATGCGCAACCGCCGCGAGGCCCTGCTGCACGCCGCCCTCCCCGCGCTCTGGGCCCACCGGATCGCGCACCGCCTGCACCTGCGCGGACACCGGATGATCGCACGGCTCATCGCCTGGAACGCCCGCCGCAGCACATCGGTGGAGATCCACCCCGGTGCGGTGCTCGGCCGCCGCGTGTTCATCGACCACGGCGCCGCCGTCGTGATCGGCGAAACCGCCGTCGTCGGGGACGACGTGACCATCTACCACCAGGTGACCCTGGGAGCGGTCGGTTGGTGGAGCGACAACAACCGGCCCGAGGGGGACCGCAGGCACCCGGTCGTCGGCGCCCACGTCGTACTCGGCACCAACGCGACCGTGCTCGGCCCGGTCACCATCGGCGCGCACGCCGTCATCGGCGCCCAGGCCCTCGTGAACAAGGACGTGCCCGCGGGCGCCCGGGTCCTCGCCGCCACCGCGGTGATCAAGCCCGTCGGCCAGCGCCCGCAGCCCATGGAGGACCTGTACGCGATGACGGCCTCGGCCGGCTCCTGGTAGCCGCACCCCGCACCGCACCCTAGCCCGGCACCTCCGCGATCCCGCGCGGCCCTGCCGGACACCCCCCACACGAACGCCGCACCGGGCCCGGCGGACCGCATCCGTCCACCCGGCGCGCAGCCGTACGACCTGACTTGTGAGGAACCACACGTGGAAAGCCGTGAGACGCGCCGCATCGCAGACAGCATCGCGGACCTGGTCGGCTCGACCCCGCTGATCCGACTGCACTTCGAAGACTCCGCCCCGGGCGCCGAGGTACTGGCCAAACTGGAGTCCGCCAACCCGATGTCCACCAGCAAGGACCGGGCGGCCCTCGCCATGCTGCGCGCCGCCGAGGAGCGCGGCGAACTGACGCCCGGCAGCGGCACCGTCATCGAGGCGACCTCCGGGAACACCGGCATCTCCCTGGCCGCCCTCTCCGCGTCCCGCGGCTACCGCTGCGTCATCGTGCTGCCCGACAGCGCCACCGCCGAGCGCATCGCCCTCCTCAAGGCCCTGGGCGCGGAAGTCGTGCTGACGCCCCGCGACGCCGGCTACCCCGGCGCCATCGCCAAGGCCGAGGAGCTGCACGCGGCCACCCCTGGGTCCTGGTTCGCCTGCCAGCACGAGAACAGCGACAACGTGCGCGCCCACTACGAGACCACCGGCCCCGAGATCTGGGCCGACACGGCGGGGCGGATCGACGTACTGGTCTGCGGCGTCGGCACCGGAGGCACGCTCAGCGGCGTCGCGAAGTACCTCAAGGAGCAGAACCCGGCGATCCGCGTGGTCGCGGTCGAGCCGGAGAACTCCCCGGTGCTCTCCCAGGGCACGGGCGGCCTGCACCGGATCCCGGGCCTCAACGGTGGTTTCGTGGCCCCCACCACCGACGTCTCCCTGATCGACAGCGTCGTCACCGTCACCGACGAGGAGGCCATGACCGGCGCCCGCTCGCTCGCCCGCGAGCAGGGCATCTTCGTCGGCGTCTCCTCCGGCGCCGTCGCCCACGCCTGCGCCCGGCTGGCCGCGCACCCGGACTACATCGGCGCCTCGATCGTCACGATCCTGCCCGACACCGGCGAGCGCTACCTCAGCCTCTGGAACGAGGCCTCCGCCCCCGCCGCCCGGTCCGCCCAGCAGCCGGCCCCGGCCCCCGCCCCGGCTCCCGCCCCGGCTCCCGCCCTGACCGCAAAGCCCTGACCGTCCGCGCCCGGGCGCCCGGCCCCGTCCCCCACCCCCGAAGGAACCCGGCGTGAACTTCCGTCAGCTCCATCCGAACATCAAGCTGAGGCTCGGCATCGGATTCGTCCAGCGGATGCTCGGCATCATGCTGATGCCGCTGATGGTCATCCACCTCGCCACGCTCTACGGCGCGGCCGCGGCCGGCGCGCTGACCATGGCCGTGGCCGCGGCGGGCATCGCCAGCAACTTTGTCGGGGGCCACCTCGCGGACGTCCACGGCCGCAAGCCGCTGATGGTCGCCGGCGAGGTGGGGGCGGCGCTCACCTTCGCCCTGCTCGCCCTGGCCAACTCGCCCTGGTGGCAGTCCGGGGCGGCCACCTTCCTCCTCTTCCTGCTCAACACCTGCCTCGCCAGCGCCGCCACACCCGCCGCCGAGGCGATGATGATCGACGTCTCCACCCCCGAGAACCGCCGGCTCGTCTACACGGTCAACTACTGGTCGATCAACATGGCGTTCACCGTCGGCGCCCTGATCGGCGGCTTCTTCTACGGAGAACACTTCGCCCTGCTGCTGGCCGGCGCGGCCGCGCTCTCCCTGGCGACCGCCCTGGTCACCTGGTGGCGGATCGCCGAGAGCGCCCCGGAATCCGCCGGAGACCGGGCGTCCGGCATCCCGGCCATGCTCCGCGGCTACCTCGCCGTCTCCCGGGACCGGGTGTTCCTCAGGCTGGTGGGCGCCGCGCTCCTCACCCGGGCCATCGAGGTCCAGATCGGCTACTACATCGCCGTCCGCCTCGCCGACGACTTCCCCGAACAGGCGCTGGCCGGCCTGGAGCGGTGGTTCCCCTCCGTGGACGGCGTCGCCATGCTCGGCATCCTGCGGGCGGTCAACACCGTCCTGGTCGTCGGCTTCGCCCTCTTCGCCGGCAGCATGTTCCGCCGGCTGTCCGACCGGGTCCGCCTCTACGCGGGGATCGCCCTCTTCACCGCCGGCCACATGGTTCTCGCCGTAAGCGACAACGGCTGGATCCTGATCGCCGCCGCCGTCGTCTTCACCCTCGGCGAGATCGCGAACGTACCGGTCAAGCAGGCCCTCCTGGCCGACCTGGTGGACCCGGCTGCCCGCACCAAGTACCTCGCCGCCTACGGCCTGGTGCCCCGCGTCGGCCTGCTCATCGGATCGGTCTGCGTGACCGTGGGAGCCTTCCTCTCCCCGGTCGGCATGAGCGTCCTCTACGGTGCCTTCGGCCTCGGCGCCATCCTCGTCTACCGCTCCCTGCTGCCGCTGCGCGGATCCCGCCGCCCCGCCGCGGAGCAGGAACCCGCCGCCGAGCGGCCGGCCGCCCCGCCGGCGACCGCACCGGCCCAGAACGGAGCCACGTCATGACCCCGCCCCGCGAGCCCGGCCGCATCCTGATGGTGATGCCGTACGAACAGCTCGTACGCAAGGCCGTTGAAGCGGGATTCCAGGTCTGGTCGATCTGGGACCCGGCGCTGCGCCCGCCCGACTACCTCGACGCCGTCGCCGCGCACTCGCGGGAACTGCTCCTGGCCGACTTCACGGACGAGGCGGCCCTGCGCGCCCTCGTCGCCAGGACGGCGCTGGAGCACGACGTCCAGTACGTCCTGCACCTCGGCAGCGAGGCCACCATGGCCCCCGTGCTCGCCGAAGCCGAGGCCCTCGGCCTGTCGCCGAACACCGCCGAATCCGTACGGCTGCTCAACGACAAGCACGCGATGCGCGGCCTGCTCAACGCCGGCGGCGTCTCCGTCGTCCGGGCACGGCGGGCCGAGACCCTCGCCGAAGTGGAGCCGCTGCTGGCCGAGTTCGGACTGCCCGCCGTGGTCAAGCCCACCAACACGGCCGGCAGCCGGGGGATCGCACTGGTCCGCACCGCCGACGACCTCGACGAATGGACCGAGCGGGTCAAGGCGGGCGGCTTCGAAGGCCCCTTCATCATCGAGGACTTCCTCGAAGGCCCCGAATACAGCGTCGAGACCCTGACCGTCGGCGGCACCCACCACGTCGTCGGGATCACCGCCAAGCAGACCAGCGGCCCGCCCGGATTCGTGGAGACCGGACACATCCACCCGGCCCCCCTCGACGCGGCCGACGCCGAGGCCGTACGCGACACCGTCACCGCCCTGCTCGACCTCACCGGCTACGCCTTCGGACCCGCCCACACCGAGGTCATCCTCACCCCGGCCGGCCCGCGCATCGTCGAATCCCAGGCCCGCCTCGGCGGTGACCGCATCCCGCTGCTCGTCGAGGTCGCCACCGGCTACGACCTGGAGGCCGCGATCTTCCGCGGCCTGGCCGGCGAGGACGTCACCGTCCCCGCACCGCACCGGTACGCCTCCATCGGCTTCTTCCAGCTCCCCGCCGGACGCCTGGAGTCCGTCGAGGGCCTCGACGGACTGCGCGCCCTCGACCACGTCCACGGCGTGCACTTCCCGTACGCGCCGGGCGACGTCCTGCCCCGCACCACCGACTCCGGCACCCGCCACGGCTACGCCGTCGTCGACGCCCCGACCCCCTCCGGAGCCGCCGAACGGATCGCCGCGGCCCGCACCGCACTGCGCACCACGACCACTCCCACCCCGAAGGAAGCCCTGCGATGACCGCCCCGACCGCGCGCGCCGCGGACCGCACCCTGCTGCTCGTCGGCGCCACGGACCAGCACCTCCAACGCGCCAAGGCGCTGGGCGTCCGCGTGGTGCTCCTCCAGCACCCCGACAAGATCAACGCCTACCAGACGGGCCTCGCCGACGCCCTGCTGATGGTCGACTACACCGACTGGGACACCGTACGGCCGCTCGCCGAGGCCGCCCGGGAGGTCTGGGGCTTCGACACGATCGCCTCCCTCACCGAGGCCGGCCTGGACATGGCCGCCCGCCTCAACGCCCACTTCGGCTTCCCCGGCACCGGCCCCGAGGCCAGCCGCCGCATGCGCGACAAGTTCCTGATGCGCCGGCACCTCACCGAGCGCGGCAAGCTGTCGATCCACTGGGACCGGGTCACCGACCGCGCCTCCCTCGACGCCTTCGCCGCCCTCGCCGGCTACCCCTTCATCATCAAGCCCACCGACGCCACCGCCGGCTTCGGCCTGCTCCGCGTCGGCAGCGCCGAGGAACTGGACGCGACCTGGGAGCGGATCGAGGAGCTGCGCGGCCGGCACACCGACCGGGGCTCGACCCTCTACAGGATCACCGAGTTCCTGATGGAGTCCTACCTCGACGGGCCCGAGTTCAGCGTGGAGGCCTTCAGCTTCGCCGGCCGCCACGTGGTGATCGCCGTGACCGAGAAGCTCGTCGACGAGACCCACTTCGCGGAGCTCGGCCACGCCCTGCCCGCCCGCCTGGCACCGGACGCCCACGCCCGGATCAGGGCCGCGGTCGAGGACTTCCTCGACACGATGGGCGTCACCGACGGACCCAGCCACACCGAGCTGCGCCTGACCTCCCGGGGCCCCGTCGTCATCGAGTCCCACAACCGGGTCGGCGGCGGCCACATCAACGAACTGGTCGAGGCCGCCTACGGGATCGACCTCCTCGGCTACGGCGTCGCCTGGCCGCTGGGCCTGGTCGAGGCCCTCGCGGAGCCCCCGGAGGCACGCGCGGGCGCCTGCACCCGCTTCGTGCTCCGTGACCCCGGCACGGTCACGGCCGTCTCCGGCGTCGAGGAGGTCGCCGCCCGCCCCGACGTGCTTGCCGTGGAGGTCTCCGTGGGGCCCGGGGACCCGGTGCGCCCGCTGCGGGACAACTGGGACCGGCTCGGCTTCGCCGCGGTGACCGCGGCAGACACCGACGCCGCGATCGCCCTGTGCGAGCGGCTGACCGCGCGGATCCGCATCGACGTGACCCCGGCCCCGGTGCCGGCCGGCGCCAGAGAGCTGGAGGTCGCGGCGTGACCGCCCTCGTACTGCACCGGTTCCCCCTCGGCCCGTTCCCCTACGACCGCTGGCTGGCGGGGCTCGACGGCGGCGTGGTGGTGATCGCCGCCCGCGACCGGATCGAGGGCGCCCGCGAACAGGTCCCGGACGGCGACGGGGGCTACCGCAGGCTGGTCGTGCTCGACGACTTCGAGGACGAGGCACTCCTCGACCACGTCGCCCTCGAACTGGCCGAGGAGTACGGGGTCACCCACGTCATCGCCCCCCACGAGGCGGACCTGCTGCGGGCGGCCCGGCTGCGCGAGAAGTTCGGCCTCCCCGGGCAGCTGCCCGGGGAAGTGCTGCCCTTCCGGGACAAGCTGCTGATGAAGCGGCGGCTGGAGGCGGCCGGCATCGAGGTCGCCCCGTACTCCCTGCCCGGTACGGTCGACGCGGCGCGGGACTTCGCGGACGAGCACGGCCTGCCGCTGGTCCTCAAGGCCCGGGACGGCTTCGGCTCCATCGGGCTGAGGATCGTCACGACGGCGGACGAGCTGGAGCAGCACCTGGCCGAGGCCTTCCCGCCCGGCACGGCGCCCCGGGAGGACCTGCTGGCAGAGGCGTACGTCCCGGGCCGGATGTGTCACGTGGACGGCGTGGTCGTGGGCGGCCGCACGGTGATGGCCTGGCCGTCCCAGTACCAGTACGACCTCTCCTCCTTCCGCGCCGACCCCGGCGCCCGGGTGGACCTCACCCTGGCGCCCTCGGACCCGCTGACCCCGCGGCTGCTGGAGGTGGCGCAGGAGGCGCTCGACGCCCTCGGCGGCCCGGCGGACTACTGCTTCCACGCGGAGGTCTTCCACACCCCCGACGACCGCCTCGTCGTCTGCGAGGTCGCCTCCCGCCCCGCCGGCGCTCGGATCCGGGAGGTGCTGCACGCGGTGTTCGGGGTGCACCCGGTCGAGCTGGCGGTGCGGGCGCACACGGGACTGCGGCTGCCCGTCCCGGCCGGGACGGCGGAAGGCGCCCGGCTGGAGCCGGTCCGCATGGCGGGCCAGGTCCTGATGATGAAGCGGCCCGGCACCGTACGCGCCATCCCGGTCACCCCCGAGGAGCCCTGGGTGGAGTTCTACGGGGTCTTCGCCGAACCGGGCGAGGTCATCGAAGAGGCCGCGCTGTCCTCCGACTTCCTCGCGGCCGCCGTACTGTCGGCGCCGACGCGGGAGGAGTGCGAGCGGCGCCTGCGGGAACTGGGAGCCCGGTTCGAGACGGAGATCGTGATCGACTGACCGGCCGGCGGGCGACCCGGGTTCCCGGCTCCCGTCGCCCGCCCCCGTCAGCCCGCGGACCCGGAGAGGAAGGCCCGCAGCCGCCGGTGCTGGCCCTGTGCGACGCCGGCCGGTACCGCGCCGGAGTACGCGGTGAGGACGCCGCCGGTACGGACGACCGTGACGGGCACGGTCTGCTCCATCGCGATGCCCGGCACCGTCCAGTCGAAGGCGACCGCGTCGTCCCCGGCCGCCGGCGCGGGTCGCCCGCCGACGACGACGCGGGCGTCCTGGTCACCGTAGGCCAGGGTGTACACCAGGAACCCCCCGCACAGAGGTACGGCCTTCCTGAGGGACTCCAGCACCGCCGACGCCTCCTCGACGGTGTGGCTCGACAGCGCCACGGAGTGGAGCTTCCCGAAGTCGACGTTCCGACGGGCGTCCGAGGTGCCCGAGCGCGGCGCCACCGTGGCCACCACCCTGGCCGCCGGCCGGTGCGCCGCCCCGTGGTCCAGCTCGAAGTCGACCAGGGCCTGGCACTCCGCGGGATGTCCCGGGGCGACCCGGGAGGCCACGGCGGAGGGCGTGGCCGCGGCGGCCGGCCCGCGGGCCGTGACGACGAAGCCCGGCAGGTCCTTCCCCGAGGGCAGGACCGACAGCAACTCGGCCGCCGTCAGCGGCTCCGCGCGGCGCGCCCCCGGTCCGGCCCCCGCCCCGGGCCCGCAGGCCGTGGAGACGGCCCCGCAGACCAGCAGGGCGACGGCCACCGCCATGACGCGCGGACGGCGCGGCATCGGTACCCCCTTCGTCGACGTCAGACCATTGTCGGCCCTCGGGCGGGTGCGCTGACCTGGGGGTTACGGTATAGTCGATCTCGAGCTCGCCGCCGCGGAAACACGGTGGTGGGACCGGCGTTGGTGGTCCAAGGAAAGACACCCCACTTCCCGTGGGGGAATGCAGGTGCAAGGCCTGCCCAGCGCTCGATCAAGG
>NZ_JBIBCI010000012.1:0-97679 GCF_042901085.1 Streptomyces sp. NPDC012794
GATCCGGAACAGGCGCCGAACATCGAAGCCCGCCCCGGACGACACCCCCCCCCCGGCCCCCCCCCCCCCCCCAGCCCCCCCCCCCCCCCCCCCCCCCCCCCGCCCCCCCCCCCCACCCCCCCCCCCCCCCCCCCCCCCCCGCCTCACCCCCGCCGAAGCCCACCGCACTGTGTGCCTGCTCCGCCCACCAGCCCCAGGGCATCCTCACCTCCACCTGGGAACGCACCACAACCCTCATCGCCCTTACCGTCACCACCGGCCACGGCCTGGCCCGCCTCCACCCCATGACCGTCGACGACCTCAACCTCGACCGCCCCTCCCCCGCGCCCGCGCCCGTGCCCGCCGCACCCTCGAAGCCGCCCACCGCCGCCTGGTCACCCTCGCCCTCGGCACCCCCCTCCTCCTCGAAGAGTTCTGCCCCACCGACCCCACCAGCCCCTGACACCCTGTATCAGGAATAGCCGTTCGGAGTGAAAGCGGCCCAGACAATGCACCGCGCATCGTCTTCCGTGCGACCGTCCCGTCATGAAGAACACCGCGATGCTGCTCTCACCGCTCGCCGCCGCGGTGCTGCTCGCGGGCCCAGCCACCCGCCCACACCGGGCCCTACTGGAACAAGGCCGTCAAATGCAGTGCGACCGATCCTGACGGCCGTAAGATCCCCACACGCCTGGGCAACGGGGACTTCGGCTGGAACCACTTCTCCGGCGCCCACAACATCAGGAAATGCCCCCTGGTCGACGTCCCGCTCCAGGGCAACGTCGACAAGGCGGACGGTGCCGACATCCAGTACTGGGGCTGGGCCACCAACCGCGCGTACGGCCGCGTCAAACTGGTCGTCAAGGCGCGCTACGCGCGCAAGACGGCGGACAAGCGGTACGACGCAGGACCCGGGAACGTGATCGGTGTGATCACCGCCTACTGCAACGGCATGCAGAAATGCCCCGACTGGGTCAACGAGTGAGCGAGCGAGGAATCCGGTGAAGAAAGACGACGACATCGGGGACTTCCAGGCGGAGGTGGCTGCCCTCCTGCTCGACCACGTCCGCGCGCCCCTGCTGAAGGACCAGCACGTGCGGGGAGTCCTGCCCGCCCCCGCCGGGGCGGCGGCGGTGCGGGTGGTCCTCGGCGACCGCGACGTGAGCGACCCGGCCCGCCTGACGGCGTACGAGATCCCCCGCGGCGGCGGCGAGGAACCCCGCACCGCCCACGACGTCGTCGCCCTGCTGCGCACGCTCCACACCGGGACCCACATCTACCCCTCGGACCGGGTCACCTCCGTCATGGGCATGGACCTCTACCTCGTCGACCCGGCGCAGGTGAAGAAAGCCCCCTTCACCACGGACGACTGGGCCGCCACCCTTCTGCGGTGCCTGGCGCAGTTCTCCCAGGAGCGGCCTCCGCCACGGCTGCGCGGATTCCTGTTCCGTCAGGGCGGCCTGCTGCGGCTCTACATGGACAGCGACGAGGTGCCGGGCGTGATCGCCGCCGACGTCAGGCCCGGAGGGGCCCTGACCGCTCTCCTGGCCGCACTGCCTTCCCTGCTCGGCGAGGAAGGGCAAACGCCCGGGAAGACGGAGGGTCCCCACTGCCGCTGTCTCGTGGACCTCACCCACTGGTGAGCGGGCAGGGTCACCGTCGCGGGGCCGGCCCGGCCCGCGCCCTCCTCCAGGGGGCGACAGCCGGACCCGGCTGGTGACCCGCACCGGGGCACCGGCCGGGCGGTCGGCACCAGGACGCCGGACCAAGGAATCCTTGCGAACCGGGGAGGTGACCACCGCCCTGATCGTGGCCGTCTTCCCGCCGGTGACCATGCAGTCCACCTCCGCCTCGGAGACGCCGGTGAAGTTCTGGTCGGGCATGGCGTGGTAGACCGTCACCTTGCCGCGCGCGTCGACCGGCATGCCCTGCGCGCCGCCCTGGGCCGGGAAGGGGCGGCTCCAGGGGGGCGGCCTCGGCGTCGACCGTGAAGCGGATGTCGTGCTCCTTGGGCACGTACGGGTAAGACACCGTCCCGCCGCCGTGCACCGAGGCGGCCCTGTGCGCGGTGGGAGTCGCGGGGGCCGGAGTGGCGGCGATCAGCGTCGCGACCAAGGGCGGCGGAGCCGGCCAGGGCGAGGGCGCCCGTACGGTTCTTCATCATGGACTCCCGGGGTGAGCAGGGTTTTTCGGTGACGGGTACAGCCTCACCGGGAGCCCGCCGACAGGGTGTTGGCCGCTGGACCGACATGTGCGAGGGCCCCTCCCCCGTTCGGGGGAGGGGCCCTCGGTACCGCGGACTACGGACCCGGGCCGGGCGAAGGAGAGCCGCCCTTGCCGATCCCCGACCCAGGCCACCTCAGTCCCCGTACCCGACTCCCGGCCCCCGCGGCCCGGCCTCCGGCGGCGGGGGCTGCGGAGCTCGCTCCGGCCCGGGCGCGGCCCGCGGCAGGCGCCCCCGCAACGGCGGTGCGCCGAGCGTCCACAGGTGTGCGTTGGGGGCGCCTCGGCCCGGAGGCGTCCGTTCGGGCGCCGGTACCTCGACCGCCGGCGCCGTGACCTCGGCGGGGGCAGGGGCGGGGCGCGCATGTTCCTGACGCTTCCAGCGGTCCGGTACGGACGGCAGCTGCCGGACCGCCCCCGCGTCCCCGTCCCGCTCCTGCGCGACGGCCCGCGCCCGCAGTGCGCTCTGCCTGGCGATGGGGGCGAAACCCGGTGCGGCGTTGCCGGTCTCCGGGGGCAGCGCGCGGGCACCCATCACGTTCAGTTCGCCCTGGAGCCCTTCCTCCGGCGGGAACACCTCGCGCGGCAGCTGCCAGGACGCGGCGCCGTCCACGTCGACGTGGTGTTCGGTCCCGTCCACGGCGAATCCGAGCCGGTAGCCGAGGTACTGGTCGTCCCGGTCGAAGAGGAGGCTACCGCTGACCCGCCCACTCCGGTCGCGGACCTCGTCCGCGAGCACCTGCACGGCGGCCGGCAGCGGATTCGTCCGGCCGAGGCACGCCACATAGCCGTCCGCCTCGACCGTCTTCGTCACCATGGCCCCGTCCTCGCCTACCGTCGCGTACGTCATCAGGAAACAGGTCCGCCCGTCCTCGCCGCGCACCGTCTCGACCTCTCCGACATCGGCCCTGCCGAACTCGAGGCGGCCGTCCCCCTTCTCGCGGCCGTACAGCTCCTCCATCGCACCGAACTGCACCTGGTGGCGCAGTGCGGCGGGAGGCTCGTTCCGGCCGATCAGGGTCACCCGCGCCCGCGGGTTCTTCCGGAGGATGATCTCGGCGTTGGCCGCCCCGGTCCCGCCTGATCCGGCGATGATCCAGTGATCGGCGTCGTTCGCGTCGAACCGGTTCTCGGCCACCTCGTCGCCCATCATGGTGCGGCCCGGAGCCTCCGTGCGAGCGGCCTCCCACTTCCGGGTCGCCTCCAGCGTGGTGAAGCAGTTCTCCAGGCGCACGGCGGGACCGCCGTCCGGGCCGGTGCGCAGGAGGTCCTTCAGCGGCGAAGCCTCCAGGGCACCCAACACGGCCTCGGTGTCCACGCCACCGCGTTCGGCCCCCGTCAGCACGTCACGCAACTGCGCCGCCCCGGCGACACCCTCCCCGTCGAGCTCCCGCAACCGGTCCCCGAGCAGCCGTACGGCCTCGGCGCGGCTCTCCACGCCGTTCCGGCCGCGGACCGCGCCCGGCACCAGCTCGGGGGGCAGCCCGGTCGCAACGCTGGGCGTCCCGTCGCAGGCCACCCTCAGCGGCCCGCCGCCCGTCACGGAGTTGATCTCCGCGAGCAGCTCCCCGCCGCGGCCCAGCCCCAGCCGTGCGTGGCCGTTCACCACGTCGCCCTGCGTGGCGAGCTGGTCCTCCCACACCCGGACCGCCTCGATCGGCACCCGGTCGCGCGGGTCGGTCACCGCCGCGTAGGGGTCCACCCCCATCCAGTACGCCAGATCCCGGTCCTGGTCCGCAGACTGGACGATCCCCTTGCCGGGGTCGAGGTGCCAGCGGCCCACCGCGTCGATCAGCAGGGCCTCCGGGTCCCGGCCGCTGAGACTGGCCCCGCCGCCGATCGCCACCTTGCGCCGCGGGGTCGTCCCGGCCGCGAGCTGCTCCCGCAAGGTGTGCTCGGTCCGCTCGTGGACCTGGTTCCGCCATGCCGCCCACTGCTGCTCGGCATCCGCCCCCAACGCGTCCCGGGGCAGCGGCAGCCCGTTCTGGTCGTACCCGGGCAGCGGCATGGTGACCTCCCGCCGCCCGAGGAACGCCTCGACCTGCCGCTGCGCCCGCATCGCGGCCTCCCGGGAGGCATGGAGCGCCGTGGCGTCGGCGGGGGAGAGCTGCTCGATGGGGCGGGCCAGGTCGCGCAGGAGGCGCTTCGAAACAGGGGACGCGGAAGGGTTGGTAAGCCGGAGCCGGAGGTCAGCCGCTTTTCTTTGGGAGAGATACGTTGCCTGGTCTTGCCGCGTCGCGGTCGGGCGCAGTCCGTACAAGTCCAGAAGAGCAGAGAACTCCGTGCGCGCGAATTCCTGTTGCTCCCTTGGCAGGTCGGGGTTCGAATGCTGTGCCGCCAGCCAGTCGAGTTCTGCGATGCGCCCCATGTCAGCGGCGGACAGCTCAAGGTCGGCCGGAAGCTCCGCGCTGTGGCGAAGAAGGTCCTCCCGTACCGGTGCCAGGCCCTCGGCTGCGCGCTCCCGCACGGCGGTGAGCTCACCGAGCTCACGGGCGAGTACCCGCTCCAGCATTGATTCGGGCAGGCGGTCGCTGATCCGGACGACGTAGTTCTGCGAGGTCGTGTTCGTCGCGGTGTCGGCGATCCTTCCCGCCTCCAGGGGAATGGCATCCAGCCAGATCGTCGCGTGCGGATCCTGGCCTTCTCCAACGGTGAAGAACTGGCGGCCGTCCTGGTCACGTCCCGCCCGGAGGGAGCCCAGCCTCTCCCGCAGCACACGCGCGGCCACCGGTCCCATCTGCCGTTCCGCAACCGACACCAGCTGCTCCCCGCGGCCCTGGTGGTAAGGCGGAAAAGCGCCGGGCGCCGCCCACGGGTACATCGACTGGTCCATGTGATGCCCTCTCCCCCGGGCCGCTCCATGGGCAGGCCGCATAACCGACCTTATGATCATGGCATGTTGAAAGCCCGTTCCTCCTTGGAAGCGCACCTGTACATGGACCTGCACCCGTGCGAGTGCGGTGGCAGCGGCGGCTTCGAGCGCCGGCACCATCTGGAGCAGCATGGCGAGGACCTCGTGGCGGTGTACGAGGGGACGTGTCGTGCCTGTGGGCGGGACAGGCGCTTCGCCTTCGTGATGGACGAGGAGATGCCGCCCCCTCCGCCCGCCTACGGCGGGGCCAAGCCGTCCCAGATCATCGATCCGGGTGAGTTCGCGGAGGTCGCCTTCCGATACGGCCGCTGGGCCTCGCTCGGGGCGCTCAACGCTCCCGAGTCCGAGCGTTACAAGTACCGGGGTGCGATGGTGGCTGCGCTGGCCGCCGAGGAGGAGGTGCTCAAGTTCATTCCGGAGGGCCAGGACGCGGTTCCTGCCTCCGCCTTCACGTCCCAGCGCGGCAGGGCCCTTTACGAGAAGGAACCTGAGAACTTCAGCCGGGACATCCTTGAGTTCGACCTGGAAGTCACGCAGAGGGCCCTCGCCGCGATGGAGGGCGACCCGCCCCCGGCCGCCGGCGAGGAGTGACGACCGCTAGAAACCGCCGCCTGAGCGGGCCCCTCTCGGCGTTGCAGGTCCGGGCCGCGGACCGGGATGTGAACTCGGAGGCGTTCGCCTTGTCCTTGAGCCAGCCCTGGACGTCCAGCTCGTACGGCTTGGCGGCGACGGCCTCGGTGGCGGCCAGGTAGTAGGGACCGTCGTGAAGCATGAGGCGGGCGAGGGATTGCGCGGCCAGGACAGGTCCGGCGACTGCGGTATCGCGTGGCCGGTGGCGCCGTGGCGGCCGTCCTCGCGGACGCGTCGCTCCCAGTAGCGCTCGTACCAACCCGCTGCGTCGATTTCGGGGGGCGGTGACTGGGGCGCATACACCTCGAAGCGCATGCGCAGCGTCAGGGGCCGGGCGACCACCTCGCGGACGGGCAGCCCGCGGACCGCGGCCTCCAGCAGTACGCCACCGCCTTCGCCCGGACGGTGGGTGGGGCCGCGGGCAGGTAGTGCGGGCAGTACGTGGGCGCGCTCCAGATCCTCGCCGCCGCGGAAGTCGCCCGTGTGGAAGACGACGTCGGACGGCGTCCTGCCCAGGAGGTCGTGGAGGGCGGCGCTGTCGCGCGTACGGCAGGTCGGGGCGAGCGGTATGCCCCGTTGCTGGCAGACGGCGACCGCCCGGCGCAGCACGCTGCGGCCGCCCGCGGCGTGCAAGAGCAGGTCCGCGGTATCGAGCAGTGCGATACAGCCGGGTTTCAGGCTGAGCTCGAAAGACTCCAGGAGCTGGTCGCCCTCACCCGGGGTGAGCAGCTGCTCGGCCCTCAGCAGGACCGGCCGGAGCTCCGCACCCGCACGGAGCTCGTCCGAGGGAAGGCCGGTGCGCGTCTCGGCGGGCGGGGCCGCCGCCCGACGGCCGTCGAGGAGGCCGGTCAGGTACCAGAGCAGGCTCGACTTGCCGGTGCCCGCTTCGCCCAGCACCACCTGGACGGGCTGGCCCGGGCTGCCGGCCAGGGCCTGCTGCTGCAGGACGCGCGCCAGGCGCTCCTTGGTGCCGCGGCGGACGTACCGTCCCGCAGGGGTACGGGCGGGGCGTCCGCGGAGCCGTGGTCGAGACACAGCATGTCGTGACGGGCCCGTTCGCTGATCTCGTCGGCCAGCTGCCGGTGCGCGCTGCCGTCGTCGCCGGCCCGTCGGGCGGCGAACAGCCACAGCTGCCGCGCGGCCCTATCCAGTCCGAGGCGGAGCCCGGACGGCAGCGTGCACTCGGGCTCACCGAGGTGCGCCAGTGCCTCGACGGCCCCCTGTCGGTCCTGGGTGATCGGCCTGTTGAGGAAGACGCCGGCCGGTGGAACTTCGTGTACCGGTCGGGCGCCGTACTCGCCGCGGCCCGCAGGTCCCGCTCCGTCTGGCGGGCGGTCCGCGCGTGAACGTGCCGCCACAGGGGGAGTCTGCCGGCCGCCTGCGCGACTCGCCGGAGCGGGGCAGCGGCCGTCCGGACTCCCGTCAATCCTTCAGGTCGCAGAGCAGGCACAGGGCCCGGTGCAGGTACGTCCGCACTTCCTGCGCGACAGCTTCCTCGGCCGCATCGGCCCCTCCCCCAGTGACGGATCGACAGGCGGCTCAGCGTAGGGCACACGGCCGGGCCCCGTAGTCGTCCCGGTCCGCCTTCGTAGCAGACGAGACCTCGCGGGAGTCCTGCACGAACCGCCTCTGCCCCGCGGTTCCGCATTCCTCTCACCGGATCTCACGCAGGAGTTCGGGGACCCCACCGCACCGGACGAATCTGACTGCGCACGCCGGCAACCCCGGGCGCGGGCCCGCACCTCACCCGTCTCGAGAACGGTGAGGTGTCACCACACCATGCGTCACGTCCCTTCGGCGATCGACACCTTCATCGACCACGCACTGCACGCCACGGGCGCCGCCCTGTCCTGGCATCCGAGCCCCGAGGTCCACTTCCTGGGCCAGGTCGTCCACGACCTGGCGTCGAGCGAAGCGGTACGTCTGTGGGTACGCACGGCCACCCGCGTGCACTGGACCCGTCTCACGGCCCGGCTGAGGCGCGGGCACGATCGCTAGAACTGCCCCCTCCCTGGTCCCGTCCGCCGGTGGCCGGCCCGTGGATGAACGGCTGCCGGCCGCTGGATGCCCTCCAGTCCCCACGCCGTACGAGCCGTAGTTATCCTCATCGGCCCGGTACCTCTTCCTCCGCTGCCCGACAGGTCTGGGTCGCGAGGCCGGACGGGCCACCGAGGTGGAGGAGGCCACTGGCTCCGGTCACCAGACTTCGCCTACCTCGGTCCTCGGCCGGAGAAGAAGGCCGCCGTTCCTCCGCCCGTACCCCGGCGCCGGAGAACACTCGGGACACCCGGGTCGTGGTGCCGCCGCATCGCCGAGGTCGCCGGCTTCCGCAGCTCTTTCAAGACCGCCGTCGGCCAGCGGGGCGAGGCGCTGAAAGTTGCCTGCCGCGAGTGCAGGCGCCTCTACGACGAAACCAGGGGCGACGACTGCGCCGAGAAGATCGACAACCGACACCTCATCGGCGGCGGCCGGTCCACCCGCGCCAAGCGTATGGTCGTCGCCCTGCCGTCCTGCACGTCAATCCCGAGATTGCTTGGCCTCCGGACCTCGAAGCCGAACGCATGCAACGAGCCGAGGCTGAAGGAACTGAGCGGCCGCGACACGGTTGCCGGCGCTTCCGGCGCCACCAAGCAGGTTTGCCCTGAGCCCAGGCCTGCTCTGGCCCGCTGGCGCAGTCGGCCGAACACCCGCTTGAGATCCAGACTGGGGCTTAGAACGTCTTCGCCAGCGCCTGGTGGAGGGCGGAGCCTCGTTGGGCGTGGGCACGGTGTGGAGAGGGACTGCGCTGCATCACGCGACACCGCGTCAGCGTCCGGTCGGGAAGCCCGTCTGTACAGAAGCTCACGGTCAAGAAAGTCAGGATGTCCGATTAGAGCGCCACGCTGGCCGATTGGTGCCTAGTACACGCACATCACCCGTGCAAATCTTCATGATCCGTACGGATGCGCCTCCGTCGGCCGTCCGTGTCGATCCCCTGCATCAGGTGGTGGAATTCCCATGAAGCTACTGCTCGCGAACGCCCCCAACCCCACGGAAAACCGCAACGCCTCCAACTACGCCTGCTACCCTCACATCGGCATCGTGCAGCTGGCCACGGCCACACGGGAGGCATTGGGCGACCGCGTCGACATACGAGTGGTCGACGGCGGCATCAGCAACACCGAGACCGTCCAGCAGACCGTTCGGGATTTCGCACCGGACATCGTCGGCATCAGCGCCTTGACACCCACCTACTCCGAGGCGCTGAAGATCGCCGAAACGGCCAAGGCATGTGGTGCGCGGGTTGTCATCGGCGACGATCATGCGATCTTCTTCCCCGAGATGATTCTCCGCAACCGGCCAGAGATCGACTACGTCATAGCCAATGACGGCGGCGAGATTCCGTTCGTGGAGCTGATGCGCGCCTTGCTCTCCAACAAAGGAAACTTAACGGAGGTTTCCTCTCTCGCCTACCGGGACGGCGCCGGGATTCGCATCAATCCTGCCCCGAAGTACGCGCTCTCATTGCGCAACACGATTCCTGACCTTTCCTTCATCGACAACGTTCTCGACGTCTACGCCGAGAACTACCGAGCCCAGTTCGGCCACCTCCACGGACACCAGGTGCGACCGGTGACCGTGAACAACGCACGCGGCTGCGAGAACGGCTACAAACGCTGCACCTACTGCTCCATCGCGGACCTGACCGTCAATACAGGAGACCCCCGAGGGTTCTGGAAGACGATCGACCAGTACAACCGCGACCACGGCATCAACCTCTTCTTCGAGGTCTATGACAGCTTCACCGCCAGCCCCCGTTACGTGGACGCCCTCATCGACTCCACCCCACCCCACCTGAAGCGCCGCATCGACGACGGCGAGCTGCAGGTCATGGTCTACGCACGTGCCCTCGGGCTGACCAAGCGCAACAACGTCGACAAGCTGCGGCGACTCGGCGTCACCCGTGCCAACATCGGGCTGGACGCCGCCGATCCCGAAATGCTCGAGGCGCAGCGGAAGAACAAGACGACCGGCGAGACCAACCTCGAAGCCATCCGCATGCTGAACAAGGCCGGCATCTCGGTCCATGCCTCGTACATCGCCGGCGCTCCGGGCGAACGGCCGGAGACGCTGGACCGCACCATCGCCGGCATCCGGCAGATGCTGGGCGAGGTCGAGCTCTCCTCGGTGGAGTTCTCCCGCTTTATTCCGTTGCCGAACAGTCCCGCATGGGATCTTCTGGTCGACTACGAGCAGCCGAACTTCTTCAAGAGCAGCGAGGAGATCGACCGCTATCTGACTGCGCTGGGCATCACCCCGACGCGGGACGACAGGGAGGAGATGTTCGCCAGGTTCGGCGATCAGGACTTACTCGACATCGACGAGCTGGGCGCCTTCTGGGCAGACAACTTCACCCACATCAGCGAGAAATACGCTCTCGAGCGGATCAGTGAAGTCGACGAGATGGTAACCGCGCACAACGTGCGCACGGGGAACAACGTCGGATAACCGCGCTCCTGCAGTGCGGTCGCCCCGTCGCGCAGGGGCGGGGGAAAGAAGGGTGCCGAAATGCTGGGAGTGCAGAATCTAACAACCTACGCGGTGGGAGCGCTGCTGATCATTCTGCTACCGGGGCCGAGTTCTCTGTTCACGCTGTCGATCGCCGCACAGCTCGGGGTCAAGTCCGGCTACCGCGCCGCGGCCGGGATGTTCCTGGGGGAGACTCTGCTGATGGTGGCGACGGCCGCCGGCCTGGCATCGCTCCTGCAGGCCAACGAGCTGGTGTTCGCTGTGGTGAAGTACGCGGGTGCCGGCTACCTGACCTGGATCGCCGTAGGCATGATCCGGGCGGCCTGGGCCATGTGGCGACGCCGGGACGAGAAGGCTGTGGAGGATGCCCCGGCCGCTTCAGACCTGCCGAAGGGCGGAAGGCTGTTCCGGCGGTCACTGGTGATCACGGTCCTGAACCCGAAGGCAATCTTGTTCTTCCTCTCGTTCTTCGTCCAGTTCGTCGACCCTCAGTACGCGTATCCGGGGTTGTCCTTCGCCCTGCTGGCCGCCGTCTACCAAGTCATCAGCATCGCGTACGTCACCGTACTGATCTTCAGCGGAACGTATCTCGCCGCCCAGTTCCGACGCCGCCGGAAGCTGTCTGCAAGCCTCACTACAGGGGCAGGAGCCGTATTCCTTGGCTTCGCAGCGAAGCTGGCCACGACGAGCAATTGAGGGTGTTGGCCGGCCCAGGGATTCCGGGCAGGTACCGAGGGCGTCGAGCACCGTGCGCAGCTCGGGACCATCCCCGTACGAGCCGGCCGCCCAATTGCCTGACCCCGTCGCCCCGCCCTCGTAGGGTTACGTCTACGTGATCATCGGCGGCAGGAGCGCGGCGGAGTGGGCTCGTGGGGTACTGCGGGCGGGCGGTTGAGCTGTTCAGCCCGCAGAAGGTGCCGGGGCTGTCCGTACGGGAGCGGGTGTACCCCGTCGAGGCGGACCGGCCCCTGCACCGGGACTCGGGACATCCCCTGCGGTCCGGCCCCGCTGGAGCCGGGGTACGGCTGGCAGCACGTCGTCTACGGCGGGACGCTCGCCCTCAGTGCCGTACGCGACACCCTGTTGCGGGTGTTCGGTGAGAGCGGCGAGGACCACGACGGCCGGATGGACGGCGAGAGTGCGCTGTTCGCCCTCACCGTGAACGACGAGGGGCGGCTGCTGCTCGAGTCCGCCCGTCTTCTCCTCCAGCGCCTGGGCCACCGGCCGTACGATCCGCCCCTGCCCCGGCCGCCGGGGCCGGCTCGACGGGTTCGTGGAGGAGGCCGACGCCTGGAGCGCCCGGGCCGCCGCGCTTGGCGAGCCTGACGGGTCCGCTCCGGACACGGGTGAGGCAGAGACCGACGAGGAAGAGGCGGCCCCCGTCGGGGCGGGGGTGGTCACCGCCGTGGGGTTGCTGGAGTTCACGCGTGAGCTGGCCGCCTCTTGGGGCGTGGCGGTAGCGCTGGATCCCGTCGGGGTGCGGGTCCGCAGCGTCGCCGTGCGTCTCGACCACGCCGGTGCCGCCGACCAGCAGGACTTCCTCAACAGCTTCATCGCCGCCGGCCTCGATAGAGCGTCGACGGCGCGCTCGCGCGGCAGGACCCCGGGCCCGGGCTCGCCGCCTACCTCACCCCCCGGGGCGGCCTTCGGCCAGGCCCGCCGCGTCGACCTGCGACTGCGCCCCGAGGCCGCCCTCGCGGGCGTGGCCCCAGCCCGTACCCCGGCGGGCCGCTGGCCGGCCGAGGCGGAGCACCCGCTCGCGCTGAGCCAGCAGTTCGCGGTCAACGCCGTGCACACCGAGCTCGCCCCCGCAGCCGGGCTGTTCGCCGTCAGCGGCCCGCCTGGCAGTCCGAGGCCCCGAGGCTGGCTGAGCCGGGGCAACTGGGACTTGCCCACGGGAGGGCCCTTCGCGCCGCCCTCGTCGTCACGAGGAACCACGAGGAACAAGGCACTGCTGGGCCACCTTGGGCGCGACCGGTTCGAGCCGATGGCCATGACCGGCGATCCCGTCGACGAGATTGTCATGCTCCTCTACGTCTCCTCCTCGCCGTCACGGACGCCCCCCTTCGAGCAGTCCGCGCGCCACCACCAGCCCGCGCACACACCCCCACGCCGTCCGTGTGCTCGCCTGCGGCTACCACCAGGAAGCCCGCGAAGTGGGGCTGACCGGCCATGCGGTTATGACGCTGGGCCTGGGCTGCAGTCCACCCCAGGCGGACAGGGTGATTCCCCCGGCACGAGCTCTGGCTGACCGCTTACCCCCCGCAGCGCCCGAACGTCGGCGTTTCGGCCAACGGCCGTCGAGCGCGTGCCCTTGCGCGGCAAGGGTCGGTGCACCGCGCACCTTCGGAAATCCGCTGAATCACAGGGTGCACAACCCGTCCGAAAGGAACAGGTGCTCGAAATCGTGCGGCGTCGTTGAACACGTCGACGCCACCACCACGTCCACAAGGGGGAACACGTTGACGACAGCCGGACCAGACAACGGCAAGACCGGGAGCGGCCCGAAGGCCGGGGCCACGGACAACATCTCGGATGCCGAGCGGGAGCTGTACGGGGGCAGGCTGCGCTACGACCAGTCCTTCGTTCGCCACGAAGGTCCGCTGACCAGGCTGAAGTTCGGGCATATGGCAGCCGCGCTGCCGCGGATGGTGGGCATGGTGCTGCGCACCGGCTGGAAGGCGGACCGGCGCGCACTGATGGGGGTCGTCGCGGCCGAGCTCGGGCAGGGCGTGACGGCCGGGTGGGGTCTGGTGGCGGTGAACGGCGTCCTCGCACAGTTGTTCGCAGACGGCCCGACCGTGGACAAGCTCCGCGACGCTCTGCCGTCCCTGGTGGCGCTCGCGGTTGCGGCGGTGGCCGGCGCCGTCCTGTCGGCCTGGTCGACGGCCATGTCCGGCCGGCTGGAGCCCCAGGTGGAGCGGGCCGTCTCCGCCCGCTACTACACGGCCGTCACCGGCGTGGAGGTGGAGGCGACCGAGCGGCCGGAGGTCCAGCGGATCCTGGAGGCGGGGAAGTTCGGCACGGACTCGGCCCGCAGCATGCTGCGGCTGTCGGTCGGCGTCGGCAATGTGGTGATCGGCATGGCGGCAGCCGCGGTCGTGCTCGCGGCGCTGCACTGGGCGCTGCTGCCGATGCTGCTGGCGATCGCCCTGCCCAAGGGGTGGGGCGCGGTCCGCTCGGCCCGCCGCGACTATCTCTCCCGGATGGCCTGGGTCGATCACCGCAGGGCGATCGCGTCCCTGCTGGCCTACCTGACCCGCCCGCACGCTGCCGGTGAGCTCCGCGTGCACGCCGCCGGCACGAAGCTGCTGTCCAGCTACGAGGAGATGTCCAGGCAGACGGAGGCCGAGCAGCGGCGTCTGGCCCGGGCCCAGGCATCGACGGACCTGGTCGCGGGCGGGTTCGCCGGCGCGGCGTCGCTGGCCTGCTACGGGGTGCTGTGGTGGCTGTTGTCGAGCGGCGGTCTCCCGCTCGCCGTCGGCGGGACCGCGGTGATCGCCATCCGTACCTCGACGGCGCGGCTCACGTCGCTGGTGCAGCAGGTGAACCGGCTGTACGAGGAGCTGCTGTTCCTCACCGACACCGAGGACGCGATCAAGGTCGCCGGGGAAAACGCCATCCCCTCTTCCGGTGCGCCGCTGCCGGCCCAGGTGCGGGAAGTACGGGTGGAGGCGGTGTCTTTCACCTACCCGGGCGCTGATGGCCCCTCCCTCAAGGGTGTGAGCGTGCGCGTGCCGCGGGGGAAGGTGACGGCCCTGGTGGGCGCGAACGGGTCAGGGAAGACCACACTCACGAAGGTGCTGGCCGGGCTGCTGCTGCCGGCCGAGGGAGACGTGTGGTGGGTGGGTGAGTCGGGCGAGCGGGTCGGGCTGCGTGAGGCGGACCGCGCCCGGGTTTTCGCCGAAGTCGGTCTGCTGGCTCAGGACTTCCCGCGTTGGGAGATGACGGCGGCCGCGAACGTTGCCATCGGCGCCGGTGACCGCCCACGGGACATGGACCGCGTCCGCAAGGCCGCCGGCGAGGCGGACGTGCTCGAGCTGGTCGAGGGCCTGCCACATGGCTGGGACTCGATCGTGTTCAAGGGTTACGAGCGCGGTGTCCAGCTCTCGGGAGGCCAGTGGCAGAAGCTGGGGACGGCTCGCACGAGGTACCGGCAGGCGCCGTTCCTGCTGGTCGACGAGCCGACCAGTGCGCTGGATCCCCATGCGGAGATCGCCGCGTTCGAGGGGCTGTGGTCCCTGGCCGAGGAGGGGCACGCGGTCATGCTGGTCACCCACCGGCTCGCCGCGACCATGCACGCCGACCACATCTACGTCCTCGACAAGGGGAGCGTCGTCGAGGACGGCACCCACCAGGAACTCATGGCCCGCGAGGGCGGCCTGTACCAGGGCATGTTCACCGCCCAGGCCGCCCAGTACGGAATCACGCCGGCAGCCGACGGCGTTCCCCGCCCCCGCGGCGCCCAGCCGTCCGGCCACGAAACGGCAAGCTGATCCACCGGAGCGGCTTTCCCCCAGCCCGGCCCGCCACCCGGCCCCCACTCCATCGAAGGCGAGGCACCGCCCATGCCACCCAGCTCCACCGCGATCCGCACGACCGTCGAGGCGTACCTCGGCAGGCACCCCGGCGAGCGTGACGCCCTGGCCGCGCTCCTTGCCGCGCTGGGCCGGCCCGTCGACGCGACCGCCCGGACGACGCTGCCCGGGCACGTCACGTGCAGCGCCGTCGTCATCGACCGGCAGGGCCGGGTCCTGCACATCCGGCACCGGGCCACCGGCGGCCTCGTCCTCACCCCCGGCGGCCACATCGAACCCGGGGACCGCACGCTGCTCACCGCGGCGCTGCGGGAGGTGTCGGAGGAGGCCGGGATCGCGCCGGGCGCCCTGTGCCTGACCCGGCAGCTGCTCGGCTCTCCGATCGACATCGACGTCCACGACATCGACGCAAGCCCGGCGAAAGGGGAACCGGCCCACCGGCACTACGACGTCCGCTACGTCTTCTACCTCGCCGGGGAGGAGCCGCCCGCGATCGTGCTGCAGGACGAGGAGGTGTCCGCCGCCCAGTGGCTCCCCCAGCCGGAGGTCACCTCGCCGACACTGCGCGCGAAACTCCTCGCGGCGCGGCTGGACGGCCGGCCCGAGCCGGTGAACGCTTCCGCACTCATCCACGACGGGGCCGGCCGCTACCTGCTCCATCTGCGCGACCACAAGCCGGGCGTCATCTGGCAGTCGGGGGCGTTCGCTCTTCTCGGCGGAGGCCGCACGCACGACGACCAGAGCCTGGAGGACACGATGTTGAGGGAGCTGTCCGAGGAGGTCCCCGACCTCAGCCTTGAGGACGTGAAGCCCTACGCCGTGGAGGCCGCCACCAGCGTCGACGGCCTCAGCGTCCCCGTCCGGGTCTTCGCCGGCCGGTGGCGTGGCAACCCCGACCGTCTCGCGCTGCACGAGGGTGTGCTGCTGCGCTGGTTCACACCCGATGAACTGGACCGGCTGCGCCTGAGCCCCGCCACCCGGGACCTGATTCGCCGGCACGCGGCCGAGAACCCTCCGGACAACGGGCCGGACGCGGCTCCCGCCGTGTGGGATGGGGGCAGCCGGACGGTGCTGAACGGCATCGGAGTCCACCTCCACCTCGAAGACGCCGAAGGCCGGGTGCTCCTCGGGCTGCGTCACCCGGACTCGAAGTACGCGGGCGACACCTGGCACTACCTCGCCGGGAGGTGCGAGCAGGAGTCCGCCCTCGCCTGCCTGGTCCGAGAGGCGAGGGAGGAGGCCGGTCTCGTCATCGACCCCGTGGACGTGGAGCTCGCGCACGTCGTCCACGTCGTCGACACCGCAGGCGCGCTGCCGTTGATGCAGCTGGTCTTCAAGGTCCGCCGGTGGGAGGGAGTACCGAAGGTCCTTGAGCCCGACAAGTGCCTGACCTGGAAGTGGTGGCCGCGGCATGAGCTGCCGGACAGGATCGTCCCCTACACGCGAACGGCCATCGCCTCGATCGCCGAAGGCCGCCCCTACTCCCAGTTGGGCTGGGTGCGACACGAGGTCGCTCACGACAAGTGAACTCTCTGCTGAGGAAGGAAGGTTGAGCAGGCAGTTTCGGACCAGTGTCCAAGGTCCGTCCCCACGTCCGCATGCTCCGCTGGTAACGGCGGGGTGTGAAGCCGGACGGGTCAAGCCCAAGAGCGGCCCACGCCATCGGGCGGCAACAGGCGAAGGGGAAGACTGGCCGGGCTAATGCGAATGAACTCCCATTGACGCCTCGTGATCTGGACCCTTCCGATGGCGAGAAAAAACAGGAAGGACAGGACCTGTGTTGCAAGACACAAAGTGGCTCCGGGATTCCAGCCGCCCGGAGCAGGACACCACTGGTCCCGGGGTAAAGGGAGAGCCCAACACCAGTCGCATCTTGTCGGAGCGGAACGTGGAAACCCCGTCAGAGTCCGGACGGTCGTCCGGTAAGCCGGAGGCAACGAAGGCCCAATTCTCTGGCGGGAACAGGATGGTCCAAGAAGCGAATGCCGACCGGGCGAAAGCCCAGGGGAAACGGCAGGGAACCTCGACCCTGCCACATAACCCGTCGGATACGGGTGGATGCCCGGCTCGAAAGAGAGCTGACGTGGACCAGGTGGACCTGTGAAGAAGAACAGCAAGGACGCCATCACCAAAGGGCAAGTTAGACACGGAGGTGAGCGTGACGGCAGTATATGAGACGGCGGTGGCGATCACCGACGTGAACGGACCGGAGGGCTCCGCTGAATACTGGAACAGCATCGACTGGTCCTGTCAGGAGGCGGCGGTACGGCGACTGAGGCAGAGAATCTTCACGGCCTCACAGGAAGGGGACCTCAAAAGGGTCCGCAACTTGCAGAAACTCATGCTGCGCTCGCACGCGAACACGCTGGTTAGTGTGAAGCGGGTAACGCAGCAAAGCCAGGGGCGTCGGACGGCCGGGATCGATCAGGAGACGGCGCTCAATCCGCGGGAGCGGGGAAAGGTGGCGATGGAGATTGCCACTGAGCGGGATCCTGGAAGAGCTCAGCCAGTTCGACGCGTGTACATCCCGAAGGCCAATGGGAAGCGGAGGCCGCTCGGTATCCCTGTGATTCGCGACCGGATCAGGCAAGCCCGAGTCAAGAACGCATTGGAGCCAGAGTGGGAGGCCCGGTTCGACCGGAGAAGCTACGGCTTCCGGCCGGGGCGGGGCTGTCATGACGCGATCCAAACCATCTACAACGTGCTCCGGAAGAAGACCTCCCGGCGCCTGTGGGTGCTGGACGCTGACCTGACGGCGGCTTTCGATCGCATCTCACACGAACACCTGATGACAAGCCTCGGCGCCTTCCCAGCCAGGGAGGCGATCCGGGGGTGGCTGAAGGCCGGCGTGATGGAGAACGGTCGTTTCGCACCGACTCTTGAGGGGACTCCTCAAGGCGGTGTAATCAGTCCGCTTCTGCTGAACATTGCTCTGCATGGCATGGAAGCCTCTGCTGGCGGCACCGATGAAGGCACAAGTTACCGTGCCCGAAAGGATGCGCCAATCCTCGTCCGCTACGCAGACGACTTCGCAGTGTTTTGTCGCAGCGAAGAAGAAGTATGCGAGGCAAAGGAGCGGTTAGCCCGCTGGATGGAGGGCCGAGGGGTCGCCTTCAACGACGAGAAGACATCGATTATTCACGTCGACGAAGGGTTCGATTTCCTTGGCTTCAATGTCCGTCGGTACAACGGCAAGCTACTTATTAAGCCAAGCAGAGAGGCCATCAGGAGGGTCCGGGAAAGGCTTCGAGCTGAGGTCCTGGCACTACGCGGGTCCAACGCTCGGGCCATCATCAGGAAGCTCACCCCGATCATCAGGGGATGGGCAACCTACTACCGGACGGTGGTTTCAAGCAAAGTATTTTCGAATCTGGATCACTACGTGTGGACCCTCACATGGAAATGGGCCAGGTTCAGCCACCCGAAAAAGTCGTCGTACTGGCTCAAGGACAGGTACTACGGCCAGTTCCGCTTGAATCGGATGGACAGGTGGGTGTTTGGCGACCGGGAAACCGGCGCTCATCTCTACAAGTTCCAGTGGACCAAGATCCAAAGGCACGTGCTCGTCAAGGGGAGTAATTCTCCGGACGACCCCGCGCTTGTCGACTACTGGTCCAGCCGCCGACGCAAGTCGGTCCCAACGACGCTCGACAGTACGTCGATCACGTTGGCCGCCCGCCAGAAGGGGATGTGCCCGCTATGCAAGCAGGCGCTGATCTCCGGGGCCGAGTACGAACCCGACAGCCCACGCGAGTGGGCCACCTGGTTCTCGGCCGTGTCGAAGACGCTGCACAAGCACCACTTCGTCTATCGGCGGGACGGTGGTTCCGATCAACGGACCAATCTTCGCCTCGTACACGCTGATTGTCACCGCCAGCACCACGCTGGCGATCACAGGAGGGCCCAGCAGTTGTGACCTTTCATCAGGGCCATAAGGGTCTGCTTGAGCCGGATGCCGCGATGAGTGGCATGTCCGGTTCTGAGGGGGCCGGGGTGCGGCAACGCACCCCGGCTACCCGACTGAGCAGGGTGAGCACACCTGCCGGGAGCGGGCGGCGAAGCCAGTCCGTCCGCAAGCCGGCACTGTCAGGGGCGGCGGTGAGATGAGTACCGAGTCCGACGCCATGGTCGTGGCCGGGGTCCTGGCGCTGCTGTACCGGATCACGCCGGCCGCGGTCGGCGAGGGCCCGGCGGGAACGGCGACCCGTAACTACGTGGCCGAGGACGGCGAGGGCCGACGGTGGTTCGTGAAGGCATACCCCCGTGGGACCGACCTGGAGGCGGAGCGGCAGGCATTGGCCCTGGGTGAGGCGGCCAGGGCGGCCGGGGCTCCGGTGCCGGCCGTGCGGCAGACGGTGACGGGCGAGATGATCGCGTCGGCCGACGGGCTGGGGGTGTCCGTGATGGAGTACATCGCGGACGCGGAGACGGCCGAGGGCGGGTTGTCCGGCGGCCGGTGGAATGCGGTCGGCGAGGCCGTCGGCCGACTGCACCGGGCCCTGGCCCGCCACCCTGTCGGACCGCCACACCCGGTGGCAGCCCGCGAGGTGTGCGACGTCGAGCGGGCCGAGCGGCGGCTGGAGGAACTCCTCGCACGATGGGCCGCCGCGCCGCCTGCCCCGGGAGGATTCGCCGCCTGGGCGTACCGCACCGCGGCGGGGCGTCTTGCCGCCCTTCCCGAGGTGGCAGCCCGCCTGGAGAAGCTGCCGGCCACGCTGACGGCGCAGATCGTGCACGGGGACCTGGCCTCCCCCAACCTGCTGCTGCGCGGCGAGGAGGTCGCCGCGGTGATCGACTTCCGGCCACCGGGACATCGCAGTGCCGTCTGGGAGCTCGGCCGGATCGTGCTGGACCCTCGCACCGTGCTGGCCCGCCCGGACGAATGGATCCCGGGCCTGGCCCGCGCGGTTGATGCCTACCGGGCGGCGAACCCGGAGCTTCCTGTCGAGGACCTCCTCGCCGTGCCGCGCGTCGCCGCCGGGTACCTGGCGTGCTCGGTCTATCCCCTGTCCGAGCCGCTGGACGACCCTGCCTGTCTCACTCCGGCCCTGGAGGCGTACGGGCGCGCCCGCCAAGGGGCCGCGGGCGTGCTGTGGGAACGCCTGGAGGAGGCCGAGGAGGTGCTCCGTGACGTCCTGCGCTGAGCCCACCGCCACACCCGCTCCGCGCCGCGAGCGCTGCGGCACATGCCGGACCAGCCGCCACGCCGCGCCCGGAGCAGTCGGCGACCCCGTACCGCCGCCGCCCCCACTACGGAGGGCTCCTGCGGCGTACCCACGCCCCCACGTACGGAAGGCGCCCGTCACGACCGCTCACCCGGTGGCACCGGCGGAACCGCGCGATCGGCCTGTCGCCGGAGTGCCGCCGCGAACGGCGCCCAAACTGCGGCGGCTTTCGCGGCGGACTCGCGGTCAGGCGCAGCCGGAACCTGGTGTGGGCCGCTCGGTCGGGATGTGATCGTTTCCGGGACCGCGCTGGGCGGTGTACCAGCCGAGAGCGCGCACCATCGCCTTGTGCAGCGTCTGCGGGAGCAGTGGGTCAAGGGCGCCCCAGGCCCGGTCGACCAGGTCCCGGGCTTCGGTGAGGCAGACCTCCAGGGCGCCGCTGTCCATGAGGAGTTCGGCCGCCTGGGCGGCATCGGCTTCGGTGCGGGCGTGAAGGGCTGTGGCCAGGCGTCGGCGGTCGTCAGCGTCGAGGAGGGCGAGGGCGTGGGCCACGGGGTAGGTGACCGTGCCGTTGGCCAGGTCGCGGGCGGGCGTGCGCACGAAAATGCCCTGCCGGTAGTCGTCGGCGGTGGACATGCCGTACAGGTCGGCGACATCGTCGCTGATCTGGTAGGCGACGCCGATCGTCTCGAAGTACCGGCAGATCGCCGTGAGTTGTGCGTCGTCTGCGCCCGCGAGAATCGCTGTGATCTCGGCGGTGCTGCGCACAAGCATGCCCGTCTTGAGGCGGTGGGTGGTGCGGATCTGTTCGAGAAGCGCGCCCGGGTCCCCGCTTGTGGCGGCGCTGTCGAAGGTGGTGCGGTATCCGGCCAGGTCGAGGGCCTGTCCGGCGTGCGCGGCGCGCATGGCGCGCAGGTAGACCTGGTAGATGCGCAGCATGGTGGCCGCATCGGCTTGGGGAACGCGTTGGAGCAGGGGGTCGAAGGTGTAGTAGCCGAGCGTCCCGGCGGTGATCGCTGCGGGAATGCCGAAGACCTCGTGGACGCTGGGCAGTCCGCGCCGGGTGGGGGAGCCGTCCTGGATGTCGTCGATGATCAGTGCCGCGGTGTGGAGGATTTCCGTGACCGCGGTGAGCGGGCGGTAGGGCTCGGGGTCGGTGTCCAGGAGACACAGGACCGACGTCGCCACGAAGGGGCGCCAGGAGCGTCCCGAGGTGTTCAGCAGGTGCAGGACGGGCGCGGCGAGGGCCTCGTGGAGCCGGGCGTGGGCCGTGGCGTCCAGGAGTGTGCCGTCGTGGGTGCCCGAGAGGAGATCGACGCCGACGGTGTCGGCCGGGGTGGCCGGGTAGACGGCTGCCGCTTCCGCGCGGGCGATGCCGTGGCTGCGGCGCATGTAGCGCTCGATGTCACCGATGGTGTTGTCGGGCAGGGTCTTCAGGACGGCCATGGCGCTCACGGAAGCGCCCTGCATGGTGCCGCGCGCGGTGGCGGGGCTCTCCCAGAAACCGCGGCCGACGGTGAGGGTGCGGATCTCCCGCGCGGCGGCGGGCGCGGTGAGCTCGACGTCCAGGTCGAGTGCCGGAACGTGAACCCGTACCGCGGTGGGATAGGTGTTGTAGGTGGCCAGAGAGGTCCAGTGCCGGGTCGGCTGCCAGGTCAGGTCGTGGTGGCTGACGCTGCCGTCCGGGGCGACGGCGATCGCCCGCGCGAGGACCGAAGGGCAGGCGACCGAGCTGGAGCCACCGGTGCTCATGTGAAGGACGCTGATATCCCAGCCATTGTCGAGGTGCAGGCCGGCCCACCCCCAGTCGAGGTTCGACGGACCCAGCGTCTGCGCGCCGCCGGTAGGGATCGCGCCCCAGCCGTGCTGGAACCAGGCTCGGCCCGCTACCCTCTTCGCCGTCCCGTCGCTGGTGAGCAGCGTGCCGCAAGCCTCCAAGCGAGGCAGGACGGACGAGGTGAGCCCCGCCGGGCCCTCTGTGATCGGGGGCGCGCAATCGAACTGCGGCACCACCGGCTTGAGGGGAGTAAGCAGCAGGTCGAAGTGTGCCTGCTCCTTGAAGACCAGGTGGAAGCTCCCGTCGCCCTTCCGACGCAGCGCCATCACCTCGCCCGCGGTGAGATCCAGCGTCCCGGACTTCTCCGTCACCGGCCCCGGCAGCAAGCGGTCGGGAAGAAAGGGGCCCTGCGCCAGGGCCTCGGTCATCGCCGCGCGGACCCGCGGATCCATGCTCTGATCCGAGCTGATCGCCTGGCGGAGCGCCTTGAGGGCAGAGGGCGTGATCCATGTGCCGTACGACAGGCCCGCCGGGCCGTGGTGCGCCACGTACACGCAGTGACCGGGCCCCGCGGCCGGGTCCTGCGTGTCGTGATGGCGCAGCACGCCGGCCGACCAGGTATGCGCTTCGCCGTCCTCGTCACGCAGGTGCCCCGTCAGGTGCCAGGTCTCGACACCGGCCGACATGCGTGCGCTGCCGAAAGGCAGCACTTCAGCGATGGGACGTGGTGCCGGTGCGGGCACCTGAGATGTGGGGGTGGAGACAGAGCGGGTCATTGCAGCGAACCTAGAGGCTTTCTGACGCCCGACCGGTAGCGATCACACTGCTATCCACTGCATTGGATGAAATATGAAAACGATCACGACCGTTGGCGTGTCTTCCCACTTCACAAGGCGTTGGACGAAGGCCAGTTCGTCTCTGCGTTCATGACACCGGGAGGAAGCCCTCGATGGAGGTCCGCGATGTCCGCCACGCCTACCGCAGCCGCGTGGTGCTACGGGGTGTCGACCTCGACCTGCCCCGGGGAACGCTGGCCGGCATCGTCGGTGAGAACGGTGCGGGCAAGACCACCTTGCTGAAGATCCTCTCCGGTGAACTCCGCCCCGACCACGGCGCGGTCCATCACGGCGGCAGGTTCGGCTACTGCCCCCAGAGGGTCGTCCTCAACGACGCCCTCACCGTCCAACAGCACCTTCACTTCTTCAAGGCCGCCTACGCCCTCCCCGACCTCCGCCGGGCCGAGGAGTGCATGGAAGTGCTCCACTTCCGCGAGTACGCCGATGAACGGGTCAGCGTCCTGAGCGGCGGAACCCGGCAGAAGCTGAACCTGACGCTGGCCCTCATGCACGATCCGCAGGTCCTGCTGCTGGACGAGCCCTATCAGGGCTTCGACTGGGACACCTACCAGCGCTTCTGGGACCTGGCCACACGGCTGCGCGAGAACGGACGCTCCGTCCTCGTCGTATCCCACCTCGCCTACGACACCGAACGCCTCGACGTCCTGTACCGGCTGGACGACGGACTCCTGCACGACCGGGCCAAGGAGCGGGCCTCATGAAACGCCCCACGAGCCGTCACCGGACACTCTTCGCCACCGCCACCCGATACGCGCTGACCGAGCACCTGCGCAACCGGTTCGCCATGGTGCTCGTAGCCCTCTTCATCCCGGTCTGGACCGCGCTCGCATTCCTGTCCGTCCCCAGCACCAAGGTCCGCTTCCAGCTACGGGCGACGGGCGAGACGCTGATGCCCGGCGGCAACCAGCTCACCGAGATCACCGGAGCCCTCAACGCTGTCACCCTGATCATCGGCTTCATGATGTTCGCAACGTCCTTCTCCAGCGGACACTTCGACCGACGGCTCGCCATGGCCGGCTACCCCCGCGCGCACCTCATCCTCGCCAAGATCACTTCCCTCGCTTTGGCCTCCGGCGTGGTCGCCCTGTACGCGACCGCCTTCACCTGCCTGTTCCGCATCCCCGACCAACCCATCCTCTTCGCCACCGCACTGTTCTGCGTGGGACTGACCTACGGAGCGCTGGGCGTGGCCTTCGGCTCCCTGCTGCGCCGCGAGGTCGAGGGCATGTTCGCCATCGTCATGATCAGCGTCATCGACCTCGCCCTGCAGAACCCGCTCTACAGCTCCGGGTCCGACAGCCCCATCGTGCGCTACCTCCCCGCCTACGGGTCCATGCAGGCCAGCACCGGCGCCGCCTTCTCCGACGCCCCGCTCACGCGCTACCTCGCCATCCAGCTCCTGTGGTTCGCCGCGGCAGCCCTGATCGGCCTGCTCGCCTTCCACCGCCGCACCCGCACCACCCTGCCCCCAACCGGGCAACCCCAGCTGGTCCCCCCTCAGCAGTCCCAACCCACACAGCAACCGGAGCGCACCAAACCCTCGGCCTGACACCCGACGGCGTCGGAACGTCGGGCACCGCGTCACCATCAGGAGGGCGACCGGTACGCGCCTGACACGCCCGGGCGAGCACCACACACCGGACGAACGCCTATTCGGCGGGTGATCATTCGTTTCTTCTGTTGCTCGGCCGGCGTTCTTCAAGTGAGCAGTGGTCTGCACCGAGTCAGCCGCTCACCCGCCTCGCTTAGACCGTGTCCTATGTGGTGAGGCGGACGAGTCGCTTGTAGCAGCACAGGGCAGCCGCGAGGCCGAGGAAGGCCAGGTAGTGGTGAGGTTGGCGCTCGTAGCGGTGGTTGAGCCGGCGGTAGCCGGTCAGCCAGGACATGGTCCGCTCGATCACCCACCGGCGCCGCCCGAGCCGCTCGGAGGACTCGATTCCCTTGCGGGCGATATGGACGCCGATCCGCTTGCCGCGGAGCCACTTCCGCAGTTCAGGGACGTCGTAGGCCTTGTCGGCATGTAGACGTTGGGGCTTGAAGTGACGCCCGCGGTGGGGGTCGTGTCTCGTTCGGTTACCGAGCACCATGGGCTTCAGCGCCTGGCTGTCGTGGGTGTTGGCGGCCGAGACGCCGACAACGAGGGGCAGTCCGTTCGCGTCCGACAGGACGTGCATCTTGGAACCCGCCTTGCCCCGGTCCACGGGGCTCGGACCTGTGAGTTCGCCCCGTTTTTCGCGCGGACATGGGCAGAGTCGAGGACCGCTCGGGAGAGGTCGAGGAGGCCCGCGTCGTCGAGCCGGTGCAAGATCTCCTCGTGCAGCCGACCCCAGACTCCGGCCCTCGACCAGATCAGGAACCGGCGATGGGCCGTCGACTTCGATATCCCGAGGCAGGGCGGCAGAGCCCGCCAGGCGCACCCGCTGACCAGGACGTAGATGATTGCGGCGAACAACGTCTCGTCAGGCGTGTCGTGCGTTCCACCGCCCTGCGGCCGCACTCTCGACGGAGGGATCAGCGGCTCCGCGATCTCCCACAACCCGTCCGGCACAATCCAACTCCAAGTACCCTGCCCGATACCGAGGCCAACGATGCCTCACCACATAGGACACGGTCTAAGAGAGGGCGGCATTCACCATCGGCCGACACCGGAGCCAAGGCCGGGGTGTGCTGGGTAGCGGCCATCGGAGCCGTAGCGTTCGGCGAGCAGCCGCTTGCGATGGCGTCTGCGGCGGATGGCGGTGACGAGGATGGTGACGGCGCCGATGCTGAATCCGAGCGTTGGGAGAAAGACGGCCAGTACCAGCCAGCCTGCAAGCGCGACAAGCCCTCCGGGGTCCCCGATGGCGTACCGGGAGATTGCTTGGGACGAGCAGGTGACCTTGTAGTCGCCTGCCCGCGGCACGTCGACGGTGTAGAGCGGCACCCAGGTGCCGGCGTGACGCCGAGCGCAGCGAGCCGGGGCTGCTTGGCGTTCAGCTGCGCCGCTCTCGAATGCCCATGGGGCCCACGATGGTGGCGGTAAAGCCCCAGCCCGTGCCGCCGTTGGACAACCTTTCGACCCGGTGTGTCCGGCCTGGCCGCCTGTGAGGTGCGGATTTCGTGTGAGGTGCGGCTGCAACCGAACGTGCTTCGGCCGCTGCCCGCCGCGTTCCTTTCGGCTGCGGCGGGCGGCGGTTCGTCAGCTCACACCGTGTCCGTGCCGGCCGCTGCCCGCTCCGGCCGACGCGCCTCGCGTGGGGACCCGGCCGCCATGTCACGGGCGAGGTCCCGCCCGCGGGTCTCCCTGGCGAGGGCGACGGTCACTGTGGTGATCACCGCTGCCAGGCAGAGGTACAGGGCCACGGGGGTGGCGGAGTCGTACTCCCTGAGGAGTTCGACCGCGATGATCGGCGCCAGTGCGCCGGCCACGATGGAGGCGAGCTGGGAGCCCATCGACGCGCCGGAGTAGCGGACCTTGGTGTCGAACATCTCGGAGATGAAGGCGGCCTGCGGACCGTACATGGCACCGTGCAGCAGCAGGCCGACGGTCACCGCCAGGGTGATGACGGTGAACGACTTCGAATCGACCAGGGTGAAGAAGGCGAAGGCCCACAGTGCCATGCCGGCCGAGCCGATCAGGGTGACCGGCCTGCGGCCGATGCGGTCGGAGAGCGCGCCCCACAGGGGGATGGTGACGAAGTGGACGGCGGACGCGATCAGTACGGCGTTCAGCGCGGTGCTCTTGGGCAGCCCGAGGTGGGTGGTGACGTAGACGAGGAGGAAGGCGGTCAGCACGTAGTAGGAGATGTTCTCGCCGAATCGGGTGCCGATGGCGGTGAGGACCTCCCTCCAGCTGCGGCGGAACACCTCGACCACCGGCGCCTTCTCCTTGATGCCCCGGGCGGCGTCGGCCTGGGCCTTGGCCTTGGCGGCGAGGAAGACAGGGGATTCGGAGACGGACACGCGGATCCACAGGCCGATCAGGACCAGGACGCCGGAGAGCAGGAACGGGATGCGCCAGCCCCAGGAGGTGAAAGCTTCCTCCGACTGGACAGCGGCGAGCAGCGCGAGGACGCCGGTGGCCAGCAGATTGCCGCCCGGGGCGCCCGCTTGCGGCCACGAGGCCCAGAAGCCGCGCTGCTTGTCGCCTCCGTGCTCGGACACGATGAGCACCGCGCCGCCCCATTCGCCGCCCAGGGCGAAGCCCTGGATCAGGCGGAGCACGGTGAGCAGGATCGGCGCGCCGATGCCGATCGTCTCGTAGGTGGGCAGCAGGCCCATCGCGAAGGTGGCCCCGCCCATCATGAGCAGGCTGATGACGAGCAGCTTCTTACGGCCGATCTTGTCGCCGAAGTGGCCGAAGACCACTCCGCCCAGGGGCCTGGCGGCGAACCCGATCGCGTAGGTGATGAAGGCGATCAGAGTGCCCACGAGCGGATCGGCGGTGGGGAAGAAGAGCGTGTTGAACACCAGCGCGGCGGCGGAGCCGTAGAGGAAGAAGTCGTACCACTCGATGGTGGTGCCGATCAGGCTCGCGCTGACGATGCGGGCGATCCCGGGCGAGCGGCCGGGAGCGGCGGTGGCCGGGGCGTCGGACATGTGTCACCAGTTTCGTGTGCGGGAAATGGCGGGGGGCGGAGTGGGGGGCAGCGGGTCAGTTCGCTCCCCAGCCGCCGTCGAGTGACAGCGAGGTTCCGGTGATGTAGCTGGTGTGCGGTCCGCACAGCCACAGTGCGGCGGCGGCGACCTCCTCGGCCTCCAGGAGCCGCTTGACCGGGGCGCGGGAGAGCATGACGCCGGAAAGGACATCGCCGGCGCTGATGCCGTGCGCCGCCGCCTGGTCCTGGATCTGGCTCTCGACCAGAGGAGTACGTACGTAGCCGGGGTTCACACAGTTGCTGGTCACGCCGTGCGGAGCGCCCTCGATGGCGGTGACCTTGCTCAGGCCCTCCAAGGCGTGCTTGGCCGTGACGTAGGCGGACTTGTACGCGCTGGCGCGCAGTCCGTGGACACTGGAGATGTTGATCACGCGGCCCCACCCGGCGGCGTACATGTGCGGCAGCACGCGTCGGATCAGCAGGAACGGAGCGGTGACCATCACCTGCTGCATGAGCGCGAAGCGCTCCGGCGGAAACTCTGTGAGGGGAGCGACGTGCTGCAGCCCGGCGTTGTTGACGAGGATGTCGATCTGTGCGGGCAGTGTGTCGATGACGTCCGGGTCGGCCAGGTCCGCGGTATGCGCCACCCCTCCGATGGCGGCGGCGACGGTCTTGGCCTTCTCGGCGTCCAGATCGACCACGTGGACGTCCGCGCCGGCGGCGGCGAGGTCGGCGGCGCACGCCATGCCGATGCCGCTGCCGCCGCCGGTCACCAGTGCGGCACGGCCGGACAGGTCCACGCCCCCTGCGGCCGAGAGGGTCGAGGCCACCGGCGCCGACGAGTGCGAGGATGCAAATTCCCTGGTCATGGCCGGAAACAGTAGAGTCACCTTCACTGGCTCTCCTATGGGAACCACCACCACAATGGCCGGCCGGAAGGTGGCGGTCACTCCCACGCCCACGCTTGAAGTGGGGGTTTTGTCCACACCGATCGGTATACCTGGCCCCTCCAGGGCCCGCTGGAGGCGTCGCTCGCGGCGGGCGTGGTGTCTCAGCGATCGAGGGGGCAGGTCGTCAGGAGCGTCGCCGCGTCGGCCGTGGGAGGACGGGCCACGGTTCGGCTGGCCGGTGGCAGCGGGGAGTGGGCGAGCCAGCCCTCCAAGGCGGTGAACGCCGAGCGGTGACACGGGACCAGCGGCCGCAGCCGGTCGGGGAAGGTGTCCACCAGGGAGTCGGTGTGGGTGCCGCCCTCGATGCGGTAGTAGCGGTGCAGTTCGCCGCGGCCGGTCTGGCGCACCATGCGGGCGTACACGTCGGAGTCCTGGGCGATGGGCAACAGCACGTCCAGGGTGCCGTGGACAGTGATCAGGGGTTTGCCGATACGGCCGGTCAGGGCGATCCGCGCGACGGCGCGGTGCACCTCGGCGGGTCGGGAGGCGTAGTCGTAGTCCGCGTCGCAGGCCGGGCTTCCCGGTGCGCAGTACGGGGTGCCGGCTTCCGTCGGGCCGTCGAAGCCAGGGTCGATCTCCTCGCGGTAGATGCGCTGGGTGAGATCCCAGTACACCTTGTGGTGATAGGGCCACAAGAACTCCGACCCGGCCGGATACCCGGCGGCGTGCATGGCCCTTCGCGCCGCTTCGGCGCCGGGCCCGCCGGCCGCGTACGCGGGGTGGTGGCGCAGGGCGGGCGGCAGGAACGTGAGCAGGTTCGGCCCGTCGGCACGCCAGAGCGTGCCCTCCCAGTCCACGCCGCCGTCGTACAGCTCGGGATGGTTCTCCAGCTGCCAGCGCACGAGGTAGCCGGCGTTGGACATCCCGGTGGCCAGGGTGCGGGCGGGCGGGCGGTGGTAGCGCTGGGCGACCACGGCGCGCGCCGCGCGGGTGAGCTGGGTCAGGCGCGTGTTCCACTCGGCAATGGCGTCGCCCGGCCGTTCGCCGTCGCGGTGGAAGGCGAGCCCGGTGTTGCCCTTGTCGGTGGCGGCGTAGGCGTAGCCGCGGGACAGCACCCAGTCGGCGATGGCCCGGTCGTTGGCGTACTGCTCACGGTTGCCTGGGGTGCCCGCCACGACCAGACCGCCGTTCCAGCGGTCGGGCAGGCGGATCACGAACTGCGCGTCGTGGTTCCAGCCATGGTTGGTGTTGGTGGCGGAGGTGTCGGGGAAGTAGCCGTCGATCTGAATTCCGGGCACGCCGCTCGGGGTCGCGAGGTCCTTCGGGGTCAGTCCCGCCCAGTCGGCGGGATCGGTGTGACCGGATTCCAAGGTGCCCGCCGTGGTCAGCTCCTTCAGGCAGCTCGCCCGCTGGTACGCGGCCCCGGGGACCGTGACTCGCGCCGGACCAGTGCAGTGATGGTCACGTACGGGTGCCGCGCTGGACGGCATGGCCGTCGCCGTCGGCGCGAAGGACAGTGAGGCCAGGAACAGGGCGGCGATGGTGGTGCGAAGACGTGGGCACGCTCTCGTGGTGAGGGGCGGGGCCATGGAGTACCTCCGTTTGCGGACAGGCGACGGGCGGAGGCTAGGCGGCGGCGACACCGAGCGGATACGGGTGCGCCCGCCATGATCAGGCGCGGGAGGAAGGTGCTCACCGCCATACAGCGCCCGCACGCCGAGGCTGCAGCCGGAGAGGTAGCTGTCGGGTGCGCATCGGCCGAGCCTCGTTCTACGGCGGAAGAGGCGGCCGGATCTGTGAGCGGCTTCGGAGGCTTGACGGGCGCCGGCGTCCACGAGATCGCCTCGGGGGCCGCGGGCGCGCACCTGACCATGCCGGCACTCGGGCAGCGGGGAGCGAAGCCGCGTAGTGATACTGGGCCAGTGAGCGACATCACGGCCGAGTACAAGGCCAGTACTGTGGAGTTGAAGCGAAGGGTCTACCTCGGTCTGCGCGAGGACAACCTCAACCCGCTGGATGTCGTCGCTCTCGCCCGCGATCTGCTCGACTGGTTCCCCTACACCGATTCCATCCTGACGGTCGTCGAGCGGAAGCCAGCCGACATGTCACCGGCGGAAATGACCGCTCTGGCCCGGCGCATCCTGGACGACGTGGGTTTCGATCCCGGCTTCGACCTCGCCCCCGAGCGTTTGGAGACGTTGCGCGCCGCTACGGCAAGGACCTCTCCGCGACCGGCTTCAAGGGCTACACGCGCATCCAGCGCGTTGATGACCTCGCTCGACGGCTGATCGGCCGCTTCCGCGCCCTGATCACAGCACGACCCTGAAGAGGCGGGCAGTGGACACCATGTTCACTGCCCGCCCCTTCGCGTTCGCCGGTGCCGAGCCGCGGGCCAGGGGAGAGCTGAACGCGTTCAGGAATTCTGCTGAACATGTTCAATTTTGCGGGTACGCTTCCTTACATGAGCGAGAGAAGCGCCCTTCAGCGGCGGATCCGTGCCTGGCTGATCCTGTTCCTCATCTGCCTGGTGTTGAGCGGTCTCACAGCCTTCCCCCTGGTCAGCGAGCTTCGCTGGGCCAACACACTGGTGGACAACGAGTGGCTCCGGCGGGTCGGCGACGGACTGGAGCGGGCCGATGCCGACTACCCCTTCCTCCTCTACGGGACCGACTGGCTCGCCTTCGCCCACCTCGTCATCGCCGTCTTCTTCTACGGCGTCCACCGCGACCCGGTACGCAACATCTGGATCGTCGAAGCCGGCATGATCGCCTGCGCCGGCATCATCCCGCTGGCCCTCGTCTGTGGCCCGATCCGCGGGATCCCGTTCGGGTGGAGCGTGATCGACATGTCGTTCGGCGTCTTCGGCGTGATTCCGCTTCTGGCGCTCCACCGCATGATCAAGCGCCTTGAGGCGATGCCCGCCTAGTGATCTGGTTCGGGAAAACCTGTCGCAGTAGCGGCAGAAGCGGTCGAGGATCTGGTCGGCGGTCCTGGTCCACTTGAATGGCCGGGCATCGTCGTTCCAGACCTTGATCCATTCTTCGAGTGCGGTCTTGAGGTCATGGGACGCCTCACGTGGCGACCCATGACCTCAAAACCAGATCACTAGGTGGACCGGGCGTCCTGACGTTGTCCGTTCGCCCCCAATTTGGTCTTGCTCCGCACCCGCCGGCGCCGGCCTGGCGGGCGTCCTGCCGGCGGATGGGGCGACGTCACGCAGGGACGCCGAGCGGCGGGTGCTCGAGTACACGGGGCTTGTACTCGACCAGCTGGATGCGGCCGTCGAAGGTGCGGTGGTCGATCATCTCGAGGGCAACGTCCGGATAGCCGTCGTAGATGCGTTCTTCGCCCGTGGCCCCGGTGATCACCGGGAACATCACGACCCGGAAGCGGTCGACGAGTCCGGCTCGTAGCAGGGACCGGCACAGGCTGAGGCTGCCGATTGTGCTGAGGAGCCCCGAGCCACTGGACTTCATGGCGCGGACCGCCTCGACGGCGTCGTCGCGGACGAGCGTGGAGTTGGCCCACGACAGTGGCTCCTCGAGTGAGGAGGAGAACACCACCTTGGGCGCTTGCGTGAGCTCGTCGACGGACGCCTCTTCTTGGGGCCTGAACTCGTCTTGGCCATTCGGGACCTCGCCTGCAGCAAAGCCCGACATAAGGCGGTAGGTGTTCGCTCCCATCAGGTAGGTGGCCTGGGGCTGATCCCCGAGCCATGCGAGGTACTCCGGGCCTTCGAGGCCCCAGAAGCCGGGCCATCCTTCTCCCGATGCGTAGCCGTCGAGGGAGGTGATGAAGTCGACGAGAAGCTCCGACATGGCAGTGTCCTTTCCTGGGGGTCTCACGAGCTTGGACCGGCCGGGGGCCACAAACTCATCGGCCGCGCTGCGGAGTAACGAGACAACCCATGACGCTGCAGCCGATCAGATTGGCGGAGCGCCACCCGCGAATGGCCCGGGCCACCTGTCACGCTCAGCCGGGCCCAGTACAACGCTCGGGCGTCAACTGAAACGCTGAGTCACAATACGTAGGGCGGCGACCCCCAGGACATCGAGCCGCAAGCCGCGGCGGCCGCGCTCGCCGCCCACCGGGTGACCGAGACCGACCACGAGCGTTGAGCCGGTGACGGTCACCAGCCCCCCTCGGGCTGCACCCCATGCTGCTGCCGGACCGGAAGACCGCACACCAGCGGTTTCACCTGCACTTCACGCCGACCAGTGCGTCGTGGCTGAACCTGGTGGAGCGGTGGTTCGCTGGGCTCACGCAGAAGAAACTCAAGCGCGGCGCCCTCCGCTCCGTCCAGGCCCTCGAACGCGACATCCGGGCCTGGCTGACCGACTGGAACGACCAGCCCAGGCCCTTCGTATGGACGAAGCAGCCGACGAGATCCTCGACAAAGTCGCCGCCTCCTGCCACCGAATCTCTGACTCAGGTCACAAGGAGCAGGCGTGGACATCACCGGCGTGCGCGGGGTGGAGGCGATCTGCTTCGCGGACACCCGCGGCCCGCAGGTCGAGATCGTCCAGAACATCGGCCGAGCCCTGCGGCTTACTGATCGTTTCAGAATGAGTTGAGCTGTGGGTCTTGCGCTCGGCGATCTTGGTCGGCAGGGTGTCCGGGTGCGTGCTGATCTTGTTCCGGACGACCTATGGGAGCGGGTGGCTCCGCTGCTGCCACCCGCTCCCGAACCGCGCTACCGCCATCCCGGGGGCTCCGCGTCCCGGACAGGGCGGCCCTCGCGGGCATCATGTACGTGCTGCGAACCGGTGCTGCCTGGCGCGACGTGCCCACCGAGACCGTGGGCTGCTCCGGCGTCACGGCCTGGCGCCGGCTGCGGGACTGGACCGAGGCCGGCGTCTGGCCGCGGCTGCACTCCGCCCTGCTGACCGAACTGCGCCGCGCAGACCTGCTGGACCTGGACGACTGCGCCGTGGACGGCTCACACGTCCGGGCCCTCAAAGGGGGGATCATGTCGGCCCCTCGCCCGTTGACCGCGCCCGCCCCGGCTCCAAACACCATGTGATCGTGGACCGTTGCGGCACCCCGCTCGCCGTGACACTCACCGGAGGCAACCGCCACGACGTTACCCAACTACTGCCCCTGCTGGACGCGATACCGCCGATCCGCGGACCGCGAGTGCGCCCGCGGCGCAGGCCCCGACGGCTGTTCGCCGACCGCGGCTACGACTTCGACAAGTACCGCCACCTGCTGTGGAAGCGGGGCATCAAGCCGATGATCGCCCGACGCGGCGTCACCCACGGTTCCGGACTCGGCAAGGTGCGCTGGGTCGTAGAGCGCGCCTTCGCCTGGCTCCACCAGTTCAAGCGCCTCCGTACCCGCTATGAGCGACGCGCCGACCTCCACCAGGGACTACTCGACCTCGCCTGCAGCATCATCTGCCTCCGGCGCCTTCGAAAGTCATTCGAAAACGATCAGTTAATGGTCGAGCCTGGAAGTCCTTCGGGGGTTGACATTGGAGTCTGCTAGGCGCCGACGCTCAGCGAGCGCAAGCCCGCCTCGCAGTGACACCACGACGACGTTGGCCTGTCACCTGGAGTTGTGGCCTGTCCGGATGGAGCGGCCGAGGAGGGGGGCCCAGGCCGCTTCGCCAATCAGATCAGGCTGCGGCGCTCGGGCGATCGCCCCCCTCGTGTGGGTGTCAGCAGCCGCTGGCCCTGACCTCGACGTCGGGTACGGTTCCGTTCCCTCGTGAGTACCCGCCAGGCTGGATCTCCTTCGTCTCGAGGTTGGTGACCTTCACCGTGTAGAATGAGCGGCCGTCGCAGGCGTAGTCATACGCCGCCGCTGTGTGCCCGCTATGGATCGGGTCGGTTCCGTACATGACGGAGCCGCTCTGGAGCTCGATGGGGGTGAAGACCATGTTCTTGGCGCTCAACCGCGAAAGTGTGTACTTCCCCGTGACCCGGCAGCGGACCTTGCTGTAGAGCGCCAAGGACTTGTACTGGCAGTCCGTGTCGATCTTGATGACGGGCCGGCCCTCATGGCTAGTGAGGCAGACAGTCACCTTGGACCACCACCCGGGTGTCCCGTATGCCTCCTGGGAAGCACACGCCTCTGGAGGGGCGGCGGCAGACGCAGGAGAGACGCCCATGGTGGTCGTGAGGAGGGCACCCGCCGCTAGGGAAAGCAGGAAGCGGCGCAAGCGCCTCGAAGAAAATCGCTTCATGCGGCGTCTAACGATCGGTGATGACTAGCGAAACGGCCTCTTGGTCTCTACGAGCTCGATGCTGGCCCCCCGGGTCCGGCCCGGACGACGCCTGCCAGTCACCGGTCGAGACCGGAGTGCCGCTGTCGCGCTGGTCGTGCCCGGACCTGGCTCGCGAGGTCATGGCGCGGGGCATCGCCGCGTTCGTGTCGGCCTCCACCGTGCGCCGCTGGCTCGACCATAGGACACGATCAATCCCTGGCAGCGCACCCGCTGACCTCCACCTCGGCCTGCTCCAACTCGCCTGCAGCATCGTCTGGCTGAGGCGACTCCGAACCTCATTCTGGAATGATCAGTTAACCGCAACGGCTCCACGAAGGTCGCCCGGATCATCGTGCCGTGTTCCTAGAGCCGGGTGAGGATCCGACCGGCATGGTCGCCTCCGCCAGCTACAAGCCGCTTGTAGCGGTCCTGCGGGGCCTGCGCAGCCACGCCGAGCGCCTTGTCGAGCAGCTCGCCTCACGGGCCCTCACCAGCGGGAAGCGCCGGGTCCACATCCGGTGCGAAGAGGACGGGCAGATCGTCGGGGCCGACGGCGAGGACGAGGAGCAGGGCGCCACCGACGCCGCCGCGGAGTCTGTGCTACTGCTCTTCTCCAGCCCCCGCGACGCGGCCACCATCGCCGCATTCCTGCGCACCCCGCGTCTACCGGCCCGACAGCCTGATGTGGCTCACTCCTTCCCGACTCTCCTGGGATGCAGAGATTACCGACAAGCTTCTAAACGATCTGTTTGGGTGAATGTTGCGCGAATAATCTCACTGCCACCCGAACGAGGCAGTACCGGGATTCTCGGCCCGCTGGAAAGACAAGCGGCGGTCCACGGAGGTTCAGCGCCTGCCCGCCGACGATCTCCCTCCCAACTCATCTCAGCGATGCCAGGTCAGAAGTCGTTCTCTGTCGATCACGGTGGCCGTGAGTTCGAATGTGACTGCTCGGCTGGGTGATCTTTCCACCATCTGGGTATCAAGCCAAGGATGACCGGCGAGCGGGGGGACTTCGAATGGGGGCAGCGGACGAGCAGGACCTTGAGGACGGGGAAGGCTGGCTAACGAAGGCCGAAGTCCGTGACATCTGGCCGCAGATCAGGCCGAGCAGCATCAGGGCGGTGGCGCGGGCCAACAGCGTACGTACCTCGGGTGCGCCCTCACCGGACCTGACCCGCGAGCCGACCTACCACGCGGCCGACGTACGCCACGTGGCAGCGCGGATCGCCCGGGGTGAGGCCGATGTCGCGCCCTGGCAGCGCGCCGACTCCGACGCTGCTCGCGACGACGCAACACCCAGCCCACCGGTTCGGCAGCCCGTCAGTTGGGGGCCCGACACCGTGTCGGGGCTGATCCTGCTGGCACTCATCGTGGGGCTGATCCTTTGGGGCCTGACCTCTCCCGACAACCACGGCACGGTAACGAACTTCGTGCGCTGAGTGCGCTTAGTGGCAGTTGCTCTATCGATCTTGGTAACCATGAGTCCGGAACGACGCCCCCGCGGCAGTGGACTGGCTGTGGCAGGCATACCTGCGGCGCTTCGACATCGAGCACACCTTCCGCCTGTTCAAACAGCCCCTGGGCTGGACCTGCCCGAAGATCCGTTCACCCGAGGCGGCGGACCGCTGGACCTGGCGCCTCGCCGCTTCCGCCCAACCCCGCCCTGCTCGCCCGCAGGCCGCCGACATCCGGCGGCCCTGCGACGGATGCCGTGCCGGCGGCACACCTCGGCGACGGCGGCGCACTGTACTGGGCGCCCCTGTCGGTGTGGAAAAACGACGCTGTGGACCCGGCCGCCCCATGCCCTGGCACGGGGACCGGCAGCTCCGCGAGGAGCTCGTCGCCGGTGAGCTCGTGAACGGCGGTCTTGATGACCATTACCCCGCAGGGCGTCGGCCAGGAGGTGGCGGGCGTCGCGGTCGACGCTGTAGGTGCTGATGAGCGGGCCGCCGTAGAAGTCGTCCCAGTCGGAGGTGTACTTGGCGCGGCCGTCGAGGACGACGGCCATCTCGGGGTCGGCCTGCCAGGCGGCCAGGACCGCACGGGCGCGCTGGCGACATCGGCGGGCGCCAGGAGGGTCCTGGTGGTCACCGGGTTTCCCTTCGTCGAGGTGGTGCTCGGGCGGGGTGGTGCTGCAATGCTGACTAAGGGCCTGTTGCAAGAGTGGATGTTCGTTGATGGTCACTCTTGTGGGGCGTGGGGATCTGACGAACGGCCAGTGGGCCGGCTTGAGCCCTTGCTGCCACGGGGCATCAAGCCGGGTCGTCCGCAGGTGTGGGCGCGGCGGCAGTTGATAGACGGCATACGGTGGCGGACCCGGACTGGCGCCCCGTGGTGGGAGGTGCCCGACGGGACCTGGGCCAGGATTCTTACGCAGCTCCAGGCCGAGGCGGGCGGAACCGCCCGGTGGTGTCTTCGTCGAGCCGGCCGACCACGGCCTCGGGCGGTCCCGCGGCGGGCTGACCAGCAAGATCCACCTCGTCGTCGAGCAGGGGCAGAAGCCGCTGTCGGTGGTGATCACGGCAGGGCAGCGGGGCAACTCCTCGCGGTTCGAGCCGGTCCTGGAAGCGCCGCCTGGCACGCGGATCGCGCGGCGGACGGCCGCCGACGTTCGACCAGGGCGACTACGAGCAGCGGCACGCGGTCGAGAGCGGGATCAACCGCCTCAAGCGCCACCGGGCCGTCGCCACGAAATACGGCAAACTCGCCGCCCGCCACGAAGCGACCGTGCTGATCGCAGCAATCAACGAATGACTGTGACCAGCACTTTCACAACAGGCCCTGGACGCCGGACAGCCAGGCTCTCCGCAGCCCAGCCCCGGCAACCACAGACGCACTTCCACGCCCACCACCAGCCAAACGACCTGAATACCCCCAGGTCGGAAAGCCAGACCGCGCATTACACCAATGGCCCGTCATAGCCGTGGCCGAAACCACGGGGGCCTCGTGGCGACAGTGTTGCACGGATGTGAAGTGGTCACCGCTGAGCGGACGAGAATCTGTCAAGTACGGGGACGATGTCGTGATTTATAGCCGGTTAAGGTACGCGATGAGGTGTGGATTAAGAGCGGAGTGATCTATTCCGTGAGAGTGCTTTGAGTCATTCACTGGCGACAAACCTGCTGGTACGGCCCGGATTGCGAACCGTAGCTTGGCGCACTGTTCCCCCTGCGGAACCCGACCAAGGGATGCGGAGTAGAGCAATGGCTGGGAAAACCCTGCGGCAGATGAAGAACCTTTCCCTCGGACGTTCGGACGCCGACGCGCTGGCCGACCGGATCAACGCGACGGACAAGACCTTCCCGCAGGCCGGTGAGACACTGCACGGCCTGTTCCTCGCCCAGGTGGCCAGGAACCCCGACCGCATCGCCGTCGCCCATGGTGACGGGGAGATCGACTACGCCGGACTGGCCTTACGCGCCACCGTCCTCGCCGCCGGTCTCCGTGCGCGCGGGCTGGAGCCCGGCGAGCCGGTCGCCATCGCCATGGAGAAGAGCTGGCGCCAGGTCGTCGCCGTCCTCGCAGTCCTCCAGGCCGGGGGTGTCTTCGTGCCCGTCGACCCCTCGGTGCCCGCCGACCGGCTGCGGCACATCCTCGGCCACGCCACCGCACGCTTCGCACTGACCCGGCCCGGGCTGGAGCACGCCGGGCAGGGCCTGGCCTGGCCCGAGGACGTACAGGTGCTGACCGTCGACGACGTGGCCCCGGAGCCCGGGGACCTGTCCGCCACCGAGGCCGCCGTGACCCGGCAGCCGGACGACCTCGCCTACGTCATCTACACCTCGGGCTCCACCGGCCAGCCCAAGGGTGTGATGATCAGCCACCGCGGCGCCGTCAACACCGTCCTCGACATCAACGACCGGTTCGGGATCGGCCCGCAGGACCGCGTCCTGGCGATCTCCTCCCTCAGCTTCGACCTCGCCGTCTACGACATCTTCGGTGCCCTCGCGGCCGGCGCGACCGTCGTGATGCCCGAGCACACCCCCGTGCCCGACCCGGACCACTGGGCCCGGGTCGTCCGCGACCGGCACGTGACCGTCTGGAACTCCGTGCCCGCCCTGATGGAACTGGTCACCGCCGCGGCGGCACCGGGCGACCTGGCCTCCCTGCGCCTGGTCATGCTCAGCGGGGACTGGATCCGGGTGGGCCTGCCCGCCGACCTCGCCGAAACCTGCCCGAAGGCCCGGGTCATCAGCCTCGGCGGCGCCACCGAGGCATCGATCTGGTCGATCCTGCACCCGATCGAGCAGGTCGACACCTCTCGCCCGAGCATCCCCTACGGCCGCCCCATGGCCAACCAGCGCTTCCACGTGCTCGACGCGGCCATGGAACGCTGCCCCATCGGTGTCGCGGGCAGCCTGTGGATCGCCGGCACCGGCGTGGCCCTCGGCTACTGGCGCGACGAGGAACGCACCGCCCACAGCTTCGTGGTCCACCCCCGCACCGGCGAACGCCTCTACCGCACCGGCGACCGGGGCCGTCTCCTGCCCGACGGCGACATCGAGTTCCTCGGCCGCGACGACTTCCAGGTCAAGGTCCAGGGCTTCCGCGTCGAGCTCGGCGAGATCGAGGCCGTACTGCGCCGGTTCCCCGGCGTCGAGGACGCCGTGGCCGTGGCGGACAAGGACGCCACCGGCGCCGCCCGCCTTGTCGCCTTCGTACGCACCGACGGCGAGCCGGACCTCGGCGCCCTGCGCACCTTCGCGGCCGGCCGGCTGCCCGCCTACATGCTGCCCGCGGACCTCGTCCGGCTGCAGTCCTGGCCGCTCACCGCCAACGGCAAGGTGGACCGGATGGCCCTGCCGGTACCCCGGCCGGCCGGCCGGACCGAGGACTCCCCGGAACCCGAGGGCGCCCTCCAGCTGCTCCTGACCGAACTGTGGGCGGAAATCCTGGAGACCGACGCGGTCGGGGTGCGGGACGACTTCTTCCAGCTGGGCGGGCACTCGCTGCGGGCCACCCGCCTCGTCACCGCCTTCAACAGCCTCTTCGGCACCGAGGTCCCGGTGCGCGCCGTCTTCGAGGCGAGCACCGTGGAGGCGTTCTGTGTGTGGCTGGAGCAGGCGCCGGACATCGACCGGGCCCGCCTGGAACTGGAGGCGGAAGCCGTACTGGCCGGAGAGCCCGATGCCGATGCCGCTGTCGACGGCGCGAACGCGTGAGCCGCCCGGACATGAGCGAGACCGCCCCCGCCCCTGCTGCGGACACCCCCGCCCCGGCCGCCGGTGCCCGCCGTTCCCTGCTGCGCGCCGCGCTGCGCCGGACGCAGGCCGCCCGGGCCCAGGCCCCCCAAGGCCCGGGCCGGCCCGCGGCCGACCGGTCCGAACCCTCACCCGGCCAGCGCCGGCTGTGGTTCCTGGACCAGCTGGTCCCCGGCAACACCGTCTACAACACGCCCTTCGCCTACCGGCTGCACGGCCCCCTTGACCTCCCCGCCCTCGGCGGGGCCTTCGGCGAGCTGCTGCGCCGCCACGAGGTGCTGCGCAGCAACTTCACCGAGGCCGACGGGGTTCCCCGTACGGTGGTACGCCCCTTCGAGCCGCTGCTGCTGGAAGCGGAGGAGCTCGCCGCGCCCGCCGCCGGTGCCACCCCCGGACCGGCGGCCGAGGCCCGCTGGCTGGAGGAGTGCGTCCGGCAGCCCTTCGACCTCGCCCGCGACCCGCTGATGCGGGTGCGGGTGGCCCGTACCGGGCCCGGGGAGCACCTCCTCTCCATCGTCGCCCATCACACCGTCTTCGACGGCTGGTCCCAGGATGTGCTGCTGCGGGAGATTCGTGCCACGTACGGGGCGGCAGTGGCCGGCGAGACCCCGGACCTGCCCGAACTGCCCGTCCAGTACGCCGATGTGGCCGGCCGCACCGACCCGGCCGCCGAAGCGCGGGACCGCGCGCACTGGAGGGGCGTGCTGGCCGGCGTCCCCGGCCCGCTGGAGCTGCCCACCGACTTCCCCCGGCCCACCGCCCCCTCGCTGCGCGGCGGCAGCGTCCGCTTCGCCGTGGCCGCCGACACCGCCCGCCGGCTGCGCGCTCTCGCCGAGGAACGGCACGCCACCCTGTTCATGACCCTGGTGGGAGCCTTCCAGACGCTGCTCGGCCGGTACGCCGGGTGCCGCGACGTGGTCATCGGCACCCCCATGGCCGGGCGGAGCGGCCCGGCCGCGGAGGCCCTCGTGGGCTTCTTCGTCAATACCGTGCCGCTCCGCGCCGACGTGGGCGGCGACCTGCCCTTCCGCGCCCTGGTCGACCGCTGCCGGGACATGACCCTGGCCGCCTACGAGCACCAGCACCTTCCCTACGAGCGGCTGGTGGAGGACCTGTCCGGCGGCAGCCGCAGCGGCGGGCACGACGCCCTGGTCCGGGCCATGTTCCAGATCGACACGCCCGCTGAGCCCTTCCACTGCGGGGGCCTGCGCTGGGAGGCCCTCGACGTCATCAACGGCTCCGCCGCCTTCGACCTCGCCCTGTCCGTGGAGGACCGGCCCGACGGCCGCCTCACGGGCGAACTCCGTTACGCTGCGGAGCTGTTCAGCCATGAGACCGCCGAACGGATGGCCGCCCACCTGTGCGTGCTGCTGGACGCGGTGGCCGCCGACCCGGACCGGCCCGCCTGGCGGGTCCCCCTGTGGACCCCCGCCGAGCACGCCCTGGTGGCAGCCGCCAACGCCACCGCCGTTCCCCTCTCCGGGGCCCCCGCCGCCCTCCACGAGGCGGTCGCCGCGCAGGCCGCCCGTACCCCGGAGGCCGTCGCCGTCGAGGACTCCGGCCGACGGCTCTCCTACCGCCTGCTGGACACCCGCGCCAACGCCCTGGCCCACCGCCTGCGTGCGCACGGCGCCCGGCCCGAAACCCTGGTCGGGGTGTGCCTGGAGCGGTCCGCGGACCTGGTGGTCGCCCTGCTCGCGGTGCTCAAGTCGGGTGCGGCTTTCGTGCCACTGGACCCCGACTACCCCGCCGAACGGCTGCGCCACATGGCCTCCGACGCCGCACCCGCGGTCGTGCTGACCAGCCGTGACCTCGCCGACGGGCCACTCGGCGCGGCCCTGGCCGGCGCGGCGCGCCGGCCGGCCCTGTGCCTGGTCGACGCCGCCACCGCGGACGGCCACACCGCCAACGGCGACGGCCGAACCGCCACCGCGGACGCCCCGCCCGCGGCGGGGGCCGGCCCCGACCACCTCGCGTACGTCATGTACACCTCGGGCTCCACGGGACGGCCGAAGGGCGCGATGAACACCCACCGGGCCGCCCTCAACCACACGCTCTGGATGGCCGATGCGCTGGGCGCCGAGGCCACCTCCGCCGTCCTGCACAAGACCCCGCCGGGCTTCGACCCGTGCCTGTGGGAGATCTTCGTCCCCCTGGTCACCGGCGGCCGCTGTGTGATCGCCCGCCCCGGCGGCCACCGGGACCCCCGCTACCTCGCCGGGCTGATCGGCTCCGCCGGAGTCACCTCCGCCGACTTCGTCCCCTCCATGCTCCAGGCATTCCTCGACAGCGAGGGCCCCAAGGCGCTGGCCGGGCTCCGGGCCGTGGTCTGCGGCGGCGAGGCCCTGCCCGCTGCCCTCCAGGACCGGCTGCTCGGCTTCTTCGACGGCGAGCTGTTCAACATGTACGGCCCCACCGAGGCAGCCGTCACCAGCACCTGGTCCCGCTGCCGCGCGGGGGAGGCCCCGCACATCGGCCGGCCCGTGTGGAACACCACCGCCCACGTCCTCTCCCCGGACGGCGACCCCGTCGGCTTCGGCCTGCCCGGCGAGCTCTGCCTCGGCGGCACGGCCGTCGGCCGCGGCTACCTCGGCCGGCCGGCCCTCACCGCCGACCGGTTCCAGCCCGATCCCGGCGACCCCGCCTCCCGGCTCTACCGCACCGGCGACCTGGTCCGCTGGGCCGGCGACGGACGGCTGGAGTACCTCGGGCGCACCGACCACCAGGTGAAGATCGGCGGCCAGCGCATCGAACCCGGAGAGATCGAGGCGGCCCTGCTGGAACACCCGTCCGTACGCGAGGCCGTAGTGGGCACCTTCACCGACCCCTCGGGCACCGTCAAGCTCGTCGCCCACCTCACCACCGCCGCCACCCCGGCCGGCGCCGCCCTCGGCACCGGGGACGGCGCCGCCGCCGTGCTCCGCGACCATCTCGGCCGCCGCCTCCCGCACGGCTGGATACCACACCACTTCCTCGTGCTGGACGCCCTGCCGCTCACTCCCAGCGGCAAGTTGGACCGCAAGGCACTGCCCCTCCCCCGCCCCGGGGACCGGCCTGCCGTCGTCCCCGCCGGCCCCGCCCCCGGCACCCCGGCCCAGCGCCGGATGGCCGACATCTGGTCGCAGGTCCTCGGCGTCGCCGAACCCGGCATCCACGACGACTTCTTCGCCCTGGGCGGCCACTCGCTCCAGATCACCCGGCTGGTGGTCCGGATCGAGCAGGCCACCGGCGTACGGCTTTCCGTGCAGAGCGTCTTCGACCACCCCACCATCGCCGGGCTCACCGAACTCGTGGCCGCAGCCGCGGACACCGGCACGGACCGCTCCCGGCCCGTCCCCGCCCCGCGTCCCGCCAGGCACGGTCACGACCCCGTCCCCCTCTCCCACGGGCAGCGCCAGCTGTGGTTCGTCGACCGGATGCAGCCCGGCGGCACCGCGTACAACGTGCAGGAGGTGCTGGCCCTGCCGGGGGACGTGGACGCCGGACGGCTGGCCGGCGCGCTCTCCGCGCTGGTGCGCCGGCACCAGGTGCTGCGCACCGTCTTCGAGGAGGAACTCGGCGAACCGGTCCTGCGGGTGCTGCCCGCAGCGCCCGTCCCGCTGCCGGTGACCGACACCGCCCGGCACCCGGGAGCGGATCCCGCGGAGCTGCTGCGCACCGTCGCCGACGACGAGGCCCGCACCCCCTTCGACCTGTCCACCGGCCCGCTGCTGAGGGCCCGGCTGCTGCGCCTGACCCCCGAGGAGTCCGTCCTCGTCCTCACCCTCCACCACATCGTGACCGACGGCTGGTCGATGGACCTGATGGTGGACGAGCTCACCGAACTCCACCACGGCACCGAACTGCCCGAACCCCCGCTCCAGTACCCCGACTACGCGGCCTGGCAGCGCAAGCTGCTCGCCGGGCCGCTGCGGGAGGAGCAACTGGCCTTCTGGCGCCGAACCCTGGCCGGCGCCCCGCCCACCCTCGACCTGCCCACCGACCGCGTCCGGCCCGCCGTGCCCAGCGGAGCGGGCGGCGTCCTCCGCTTCACCGTGGACGCCGAGCTGACCGGCCGGCTCCGCGAGACCGGCCGGCAGCACGGCGCCACCCTGCACATGGTGCTGCTCGCCGCGTTCACCCAGCTCCTCGCCCGGCACAGCGGCCGCACCGACATCGTGGTCGGCACCCCCGTCGGCGGCCGCACCGCCCCCGGACTGGAGCGGATACCCGGCTACTTCGTCAACACCGTCGCCCTGCGCACCGATCTGTCCGGCGACCCCGACTTCCTCGAGGTGCTCCGGCGGGTACGGGCCACCGCCCTGGCCGCCTACGCACACCAGGACGTCCCCTTCGAACAGGTGGTCGCCGACCTGCACCCGGTCCGCGACCCCGCCCACCACCCCGTCTACCAGGTGGTGTTCGAGCTCAACAGCGCCCGTCCGGCCGCCTCCCGGCCCTGGGCGCGCCCCCTCCCGGTCGGCGTGTCCAACGACACCGCGAAGTTCGACCTCACCCTCTTCGCCACCGAGTCCGGCGACGCCCTGGACTGCGGGCTGCGCTACGCCACCGACGTGTTCTCGGCGGAGGCGGCCGCCCTGCTGCGCGACCACTGGAACGCGCTGCTGACCGCGGCGGCCACCGCGCCGGCCACCCCCACCGGCGCCGTCCCCCTGGACGGCGCAGCCCGGCGTGCCCTGCTGGCCGCCGTCAACAACACCGCCGTCAACGACATCGTCACCGACACCGTCGTCACGGAGACGCCGGACCTGCCCGCCCACCTGCTGGTACGCCGCCGCGCCCGGCTCCACCCGGACGCCGTCGCCGTCGAGTGGGCAGGCGAGACCCTCACCTACGGCCGCCTCGACGAGCGCGTCAACCGGCTCGCCCACCGGCTGGCCGGGGCCGGAGCCGGCCCCGAGAAGCTAGTCGGCGTCATGCTGCCGCGCGGGCTCGACCTCGTGGTGACCCTGCTCGCCGTATGGAACACCGGCGCCGGATTCGTCCCCCTCGACCCGGAACTCCCCGCGGCCCGCCTGGACGCCGTCGTCACCGGCTGCCGGCCCGTGCTGCTGGTCACCACCCCGGGGCTCACCGCCCCGGCCGGCCCGCCGGCCCTCGTGCCCGTACCCGACGGGCGCGAGGACGGGGCGGGGCCCGCCACCCCGCTCGACGTCACCGTCCACCCCGACAACCGCGCCTACGTGGTGCACACCTCCGGCTCCACCGGCACCCCCAAGGGCATCGAGGGCACTCACCGAGGGGTCGTCAACTACTTCGCCGACCTCACCGAACGCGGCTGCACCGCCCCCGGCGACCGGGTCGCCGCACTGACCACCATCTCCTTCGACGCCTTCCTGCGCGACCTGCTCCACCCGCTCACCGCCGGCGCCCACGTGGTGATCGTGCCCGGCGGCGGCAGCGACCTGCGTGCCCTCGCCCGGATCCTTCAGGAGCGGCGGATCCAGGTGCTGCCCGCCCTCGTCCCCTCCCTGCTGCGGGCACTGACCGACGAGCTCACCGAGAACGGCCGGATCCTCCCGCACCTGCGGACCGTCCAGGTCAGCGGCGAACCCCTGCACCCGGAGGACGCCGCCCGGCTGGCCGCGGCCGCTCCCGCCGCCCGGCTGGTCAACATGTACGGCCCCAGCGAGACCACCATGACCGCCACCCGCCATCCGCTGCCCCCGGCCCCGCTGCCCCCGCAGCGGCGCATCCCCGTCGGCACGCCCATCCGCAACACGGTGATCGAGGTGCTCGACGACCGGATGCGGCCGGTGCCCACCGGCGTACCGGGCCGCGTCCACATCGGCGGCGCCGGCCTCGCCCGCGGCTACCTGGGCAACCCCGCCCTCACCGCCTCTGTGTTCGTTCCCGACCCGGCCCGTCCCGGACGCAGGCTGTACGACACCGGGGACCTCGGCCGCTTCCTCCCGGACGGCACCCTGCAGTACCTCGGCCGCACCGACCACCAGCTCAAGATCAACGGAGTGCGGATCGATCCCTCCGAAGTGGCCGCCTGCATCGCCGGCCATCCGGCGGTCGCCGAGGCCGCCGTCACCGGCCACCAGGCCGGCGGCACCCGGCAGGTCCTCGTCGGGTACCTGGTCACCGCGGCAGGCCACCCGGCCCCGACCACCGCAGAGCTCCGCGCCCACCTCGCCGGACAACTGCCCGCCTCCCTCGTCCCGGGCCTCTTCGTCACCCTCGACAAGCTGCCCCGCACGGCCACCGGAAAGATCGACCGCAACCGGCTGCCCGCACCCCCGGCCGGGGCGCTGACCGCCGGCCGGGCCGCCCGCACCACCGCCGAGGAACTGATCGCCGGCATCTGGTGCGAGGTGCTCGGCACCGTCGAAGTCGGCGCCACCGACGACTTCTTCGCGCTGGGCGGGCACTCCCTGCTCGCCGCCCGGATGGCCGCCCGCGCCGGGGAGGCGCTCGGCATCGAGATCCCCCTGCGCACCGTCTTCGAACACCCCACCGTCGAGGCGCTCGCCGCCTGGGCCGACGGCCACCGGTCCGACCCCGCCGCCCAGCCCGTCCCCGGCGCCGGCCGCCCCGCCGACCTGGCCGCCAGCCAGCGCCGGCTGTGGAACCTGGAACAGCGCACCGGCCGGTACGCCATCTACAACGTCCCGGTCTTCCGCAGGCTCCGGGGCGACCTCGACACCGATGCCCTCGGCGCCGCACTCTCCGAAGTGGTACGCCGCCACGACGCCCTGCGCACCGTCTTCCCCGCCGCGGACGGCACACCCGCCCCCCGGATCGAGCCGCCCGCACCCGTCCCGCTGCCCCTCACCGCACTCGGTGCGGCCACTCCGGACGCGGAACTCCACGACCGGTTGTCCGAGATCGCCCGCGCCCCCTTCGACCTCGCCCGGGGCCCGCTGCTGAGGGCCGGGCTGCTCAGGCTCGGACCGCGCGACCACATCCTGCACGTGGTCATCCACCACCTCGTCGCCGACGGCTGGTCGGTCGGCGTGTTCCTGCGCGAGCTCACCACCCTCTACCGCGCCTTCGCCGCGCGCGAGCCCTCGCCCCTGGCCGAACTCCCGCTCCAGTACGCCGACTTCGCCTCCTGGCAGCAGCGGATGCTGGAGGGTGGCGGCCTCCGGGCGGGCATGGACCACTGGCGGTCCGAACTCGCCGGCCTGCCGGCCCTGTTCCCGCTGCCCGACACCTACCCGGTGCTGGAGGGCGCGGAGCGGCCGCCCCGCGGCCGGACCCTGCGCACCCTGCCGCCCGCCCTCCGGGACCGGGTGGCGTCCCTCGGCCGGCAGCTGCGGGCCACCACCTTCATGGTGCTCGTCTCCGCCTACCAGGCCGTGCTCGGGCACCGGTTCGGCGGGGAGGACCTCGCCGTCGCGGTGCCCATGGCCAACCGGGACCGGGCCGCGCTCGACCCGCTCATCGGTTTCGTCGCCAACATGGCCGCCCTGCGCGCCCGTCCTCGCCCGGACCTGCCCTTCGCCGACCTGGTACGCGCCACCCGGGAACGCGCCCTGGACGCCTACGCCCACCGCGACCTGCCCTTCGAGCTGCTGCTCGAAGAGCTGGTGCCCGAGCAGCGGGACAGCCACGCACCGCTCGTGCAGGCCCTGTTCAACATGCAGGACTTCCCGCACACCGCCGTGCCCGTGCCCGGACTGGACATCGAGCACAGCGGCCTCAACGAGGTCTGGGTCCGCTACCCGATCACCCTGTTCGCCCACAACCGGCCGGACGGCATTCTCCTCGACCTGGTCCACGACCGGGAGCTGTTCGTCCCCGCCTGGGCCGAGGACTTCCTGGCCGACATGGAACGGCTGCTCACCGCCGCCGCCACCGACCCCGGCACCACCCTCGGCGCCGCCCTGCACCGGAAGGAGCAGCCGTGAGCCTGCTGCGCAACGGGCCGTTCGTCCGGCTGTGGACCGGCCAGACCGTCGCCGAATTCGGGTACAACCTCTCCCTCGTCGCCCTGCCGCTGGTCGCCGTCATGCAACTCGGCGCGGACTCCGTGCAGATGGGACTGTTCGTCGGTGCCGGCATGGCCCCGATGGCCTTCGCCTGGCCCCTCTTCGGCGTCCTCGTCGACCGGGTCGACCGCCGCAGGATCCTGCTCGCCACGTACGTGGGCCGCGGACTGCTGCTGAGCTGGGTGCCCATCGGGGCCGCCCTGGGCGTGCTCGACATGCTCCAGCTGGTCGCCGTGTACTTCCTGGTCAGCCTGCTCCAAGTGGCCTTCGAGGTGGCGGCGCCGTCCCTGTTGCCGCAGCTGGTCGAGGACTCCGACCTGGTACAGGCCAACAGCCGAATGGAGATGACCCGCTCCGGCGCGGTCATCGTCGGCCCCGCCCTCGCCGGCTTCCTGGTCGAGGCGATCACCCCGGCGAACACCGTGGCCATGGACGCCGTCTGCTACCTGCTGGCTTCGGGACTGATCCTCACCCTGCCCCTGGTCGGCCGACAGGCACACACCGGCCGTGGGGCAGCGCCGGCCGCCGGGGAGCCGGCGGCCAGGCCCGGCCACCCGGCCCCCGCCGAAGCGCCGGCCGACTCCGCGGCCCCGGCAGCCGCCCGCCCGGAGTCCTTCCGCCGGCAGCTCACCGAAGGCTGGTCCTTCGTCTTCGGCGACACCCGGCTGCGCGTCCTGGCCTTCTCCTCCGGGCTGATGAACGCCTTCTTCTACATCCGCACCCCCCTGCTCGCCCTGTTCGTCGTCCAGGAACTTCGCTTCTCCGGCGCCCAGCTCGGCCTGGTCCTCGCCGCGGCCGGACCGGGCGCCCTGCTCGGCGCCATGGCGGCCGGACGCCTGAGCCGCCGCTTCGGACTGTCCCGGACCCTCACCGCCTCGGCGTTCCTGGCCGGCGCGCCGGTCCTCGCCGTCCCCTTCGTACCGGCCGAAAGCATTCCCGGACTCGCCATGCTGATGGCCAGCACCTTCGCCGTCAGCTGCGGCGTCCAGATCTACGGCATCAACCTGGTCAGCTTCCGGCAGCTGATCACGCCCGACCGGCTGCTCGGCCGGGTCAACGCGACCTTCCGCTGGGCGGCCTGGGCCATGGCCCCGTTCGCCGCCGTGCTCAGCGGCTTCCTCGCCGACCTCCTCGGCCTGCGCGGCGCCATCGCCGTCGCGGCCGCCGGTCTCCTCCTGCCCGGACTGCTCCTTCTCGTCTCCCGGCTGCACCGCGCAGACCCCGCGCCCGCGCCCGGGACCACGACCACAGAATCAGGGATAGCGGCATGACCCTCCAGCGAGAGTTCCCGTACACCCACCAGGCGTACCACCGGCCCCTGCCGACCGACGAGTGGACCGAATACGACCTGCCCCTGCACCGCGCCGCCATAGACGCCGCCGCGGCCCGGATCTCCCGGCACATCCGGCGCACCGAGCCGGTCCGCTACCGGCCGGAGGTCTGGCTCAAGCCGGAATCCCTCCAGACGGCCGGGTCGTTCAAAATGCGCGGCGCCCTCAACGCCCTGCTGCGGTACGCCGGCCGCAGCACCGGCGTGGTCGCCGCCAGCTCCGGCAACCACGCCCGGGCCGTCGCCCTCGCCGGGCGCCTGCTGGACTTGCCGGTGACGGTGGTCCTGCCCGCCAACGCGCTGCCCGCCAAGGTGGCCGCCGTACGCGCCCTCGGCGCCGACGTGGTCACGGAGGGGGTCACCTTCCACAACCGCGACGCCCTCGCCCGCAGCATCGCCGCCGACCTCGGCCGGCCCTTCGTGCACTCCTCCGACGACTGGGACGTCATCCACGGCCAGGGCACCGTCGCCGCCGAGGTCCTCGCCGACCTGCCCGAGGTGAGGACCGTGGCCGTGCCCGTCGGCGGCGGCGGCCTGCTGGCCGGCACCGCGCTCGCCGTGAAGTCCCTCCGGCCGGACGTCACCGTGATCGGAGTGGAGCCGGAGCGCGCGGACGACGCCCGCCGCAGCCTCGCCACCGGCGTTCTGCAGCGCCTGGAGGCGCCCGCGGACACCGTCGCCGACGGAGCGAGGGTGGTCTCCCTCGGTGAACGGCCCTTCGAGATCGCCGTCACCCGCGGCCTGGTCGACGACATCGTCACCGTCGGCGAAGAGGCCATCCTCGGCGCCCTGCACCGCATGCGGCAGGACACCCCGGTACCCGCCGAGCCGACCGCCGCCCTGCCGATGGCGGCCCTCCTCGAAGGCAGGCTCCCGGCCGCCGGCCTCACCGTCCTCGTCGTCAGCGGGGGCAACGTACCCCCGGCCGATCAGCACGGCGACCACCCCAACCCGCAGGAACACCAGGGAGCCATACGCCGTGACGCCGCCTGAGCCGCCCGTCCGCGAGCCCGCGGAACCGTTGCCCGCACTGCTGGAACGGCAGGGCCGCCTCACCCCTGACGCCGTCGCCCTGTGCACCGACGACGAGGAGCTGACGTACGCCGCGCTCCACGAACGCGCCGACCGGCTCGCCGCCGTACTGCGCGGGGCCGGAGCCGGCCCCGAGACCCTCGTCGGCGTGCTGCTGCCGCGCGGCACGGACCTGGTGGTGACCCTGCTCGCGGTCTGGAAGGCGGGTGGCGCCTGGCTGCCGTTGGACCCGGAGTACCCGGCCGAGCGGCTGCGGTACATGCTCGCCGACGCCGCGCCGGCCGTGCTCGTGACCGACCGGGACGACGCCCCGGACGGCCCGCACACCGTCGTCCGGCCCACCCGGGCCGCCACGGACGACTCCGCGCACGGGACCGTGACCACGCCTCCGCACACCCCCGCCGCCACGTGGCCCGGGCAACTCGCGTACGTGCTCTACACCTCCGGTTCAACCGGCCGCCCCAAGGGCGTCATGATCGGCCACGGTTCCCTGGCCGCCCAGCTGGCCTGGATCCGCCGGGAGTTCGCCCCGCACGCCGACGAAGCCGTCCTCTACAAGACGCCGTTCAGCTTCGACGCCTCCGTGTGGGAGCTGCTGCTGCCCCTGACCTCCGGAGCCCGCCTGGTCGTGGCCCGCCCCGGCGGCCACAGGGACCCCGACTACCTGGCCGCGCTGATCGAACAGCGCCGGGTCACCACCGTGCAGTTCGTCCCCTCGATGCTGCGGCTCTTCCTCGACGCCGCCACCGCCCGCCCGGACGCCCTGCGCAGCCTGCGCCGGGTGTGCTGCGGCGGCGAGGCCCTGCCCGCGGCGCTGGCCGAACGCGTCACCCGGCTGCTCGACGTCGAGGTGGTCAACCTGTACGGGCCGACCGAGGCCACCGTCCAGGCCACGTTCGCCCGTCACCGCACGGCGGGAGAGCGGCCCGGCGACGCGGAGGCACCGGCCACGGTCCCCATCGGCCGGCCCGTCACCGGGGCCGCCGTCCACCTGCTCGACCCGGCGGGCCGGCCGGTGCCCCCGGGTGAACCCGGCGAGCTGTACATCGGCGGCACCGCCGTCGGCCGCGGATACGCCGGCCGCCCGGGGCTGACCGCCGACCGGTTCGTGCCCGACCCGGGGACCCCCGGCGGCCGCCTGTACCGCACCGGGGACCTGGCCCGCCTCGACGCCGACGGCGAACTCCACTACCTGGGCCGCCTCGACCACCAGATCAAGGTCAACGGGATACGCGTCGAGGCCGGCGAGATCGAGGCCGCACTCGCCACCCACCCGCAGGTCACCGGTGCGGTCGTCGCCGTCCGGCCCGGCCCGGACGGCACCGACCGGCTGATCGCCTGGCTGGTCCCGGCCGCGGGCCGCACCGCCCCGCCCGCCAACGCGCCCTCCGCCGGGTCGGCCGCCGCGTCCGCCCCGTGCGGCCGGGACCTGCGCGACCACCTGGCCCGCATCCTGCCCGCGGCCCTGGTCCCGCAGCACTTCGTCGTCCTCGACCGGTTCCCCCTCAGCCCCTCGGGGAAGACCGACCGTGCCGCGCTGCCCGATCCCGATCCGGCCGCCTCCGCCGAACCGCAGCCGTACGCCGCACCCGAGAGCGGCACCGAGCACCGCATCGCCGGGATCTGGGCCACCGTCCTCGGCCGCCCCCGGGTGGGCCGCCACGACCGGTTCACCGACCTCGGCGGCAGCTCCCTCCAGGCCACCCGGGCGGCCGTGCTCCTCGCCCGGGCCACCGGCACCTCCGTGGACATGCCGGAGGTGCTGTCCGCCGGCAGCGTCGCGGAACTCGCCGCCGCCCTCGACCGCCGCCCCGCCGCCGGCCGGCCGTACGAGCCACCGCGCGCCCTGCCCCGCGACGGCGGCCCGCTGCCGCTCTCACCGGCCCAGGAGCAGCTGTGGTTCATGGACCAGCTGGAGAGCGGAACCGCCGCCTTCCACGTTCCGGCCGCCCTGCGGCTGCGCGGACCGCTCGACACCGCGGCGCTCGGCGCCGCCTACGCCGGTCTGCTCGCCCGTCACGAATCGCTGCGCACCACCTTCCACACCGTCGACGGCCGCCCGGTGGCCCGCGTCCACGCACCGGCCCTGCCGCCACCACCGCTGCCCGTGGACGCCCCGGAGCCCGCCCACGAGAGCGGCCCGGCCGCCGACCCGGCCGCCGCCGGGGAAGCGGACGGCGTACGGCGCTGGCTCGCCGCACACACCACGGCCCCCTTCGACCTGGCCACCGGGCCGCTGTTCCGGGTCCGCCTGCTCCGCCTCGCCGAACAGGACCACATCCTGCTGATGGTCGGACACCACATCGTCTGCGACGGCCTCTCCCTCGGAGTGGTCGCCCGCGAACTGTCCGCGCACTACACCGCCCTGACGATCCCCCGGCCCGCCTCCAGGCCCGCCCCGGAGGACACCGCCGCACCGCTGCCCGCCCCCGCCCTCCAGTACGCCGACTACGCCGCCTGGCAGCGCCGTGCCCTGGCCGGGCGGCAGGCCGAGGACCGGCTGGCCTACTGGCGCGCCACCCTCGACGGAGCCCCTCAGGTCCTCGAACTGCCCTCCGAGCGGATCCGGCCCGCCGTCCAGCGGCTGCGCGGCGGAACCGTCCGCTTCCGGATCGACGCCCGCACCGTGCAACGCCTGACCGCCCTCGCGCGCGCCGAGAACACCACCTTGTTCACCGCCCTGCTGGCCGGCTACCAGGCCCTGCTGGCCCGCCACTCGGGCGGCACCGACATCCTGGTGGGCACCCCCGTGGCCGGTCGCACCGGGCCCGCCCTGGAACCCCTCGTCGGCCTGTTCGTCAACACCGTCGTGCTGCGCACCCGGCTCGACGGCGCCCCCGCCTTCCGGGAGCTGCTCGGCCGGGTCCGGGACACCTGCCTCGGCGCGTACGCACACGCGGACGTTCCCTTCGAACGCGTGGTGGAGGCCCTGGCACCGGACCGCGACCTGTCCCGCCAGCCGCTGGTCCAGGCCCACTTCGTCCACGAGACCAGCCCCGCCGCGGACTTCCGCGTCCCCGGCCTGGTCTGCGAGCCCGTCCCGGTCACCACCGGACAGGTCAAGGGCGACCTCCGGCTCGCCGTCACCGACCGCGGCGGCGAACTGGAAGCCGTCCTCGACTACGACGCCGACGCCTACACGTACGACTGGGCCGAGGAGTTCGCCGAGCAGCTGCGCCTGCTGCTCACCGGCGCCACCGAGCACCCCGACACCCCCGTCGACCGGATCGGCCTGCTCTCCGAGGCGGGCCGGCGGCTGCTCGCCGCGACCGGGACGGGCCCGCCGGCGCCCCCGCTCGCCGCCGACTGTGCCGTGCACCTGTTCGACGCCCAGGCCGCCCGCGCCCCCGAACGCACCGCGGTGCTCTGCGGCGACACCCGCACCACCTACGGGGAGCTCGCCGCGCGGAGCCGCCTGCTGGCCCGGAGGCTGGCCGCGGCCGCGGCCGGCCCGGAACGCCTGGTGGCCGTCTGCCTGCCGCGGGGAGCGGACCTGACGGCCGCGCTCCTGGCGGTGTGGCGGGCCGGCGCGGCCTTCGTCCCCCTCGACCCGGACCAGCCGCCCGCCCGGCTGCACGCGGTGCTCGACAGCGCCCGCCCCACGCTGCTGCTCACCACCGCGGCGCTGGCCGACCGGCTGCACGGCTCCGCGTACCCCGCCCGCCCGCCGATGCTCCTGGAGGACGTGTACGCCGGGACGGACGCGGACACGGACGTGCACCCCGGGAGGGGCCCGGCCGGGCCGCCCGGGCCCGACAGCCTCGCCTACGTGGTCCACACCTCCGGCTCCACCGGAGTGCCCAAGGGGATCGCCGGCACCCACCGCGGCGTCCTCAACTACTTCGCCGACCTGGACCGCAACGGCCACGTCCACGCCGAGGACACCGTCCTCGCCCTGACCACGGTCTCCTTCGACGCCTCCCTGCGCGACCTGCTCCACCCGCTCACCACCGGCGCCCGCACCGTGGTCATGCCGGACGGCGCCGCTGACCTGGTCGCCGTACGCGCGGCGCTCACCGCCCACCGGGTGACCGCCCTGCCCGCCGTCGTCCCCTCGGTGCTGCGCGTGCTCACCGCCCACCTCGCCGAGACCGGCACGGTCCTGCCCGCGCTGCGCACCGTCCTGGTGAGCGGGGAGCCGCTGCGGGCCGCCGACGCGGCCGCCCTGGCCCGGGTGGCCCCGCACGCGGCGCTGACCAACATGTACGGCCCCAGCGAGACCACCATGACGGCCACCGCCCACCGGGTCTCCCCGCCGGTCCCGCCCGCCGACCGGCACGTCCCCGTCGGCACCCCGATCCAGGGCACCCGGGCCGAACTCCTCGACGAGCGCCTGGAGCCGGTGGCGACCGGTGTCCCCGGTGACGTCTACCTGTCCGGCGCCGGCCTCACCCGCGGCTACCACCGCAACCCCGTCCTCACCGCGGACCGGTTCCTCCCGCACCCGACCCGGCCGGGCGAGCGGATGTACCGCACCGGCGACCGGGCCCGCCGGCTCGCCGACGGCAGCCTCCAGTACCTGGGCCGCTCCGACGACCAGATGAAGGTCAACGGCGTCCGCGTCGACCCCGCGGACATCGAGGCCGCGCTCACCGCGCACCCCGACGTGCGCCGGGCCGCCGTCGCCCTCCACCAGCCCGCGCACGGACGGCCGGTCCTCGTCGCCCACCTGGTGCCGCGGCCCAGCGGCACCCTCCCCGAGGCCGGCCGGCTCCGCACCCACCTGGCGGGACTGCTGCCCCAGGCCCTCATCCCGGCCGTTTACCTCGCGGCGGAATCGCTGCCCAGCACCGCGAGCGGGAAGACCGACCGCCGCGCACTGCCCGCGCCGCCCCCGGACGCGGCGCGTCCGCAGGGGCCGGGGACCGGCCGCCCCCCGGCCCCGGGACCGGAGCAGGTTCTGGCGGGCATCTGGGCCGAGGTCCTCGACGTGGATCCCGTCGGCGCCGAGGACAACTACTTCGCCCTCGGCGGCGATTCCATCCGCAGCATCCAGATCGTGGCCCGGGCCGCGGCCGCCGGCCTCCGCCTCACCCCACGCCAGTTCTTCCAGCACCAGACCGTCGCCGAGCTCGCCCGTGCGGCGGCCCGGACGGCGGCCGAGACGGCGCCCGGGACGTCGGCCCGGACAGCGCCGCCGGCGGGCCGGCCCTCCATCGGCGGAACCGGCACCGCGCAGGACGCCGCCCGGCGGGCCCGCCGGGCGGAACTCCTGGCCGCCGACCCGGAGGCACAGGACGCCCACCCGCTCACCCCCACCCAGGCGGGCATGCACTTCCACGTGCTGCACGAGCCGGGCAGCGGCCTCTACATCGGCCAGACCGGTTGGATGATCAAGGACCTCGACCCGGACGCCTTCACCCGGGCCTGGGCCGCACTCACCGCCCGCCACCCGGCGCTGCGCACCGGCATCCACACCGGTGCCGACCACGAGCCCTGGCAGGTCATCGCCCGGACCGCGCAGCCGCCCCTGCGCACGGTGGACGGCACCTCCTGGCCCGCGCACGAACGCTCCGCGCGGCTCTCCGCCCTGCTGGAGGACGACCGGCGGGCCGGCTTCGAGCTCACCCGTGCGCCGATGTTCCGGCTCACCCTCGTCGACCTCGGCGCCGGGGAGACCTTCGCCGCCGTGACCAGCCACCACCTGATCCTGGACGGCTGGAGCGTGGTACGGCTGGTGGACGAGTTCCTGAATGCCTACGAGGAACTCCGGGCCGGCCGCCGCCCGGCCCTGGAAACCGACCCGGGCTGGCCGGAGTACCTCGAATGGCTGGCGGGACAGGACACGGCGGAACCGGAACGGTTCTGGCGCGCCTACCTGGCCGGCTTCACCGGGCCGAGCCGGCTTCCCGCGGGCGCCGCCGGCCCCACGGCGGCCGGGCCGGACGCGGGCCACACCCAGCGGGAGCGCCTCTTCGCCCCCGAGCTCGGCGAACGGATCACCGCCTTCGCCCGCGCCCACCGGCTCACCGTCTCCACGGTGCTCCAGGCAGCCTGGGGGCTCCTCCTCGGCCAGTACGCCGGCACCTCCGACGTGGTCTTCGGCGCCACCGTCTCCGGCCGGTCCGGACGGCCCGGCATGACCGGCACCGTGGGCATGTTCATCAACACCCTCCCGGTGCGCGTGACCATTCCCGAGGACACGGAGGTCGTCCCCTGGATGCGCGACCACCAGCAGCGCTGGGCCGCCCTGCCGGCAGAGCACACCCCCCTGGTCGACGTGCACGGCTGGAGCGGGGTCCCCCGCGGCGTACCGCTCTTCGACACCATCCTCGTCGTCGAGAACTACCCGATGCGGGCCGGGCTGCGCGAACGCCTGGACGGCGCGGAGGCGGGCGCCGTGTCCGCCAAGACCTGGACCAACTATCCGTTCACGCTGGTGGTGACCCCGGGCCCGCCGTTCCGCGCGGAAGCCGTCTTCGACCTGGGCCGCCACACCCCGCAGACCGTCGACCGGATCCTCGAACACCTCGAATCCGTCCTGGCCGAGCTGGTCGAGGACGAGGCGTGAACCGCACGGAAGGAGCAGCACAGATGCAGGACACCGCGCAGGAGGACAACGTGCAGGAGGACACCGCCGTGTACCGGGTCGTCGTCAACGACGAGGAGCAGTACTCGGTCTGGCCCGCGGACCGGGAGGACCCGCCCGGCTGGCGCCGGGAGGGCTTCACCGGCCCGCGCGGCGCCTGCCTCGACCACATCGGCACGGTGTGGACCGACATGCGCCCGGCGAGCCTGCGCCGGGCCATGGACGGACCGGACGCGTAGGCGGCTCCCGTGACCGACCACCAGCCGTCCCCGGTCCCGTCCCATCCCCACCCTCACCCCGGCCCCCGCCCCCGCGCGCGGGACCTCGGCCTCGTGATCGGGCGGCTCCCGACCGGCCCGCACAACGCGATCACCGACGTACCCGGGGTCCGGGTGGGGCACACCACGCTCCGCCGGCCGCCCCGGGTGCACAGCGGGGTGACCGCGGTACTGCCGGGGGCGGTGGGGCCGGACCGGCCCCTGTCCGCCGGGGTGTTCACCGGTAACGGCTACGGCAAGTTGATCGGCACCACCCAGCTGGCCGAACTCGGCACGCTGGAAACCCCGTTGGTGCTCACCTCCACCCTCTCGGCCTTCCGGGCCGCGGACGCGGTGGTCAGCTGGATGCTGGACCGCCCGGAGGGCCGCCGGGCCCAGAGCCTCAACCCGGTGGTCGGGGAGTGCAACGACGGCTGGCTCTCCGACATCCGCGCCCGCCCGGTACGGGAGGAACACGTACGGGCCGCCCTGGACGGCGCGACGGGCGGGCCGGTGGCCGAGGGCTGCGTCGGCGCCGGTACCGGCATGGGCGCGCTCGGCTTCAAGGCGGGCATCGGCACGGCCTCCCGCACCCCGGTGGCCGCCGGCCGCCCGGTCACCGTCGGCGTACTGGTACAGGCCAACTTCGGCGGCACCCTGCGGGTGCTCGGCCACGCCGTCACCCCCGACACGCTGGGTCTGCCGGGTGCCCGGCCGACCGAACCGGTCCCCGAGACCGGCTCCTGCATGATCCTGGTCGCCACGGACGCCCCGCTCGACGCCCGTCAGCTCACCCGGCTCGCCCGGCGCGCGGTGTTCGCGCTGGCCCGCACGGGAGCGGCGTACGGCCACGGCAGCGGGGACTACGCCGTCGCCTTCGGCACCGCCCGGCCGGGCAGCGGCGCCGTACCGGACTCCGCCCTGGGGCCGGTGTTCGAGGCCGTCCTGGACGCGGTGGAGGAGTCCGTCCTCAACTCCCTCCTGACGGCGCAGACCACCACCGGTCTCCACGGCCGCACCCTGCACGCCCTCCCCGCCGACTTCCTGCACCGCCTGCCGCCCGGCCCCCGCCCTCCCGGGTGAGGGGGCTGGGGGCGGCTGCGTGAACGGATCGGCCTCCCGGCCGGGGCCTGGGTGGACCGGATGCGGCGGCGTCCGGTGACGATCGCCGCGGGTCTGCTGCGTCCGGTGCTCCTGCTCTCCGTATCGGCCTCCTGGCTGCCCGACGCCCTGAGCATCGAGCAGTTTGTCGCCCAGCTGCCGGTGGAAGCCGAGGTTTGTGAGTGCTACAACCGGCAGCGGGAGTTCGGGGTCTGGAGCGATGCGGACAAGGACGGCTGCGACACGAGGGCCGAGGTCCTCATCGAGGGGGCCGTGAAAGCCCCCCAGGTCGGCGAACGGGTCGGCTTCCGCACCGCCCCAGGAGTCCCCGTGACCACCCCGGCGGATACGCCGGAGGCGAGCCAGGTGTCCGCGGCCGGGCCGGGCCGGGTCCTGCGGGAGCTGGCCGGCCTGGCGGTCGAGCTGCGGGCCCCGGACGTGGACGGGAGCTGCGGCTGGCCAAGAGCCTCCTTGCCCAGCTGGACTTCGACTCGGTCATGGACCACCTCAGCCGGTATCCGTCGGTCCCGCTCACCGACCGCACCATCACCAGCCGACGCGCTCTGATCGAAGCTCTCGACGAGCCGGGGCCACATGCGGCGCGGTTCGATCTCCTCGAGTACTCCCAGGAAGAGGTCTGTGTCGCGTTCTCCCTCGGGCTGCCCGGCAGGGCAGCCAGCATCGCCCCTTCTCTGCCAGCCCGTGATCACGCCCGCCTGATCCCCGCCGCCCAACAGCTCGGCCAGCCCGCGACGGGAGCGCTCCTCGCGCACCTGCTCGCCGACGACAGCCCACCTGCCCGCCCCGACCAGCACCTCCAAGGAGCAGCCACGGCGCGCACTCCCCTGACCGGCACCCAGTCGTCGGTACTCGGAGTGCTAACGCCGTTAGCACCCCGGCCACACCTGAGCCCGCGCAGGTTCTTGCGGCGCGGGCTCAGGCTGGTTCCGTGCAGCGACTCCGGTGACCGCCGACCGCGTCTGCAACCGGCCGGTGCGCGGATCGCGGTGCGGGGTTGCGAAAGCGGCTCGGCATCGACCCCGACGCCGGCAGGACCCTACGAGTTCCCAACCTGGACCCGGCCTCGCGCCGCGAGCTCGTCGACATCCTGCATTCCCTGGACGTCACCGTCCTGACGGTCACCCGCGACCAGCCGTACGCCATGGAGCTCTGCCCGCGCTCGATCATCCTCAGCGAGGGCGCCATCGCCGCCGACGGGCCGACGGGCCGGGCTCCGCCGCCTGACTTTGGTCCGACCGGCTGGATGTGCCGGTGGTTCGTGCCGGGGTGCTCCGCGGCGCGGCGAAGTCGGAGGTATGAAGGAAATCGAACGAAATCGGATGAAAGTTCGCCATCCGGTCATTCCCGAACATCAACCTCAGGAGTCGCATGATGCGCCCCATCAGAGCGGCCTGCCTCGGCACGGCCACGCTGGTCACCCTCCTCGCCTGCACCCCCGTCGCGGCCGCCGCCACGGACACCGGTTCCGCCCAGGCCAGGGATAAGGCCCGGATCATCACACTCCTGGCCGAGGTGCAGCAGCTGACCCGCTTCCCCGTCACCCCCGGCAGCGTCTCGCAGGGCGATCAGGTCGTCGTCCGCTCGGACCTCTTCGACGAGGAGCACAACAAGGTCGGCGAGACCCACGGCACCTGCACCACCACCCGGGGCGGCGCCGATGAAGCGGAGCAGTGCGTCGTGACCTACGTCCTCCCGGGCGGCCAGCTCACCGTGCAGGGGATGTACTTCAACTACGTCGACCAGGGTCCCTTCGACAATGCGATCACTGGCGGCACCGGGGAGTACAAGAAGGCTCGCGGCTGGGTCCACTCCGACACGATCGCCACGGACCCCAGGGTCGTGAGGCGCTTCACGATCCACCTCGTCTGACGGACCCCGACGTCCCCCTGACCCCGGAATCTGACCTTCTCCCCTCGCGTTGCACCATTGGAGACGGTCGTGCGAAAGGAAGTGGGGGTCAAGGGGGCGTCCAGGGCGGCTTACCCTTCAGGTCGTCAAACGCGCCCATGACATGAGCGGGTTCGTGGTGCTTCCACGCAGGTGGGTGGTGGAGAGGACGCTGAGCTGGCTGATGCGCTCGCGGCGCCTTGCCCGGGAAGAGGCCCGGCCCGAAAGCAGCGAAGCCGACGTCCTTGGGTCGATGACCATGCTCATGGGACGCCGCCTCGCCCGCCACCGGAGCCGAAACGTCACCCGGCAGCCCGCCTCGGCGTGAACACCCCGGGACGCTGCTGGGCCAGCCAGCCCCGCTCCACCAGCCGCTTGACCTTCGACCGCACCCTCTCGGCCTTCGCCGACACCGCTTCCAGGGCCAGCCGTGCGGCCAACTCCCTGCCCGCAGCCCGGGCCCGCACGCCTCCGCCTCCAGCACGCCCACCAGCCGCTGGTAGGCCAGCGCGAGCGCCTCCATCGTCAGGCCCACCCGCCAGTGCGGCACCACCGACCCCGCCACCGGGGCCTCGGCAACGGCCGGCGCCGACTCCGGCGGGTGGGCCTCCGGCTCCGGCCCGGACAGGACCTCGGCCAGCTCCACGCGGGTGATGGCCCGTCGCTCCAGCACCGCCTCCGCCTTCGCAAGCTCGGCCAGCACCCGCTCCCCCTCTTCGTGGAGTTCTTAGACCCGCACGTGCGCGGCCGTCTCGCGCGCTTCCAACAAGGCCATGACCGAAGCCATCGGCAACCAGCATCCCAGGCGGGCCGGCTCGGCGCGGGCTGCGGCCCCGTTCAGGCCGAGCGCAGCCGCAGCCTGTGCCGGCGTCGCATCGTGACGGGCGCGCGGTTCGCCCAGCATCCAGTCTCACCGGCAGCGATCTCCATCCGGCGGACAGCGCTTACTGCGCGGGATCGTGGTCGCCTCGACGGCAGCCGTGTGGTGGTCCCAGTCGCGGCAGCGGGCATCGGCCTGCTCGTCGGCTGCGTCGTCCAAGGTCCTGGTCGCCGTTCGTCCAGTCCAGATCCTTCGTGAAAGGTCCCGAACTCCTCCGTCGTCCACGTCCCCGTGTCGTCCATGGCATCTCCGTTCCCCCCCCGACGGGCACGCCACACAGCGGGCCCTGAGTCGACCATGGCGTACCGGAGCTGCACGGTGCGGAGAAACGGACAGCTTCGCGGACTTCCGGAAACCCTGCCCGTCCCGGCCGGGGGCCGCCCCCTCCGCGGGGACGGCGCTCGCCGTCACCGCCGGATCGCGGGGAAGCTACTGCCCCGGGCCTGGGGAGTCGGGGCCGACGACCGCCTGGCTGCCGGCGGTCAGCTCGGTGAAGGCGGCCGCCGCACCGGTCAGCGGGACGCGGGAGAACACCGCCAGGGGGCGGTGCCACGGCGGGTCGAGGGAGAGCAGCAGACAGTCCTCGCCGACGGCGCCCCGGACCATGTGGGCGGGGGCCATGACGGTGCCCACCCCGGCGGCCGCCATCCGCACGGCCGTGGAGGTGTGTTCCGTACGCAGCACCGTGCGCGGGGTGAAGCCCACCGCCCCGCAGGCCCAGTCCAGGACGGGCTGTCCCTCCACCAGTGGTTCCATCGCGCAGCGGATCCAGTCGCGGTCGGCGAGCTCGGCGAGGCGGACGGCCCCGCGCCCGGCGAGGGGGTCGTCGAACGGTACGACGATGACCAGCTCCTCGCGGCCCACCCGCACCAGGGGGCCCGTCCAGTCCTTGGGTTCGGGGCCCACGGCGATGTCGGCGGCCCCGCGCTCCAGCTGCTCCTCCAGGGCGTCCGTGGAACCGTACTCGCGCAGCACCAGGGAGACCCCGGGGTGCAGGGCCCGCCAGCGGGCGGTGATGCCCGGGAGCATCCCGACCGCGATGGCGTGCACGGTGGCGATGTGCAGTTCGCCGCCGGCCACCCCGGCCGCGGCCCGGGCGGCCCGCTCCGCCTGGCGGGCGCTGCGGACGGCGAGCTGCGCGTGCGGCAGGAAGGCGCGGCCCATGGCGGTGAGCCGGACCCCCCGCGGCATGCGCTCCAGCAGCGCGCCGCCCACGGCCGTCTCCAACGCCTTGACCTGGTGGGACAGGGCGGGCTGGGTGACGTGCAGGGCGTCGGCGGCCCGGGTGAAGGAGGACTCCTCCACGACGGCGAGGAAGTACTCCATCTGACGCAGGCTCATGATCGGCAAGCATAAAGAACCTGCATGGAGTCCAGAACATCTTTGCCTTGGACTGCGGGGAACGGCCGGTACAGGCTCGGTACATGAGCAACGACAGCAACAACTTCGGCGACGGCACCGCGGACGTGATCGTGATCGGCGGCGGCACCGGCGGCTACAGCACCGCCCTGCGCGCCTCGGCCCTCGGACTGACCGTGCTGCTCGCCGAGCGCGACAAGGTGGGCGGGACCTGCCTGCACCGGGGCTGCATCCCCAGCAAGGCCATGTTGCACGCGGCCGAGCTCGTCGACGGCATAGCCGAGGCGCGCGAGCGCTGGGGCGTGCGGGCGAGCGTGGAGTCGGTGGACTGGGCGGCGCTCAGCGCGACCCGGGACGACATCGTCGGCCGCAACCACAAGGGTGTGGAAGGCCACTTGGAGCACGCCGGGGTGCGGGTGCTGCGCAGCGGCGCCCGGTTGACCGGCCCGCGGTCCATCCGGACCGAGGACGGGCGGGAGTACACCGCCACCCGGGGGCTCGTGCTGGCCACCGGGTCCCGGCCGCGCACGCTGCCCGGGCTGGAGCCCGACGGGCAGACGGTGGTCACCAGCGACGACGCGCTGTTCGCGCCCGGGCTGCCGGCTTCGGTACTCGTGCTGGGCGGCGGGGCCATCGGCGTGGAGTACGCCTCCTTCCACCGTTCCATGGGGGCCGAGGTCACCTTGGTCGAGGCGGCGGACAGGCTGGTGCCGCTGGAGGACGCGGACGTGTCCCGGCACCTGGCGCGGGGCCTGAAGAAGCGCGGCGTCGACGTGCAGACGGGTGCCCGGCTGGAGGGCGCGGCGGTGGCGGACGGGATCGTCCGGACCACCGTGCGGACCGCGCGGGGGGAGCTGCGGGAGCTGAAGGCGGAGCGGCTGCTCGTGGCGGTCGGCCGGGTCCCGGTCACCGACGGGCTCGACCTCGCGGCGGCCGGGCTGGTTACCGACGAACGGGGGTTCGTGGCGCCGGCCGACTGGTCCCGGCTGGAGACCGCCGTCCCCGGCGTCCACGTGGTCGGTGACCTCCTGCCGCCGCCCTCGCCGGGGCTGGCCCACGCGTCCTTCGCGGAGGGGCTGCTCGTCGCAGAGACACTGGCCGGGCTGGCGAGCGCGCCGGTGGACTACGCGGCGGTGCCGCGGGTCACCTACTCGGCGCCGCAGACCGCCGCCGTGGGGCTGACGGAGGCGCAGGCGCGCGAGGCGGCGTACGACGTGGTGGTGAACACGATGCCGCTGACCGCGGTGGCGAAGGGGATGGTGCACGGGCAGGGCGGCACGGTGAAGGTCGTCGCGGAGCGGGGCGGAAGGGTGCTGGGGGTGCACATGGTCGGGCCGCACGTGTCGGAGATGATCGCGGAGAGCCAGCTGATCGTGGGGTGGGACGCCGAGCCGTCCGACGTGGCCCGCCACATCCATCCTCACCCGACGCTGTCGGAGGCGGTGGGCGAAGCCTTCCTCACGCTCGCCGGCCGGGGGCTCCACCAGCAGTAGCTCTGGAGGGCGACGCTGGCCCGGACGCGGGCCGCATCGGCTGGGCAGGCCACAGCGGTGGCGGCGACTTCACCGATGCCTGGCCTGGTCTTGCGAGCCTTCTCCACGCAGTCGCGCACGCGCTTCACGAAGGCGGTGACGTGCGCGGGCTGCATCCCTACCTCACCGCCCAAGGTGAGCTTTGGTGGGACGAAGACGGCTGCGAGGAGCTCAACGGTCAGCTGCTGAGGGCAGCACCCATCGGGCTGCCCTGACTATCAGCGTCGTGGAGTGCTGTTCACGCTGCGCGGCCGCCATGCCCGGCGCGAAGGTCGTCCTCACAGGCCCGGCTGTCACCGGCCCGGCCACTACCGAACGCCCGGCGACGGTGACGCCGCCGTGGCGCTTGTAGTCGATCTCCACCGAGCCGGCCGGGGCGATCCCAGCCGAGGCGCACGACCTGGTCGAAGCCGACCCTCGGACGCCGAGCCGGCGGGCGGCCTGATCCGGGCCGAGGGGCACGTGCCCGTCGCGGATGACCGGCACGTCCCGGCGGCGCGCGAGGGCACGCCCCGGTCCAGGAGGACGTCGGGGAACTCCATGTCCCCACCAAAATAGGCCAACAGGCCGGCCTTCACGAGACGGCCGACCGCCGAGGCGGTCACCCCCGGCCGACCGCGCAACGGTTCCGCCAACGTCGGCCAAGGCATGGCACACGGGTACGGGTGGGTCACCGCCTACCGCTGCCGGCACATCCGCCCGGAGGACTCCCGAGAGGACGCCGAGCTGGTCCTGCGCGCGGCCCTGGCGGAAGACCTCACCCAGGGCCGTACCGCAACCGCGGAGCCCCGCCCCCTGCAGCCGGAGATGCCCCTGCTGACTGCCGCTGCGGCCCCGGAGAAGGTGGCCGGCGTCAGCGCCACCAGGACGATCACCGTGGGCTGGACGGAGGTCCGCAGCGATGCCGACGACGAGCTGATCGGCTGGGAGTTCGGGCTTCTCCCGCTCCACGGGGGTGCGGTGCCGAGCCCGGGATGAATCATCCGCCACGCCCTGCTCAGCACCGCCGTCTGCTACCCCCGTCTTCACACCCAGCGGCTGCGCGAACCGACCGCGCAGGCGCCGGCGCAGCGCGCGCTCATCGAGATGGCCTACGCCCACGCCGTCGCGAAGGCGTCGACCATTCCCCCCTGGCGGGCGGGTGCCCGGCCACCGCAGTCAGCCGGCGGCGGCCGTCGGTGTGTCGGTGACCGGCCTGAGCCACCGCACCGGCGCGGTGAGGCGGCACACGGAGGGGTCACTCGGCCGCACCGTGTTGGCGGGCGACTTCGAGGAGCGCGGTCGTCACCATGTCCGCGAGGGCGGCGACGAAGGGGACGAACTCGCGGGCGTCCGCGTGCTCGGCGAGGCGGAAGGTGTAGTCGGTGTCGTGCCCCCCGGGGCCGGGGTGGCGGATCTCGTCTGTCAGCAACGTCCGCGCGAACCACGCGGGTGTGTGGGAGACCCATTTCCTTCGCTTGTGGGTGTAGTAGATGGTCTCGGTCCACTCTTCGGCGAATCCGACCGAACCCGGTGGTGAGGAGCCGAGCGTTAGGGTCAGCGTCTTGTAGTCGTGGGGACGGCCGTCGTAGTTTCGGTTCCACCAGCGGTCACCGGCGGGGGCCCAGGGCAGGACCGGCAGTTCGACGCTCGGCGGCGTGACGTGCCGCGGCCAGTCTAGGGTGAGGCGCCAACCGCTCACGGAGTTGTAGCCGTTCACGGTGAAGGTCCGGATCCCGGGGCTCCCGGCCGTGTGGAGGGCCGTTCCTACCTGCTCGGTGGTGAAGACGATCTCCTGCTCCGCCGCCTGGAGGGTCCGGGCGTTCACCGTCGCGCTCAGGACGTCACGCCACCACGCGGAGAACTCCGCGGGGCCGACCACCTCCTCCGCCGGACGGCGCGCGTCCTGCGCCCATTCCGCCCCGGTGCATCCGCGACCGGCCAGCACGACCACGATCTTCGCCAGCTCTCGGGCTGTTAATGCCGGCTGCCGATGGAGGCGGGCGTCATGGCGAAGGACGAGAAGCGTGTGCCCCGCGTACTCCCAGGTCCAGACCCGGAGGTCCGCGGCCCGGGCGACGTTGGCCCACCGCGCCTCCCAGCGGTCCCGCGCGGCGACGCGGGCCAGCCGTTCACCCTCCTCCCGGGCCCACTCTTGTTCACGGGCCGCCCGTTCCTCCTCCTTCGCCACCGCGACGAGAACCTCAACCTCCTGGCGCACCGGACGGTAGGTTCGTTCGGCGGCAGCCACCCGGGCCCTGTACGACTCCTCGGCGAGCCCCAAGCGATCCGCCAACCGCCGGCGTGTCACCGCCAGCCGCCCGGTCAGCCGCCGGCGCCGACGCCTGACCTCCGCCCGAACGTCCTCAAGCCCGTCGCCGGCCGACTCGACCTCGTGGACGTATGCGGCGGCAGCGTCCCGCCAGCGGCTCAACTCGCCGGCAGTCGCCGGCACGCGCAGCCGGTCGGCGGTGCGCCCGCCGAAGGAGTCCCACGGGGGGACACCGGGAAAGCCAGGGAGGGACTCGCCCTCGATCCAGTACACGACGTGCTCGGGTATCGACCGTGCATCCCCAGGCCAGGTGCACCGCATGACGACCCGCCGCTGCTCGGACATACCCCCGCGCCGCCCCTCCCCGCTCGGACACGCACCGATCCCCCATACCTACCCACGCCGAGGCCTGGTAGCCGCTTCGGGCCATGGTCGGGCAACGGTCCGGGGAGGCAGTTGCGGCGCGGCACGCCGACTCCGAAGTCCTGAGCGGCTATCCCCTCACCGATCGTCCTCCCGAGGGCTTGAACGCTCCCGCTGGCCGCCCGCCGGGCCGACTGTCAGTGCCGTGACGCAGGATGAAGGCATGATCCAGACTCTTCCCCTGGCCCTGCCGGGCACGCTGGTGGACCACCACGGCCTCGATCTGACCGCGCTCTACTCAACGGGCTGGGGCCTGACCCACTTCGACCTCGCCGGAGCCCCGAACGGCGAGGTGTACGCCCTGTACGGCGTTCACCGCCACACCTACGGCGTCGCCGACGAGGAGCAGGACCCGCAGGTCGCGAACTTCGGGTACCGGATCATCACCCGCTACTCCGCTGAGGGCGAGGTCCTGGCGAGCGCTCAGTTCCGGACCGGCGGCGCGCGCGAGGCGGGCTCGGACGTCGCTGACGGAGGCGACATCAGCCTGTGCGTACTGCCCGACGGGGTTCTCGCCATCACCGGGACGCCGGACATGACCACGCTCGTCGCGCCTGATCTGAGCCGCGTCCTGGCCGTCTACGACTCGAAGGACGGCCGTCCCTACCGGGAGTTCACGGCTGAGGGCAACCCCTTCGCCGGCTCCATCAGTGTCACCCCCTCGGGCCGGCTGCTGTGCACTCTCGCCGAGTACGGCGTGTGGCGGTACGGCAACGTCATCACCAACCTCGTAGGCATCGCCGAGGAAGCCCTGACCGTCGACTCCAAGCCGGCCGTCCGCGCACTCGCCTCGCTCGACCCCGCGCCGGCACACCAGAGTGACGTCGACCTCCGCGCGCACGCCACGTACCGGGGCGCTCCCGTCGGTCTGGCGAACCGCCCCCGCCCAGCCCTGACCGAGCTCGTCGCCGCCGAGGACAGCCTCTCCGGCTGGGAGAAGTCCCGCCTCGGCCGACCGGTTCCGCTCTCCGACGACCTCTTCGTCGTCCCCTTCTACGCCAGGACCTTCCGGGGCGGCAGCCGCGGCCAGCCCTTCGTCTTCGCCCTCGTCAACGACCAGGGCGAAATGACCGGACGACTTCACGGCCTCCATGAATGGCGCGACTCGCCCTTCACCGGCTTCTGCTTCAACCTCGCCGCCGACCCGCACCGGGGCCATGCCTTCCACCTCAACCGCTATGGCCTCTACGCCTGGAACAGGCAAGGAGTACTCCGCGCCAAACTGGACACCGACAGCAAGACGTTCAAGCCACTGACCCACTTCACCCTCGGATCCTGCGCCCCCAACGGCGATCTGTTGCTGGCCCACACCAAGCAGCACCTGATCCTGCGCGTTCCGGCCCCCGATGACCTCACCGACCTCGCAGCTACCGTCGGGGAGGCGCTGCGGGCGTACGCCCGACAGCGCACGACCCTGAAGAAGCAGTGGAGCCCGGTCAACTGGCACTGGACGCACTCCGCACCACTCCACCGCATCTGACCACCCCCGGCCGCCTCCGCGGCCGGGGTGCGGGTCTGCCGCGCGGGCAGAGCGAGTCATCGAGATGTGGCCTACGCCCACGCCGTGGCGAAGGCGACGACCATCGCCGCCTGACGCCAGGCGGGCACCCTGGTCACCGCCCTCAGCTGCCCCCGGCCGCCGGCCGGTGTCATGACCGGCCTGAACGCAGCACCGCGTCGCCGGGGTCTCGACCCCCTGCACGGTCTTCCGCGGAGCGTCCTGACCGCTTCAGATACCCCTGCTTACCGGGCACCGGAACCTCCAAGGAGCCAGGGCGGCCGGAGAGGCCGAATACCGTGAGCCCTGATGACCAATACTGCTGAACAGGCTGATGAACGCCTGCTGCCGCGTCTCATCGTCACTCCCGCACAGGGTACGTATATACCCTGGAACGTCATGCGCCGACCTGTAGGCATGCCCCAGGCTGGCCCAGTCCACATCGTCCAGCCCTGCCAGTAGCTTCTCGTACTCGTTGATCATCGAAGAAGGAGACAGGAGGCACTGACACAGCCTCGGCGGAGTACAGCGGGACGACGGTGACGCCGCCCTGACGCTTGTAGTCGACCTCCACCGAGCCCCCTCCCCCGGCGAGACGAACCCAAGCCGCCTGCGGCGTCGAAGTGGGGTGGACGTCGGGAAACTCGACGTCCCCGCCGAGGTAAACCAGCAGACCAGCCTTCCCTAGGCGGCCGACCGCCGAGGCGGTCACCTGCGGTGGACACCGCAACGGCATCCCCAGGGCTTCCGTCAGCCGGTCCGTCACCCACCCGGCGGGCCTGATCACCACCAGCCTCCCGGGTCCGGCTCCACAAAGCAATGGCGGGCCCGACAGCCGCTGATCGACCCGGCCGGCAGCTCGCCGCTTCCAGCACACCACCCGCCGGATCCTTCGACCTGGACCGCCGAGTTGACCAGGACTCAGTACCACCAAGCCGACTGCGAGACGCCGCCGTTGCGCCTCGTGCATCGCCCCCCCCCGCCTAAAGCCGGCGAATGATCACCGAGAATGAGTGCGGAGCAGATCGGGGCCGGAGCTCGATGCCCACTCGCATCCGTAGCGAGCCCTGCTCAGGGCCGTGCCCAAGGAGACACCATGCGCTTGTCCAGAACTCTGACCGCCGGAACCGCTCTCATAGCGCTCGCGTCCCTGACGGGCTGCGGAAGCGAGGAGGCCGAAGCTGGAAGCGGCGGCAAGGCCCTACCGAAGGCGAAGGACGTGGCGGCGATGGAACGGTTCGTCAACCAGTACACGACCTGCAGGGCCCTGCAGACGAACCCCCTGGAGGGCCGGCACGGGGAAACGTTGCTCGAGGACGTTCCCAAGGGCGCCGGAGCGGGCGTGAAGGAGCAGATGTACTGAAAGTCCGAGGGGGGTCCGATTGCTCTGGTGGCCGTCTCCGGCATGAAGAAGTTCCAGCAGGCGCTCAAGGCGAACGACTCAGCCGGAAAGGAAGGTGACGCCGTCGCGCTGGTCGGGGCGGACTTCGCCATCGTTCCGACAGGCGGCGACACCACGCTCGCGCTGAAGCCCTCCGGACTGCTCGTCGCGTCGTGCAGCGCCACGTTCAACACCAAGATCCCGAGTGGCTACACGAAGAACGAAGGCAAGATCGACGGCTGCGTCACGACGGACTACTTCCCCGCGTAACCCGTACCGCCTGCTCCCACTCTCCGGGAGCGACCGGCTGACCAAAGTGCCTGGGCACCGGGGCACCGGTGCCCAGGGGAATAACGAATCGCCGACGAACTGGCCGCGCTGACGGCGGGTGGGCTCCGCCGAGTTAAACGGCACTGTACCCGCCTGTCAGGATGTCGTCGGGCCGCCGGTACGGCCCGCAGGCCGGGCAAGGGGATGCCCCCGTGGACCGCTCGCTACGTGGCGTCGGAGATACCGGCGTACGCCCGGGCTCGGGGTAATCCTGCTCCCGGCATGCTGGTCAGGCCCGCCCCGGGTCGGGCGGCCGCTCGGAAGGAAGAACCGCCGTCCCGCACCCGGCTACGACGTCGGCAACACCGTCAAACGCCCGGGGACGTCGGGGACATCGGCAGACCCCGGTCGATCCTGGCAGATGCCGGCTCCGCGTCACCCGAGGATAGAGATCAAGCTCACCAGACGATGACACCGCCGCTCTCGGCTTTGGCTCGCACGGAGGCAGCAACGATGTTGTCGAAACACCGGGTGACGTACTCGGCGCCGTAGCCGCTGACTTCACCAAGGTGAGCGAGGTGCGGGCGTATCGCTTCGCACTCGGCCAGGAAGTCGTCGATCTCTCCCGGCTCGACCTGAAGGTCACCGCCGTCGAGCCGGGGAAGGAAGCGAGCCCCCAGCGCCCGAACCGCGTCAGATCCCCACAGCTTGCTGCGCGATCTCTCGAATCCGGCCATGGTCTTGCTGTAGTCGTCGTCGGGATCTCCCAGGAGGGCCCAATTTCCGTTGGCTTCGTACACGTAGGTATCCACATTGAGGCTCACGCGCTGATTCTCCGGAGCACGACCGTACCGCGTCGACTGGATTGCAACTGTCGCGACGGCGCCACGGCAGCCCTACCAGGACTCCGGCACGGTCCGCACACGCCGGAGGTGAAACAGGCGGCGAGCGTGCCTGGCCGTTGGTGGGTGCAGCGACGGCCGGTCCTGGTGTTGACCCCTTGAGACGCCGCCCTGCCGCTTGTAGTTGGTCTCCACCGGCCGACCGGGGAAACGAACCCGAGCCGCACACAGGCGTCGAAGTCACGGCGCGGCTGGCCGGGAGGGCGTCAGTGGAGGAGTGGGAGGCGAAGCTTGCCTCGTACGGCACGGACTCCATGTCGATGGTCGCCGCCGACATCCAGCGCCGGGTCGCGGTCGAGCTCTCGTGGCGCAGCAGCAGCTCGACACTCCCCGGCTGTGGTCGGTGGCTGCCCCGCTGATGACCCTGTACGCCAAGACCTTCCCCGGCAGCGACGGCAGCGCTGCGGTGCGCTGGTACTGGATGGCCGCGACCGCCGCCGACCAGTCGGGGGAGCGGATGTGCGGGTGTGGGTGCGGGGGCGGGCGGCCATCGCCCCGGGGTACGAGGGTGCGTCGCTGGGGGTGGCGGATGTTCTCGCGGACCAGGCGCTGGCGCTGTCGAGCGGCCGCCGCTGGGGCTGCTGAACGCCGTCTACGGCAAAGCCCACCCCGCCGCCCTCCGAGGTGACCGCGCCACCGCCCTCGCCCTCGACGCGCGGGGCCGGCGCATCTTCGATACCGCCGGCTCGCATGAGCAGACCTCCGACTACGCGGTGCCGTGATGGCGACTGAACGTCTCCGCTCCCTGCTCCTGGCCCGCCTCGGCGAAGAACGCGCCTCGACCGAACCACAGGGCCCGGTGCTCGCCGAACGACCTCCGGCCCTTCCCCGCTTCGCCACCCACCTGGAACTCCACCGCGCGCTGATACTCGCCCGCTCCAGCGACCGTACCGGCGGCATCGCCCACGCCACCGCTGCCATGGATGCCCTCCCGCCGCAAAAGCACAGCCTTCACCCTGCGCATGCTGGTCAACAAGATCAAAGCCTGCCCCACCGCCCCAGCGCGCTCCGAACACACCCACCTCGCGAGCCCCGCCGGGTAGCGACCGCGCTCAGCACGCGGACCGGCCGGTCCCGGAGCCTACGGCGAGGAGATCGCGGTCGAGGGCGTAACGGAGCCAGTGGTCGTGAAGCGGGGGGTGGAGGTCTCCAACACCAAGAGCCGGCGCGGCAAACTCACCGCCGACCAGCTCGCCGCCTTCGGGGTGGAGTGGGTGCGGTAACAGGCCGGCGGTGGTGTGCTCTTGGCGGGAAAGTGGTGAAGGCGGCCCGATCGGAGATGATCAGGTAAGGGGTGGTGCCCGTATACCCTGACAAGTCCGCACCCTTCCCTTCCTCGATCAGGATCAAGGCGGTCGGCTCCAACGGCTACCACCTCGACTGCACGATCTACAACACGGCACAAGGCGGATATGACTGCACCCAAAGGAGCTCCGGCCGACCGCTCCTCGTCGTTGGTCTGCTCGGTGAACCCCGGTTCAACAGCTTCTCCGACCCGGCGTGGGAAGGACTCGAGAGCGAACTGGGGCTCGCCCTGCCCGACGACTACAAGTGGTTCGTGTCGGCGTTCGGCCCGTGCGTACTCCACGGCACGTTCTACATACCTCATCCCCGGGGGGTGTCGCTGAACCTGCCGGACTACATCGCCTACGTCTCCGAGGAGGCGCGTGCCGCCCGGAATCACTTCCCCGAGGACTTCCCGCATCCCGTGGTGCCGGAAGCGGGAGGACTCGTCCCGGTGGTCGAGACCTTCCAGGGAGACCGCGTGTTCCTCCGGCCGCCGGGAGACGATGACGGCTGGACCGTCATGGTCGGGTGGGACACGATGAGGTGGGACCGGCACCGCATGGGGTTCCTCGCGTTCCTCGAACGCGTACTGGGCGAACCGCCGGAGATCCCGCTCATCAGCCGGGACTCCTTCGAATGGTCGCAGGTCCCGTACCGGCTGAGCGAGTACCAGGACGCAGACTCCGCGCCCTGACCAGCTCCGCCCGATGAGTGTCACCAGGCTGCGGCCCGGCGACGACATCGCCCTCTACCTACGACTCCTCACCGCACGGTGCCTCAACGTCGTCCACGACCGGACCCGCCAGATCAACCGTCTGCGCACCCAGCCCCTGGCGTACTTCCCCGCGATGGAGCGCGCCCTGGACCTGGCCAAGAAGCGGATGCCCCTGCCCGAGGCATCACGAATCCGGGGCTGTAAAGGGCAATGCCGCAGGATGGAGGCCCTCTGTCAGTGGTGCCTGGTATCTGCTGTCCTGTCAGACACACCGAGCATGCCGGATCGCTGGGAGATGGGATTCACCGCAGCAGACCGAACTGTTCGCCGACTTCCCCCTCGGACGATGGGTGCACCAGCAGCGCAAAGCTCTCCGCGCCGGGGAGCTCGAGGACCGGCGCAAGGTCCTCCTGGACGCGCCCGAGGCCGGAATGGTCTGGGAACCCGGCGAGGAAGCCTGGGAGAACAAACTCGCCTCGCTCCGGTCCTACCGGCGGGCCACGGGACACCTCGCACCCCGACAGGACGCCGTCTGGGGCGAGGACGGCGAGATGGTGCCCATCGGGCAGGACGTGGCCAACCTCCGGGCATCGTCTTCGACGGCGACAACATCGGACGCCGGCTCCAGCAGCCGAGGCAGCCAGCCACCTGGGCGCGGCTGCTGCCCGAGCAACGGAAACGGCTCACCGCGATCGGCGTCGAACCCGCCCAGGAGCCGACTCCCGCCCCGCGGCCGCTCGCGCAGCGAAGGGGCCGAGCAAGGCACAACAGGCATTCCAGCGCGGCCTGACAGCCCTCACGCAATGGGTCGCACGGCAAGGAACCCACCGGCCGGTCCCGAGGGACCACGGGGAGGAAATCGCAGTCGATGACAAGGCGGAACCGGTGATCGTGAAGCTCGGCGTGTGGGTCTCCAACACCAAGACGCGCCGCGACAACCTCAGCGCCGACCAGGGTGCCAGGCCCAACAGCAGGTCCTCGAGGTCGTCATCGACCCAGACACGCTGGAGGGCTCTGGACGGCCAGGTGCGGGACGAGGGTGTCATCCGAAGTTCCGCGATGGCGGAACGCTGCGGAACCTATGCGGGACGGTGAACATCGACATGTCGTATCAGAGCAAGACGGCCGACCCAGGGGGCTTGATGCCGAGGTCCTCGAGGAACCCAGCCGCCCCCGGGTGACGCCCGGGGCGCAGCGTCGTTGAACGATGCGTTCCCGATCCGCCGGGAATGTCATGGCTGACCCCTGGGACGGTCGGGACAGGTGCGTGGTGCCGATGGTCCCTCCGGGCCGGGTTCACCCGTCGGGGCAGGACTCCGCCGTGTGCTGAAGCGTGACGAGCAGGCCGGACCGCTGCGTACTGCTGGGGCATCGCCTCCTGCGGACATGGACGAACAGGAGAATCCGTGGTCGAGGTGATGGCGATGACCCCCGTCAGGGAGGACGGCAGACTGGGAAGCGCCGAGGCTCATCCCGCCTCCGCCGACCCTGTGTACGTGCGCCGTCGCGACGCCATTGTCGCCAGCGCCGCAGGGCATCAGGTAGGCGCCCCGTCGCCCATCGTCGAGTACACGGCTGCCGAACACGGGGTCTGGAGGCGGGTGCACGCAGCTCTGGCAGGTGCACGCGAGGGGCGCGTATGCCGTGTGGTGGAAGCGGCTTGCCGGCAGGCGCCGATTCCCTCGGATCGTGTGCCGCAGCATGCCGAAGTCGGAGACCGGCTGCGTGAGCTGTCGGGGTTCACCTGCACACTGGCCGGAGGCATCGTGCCCAACAAGCGGTTCCTGGGCGCGATGGCCGACCGCTACTTCCACGCCGCAGTACAGGCGGCACCCGGCTGTGCCCCTGTACGCCTGGACAGCGACGACGCCCTCGATCTGATCAGCCGCGTGTACTGGTACCGCCTCGGATACGGCACCGCCCGCGAGAACGGCACGGTCAAGGCCTACGGAGCGGCGTTGTTGTCCTCCTACCGAGAGCTGCACCGCTTCCACCGGGCCCGCATCCGCCGATGGAACATCCTCGACCTCGTCCGCCAGCCCTACCAGGTCACCGGCTACCAGCCCCTCCTGTTTGCGGTGGACTGCCTGGACCACCTCGCCGAGGAACTGCACGCCTTCTCGACGACTTCGACGAAACCGCCCGCGAACGACACGGCCTTCCACCCCTGAGCCCGCGGGGCTCCATGGGCCGCCGCCCTGCCAGGCCCTGAACCGCTCGCCGGCCGTCATCGCCGCCCATGTCCAACGGGGCCCGACGCCGGAACCCATCAGCATGTGCTCTCGTTCAAGACTTACGTGGCCGGTCACCCGTTCCGCGCTGCAGACACGGCGCCACGAGGAAAGTCCGTCGGGGATGTTCGCCGCCAGGCGGAGCAGCACGGGCAGCACGAAGGAGCCACAAGTCGGCGTCCGGTCGGTCCGGTGGCACCACGCCTGGCGGGAGGCCGGCCAGGACGGGGCCGTTCCCGCGGCCCCACGTCGCGGCCGAAGCCGAGCAAAGCCCTGTTCACCATCCCAAGGAGACGCCCCGCACAGCCCAAGCCCACACCGCCTCCACCGACCCCGGCCACCTCAACCGCCGCCTACGGCACGACCTCCGGCCGATCCGATGCTGCAGCCACCTCATCAACGGATGCCTCACCGGACCGGACCCAGCGCCACAACGCACTGCCATGGAACCGGCACATCGCAGCCGGGAAAAACAAGTGCCGACCCCCGCCCAGGGTGCAGCAGAATCAGCACATGGCAGACATGGAGGCGTTCCGGAACGCGGTAACGGACTGGGCGGCGGGCGGCCCCGGCGGGCCTGCCGGGAAGCTGGCGGCGGAACTGGGCGTCGCGGCGGCGGTACTGGTCGAGGGACCCAGCGACCTGGCCGCCGTCGAGACCCTGGCGGCACGCCTGAACCGGGACCTGGCCGCCGAGGGCGTCTGCGTCATCTCCATGGGCGGAGCGATGAACGTCGGCCGTTACGTCCGGCTCCTGGGCCCACCCGGGCTGGGACTGCGCCTCACCGGACTGTGCGACGAACAGGAACATCCGTTCTACGACCGCGCCCTCCGCCAGGCCGGCGCCGCCGGCCACGAGGTATTCGTCTGCGTGAAGGACCTCGAGGAAGAGCTCATCCGCGCGCTGGGCATGCCCGGGGTGGAAGAGATCATCAAGGCCGAGGGCGACCTCGTCCCGTGGCAGACCTTCATCCGCCAGCCCGCGCAACGGGACCGCGAGCCGCACCACCGGATGCGGCGCTTCCTCGGCACCAAGAAGGGCCGGAAGATCCGCTACGGCCACCTCCTCACGCAGGCCCTCGACCTCGACCTCCTTCCCGCGCCCCTCGACGCCCTGTTCACCACCCTGCGCGACGCCGAAGGCGCCGACCACGGGAAGCGTTGACGCGGCGCGGTCATGGACGGGCTGCGAGCGTGCCACCAGCAACGACAGCCGCAGATCACCGGCAGTCCCCGCCAGCTACCCGGCGCCATCAACCGCTTATCCGGAACAGGTCAGTGCGCGGGATCGGGTCCGTCGGGAGGGGCGGGGTTTCCGAGGGCGAGGCACCATGGACAGCCGTGGGCGTCGCTCGTGTCGCCTGCTTGCCGGGGCAGGGGCAGGGGGAAGCCCGCCCGGTATTCGTCGCGGAGTGGACGGATCGATCCCGTTTCCCGCGGGGATGGAGTGGCTGCTGCCGCTGCGCCCGCTTCAGCGAGGCGACGTGTCACCCGCATCAGTGCCGCTCGTACTGTGCTCGCCATCCGTGCTGCCGCCCGCCGGATGCGGCGGCTGGCGGCCCGCCATGGGCCGCCGTCGGACAGGTCACCAAAGGGGGTGTGCTCGCGTCCCTTCACGGATTGAGCTGCTCCTTGCGTGAAAAGAGAATCGATGGATGATACTTTTTTTGCTTTGGACACTTCTCACCATTTCGCCAACGCTTAGTACGGAGGTGCGTCGAACGTGAATTACGCAGGCGGCCGCCATTCAAGACCGACACTTTGGGGAGATCCAACAATGTACGGATTGCCGGGGTTTTTGCGTCGCCGAGTTGTGTGGATTGCCGGGGTTTCCTAGGGATCCGTGATATCGGCCACGCTCGCGTGCACGACCTGCCGGAATGAGAATTTCGCGGCATTCCGGCCGAGAGCAGCGGTGCACCGCTACAGCGCGACAGCGGCGCTCGGTCACGGATGGAAGGGCGGCACCCACGGCTCGTGGACGCCCTGGAGCGGCTCCGCAGGCGTGCAGGCGGATGTGCCGGGAGGGTTGTCCAGCGGCGCCGCGGCTTGTCGGCGGGCTAGTTGGAGGGCATCAACATGGCAGGACAGGACGTGCTCGAAGCGTCGCTGGCGCCTTAGTTCGACGGTGTCCACGTGCCACAGCCGGCCGGTCCCTGATGAGGTCAAAGCGGTGTAACTGGCGCCCAGGGCGGCGGAGATCAGCACGATCCACGGGAGGAGGTGTGCCACAGCTGGTCCTTTCGAAGGCAGATGCTCGAGGCGGCGCGCACGATCGGCCCCCCTCGATTGCCTGGCATAACGCAGTGGCATATGCAGGGTTGTGCCCACCCCTCGGATTGCAGCCATGCGCAGCAATCCGCCCACGTTGACCTATCAGCCTTTTTACTGATGATTAAATCGACGTTCAGCACCCGCGTCGGTGGATCGACGTGCTCCTGTGGGATGTGGGGCCGCTTGGCGCCAGGGAAGCGTCATCGGGCGATGTAAATATGAAGAGTCGGCGACGTATAGGGATGAAACCGACCATCAAGGGGGACGCCGACGGACAGGAGCGCGTGGCAGCAGTGCGGCGAGAACCCGCGTCGGCCGGCGCTCACCGTCTCACTGAGCTGCGGATTTGCGGTACGGAAGGACGTAACTGGTGAGTTCTTGTCGCGTTTGCAGAAACGACAAGGGAAGGGGTCAACACCTTCTCCATCCGCCACCCTCACCTGAATGGCGCATACCCAGACCAACATCGACAGCGTTTATGGAATATGACAACAGCAAAGCCCCGCATCTTCTTCCGCAGGCCTCCAGAAGAAGACGGACGGGGAGGTGATGTCCGAACCGGGCCCGCCCGGATCGGAAGGTGGACTTTCACTCCCGGATCAGCTGACCACGGTGAGGTCAGGAACGCAACGCTGGAGGACGAGGGCCTCGAAATCGACCTGCGTTACTCGGCATCGGTCCTCGAGGACTTCCTCCATGCGATGAGAACGATCCAAGACGAGTTCGACCGGAGGTCGGGGGGCACCCCGCCGTCGGGGACGGCCGTCAGCGAGCGCTCGGGCGGCAGCTCCCGTGTATGAGCCGTACGGATACCCGGACCTGCACGGCTCCCACCCCCCGCCCGACACCACCCTGTTCTGGCACCGGCCGGACCCGGGGGAACCGCCCGGCGGTCCCGGTGAGGAGAACCGGCCGTGGGATCCGGGGGAAGAGCTCGCGAGCCTGCTCCAGGAAGGCGCCGCCCCCGGCCCGCCGGAGCCCTTCACCCGCGTCGGCTACGACGACACCGGTGAACCGGTCAGCGCCATCGGCCTCGTCGCGGGACTGAAGCAGACCCCTGCCGAGCAGCCGCCCAGACGAGCCGGCAGTGCGCACCGCCGGAACGCGTCGCGGACGGCGGTGGCAACCCTGCTGCAGACCGGCAGTCTCTTCACCGCCGTGCTGGTCGCCGTCATCGCGGCCGTGGTGAGCGTCCTCAGTGGCCTGGTCATCTGCGACGCCCTGCGCCACAGCGCTGAACTCGACACGGCCGGCGAAGTCGTGAGCTGGTGGCCCCTGCTGATCTACGGACCTTGGATGGCCGCCTCCCTGTCCATCCTCAGGTCCGCGCTGCACCAACGCCGCGCGCTTCACTCCTGGTCGATCGTGCTGCTGTTCTCCACGCTGGCGACGCTCCTCTGTGTGGCCCAGGCACCCAGAACGCTCGCCGCCGGGACGTCGTGCGCGCTTCCCGCCGTCGCGACGCTGGCCTGCTTCCAGCAGCTGGTCCGCCAGATCACGCTCACGCGGCCGCCCCGCCAGGCCGCTCCACGGCACCGGACCCGGTCCCCCTCCGTCGCGCTCCGGGTGGGACGGACGGCCGCGGCCCGGCGCAGCCCGGAGGGTCCCCGGCCCGGCTACTCCGTGGCAGACAGAGGGGCGGATCGTTCTCCGTCCAGCGGTCACAGATTCGGGTACGGCGCATGACGGCCGCACGCGGGCGGCGGTGCCCTTCGCGCAGGCCGGGGTTGCGGCTCCGCGCTTGGGCACGGGCAACCGTGTCGTGCAGGCGGCACGGGGGCAGCCGCGGCGTTCTTCAGTTGTCTGCTCGGCACGAGCCGGTGAGCTCCCGCCGGAGGGCCGGCCCCTCAAATCCGTACCGCCGGTGGACGCCGACCGGCCGACAATCCACGTTCCGACGAGATGAGGTGCTGATGCTGATGCTGATGCTGACTACAGGGGGTACGCGGCGGGGTTCCCGCGCCCGTCTGAGGGCGCCCACGGCGCTGCCGGACCATGACGTCGGATGGCCGAACGTCCCGGGCGGAGCGACCGCGAAGAGCGGAGGTGGTGACAGCCGCTGACTGCTTGGACAACCCGGTCCTTCCCACTCGTTCAAAGGGGCGCTCGCTTTCACCTTTGAAACGAAGATCGAAACCGATGGTCACGGGCCGTACACAGACTCTGCCCGACAGTTTGCCCAGGCCGGGACCCGTTCAACGGCTGTGGCCCATGTCGTACCTCGAACCCCGGGCATCCGGCTGCCGCGGCGCTCGTGCGTCACGCCCGTTCGGCATTGGCGGTACCCCTTCGGCAACTGCGGCGAGGGTGCCCGTTGCGCGCCTAGTGAGCGGCTCCGCCCAGGGGACCGGTGTGCCCCGGGGCGACGTCCCGGCGCGCGGGCCGCACCTCGATGGCCCGAGCGGAGCGAAACCACGACGCGCTCCCGCCCTTACTCCAACCGCCCACGCCTACGACGAAAGGCACGAAGCATCGTGTGCGAAATGACCTACGCCGAGCGGGTCCAGTACAGGCGGCGTCAGGACGCCGCCTACCAGGCCGGCGAAGACGCCGTCGCCAACCTCCAGGCGGCGCTCGCTCTCGCCGGGATGACCCTCCCGTCCCTGTACAACGACGGACCGGTGGCCGGCCACGGATTCGTCCGGCTCGGAGGATGCAACGCAGCTGTCGCCAACCGGCTCGCCGAAGTCATCACCGCGGGTGCCGACGCTCTGCAGTGTCAGCGGTGAGGAGGCGGACGGCTGCTTGAATTGGCAGGCCGGGCGGCACCTGCGCGCAGAGTGCCGCCACGACACTTTTCCCCGCAGTGAGCGTTCGTGGGCGGCGAGCTCTTCGACGGTCCACGCCGGCCCAGGTTCGGGCGCCGATACGGGTGGACACCGCGCCGGCACCGCACAGGGCCGCAGCCCGAGCCGCCATGCCGTCGGGTGACGTGACTCAGCCAGGCGAGTGACCGGGGCCACCGCCGGCTGCTACCGGGCGGACCGGTGTTCCAGGATCAGTGCGCCGCCGTCCCCGGCGGGTTGTATGCCGACCGTGCCTGTGCCGTGCGATCGGTTCGACCACGGCTGTTCGAGGAGTCCCGTCCCATGCGTTCACGAGTCATCGCCCTCATGGCCGCCGTCGCGGCCACCGCGGCGCTCGCGCAGCCCGCCCATGCCGCCCCGCTCATCGACGGGGTCTACCGGTTCGCAGCGCTCACGGACGGCAAGTGCCTGGTCTGGCCCAAGCTGCACGGACCTGTCGGCACGGTGTCACTGGGCGACTGCACGGACAGCACCCACACCTCGCCGAACTGGCAGGTACAGCAACAGCCCAACGGAACGATGACCGTCTCCGTGCCGAACTCGGCCCCCCGCGGCTGCCTGAGGTTGACGGACGACCACAAGGTGGGGATCAGCGACAAGTGCGACAGGTACGCCGAGTGGACCGTCTTCTACGGTTCCGCCGGGCCCGGCAGCACGGTGTGGGCCGACATCGAGCACACCCCCGGCGACCGGTCCCCCTCATGGGGAAGGCTCGTCGACGATCCCGGCGTGGTCGCCCGGCTCGTGGTGAGGCCGGCCCCCATCGAACCGCACCACTGGGCCTTGCAGCCGGCCGGCTAGAACCTGCCCGCCTCGCAGGCGGAGCGGGCGCGGAAGCGGAACCCCACCCCACTGTGCGCCCCCGCCGCCGAGGTAGGCGGCGGGGGGCGCAGTAGCCAGGCCCGCCAGCAGCGAGGACCGACTCTGGTCCGCCTCGTCGGGGCCTCGGAGTTGAAGCCCAGGGCGATCCCGGCTGGGGCGGAGGAGGCGTACGAGGAGGTGTGCGCCCTGAAAGTTCGGGCGGCGAGGGGTTGGGCGAGCCGTGCTTGGCTGGGGTGACGTAGTGGGCGGCCGCGCTGGTGCCTCCCCGGGTTCCCATGGCCGGCTTGCCCGGAGGCAGGCGTGGACTGCCGGGAAGGCTGGTCCAGTGGCGCTGGGAGGTGTCGGGGCCGGGCCTAGAAGGCATTGCGGCGGCGGAGACGGAAAGGGCGGCCGTCCGGGTCCACCAGCGCGTGGTGGAGGGGCGTGGCGAGGACGCGCATCGGGAGCGAGAGGTCTGGTGGGCGGTAGCGGCGAAGGCGGCCCGGCGGGCGGGGACCCCGGCGGCCGCCCGCGTGCCAGTCGTCGAGAGCGGCGGCCGACGAGGCGAAGGCCTCGAAGGCGGTCTCCGCGTCGCACAGCGCGTCGTCCGCGGTCGGGCTGTCCGCGGGATCGAGGTCGAGGTGTTCCCGGGAGAGTTCCAGGCGCAGCTCGCGGGCGAACCGTCGGGCCCCGTCGCCCAGGCCGCCCGGGTCGCGAGGCGGGCGGCCGTCCTCCGTGTCGTCGAGTACCACGCAGCTGAGCTCCGAATCGTGCGTCCAGGAGCGGAGGTTGATGTTGTCGGACCCGATCGACGCCCAGACGTCGTCGAGGACGCACACCTTGGCGTGTACGTAGACGGGTGTTCCCGCGTGATTCTCCAGCCCGTAGACCGCGACCCGCGGGCCGCCCGCCGCGCGCAGGGCGTTCAGGGCGGTGATGCGTCCGATGAGGTTCATGGGCAGGCTCAGCCGGCCGTCCTGTTCGGGTACGGACGGGATCACGGCGATCAGCCGCAGCCGGGGGTTGTCGCGCAAGGCCCGCGCGAAGGAGTCGATCACCCGGGGGGACCACAGGTACTGATCCTCCAGGTAGATGAGGGAACGGACCCGCCGCAGGGCCTTGAGGTAGCCCCGGGCGATGCTCCGCTCGCCGTCCGGGGCGAACGCGTAGCCGCGCAGCAGCCGGTTCGGGTACGTGCGCAGGACCTGGACGGTGTGCGGTCCGCAGGGGGCCGGGTCGGGCAGCTGCGGGGGAAGGCTGTCGGCGTGCGTGTCCTCGTGGTGCCAGAGCTCCCGCAGGCGGGTGAGCGGGCTGCGGGAGAGCGGGGCGGGGTCCTCCCAGCGCTCGCGGAAGACGGCCTCCACGTCGCCGACGACCGGGCCGCGCAGGGCCAGCTGCAAGTCGTGCCAGGGCGGGTGCGGTCCGTAGGCCTTGGCCATCGGGATGGACTGAGGGTCACCGCCATGAGCGGCATCGTCGTTGCGGTTGTGGCACAGGTCGATGCCGCCGATGTACGCGATGTCGTGTGCGGGGCGGCCGGGGTGGCGGAGTACCAGCATCTTCTGGTGGTGCGAGCCGCCGGGGCGGACCCGCATGTCGAGGAGGCACTCGCCGCCGGCGGCCTCGATCTCCTCGCCGAGGTGCCTGTTCTCGCGCTCGCTGAACTGCAGTCGGTCGAGGTGGGAACGCCAGACCAGCCCTTTGACGATCACTCCGCGTTCGGCGGCGCGGCCGAGGACCGTCCCGATCTCCGTGCCGCGGCGGTCCTCGTCGGACCTGGCACCGCGGGGCCGGTCGTGCGGGGCGAGGCGTTCGCCGGGGTCGCCCCGCCAGTCGGTGAACAGCAGCAGGTCCCCCGCCCGCTGGGCGTCGATCCGTTCGAGCAGCTCAGCGAAGTATGCGGCGCCGTGCACCACCGGGCGGGCCTCGTTCCCCACCGACCAGGCGTTTCCGTCGGGGCGGCGATGGTCGAGGCGGGTGGCGGGGTTGCCCCGCTCACCCGGTGTCAGCAGCCAGTCACTTCGCTCCATGGAAACCATCCCTCCTCCGAGGCGCCTACCCGCCGCCTCTGTGATCATCCGTGGACGCCGGGAGGGCCCCGCGGGTGCGAGCCGCTCGTCGGACCCCTGCCCTACGGGATCGGGGGACGCCTGTCACAGCGAAGGGCGTGGGCCGAGGAGCCCTGGGCCGCGAAGATCGCGTGTGCTCGGGGCAGGGACGGACTCCCGCTGTAGGGACGGCCTCCCGCTCCGTCAGCAAGCCGCAGTACTCCACCCAACGCCCCGAAGCCGGGACGGACGCCCGGCCGTGGGCGCGCCCTCGTAGCCGGAGGAGACGGCGAGGGAGGTGGCGTGCCGTCAACCTCCGCAGTGCCGCCAACGCGCGCGGGACCGTCACCGGGCAGCCGAGCGCCAGCCTGCCGGGCACCACCAGCGCTCGTGACGTCGTCACAGCCGGCCGACGGCTACCCCCATGGTGTCGCCGGCGCCGACGGTGATGGGGGTCACCGCGTCGTTCTCGGTGTTGATCGCGAACACTGTTCCCTGGGGCGTCAAGTGGCCGTAGGAGCCGACCACGTAGGCGCTCTTTCCGTCGGGGGTGAGGGCCACTTCCGCGGGGAGGAAGTACCTGCCCGACCCGGTGCTCGGCGGGATGTCGCCGATGGGGACGGTCTTGGTGATTTTGCCGGTGTTCAGGTTGATCACGGACACCTTGCCCTGCCTGATCTTGGTGTTGACGCCGACCACGTAAGCGCGGTTGCCGTTGGGGCTGATCGCCAGCCCGCCCGTGCCGGCATCGGGGATGGTGCGGACGATCTTCCGCTTCGTGAGGTTGACCACCGAGAGGGTGCCGCTGTCCCCGGTCACGTAGAGGCGCTTGCCGTCGGGGGTGACCGCCATGCCGTTGGCCGGTTCGTTGAGGCGCATGGTGGCGATGACCTGGTTGTCGACGGTGTCGATCACGGACAGGCCGCCCTTGCTGTCGGACACGTAGAGGCGCTTGCCCTTGGGATTGATCACCACCTGGTCGGGCCTGTTGACCTTGATGCTGGCGGAGGCCTCGTTGGTGGCGGTGTCGATCACCGACACCTTGTCCCCGTGGAAGGGATTCTGGACGGCCACGTAGGCGTGCTTGCCGTCGGGGGCGATCGCTTCTCCGTAGAGGATGTCGGGAGAGAGCTCGCTCTTGTCGTAGGGGATGTTCGTGACGCTCTTCTTGGCGATGTTGACCGCCGACACGTACTTGAAGGCGTTGGTCACGTAGAGACGGGCGCCGTCAGGGGTGACCACCACCTTCTCGGGGCCGCCGCCGACCGCGGTGGTCCCGATCTCCAGGACGCGGTTGCTCCTCGTGTCGATCACGTACACGTGGCCGTCGAGGCTGGTGACGTAGGCGTAGACCTGCCGGTGCGGCTTCGGCGGGTGCGGGGCGGCTGTGACCGGCGCTGGTGCCAGCAGCGCCAGCCCTGCCGCGATGGCCACCGCCGCGATGGTTCGCCGGACAGCGGAACGCTGAACGTACACGTGGACCTCCGGATGGGTGTGATGATCTCTCGTGCACCCGGTGTACTGCCGTGAGTGACCGGCCGTCAGCGGATCTGTACGTCAGTCACCCGGAGGAGTGCCGGCCCGAGCCGCACGCGACGGGGGACGGCACCGGTGCCTCGGCCATCACCTTGATCACACTCAAGGAAACCCCGGCCCTTCAGGGCGCCGCTGTACGGCCCCTCCCCCAAGCGGACAGCGACGGTCAGGCGGGAAGGAGCTCAGCGACGAGAGCGGCGAATTCCTCGGGGTCGAGGACGCGGATTCCCAGCTCCTCGGCCTTGGTGCGCTTGGAGCCGGCCTTCTCGCCCGCCACCAGGAGGGTGGTGCGCTTGGACACCGACGACGACGCCCTTCCGCCGGCCCGTTCGACCAGCTCGTTCATCTCGTTCCGGGACAACGCCGCGAGGGGGCCGGTCATGGAGCCGGTCACCACGACCGCCTCCCCGGCCAGCGGACCGCCCACCGGGCTGTGGGCGTCGTTCGCCCCGGGCGCGGGCTCGTGCTGCGGTTCGGTGACCTGCGTGCCGACCCGCTGGGCCTGGAGCTTGTCGAGGAGCGGGGCGAGTTCGGCGAGTTCGGCCGCGATGACGCGGGCCTTCTCCGTGCCGATGCCGTCCACTCCGGCCAGCGTCTCCGCGTCGGCGGCCCGGATCGCTGCCATCGAGCCGAAGTGCGCGGCGATCCGGCGGGACATCGTACGCCCGGTCCCGCGGACTCCGAGGGCGCAGAACACGCGGCTCAGTGCGGCCCCGCGGGCGGTCTCGATCGCGGCCAGGAGGTTGGTGGCGCTGGTCTCGCCCATCCGCTCCAGGCCGAGGAGCTGCTCACGGTTCAGCGTGAAGAGGTCGGCGATGTCCTTGACCAGGCCGGCCTCCACCAGCTGGACCGCCCGCGTGCCGCCGAGGCCTTCGATGTCGAGCTGGTCGCGTCCGGCCGCGTAGATCACCGAGGCCACGGCCTGGCAGCTCCTGCCGCGCACGCACCGCCACCTCTGCTCGGAGGTGTCGACCGCGTCGCCGCAGCGGGGGCACGCCTCGGGGAAGACGATCGGGCTCTCGGCACCGGTGCGCTGGTCGGCCAGAGGGGCCTCGACCCGGGGGATCACGTCCCCGGCCCGGTACACGAACACCTGGTCGCCGATCATGAGCCCGCGGCGGGTGATGTCGGACGGGTTGTGAAGCGTGGCGTAGGTGACCGTCACCCCGTCGATGACCACGGGTTCCAGAACGGCACGCGGGGCGATGATCCCGGTCCGGCCGACGTTCCACTCCACCGCCAGCAGACGCGTCACCTTGTGCTCGGCCGCCAGTTTCCTGGCCACCGCCCATCTGGGGGCGCGCGAGCCGTTGCCCGCCTGCCGCTGGTCCTCGGCCGTGTCGGCCTTGACGACGACACCGTCGATCCCGAACGGCAGCTCTGCGCGCAGGCCGGCGATCATGTCGATACGTTCCTGCACCTGCTGCACGGTCTCGCAGCGCATCGGGGCGGCGGCCGTGCTGGCGGCCGTGTTAGCCCCGAGCGCGGCAAGTGTCTCGAGCAGGGCGAGGTGGCCGAGGTCGCCCAGGCCGATCGCGCTGTAGGCGAAGAAGGTCAGCTCGATCCGGTAGGGGCGGTCCTTGGCCCGCAGGGTGCCGGCCGCTCCGCTGCGCGGGTGCGCGAAGGGCGTGGCCTCGTGGGCGAGCCGGGTCCGGTTGGCCTCCGCGAACTGGGCGGTCGTCAGCAGGACCTCACCGCGCAGTTCGACGTCGACCGGTTCGGTGAGCACGGGCGGCAGACCGAGGACGGCGTCGGCGGCGTGGGTGATGTCCTCGCCGGCCAGTCCGTCACCGCGGGTGAGGACCTGGACGAGCCGGCCGCCCCGGTAACGGGCGGCCACGGCGAGGCCGTCGAGCTTGGGCTCCACGCACCACCCGGCCACCGGGTGCCCGAGACGCCGTTCCAGTCCGGCGGCCCATTCGGCGAGCTCGTCGGCGTCGAAGACGTTGTCGAGGGAGAGCATCGGCACCGAGTGCGGCACGTCCCCCTGCACGGCCCCGCCCGCCACCTTGCCGGTCGGCGACTCGGCGAGCACCTCGTCCGGGTGGGCCTCCTCGTAGGCCGCGATGGCGCGCAGGAGGCCGTCGTACTCGTCGTCGCCGAGCGGGGTGGTCCCGTCGCCGTAGTACGCGGCCGACGCCGCCACGGCGGTGGTGACGGCCTCCGTGTAGGCGGCAGGGGAGAGCAGGGCACTGTTTTCGGTCATGAAGGTCATCATGCTGCCCGGCACTGACAACGGCTCCGCCCGGCCTGCCTCGTGGCAAGGGCGTGTGACCAGTCGTGGCGTCGCCACGCTCTCCCCGCTCGAAGACGAGTCGTTCCACGGTGCGCTGAAGCCCGAGGCGGTTGGGGTAGGTAGGACTCGGCCCAGTCGGCTGCTCCCCCAGGCGGCCGTGACGGGCCTCGGCGCCATGCCCACTGGGGCTCCGGAGGGTCCCGGGGTCTCGGGGTCCCTGGGTCTCGGGGTCCCGGGGTCCCGGGGTCCCGAGGTCCCGGGGTCTCAGGGGAGGAACGTCACGGCGGGGAAGGCCGGGGACGGTCCGTCGAGCAGGTGTCCCCGGCGGTGGCGCAGGTGTTCGTCGAAGAACGCGAGCGGGTACGCCTGCTGGATCTTCACCGCCTGGTCGGGGTCGAGGGTGCCGATCACGTCCTGGAGCTGCTGCCCGCTCCATCCGAACAGCTTCGCCACCTGGGGGAACAGCGCCTCGTTGTCGCCGTACGAGATATGCGAGGCGCCCTGGGCCTGGATGTCCAGCCGCCAGCCCCGCAGATGCGACCAGAACGCGGCGGCCGCGGGATCCGTGGCCCGGGTGAACTCGGCGGACATCATCATGAACGGCCGGTCCAGGTCACCGGAGAGCGGCGGGTTCATCTGCATCGGACCGTCGAGGCTCAGACCGGCCCGGATGCGGTCGTCCGCGAGCGCGGCGCAGGCGGTGGCCGTTCCGCCCTTCGACCAGCCGAACGCGCCTATGCGCCGCGGGTCGAGGGAGCCGAGCAGCCCAGCCGGCAGGTCGCGCTGGTCGACGTCCGGATTGCACCCGGCGGCAAGCTGCTCGACGCAGTCGAGGACGAAGCGCAGGTCGGCCGCGAAGTCCCCGGGCAGCGTCGGTGCTTTCCGGTCGTAGAGCGGGACGGCGACCCGGCCGTCGGGGAATTCGGTGTATGTGTCGTACTGGTGGGCTATCGTCACGGCCGCGTATCCGTGGCTGGCGAACTCCTGCACCATGACGGTGTGGTCGCCCTGGTGGCTGTGCGCGCCGTGCGAGAAGATGACGACGGGCAGCCGTCGGCCCGACCGCCGCACCGGAGCGCCCACGCGGCCGGCAGTGAGCGGTGCCAGGGGGATCAGACCGCTTAACCCGGCGTTGGTCAGGAACGCCTGAAGGGCGCCGGCCGGCATCCAGGGCGCCACCGGGTAGTCCTCGACGGCCCGGGCGGGGTACCAGACGGTGGCCATCAGCTCCCTGAAGCGCCCGGGGCCCGCTATGTCGTCCGGGCGTGACCGGTCGACGAGGTGCAGTGGGACCGTGCCGACCGGGTGCGGGCCGGTGGGCGCGGGCAGCGTGAGCCGCTCCGCGGCCGGGCCGGGCCTGTCCGGGTCGGCCCACGCGGGGCTTGCGATGGCGGCGAGGGGTACGGCGGCCCCGGCGGCCAGCGCGGCTCCCAGCACGCGGCGGCGTGTCGGGCTCCTGTGGGCGGTGAAGGGCGAGACGGTCATGGGACCTCCGTGTCACGGATCGTCAATCGTGCCGTCACGGACGGGCCATGGGCACAACCGAACCCTGTCACATGCCCCTCCCGTACGGCATCGGCCCACAGGTTTAAATCCCAGGGTTGATGCGGTCCGCGGTGCCGCCCTCCCAGGCCCAGGCCAGCGGCCGCACCACAACAAATGCGGCAGCACCGGCTGGGGCCGGAAGCGGCCCTGGGCGGGGCATTCGGTTCGAGCCATCCGACCCGTTGTGGACTGGTCCTGAACCTCACTCGCCGCCTCCTCCGCCCCCGCAACTGCCGCTGCCGCACGTGCCCGTACCCGTGCCAGGACCGGAGTCGGCGTCCAGGCGTGGACACCTGCGCCCCGACGCCGGGCTCTGGCCTCCGCGCCCCCGTGTCGGGCCTCGAGGGGGTGGAACCGCCTGCCCGCGCCGGCCGGGCGTCGCACCGTCCCGTCCAGGAGCCCGGTGGCTCCGGCACGCGCGGGTCGCGCCCGGCCGCCTCCAGGCATCGCAGAACGCGAACACAGCACGCCCGACCGCATGCCCGGGCAGCTCCCCGGCCACCGTACGCACTTGCGAGGCGTGCACCACGAGCAGGCCGCGTCTGTTCAGCGCGACGATCGCGCTGTCCGCCACCGCCGGGCCCCGCCCGCCAGGAACGCGATCGCGTACACGTCCAGAGCCCGCATCTCCTCCAGGCCCCTTGCGAACCGCCGGAACACCCGCCGCATACCAGCCCCCCCATTCGGCCCACTTCATCCGCCGGCAGTGTCTCCAGACGGCACAGCGCCCCACTCCCTCGGCCGCGGCAACCGGTCCGTCCCGGCAGCGCCGGGCGCGACTCGGGCCGCCCCCGTTCTCGGGACGGCCCGGCCCCTCGACCGCCGCGCCGGACCTCTTCGCCTCTACCAGGCATGCCAGAGCACACCATGACGGTGACGGACGGTGCAGCCGTACCGCAGGGGCGGGACGGGAGCCGTCGCAGCCCACGGCCGGTCCTCAACACAGCGCTCCATCCCGAAAGGGTATTTCGGGTGCCGACCGGTCTCGGCTCGACCGAGGCGGCGGTCGCCTGCTGCGGCGGGTAGAGGGCGCGGGTCGACCGCGAAATGACACTTTGTGGTTCTTCGGTGACGCGCGGTAGCTTGGCCGGGTGGCGTTCTCCCTCACCCGGTTCGCGGCGGCGGCCGCCGCGACCGTCCTGCTGTCACTTCCGCACCCCGCCCCGGCCCTCGGGCAGGCGCCGCAGACCTGCGTGCCTTCCGGGCAGGACTCCCGGGGGAGATCGTCCGTCGACCAGGGCGTGATCGCCTGGGAGGAGGACACGGTCTTTGACGACGCCCGCGCGTATGCGGTCCGCCAGTGGACCAGCGGCAACCTCAAGCGGGTCACCTTCCACCCGGACACCGCCTCCGAAGTCGCCGACCTGGAGTGGAACGACACCCGGTCCAGCGGAGGCGACTGGAAGAACGTCCTCGCCCGCTGGACCGGGCTTCCCGGCACCGACAGCGTCACCATGAACCGCTTCTACCTGGACGACGGAGCCGCGCGCGGGACGACCACGCACCGGCGCCGTGTCGCCACCCACGAACTCGGCCACGCCCTCGGCTTCTGCCACAAGAGCACGCGAGTCGCCTCCATCATGTGGATCGACAACGCCGAGGCCGCGCGCGCCGGCATCAACGAGATCACCAGCACCGACCGAACCGCCTACCACCAGTTGTGGGGATGACCGTGAAGAAGCTGCTCGTCGTTGTCGTCTCGGCTGGTGCCGCCGCCGTCCTGGCCGGCGGGGCCTGGCTCGGCTGGGACCAGTACCGCACCGCGCACACCACGCACAGCGAGGCCGTCCACGCCTTCGACACCACCGACCCGAACCTGGTGGCGCCCGAGGCCACCGCGGTCTTCACCGGCACGGTCTTGGAAGACCTCGGCCGACGGACCGTCGAGGGCCTGCCCTCCGACGCCTACCGCGTCCGCGTCGAGCGTGTCCTCAAGGGCACCGCATCCGGGGAGATGCTGGTCAGCCAGAGCGACGAGACCGAGCACAAGTACGTCGTGGGCCAGACCTACATGTGGGCCACCAATCCCGCCACCCGTCCCGACGAAGGGGTGGCCCAGCTCTACGACGCCGACCCGCGCCCGGCCCGCGAGGCGGACATCGCCACCTGGACTGCCGCCTTGGAGCCCGCCCGATAGGCCGCCCTCGGACTCCGCCTGGACCTGACGGCCGTAGAACCTGATCCCCACAGGCCCGTGGGGACTGGATGAACGGAATCCGATTCGGCTGGGCCAAGACTACGACGGCCCTCGATACCGGCCCCCAGGCTCCCCAACTCTCCCGTAGTTACGAGGCGGTGCAGGAATGCCACGTGCGGGCGATCGCGGACGAGGGTGTGCATCACGCTCGGGGTCGTGGCGCAGGCGACCTCGACCTCGACGGTCTCGGCGAGGTAGTGGTGTGCGTGGCGGACAGACCGTCGGTCCGGTCCAGCGCCGTGAACCGCATGGCGTGGACGGGGTCGAACGCGACCGACTACCAGGTGGTCCGCCGGGTCTTGTCCGTGCGCCAGGTCTTGTCCGCGAAAACCAGCTCGCCGCCGTCCGAGCTGAAGGCCTGGGTCTCGCGGACGGTGCCCGGGAGGGGGTCGGTCTCGGTCACGCGGCTGACGACCTACGTGCCGAACCGAGGGGCGAGGGCCGAGGCGGCTCTTTCGTCCGGGTTCCGGCAGACGGGACGGCAGCGAATGGTGTCGGCGTCCTGAGCCGTGCGCAGCGCGGTCCCCGGCCCGCGGTCGGGGTCGGCGTACCCGATGTCGGTGACCACGCCGGTCTCGGTGGTGATGCCGACGCACGGCGCAGCCCGTGGAGGGCGGGCTCGTTGTCGCCGGTCGGGTCGGCCCGGTCGTTCAGCGGACGGCCGGTGAAGGTGACCGGCGGGGTGGGCAGGGACGTCACGACGTCGTGTCCGGTGTGGGTGAGGGCGGCGAGCCACGGGGGCCCGCGTGGGTTGCGACCGGCAAAGGCGAGGTCCTCGTCCGCCGTCCGACGGCGCCGCGGGGCGTCCCGTCGAGCGGCTCGGTGGACGGGGTGGGGCCCGGCCGTCCGGCTGTACGCCGTGGCCGGAAGGGTCCGGCGGCATGGAGCCGCCACGCCGCGGGATCAAGGAGGATCGATTCACCTGTCGATGCCCCCCTAGGGTCGTGCCCGCAATGCCCGACCCGCCTTCCCGGAAAGGGGCCCCCTCCCCCATGAAGCTCCGCACCACCGCCGCCGCTGCCCTGGCGGCCTTCGCCCTGGTCCTGTCGCTGCCCGGTTCGGCCCTCGCGGCCGAAGGCTACTTCCACTACAAGTACGTCGACGGATACGGGCAGGAGCAGCACGTCACCCTGCACGACCCGCACAGCGGCAAGTGCATCAACCTCCACGCCGTCAGCGACGACGACGAGCAGCCCGGCTACGGCCCGCACAACGACACGGACTCGGCGGTGGTCGTCTACGCCGGCGCCAACTGCGAGGGCCCGGAGTGGAAGCTGCGCGCGCACGGCAGCCCGGCGCGCGACGACCTCCTGGTCCGGTCCGTGCGCTTCGAGGTCAAGCCCGCTTAGCGGCACCAGCGTGCGAACCCGGCGAGGCCCGGGGCGGCCAACCGCCCCAGGCCTCAAACCAGCCACCCACAGCACCCCGGCCATCGGAGTGAGTGGCGGTGCCTCGATCCGCGCGCGGCTCCTCTTCCCTGCGTCGTGACGGCGGCCGGGCCGGTGGAGCATCGACGAGCGGGTAGCCGCTGGTGGACACCGTACGGATGCGTCCCCGGGCGGTAGGTGGAGAGAACGGGCATTGCTCGGGTGCGGGGCGGCCCCCGGCGGCATCTGTTTGGCGTCAGATTCATTCTCGTGGGCGGCGCTCGTTGTTGCGTCGGCGCATTCGGTGCTCGGGGTGATCCACAAGGGTCTCCATACTCTCAGGTAGATCTTGGGTGCGTCCGGGTCGTCAGAACCGGACTCCGCGCTGACCAGTCCGGACGTGCCCGGTCCCCTGGTGTTCGTGCACGAGCGGGTCGCCGCGCACGCGGCCGCCACGCCGGAGGCCGTACCCGTGGTTCGGTGACGGGTTCCGCATGGCCTACGGAACTGGACGACAGGGCCCGCCTCTTGGCCTTGCGGCTGCGCGCCGCCGCGTAGCCGCCGGCTCCAGGGTCGGTGTCTGCGTGCCGCGGTCGGCGGAACTGGTCGTCGCGCTGCTGGCCGTACTGCGGGCGGGCGGTGCGTAGGTCGTCCTCGGCCGGTCCCTGCCGCCTCCGCGCCTGGCCGGCCCGCGTGACGACGCCGGCTGCGTGCTCACTCTGGTCACGCCCGGGACCACGGTCCTGGCCGGTGACGGCGTGGCGGTCCTCGACGTGTCCGCCCCTGCCGAGCCGGCCGACAGCGTGGACCGCGTCGGCCGTCCCCGCGGATCCGATGCCGGTACCGCACCGGCCGTCGTCACCGCGGGCCACCCGATGTGCGTCTTCTACACCTCCGGATCCACCGGGCACCCCAAGCGCGTGGTCGTGACCCACGCGAACCTCGCCGCCTTCGCAGGGCAGGCCCGCTGGGACGACGACGCCCACCAGGCCTGCCTGCTGGCGTCTTCCTGACCGCCGCCTGGTTCGATCACACCAGCGGCACCCAGGACGTGCCCAAGGCCGTCGTAATGCCCGCGCGGGCGGTGGACGCCCTCGCCGACAGCCGGACCCTCACATCCCCGCGGGTGCGGGGAGCAGGCTTCGTGAGCTGCAACGTTAGATGACAGCACGCCGTTCTGAAGTTCTTCTGTGGATACCGGCATTCCAGGCGAAGACGTGCAACCATCACCAAAGAGGCGCCTGTCCCGGCCAGGCGCCGTCTCATCAGACCTCCCGCCAGGCGACGATCGTCAGCCGCGTCGGCTTTCCAGGCGGCCCCTCCCCCAGCCCCTCCAGGAGCCGAGCACCGCGGAGGTGAGGGATGTGCCGTCGACGGCCTCGGTGGGCGGCGGGTTCTCCATGGGCTCGGCGTTCGCAGTGGCAGCGGAGCTGCGGTCCCGCCCGGGTGCCCGGCGCACTTGCGCGCGATCCGCGGGGAACGGAACGATCGGGTTGCACGCGCAGCCTGAGCCGCCTCTGCCTAGGAGACCAGTGACCCGTACCGCATCCGCCGCCTACTGGGAGCCCCTGTGGGCCGATGGGCGCGGCTACCGGCCCTTGGAGGGGCGCGAAGCCGACTTGCTCCAGCATGCGCTCGGCTCCGGGCGTGGGCGGGGCGCGCTCGACATCGGGTGCGGGGACGGTGGGCTCGCCCGTTTCCTCCACCACCGGCTCGGCTACCGCGTCACCGGCATCGACTGCGCTCCCAGCGCCCTCGCCGCCGCCCGGCGCTCCGAATCGGGCCCGGGCCCGGTCTGGCGGCTGATGGACTTCACCGCCGACGACCTCGGTGAACTGCCGGAGCCCGCCTACTCGGCCGTGACCTGCCGGCTGGTCTACCGGTGGGTGGAGGACAAGCCCGCCTTCCTCGACCGCGTACGACGCGTCCTCGCGCCCGGCGGTGTCTTCTGGGTGGTCGCCGAGGTCGCCGGCCGCCGTGAAGAGGGTGATCCTCTCAAGGACCTCGCCATCACCGCCGGCGAGGCGGAGGCGCTCACCGCCGGATGGTCCTCCGTTCGGGTCGCCGACATAGACGTGCTGCGCTGCTACGCCCTGCGTCCCTGATCGCCAGCCCCGCTGAGAGTCGGAAAACGTCCCGGTGAGCACTCACGCCGCTTTCACCTCCGTCATACGGGGAGGCTGACGCGGGTGGAAGATCCACCGGTCGCTGCGTGGTCGGGCTCCTTGCCAAGGAGCGTGCCGCAGCCTTTGGAAGGGATGGCAGATGACCAACGATGACGCTGCCGCGTTTCACCAGATCAAGATCCGTGTCGCGGGCCTGGTCCTGGACGGTCGGGATGTGGCGCTGATCCAGCGGACGAACGGCCAAGGGGTGGTCCACCACGCCCTGCCGGGCGGCAACGTGGAACCCGCCGAGCCGCTGCCCGGCGCTTTGCGGCGTGAGCTTCAGGAGGAGCTCGGTGTGGTTGCGGAGGACCTCGCGGAACCACCGCGCTTCATGTGGCTCCTGGATGCCATGGTGAGCCGGCCCGGCTCCACACCGCCTCGCAAGCTCCACATCGTCTACCGGGTCCGTCTCCGGCCGGGAGTCCGTCCGAGGCTGAAGGCGTTCGAGGACGATGACTCGGTCGGCCGAGGGGAGGTCGTCTGGGTACCGTTCGACCAGACGGGTGACCTCGCCCTCTTCCCGCCCGTGCCCATCGCTGGTCTCGCGTCGTCCGACGCGTGCGTCGACGCCGGATCGGCCATGCTTCCCGCCCTGGACGACTCCAGCTACCGGTGGCTGTGACGGGGCGGCGGGCTCTCCCGCACATCAGCGGATGCTGCCGGGTGGGTGCGCTGGGTGCGGCCCGCCGTTTCGGGGGCGGGGTGCGGGGCACACGACGTGGCATCAGGAGGCTACATCGGGAGGGTTCATGTCCGGACTGTTCGCGAAGATCAAGCGGTTCAGCCGCAGCCCGCAGGGGCAGCGGACGATCGCCTCGGTGCGGCGCGCTGCTTCCGACCCGCGCAAGCGGGAGCAGGCCCGCGGGATGTTCAGGCGCCTTCGGGGCGGCCGCTGACCCGCCGCCCTCGGCCGGGCCCGGGCGGTCGTGTCCCCCTCGCGACGGCCCGGGGGCCGGTACCGCGCCGACCGCGCTGGGGGCGGACCGTCCGGCGGCCCGGCGCCGTACCGGCCCCCCGGGCCAGGCACCGGCGGGCGCCCGGGCCGCGCCGACAGTAGCGTGACCGCATGCGTACATGGACGGGCAAACCGTACCCCCTGGGAGCGACGTACGACGGCTCCGGAACCAACTTCGCACTGTTCTCCGAGGTCGCCACAGGCGTGGAGCTGGTCCTGCTCGACGACGCCGGGCGCGAGACCCGCGTACCGATGACCGAGATCGACCGGTCCGCCTGGCACATCTACCTCCCCGACGTGGGTCCCGGCCAGCGGTACGGCTACCGCGTCAGCGGCCCCTTCGACCCGGCCGGCGGGCACCGCTGCAACCCGGCCAAGCTGCTGCTGGACCCGTACGCGACCGCGATCGACGGCCGGCTCGACCACCACGAGTCGCTCTACGGCCACCGCTTCGCGGACGGCGCCGAGCCCAACGAGCTGGACAGCGCGGGCCACACCATGCTGTCGGTGGTCACCGACCCCGGCTTCGACTGGGGCGACGACAAGCCGCCCGGTCACACGTACGCGGACAGCGTCATCTACGAGGGCCACGTGCGCGGTCTCACGCGCACCCATCCCGCCCTGCCCGAGGAGCTGCGTGGCACCTACGCGGGCATCGCCCACCCCGCCTTCCTCGAGCACCTCACCGGCCTCGGGGTGACCGCGCTGGAACTGATGCCGGTGCACCAGTTCGTCCAGGACGGCCACCTGGCGGAAAAGGGATTGTCGAACTACTGGGGTTACAACACCATCGGCTTCTTCGCCCCGCACAACGCCTACGCGGCCACCGGGGGCCGCGGCGCGCAGGTCACCGAATTCAAGCGGATGGTGAAGGCGCTGCACGCGGCGGGCATCGAGGTGATCCTCGACGTCGTCTACAACCACACCGCCGAGGGAAACCACAACGGGCCCGTGCTGGCGTTCAAGGGGATCGACAACGCCGCCTACTACCGCCTGGCCGAGGAGGACCGCTCCCGGTACTACGACACCACGGGCACCGGCAACAGCCTGCTGATGCGCCACCCCAACGTACTGCAGCTGATCATGGACTCCCTGCGCTACTGGGTCCAGGAGATGCACGTCGACGGCTTCCGTTTCGACCTGGCCGCCACCCTCGCCCGCCAGTTCCACGAGGTCGACCGGCTCTCCGCCTTCTTCGACGTCATCCAGCAGGACCCGGTGATCAGCCGTCGCGTGAAGCTCATCGCCGAGCCCTGGGACCTGGGCGAAGGCGGCTACCAGGTCGGCAACTTCCCACCCCTGTGGTCGGAGTGGAACGGACGCTACCGGGACACCGTCCGGGACTACTGGCGCGGCGCCGACGGCACCCTCGGCGAGTTCGCCTCGCGCATCACCGGCTCCGCCGACCTGTACGAACACGACCGGCGCCGTCCCCTCGCCAGCGTCAACTTCGTCACGGCCCACGACGGGTTCACCCTGCGCGACCTGGTGTCGTACGACCACAAGCACAACGAGGAGAACGGCGAGGACGGCCGGGACGGCGAGGACCACAACCGGTCCTGGAACTGCGGGGTGGAGGGAGAGACCGACGACCCCGGGGTGCTGGCGCTGCGGGAGAGGCAGCAGCGCAACCTGATGACCACGCTGATCCTCTCCCAGGGCATTCCGATGATCAGCCACGGGGACGAGCTGGGCCGTACCCAGGGCGGCAACAACAACGCGTACTGCCAGGACAATCCGACCACCTGGATCGACTGGGACCTCGACGAACGCGGGCGTCGGCTCCTCGACTTCACCTCTGGTCTCATCCGGCTCCGCCGCCGGCACCCCGTGCTGCGGCGCAGGCGCTTCTTCTCGGGGCGGGCGGTCGGACACACGGGCCGCCCGCCCGCGGACGTCGAGTGGCTGCGTCCCGATGCCACGCCGATGCAGGACGAGGACTGGACGGCGCCGCGGGCCCGCGCGCTGACCGTGTTCCTGAACGGTGAGGCGATCACCGAACCGGACCCCTACGGGAACCGGGTCACCGACGACTCCTTCCTGCTGATGTTCAACAGCTCGGACAGGGCCGTCGACTTCCGCCTTCCCGGCGACCGGTTCGCGGTCCGCTGGGCGCTGCTGGTGGACACCGCGAGCACGGACGCCCCGGACGAGCGGGAGCTGAAGGCGGGCAGCGTTCTGCGGCTGGAGTCGTACAGCACCGTGGTTCTGCGCAGTGCCCGGGAGGACGCGGCGCCGGAGGAGATCTGACGCGGGGTGCGTGCGGGCGCGTCCAGCGCAGGGCCAGCGGCAGGCGGGGCGCGCACGGCAAGGCCGGCCGGGCTGCTGCCCGGCCGGCCTTGGCACTCCGTTTTCGCCCCTTCCGCCACGGGGGCGTCAGGCGGGGCGGCCGCCGAAGGGAGCGCCGGTGCCGTAGTACGTTCCCAGTTCCTCGCGGTAGCCCGCGTCACCGAGGTGCTTGTCGCGGTGGAACTCCGGCGCGTTCTTGATCTGTTCCTTGGTCCGTTCGACGAAGATCTTCCGCTCGTCCGGGTCGATCCGGGTCACGGTGCCCGCCGGCAGCAGAACTTCCTTGCCGAAGATCCACACGCCCGTGTCCACGACCAGGTAGGCGTCACCGACCTCGTCGGAGTGCTTGTCGACCTTGCCGATGGCACCGTCCGTCGCCTCGACCTTGTATCCGGTCAGATCGGTACCCGCCAGGTGTCCTGCGGTCGACTGGTAAGCCCACACATGCTCAGTCACGCGAAAACAACTCCTCATATCTCAGAGACGAAGCGGCCTCAGCCGCGACTCTTTCGTGCGCCGTACGAGCATTCGCCCGCAAGGCTCTTTTCGGTATCGCTACCAGCGGTACCAGCGGCCACTGCTGCCCTTCGGACGGGCGACGAATCCGATCAGCCATATCACCAATACGATGACGGCGATCCACCACAGTGCCTTCAGGGCGAAACCCGCGCCGAAAAGGATGAGAGCCAGAAGAAGGACGAGAAGCAGGGGAACCATTGTTATCAACCTCCGCAGCACCGCATGCCCGGCATTGTCGAACTCACACACCCGTCGTGCGACTTCGCAGATCAGCGGACCTGAAGTGTGGGGCGCCTGTTTGAAATCCGCCGGAGCGTCCATAAGCGGCTGGGTAAGGCTTTCGACTAGCACACAGGGAGTGATCAGCTGTGTCGGGTGAGCAGAAGAGCGAAGCCAAGGCCGAGCAGGCCAAGGGCAAGCTCAAGGAGACCGCCGGCCGTTTGACGGGCAATGAGCGGATGACCGCCGAAGGCCGCGCGGAACAGGCCAAGGGCGATGCCCGCGAGGCCAAGGAGAAGGCCAAGGACGCCTTCAAGCACTGACGCGCAGAGGGCACGAGTCGGGGGCCGGGCCCCCCCCCCGGGGGGGGGCCCCCCCCCCCGGCCCCCCGGGGGGGGGGGCCCCCGGGCCCGGGGGGGGCGGCCCCCCCCCGCGCCGGCCCCCCGGGGGGGCAGGGCCCACGC